>DATBZA010000135.1:0-32454 GCA_036513415.1 Myxococcales bacterium | reverse complement strand
CCCGCCTCGACGACGGCCTCGGGGCGCCCTCGCTCCGCGGCGCTCTCGCCGTCCGCTACGCTCCCCTGCTCTGCAAGCCTCCGAAGCGGCAGGGGCCCGAGCCTGGCCTGGAGGAGCTGGTCGCGCAGATCGCCAAGGAGCGTGCCGCGCGCGAGAACGCCGAGCTCGCGGCGCGCCTGCCACGGCTGCTCGCCGAATCGGAGCTGGCCGCGCGGGAAGCCGCGGTGCGGATGGAAGCTCGCGATCTTCTCGAGGCCTCCGAAGCCGACGCGCTGGGTCGCGCCAAGGCGCTGGCCGAAGAGGACGCGCGCGATTCGGACGGGGACGGCGTGCCGGACAGGTTGGACAACTGCCCGCGGGAGAAAGGGCCGGCCGACAACCACGGATGCCCGCGCACGCGCAGGCAGATCGTGATCCTGCGCGAGGACCGGATCGACCTGCTCGACAAGGTCTACTTTTCGCCGGGCAAGGCCCGGCTCGAGGCGCGATCCAAGCGGCTCCTGGACCAGGTCGCGAGCGTCCTCAAGTCCCACCCGGAGCTGGTGCGCGTGCAGGTAGAGGGACACACGGACGATCGCGGCGGGGCATCGCTGAACCTGGCTCTCTCGCAGGCGCGCGCGGAGACGGTGGTCGGCGCCCTGATCAAGCGCGGCGTTCATGCGGAGCGGCTGGTGGCGCGTGGCTTCGGGCCTTCCGCGCCGATCGCGAGCAACGCAACGCGGCAGGGCCGTGAAAAGAACCGTCGCGTGCAGTTCAGGGTGCTCCAGCGCCGATCCGCAGGACAGGTGGTCGACATCGCGCCGTAGGTCTTCCGATCCGTGGCGCGGCGCGGCTTTCTCTCCGACCACTTGGTAGGCCCTGCTTGCCCTGGAAGCCGCGCCCCGAGAGGGACGAAGGAGAAGTGAAGATGCTCCGTCTGCGCTCACGCAATGAGGACCGGTTCCTGTCGGCGAGTCTTGCAGCCGGTCTCTTGCTCCTCGGGACTGCCGCTCTTGCGGATCGGCGGTCTGCCGACGATCTCTCCATCGCCACGGTCTCGACCAGGGCCGACCTTGTCAGCGGAGGGGACGTCCTCGTCCGAATTGACGTTCCCCGGAGCGTCGCGCTCTCCGACCTGGAGGTGCGGATGAACGGCGCCACCGTCACCGGCGCGTTCCTGCCGGACTCCACCGGCGATGCGCTCGTCGGGTTGGTGAGCGGGCTCAACGACGGCGACAACGTCCTCACGGCGGCGACGATCCGCTCGCGACCGTCGCGGCACGCGCGGCTGGCGATCCGGAATGATCAACGTCTTCGGCTTCGACTCCCACACGGGTTTCGCGAGGACCGTTTTTGACAACGTGGGCGTGCAGTACGGGCTCAATGCGCTGAACAGGGGCCAGATCACGCCGGACGAGTTCCTGGACCTCAACGAAAAGATCGGCGGGATCGACGTCGACGGCAACAGCGCCCCGATCGCACGGCGGCGAACCTCCGGGGTCTCGAGATCGCCTACGGCAACGGTGTGGTGACGTCGGGGCAGAACCTGACGCTTCCGATCATCGACACGCGCAACTACACCGACGAGGTGATCGACATCCACACCCGGATCCGGACGTTCGCCAAGCTCGAGCGGCTGAACAAGGCGAACGGGACAACCGCCAACGAAGTGAACTGGCTGACTCCGCGCCTCGGCGCGGCGGGAGTCAACATCGCGCAGCTGGCGTTGCGCGCCCACAACGAATGGCTGGAGAAGATCAGCGCCGACGCGACTCGCGACTCGTACGCCGCCAAGGTGATCCGCAACAAGCCGGCCTGGTGAAGGACGCGTGCTGGGAGACGAATGGCACCCGGCACGACGAGACCTTCACGCGCACCGGACCCAGCGTGTGCAACTCGCTGTTTCCGATCTACTCGACGGTGCGGATCGAAGCAGGCGGAACGCTCGCGGGTGACGTGCTCAAGTGCCGGCTGAAGCGGATCGATTCCAGCGATTACGCGGTGAGCTTCAGCGCGTCGCAGAAGGCGCGGCTCCAGGCGATCTTCCCGAGCGGCGTCTGTGACTGGTCGAAGCGCGGCGTGAAGCAGCGCCCGGTCAAGGGTTTCTGGCTCGACTACTCGCGGAGCCAGGGCGGCGATGGGGACGACGACGGCGAAGGAGACCACGAAGACTGATTCGGGGTCAGAAGCAGCGCAGCGCGGACCCCAGCTCCTGCATCGAGCGGAACCGGAGGACACCGCGGGGGACGCGGAGCTGGTCGTCGCACCACACGCATACGGTGGTGCTCCGATGCCGGCCCGCGGCGATGGCGGCGGCGGTCGAGATCCCGCTGGCCTGGACTTCGGCGGGGGCGCTGCCGATGGCAAGCACGAGCAGCCGCGCCCGGACCCGCTCGGCAAGCTCCGCGAGCTGCCCGGGGTCGACGGCGCCTGCCGGCCGCAGGATCTCGTGCCCATGTGCCTGGAGCAGAGATGCGATCAGCTCCGCGTCCAGACCCTTCGCAGCGCCGACTTGCGCCAACAGGGCGGGGAACGCAGTCCGGCGCGCGCCCGGCACGATGAACGGCAAGCGCAACAGCAAGCCGGTCAAGAACGGCCCGGGGCCGGCGTCAGCCGCCGGCCTCACCTGCGCATCCAGCAGCGTCTCGACGGTCGTTCCCTCCAGGAGCTGCTGCATGAGGTACATGAGGCAGCCGCTCATGTCCTGCGCAGCGGCAGCGGCTTCGAAGCTGGCCGCCTCCGAGGAGTCTCTCCGGAGGTACTCGATGACCTCTCCGGGCGCGAATCGCCGGCTGTTCTTGCGGGTGGAGCGCAGCAGCTTGAGCTGGCCTGCCTCGGCGAGGCGCTTCACGCTGGCCTCCGCGATCCCGAGGATGTGGGCCACCTGGCGGGCGGAGAACGACGCGCTCGTCGGAGAGGACACCGCCCCGGCGGGAATGAGGGGGCGGCGCTGCTGCTGGTCGGTCACATCCTCGACGATGCCCGCCATGCGCGCGACCTCCCTGTCGTCGCCCGGCATCGCGCGGCCGGCGGACCGGAGCCGGCGGATGCTGCCGTCCGGCCGCTCGATCCGGAATTCGAGCGCCGTGCGTCCGCCCTGCCGGGTCGCGTGGGTGAGCCACTCGATGACCATCGCCCGATCGGAGGAATGGACGCGCCGCAGGAAAAGGTCGTACGAGGGCACGACCGCGCCGGGCTCGAATCCGAACAGCTGGTACGTCCTGGACGTCCATTCGACGCGCCCGGAACCGATGTGCCAGGTCCAAGCGCCGATCTCGGCGGCATCGAAGGCGACCCGGAGCGGATCCTCGGCCTTGCCTCGTTCGCTCGGCGCGGAAACAGCCTCTCCGTTGTACCCTTCGTCGCGCACCGGGGCCCGCGTCTTACTGGGCCCATCCGCCGACTGCAAGGCCTCCAAAGGGCGTACCTCAGGGCGTGTTCTCGCAAGGCTGCAGAAGTGCAACTCGCGCTCCTCGGGCTCCGACGGAGATGTCGTGCTGCACGCGTTCGGTGACAATTTGGTAGCTGACTGCGGGCGCCCGTCCGTTCGGCCGCTGGCCCGAATCCCCCACTGGTCTCCTCATTTAGGCTTCTTCCGCGGATCGATGCGGCGCGGCCTGGCCTCAGGCACTAGCATTGCACTCCCCCAAGATCAGGTCCGCCGCGGAGATGACGATGAAGCTGAGCGCCTTCGAGCCCTACGGCCTGCTGTTCGCCGAGATCTACCGCCACGCGATCCTGAGCGACCGCGCGCTGCGGGCGGCGGTCGCTACCCGGCGGCTTCGCAACCGCGTCGTGAACAAGATCTATGCCCGGATTCCCTCGGAAGGCGAGCCGGGCGCCCGCGGAAAGCGGTGGATCCAGCAGGCCCTTTCCCGAGGAAACTGAACCCGGAAACGGCCGCGGCAGCGGGGTTCTGAGCCCCGCTGCCGCCCGTGCTTCTCCTGCCGGTCTGCGGCTAGTCTTCCGCGGCCGCCATCACCTGTGGCGCGGTCTCCGCGCCCGAGGCGATCGCGAGCGCCTCTTCCGCCGCCTCCACCTCGTCCACCGGCGTCTCCACCTCGATGTCGAGGTGCTTGTACGCGGTGAGCCCGGTGCCCGCGGGGATCAGGCGGCCCATGATGACGTTCTCCTTGAGACCGCGCAGGTAGTCGACGCGCCCGGAGATCGCCGCCTCGGTCAGCACCTTGGTGGTCTCCTGGAACGAGGAGGCGGAGATGAACGACTCCGTCGACAGCGAGGCCTTGGTGATGCCGAGCAGCAGCGGCTCGCCCACCGCGGGCTTGCCTCCCGCCGCCGTCACCCTGGCGTTCTCCTCGTCGAACACCTGCTTCTCCACCTGCTCGTCGACGAGGAAGTTGGTGTCGCCCACTTCCTGGACGCGCACGCGGCGGAGCATCTGCCGGACGATGGTTTCGATGTGCTTGTCGTTGATCTTCACGCCCTGGAGCCGGTAGACCTCCTGCACCTCGTCCACCATGTAGCGGGCCAGCTCCTTCTCGCCCAGCACCTTGAGGATGTCGTGCGGGTTGGCGGCGCCGTCCATCAGCGGATCGCCGGCCTTCACGCGGTCGCCGGCGTGCACGTTGATGTGCTTGCCCTTGGCGATCAGGTACTCCTTCGCCAGGTCGGTTCGCATCTTGCCGTCGATCTCGGGCGTGACCACCACCTTGCGCTTGCCCTTGGTGTCCTTGCCGAAGCTGACCACGCCCTCGATCTCGCTGATGACGGCGTGCTCCTTGGGCTTGCGGGCTTCGAACAGCTCGGCCACGCGCGGCAGACCGCCGGTGATGTCCTTGGTCTTGGTGGTCTCGCGCGGGATGCGGGCGATCACCTCGCCGGCTTCGATCGAGTCGCCGTCGTTGACGGTGATGTTGGCGCCCACCGGCAGGTTGTAGCGGGCCGGGCTCTCCGAGCCGGGCAGCGTCTTCGGGTTGCCCTTGTCGTCTTCGATGCTGATGCGCGGCTGGGCCTCGGCGTCGCGGCTCTCGATGATCGACTTGCGCGAGAGGCCGGTGACCTCGTCGAGCTGCTCGTTCATCGTCACCCCTTCGATGATGTCGGAGAAGCGGATGGTGCCCCCGACCTCGGCGACGATGGGCGTGGCGAACGGATCCCACTCGGCGAGCTGGGTGCCCACCTCGATCTTCTGGCCTTCCTTGACGTTCAGCTTGGCCCCGTAGATCACGTTGTAGCGCTCGCGCTCGCGGCCGTTCTCGTCGGCAACGACCAGTTCGCCGTTCCGGTTCATGACGATGGTGGAGCCGTCCTTGCGCTTCACCGTCTTCAACGCGTGGAAGTGCACCACGCCGGCGTGCCGGTTCTCGATGGTGGACGCTTCCGCGCGCCGCGTGGCCGCGCCGCCGATGTGGAAGGTGCGCATGGTGAGCTGCGTGCCGGGCTCGCCGATCGACTGCGCGGCGATGACGCCGACCGCCTCACCGATGTTCACCTTCCGCCCGCGAGCGAGGTCGCGACCGTAGCACTCGACGCAGATGCCTCGCCGGGCCTGGCAGGTGAGAACCGAGCGGATCTTCACCTTCTCCAGACCCGCCTCCTCGATCTCCTTGACCTTGGCCTCGTCGATCTCCTCGTTCGCCTTGAGAATGGTCTCGTGGGTGAAGGGATCCTCGAGGTCGTCCAGGGCCACGCGGCCCAGGATGCGCTCGCCCATCGGCTCGATGATCTCGCCGCCTTCCACCAGCGCGCCGAGCGCGATGCCGTCCATGGTGCCGCAGTCGTACTCGGTGATGATGGCGTCCTGCGCCACGTCCACCAGGCGGCGGGTCAGGTATCCGGAGTTGGCGGTCTTCAGCGCCGTGTCGGCGAGGCCCTTGCGGGCGCCGTGCGTGGAGATGAAGTACTGCAGCACGGTGAGTCCCTCACGGAAGTTCGCCGTGATGGGGGTCTCGATGATCTCGCCCGAGGGCTTCGCCATCAGTCCGCGCATGCCCGCCAGCTGGCGGATCTGCTGCGCGGAACCGCGGGCGCCCGAGTCGGCCATGATGAAGATGGGGTTGAAGCTCGGCTGCTTCTTCTCCTTGCCGTCCTTCTTCACCGACTCGGTGCCGATCTCGCCCATCATCTCGCCGGCCACCTGCTCGGTGACCTGCGCCCAGATGTCGATCACCTTGTTGTAGCGTTCGCCGTCGGTGATCAGGCCCTCCAGGTACTGGTTCTCGATCTCCGCCACCTCCTTCTGCGCGCCGTCCAGCATCTCCTGCTTCTTGGCGGGGATGACCATGTCCTTGATGGCGATGGAGATGCCCGCCTTGGTGGCGTAGCCGTACCCGAGCGAGCGCAGCCGGTCCGCCAGGAGCACCGTCTCCTTCTCGCCGCAGAGGCGGTAGCAGATGTCGATCAGGTTCCCCAGCGTCTTCTTGTCCATCACCTTGTTGATGGTGCTGAACGGGATCTTCTTGGGGAGGATGTCGCTGAGCAGCACGCGGCCGACGGTGGTCTCGACGCGCGCCCGGCCGGTCACCTTGCCGTCGGCGTCGAACTGGTCCATCCGGCAGGTGACCTTCGCCTGCAGGTCCACCTCGTGGTGGTCGTACGCGGACCGCACCTCGGCGGGCGAAGCGAACACGCGGCCCTCGCCGTGCGCCAGCACCCGCTCGCGGGTCAGGTAGTAGAGTCCCAGCACGATGTCCTGGGTGGGGACGATGATCGGCTTGCCGTGCGCGGGGCTGAGGATGTTGTTGGTGCTCATCATCAGCACGCGCGCTTCCACCTGCGCCTCGATGGAGAGCGGCACGTGCACCGCCATCTGGTCGCCGTCGAAGTCCGCGTTGAAGGCCGAGCACACCAGTGGGTGCAGCTGGATGGCCTTGCCCTCGATCAGCACCGGCTCGAAGGCCTGGATGCCGAGGCGGTGCAGCGTCGGGGCGCGGTTCAGGAGCACCGGGTGCTCGCGAATCACTTCCTCGAGGATGTCCCAGACCTCGGGACGCTCCTTCTCCACCATCTTCTTCGCGCTCTTGATGGTGGTGACGTGCCCACGCTCCTCCAGCTTGTTGTAGATGAACGGCTTGAACAGCTCGAGCGCCATGATCTTCGGCAGGCCGCACTGGTGCAGCTTCAGCTCCGGACCGACCACGATCACCGAGCGTCCGGAGTAGTCGACGCGCTTGCCGAGCAGGTTCTGGCGGAACCGGCCCTGCTTGCCCTTCAGCATGTCGGAGAGCGACTTCAGCGGCCGCTTGTTGGGGCCGGTGATGGTCTTGCCGCGGCGGCCGTTGTCGAACAGCGCGTCCACCGCCTCCTGCAGCATGCGCTTCTCGTTCCGGATGATGATGTCCGGAGCGTTGAGCTCCTGCAGCCTCTTCAGGCGGTTGTTGCGGTTGATCACGCGCCGGTAGAGGTCGTTCAGGTCGGAGGTGGCGAACCGGCCGCCGTCCAGCGGCACCAGCGGACGCAGGTCCGGCGGGATCACCGGGATCACGTCCAGCATCATCCACTCGGGGCTGTTGCCCGACTCGAGGAAGGAGTCGACCACCTTGAGCCGCTTCGCCAGCTTCTTGCGCTTGGCGTCGCTGGTGGCCTCCTTCATGTCCTTGCGGAGCTGCTCGGAGAGCTGCTTGATGTCGATCTGCTTCAGCAGCTGCACCGCCGCCTCGCCGCCCATGCCGGCGGTGAAGGCGTCCTCGCCCAGCTCCTCCAGGGCCTTGTGGTACTTGTCCTCGGAGAGGAGCTCGCCGCGCACGAAGGGCGAGTCCTTCGGATCGATCACCACGTAGCTCTCGCAGTAGAGGACTTTTTCGAGATCTTTCAGCGTGATGTCGAGCAGGTTGCCGATGCGCGAGGGCAGGCTCTTCAGGAACCAGATGTGCGCCACCGGCGTGGCCAGGTTGATGTGGCCCAGCCGCTCACGGCGCACCTTGGACTGGATGACCTCGACGCCGCACTTCTCGCAGACCACCCCGCGGTGCTTCATCCGCTTGTACTTGCCGCAGTTGCACTCGTAGTCCTTCACCGGCCCGAAGATCTTCGCGCAGAAGAGCCCGTCCCGCTCCGGCTTGAAGGTGCGGTAGTTGATGGTCTCCGGCTTCTTCACCTCGCCGTGCGACCACTGGCGGATCTTCTCCGGCGACGCCAGCGAGATGCGGATGGCGTTGAAGGAGAGGGGATCCTTGGGCTTCTCGAAGAAATTGAAAATGTCCTTCACGGTTTCTCTCTTTCCTCTTTCCTCGTTCAATTCTCGAATTTCGTCAGGTCTCGCTCGGGGACACCAATGATGGTGTCCCCGACTTTGATCAGGCTGCGGCAGTTCCAGGTTTCTTCGGCTCAGCTGCCTCGACCGCCGGCGCCTTCTCCATCAGCTCCACGTCCAGGCCGAGCGACTGGAGCTCCTTGATCAGCACGTTGAACGACTCGGGCAGCCCGGACTCGAGCGAGTACTCGCCCTTGACGATGCTCTCGTACATCCGGGTGCGGCCCACCACGTCGTCCGACTTGACGGTGAGGAACTCCTGCAGCGAGTACGCCGCGCCGTAGGCCTCCATCGCCCACACTTCCATCTCTCCCAGCCGCTGTCCGCCGAACTGCGCCTTGCCGCCCAGCGGCTGCTGGGTGACCAGCGAGTAGGGCCCGATGCTGCGGGCGTGGATCTTCTCGTCCACCAGGTGGTGCAGCTTGAGCATATACATGATGCCCACCGTCACGTCCTGGTCGAACGCCTCGCCGGTGCGCCCGTCGAAGAGGATCATCTGGCCCGACTTCGGCAGGTTGGCGTGCTCGAGCTGCGAGAGGATCTCCACCTCGCGCGCACCGTCGAAGACGGGGCTGGCGAAGTGCACGCCCTTGATCAGCTTCTGGGCGAGCTTCAGGATCTCCTTCTCCGGCAGCTGGTCGAGCAGGTCGTGCAGCTCCTTGGTGTCGTAGATCTTCTTCAGATCCTTGCGGATGGCGTCGGCGCTCCACTTCTCGTCGATCATCTGCTGGATCTGCTCGCCCAGGCCGCGCGCCGCCCAGCCGAGGTGGGTCTCGAGGATCTGGCCGATGTTCATGCGGCTCGGCACGCCCAGCGGGTTCAGGACCAGGTCCACCGGACGTCCGTCCTCGAGATACGGCATGTCCTCGGCCGCCAGGACGCGCGAGACCACGCCCTTGTTGCCGTGGCGTCCCGCCATCTTGTCGCCCACCGCCAGCTTGCGCTTGATGGCCACGTAGACCTTGACCATCTTGATCACGCCCGGCGGCAGCTCGTCGCCCTTCTTGAGCCGGCTGATCTTCTCGCCGAAGACGAGCTTCACCAGCTCCTTCTGCTCGTTGAAGTTCTCCAGGATCTTGGCGACCTTCTCCTCGGCGCCGCCGACCGCGATCTCCGGCCAGTACTTCTCCGGGATCTCGTCCAGCAGCGTGTCGGTCACTTCCTGGCCCTTGTTGAGCAGCACGTGGCCCTTGTCGTCGACCAGCTTCGCGGTGGTCTCCTTGCCGTGCAGCAGCCGCTTGATCCGCTTGTAGGACGAGTCCTTGAGGATCTTGATCTCATCGTTCTGGTCCTTGAGGAGCTTGGCCTCTTCCTGGTTCTCGATGTCCTTGGCGCGCTCGTCCTTGTCCACGCCCTTGCGGCTGAAGACCTTGGCGTTGATCACGGTGCCGGTCACGCCCGGCGGGACCCGCAGCGAGCTGTCGCGGACGTCGCCAGCCTTCTCGCCGAAGATGGCGCGCAGCAGCTTCTCTTCGGGAGAGAGCTGCGTCTCGCCCTTGGGCGTGATCTTGCCCACCAGGATGCTGCCCGGCCCGACCTCCGCGCCAATGCGGATGATGCCGGAGTCGTCCAGGTCCTTGAGGGCTTCCTCACCGACGTTGGGGATGTCGCGGGTGATCTCTTCCTTCCCCAGCTTGGTGTCGCGCGCGATGCACTCGAACTCCTCGATGTGGATCGAGGTGAACACGTCGTCGCGGAGGATGCGCTCGGAGACGAGGATGGAGTCCTCGAAGTTGTACCCCTGCCAGGGCATGAAGGCGACGATCACGTTCTGGCCCAGCGCCAGCTCGCCGGTCTCGGTGGCCGGGCCGTCGGCGATCACGTCGCCCTTCTTCACCCGGTCGCCCGCCTTCACGATCGGCTTCTGGTTGATGCAGGTGTTCTGGTTCGAGCGCTGGTACTTGGTCAGGTTGTAGATGTCGACCTCGCTGGCCACGTCCAGCGAGGAGTCCTTGGTGTCCGCGCGCACCACGATGCGGCTCGCGTCCACCTGATCGACCACGCCGTCCCGGCGGGTCACCGTGCAGACGCCGGAGTCGCGCGCGACCGTGCCCTCGATGCCGGTGCCCACCAGCGGCGCCGTGGTGCGGAGCAGCGGCACCGCCTGGCGCTGCATGTTGGAGCCCATCAGCGCGCGGTTGGCGTCGTCGTTCTCCAGGAACGGGATCAGCGATGCCGCCACCGAGACCAGCTGGTTCGGCGAGACGTCCATCAGGCTGATGTCCTCGGGGCGGGCCTGGGGGAACTCGCCCGCCTTGCGGCAGGAGACCAGCGGAGTGACGAAGTGGCCCTTCTTGTCGAAGGCGGCGTTCGCCTGGGCGATGACGTGCTTCTCCTCCTCCAGCGCCGAGTAGAACTTCACCTCGTCGGTGACCTTGCCCTCGACCACCTGGCGGTACGGGGTCTCGACGAAGCCGTACTCGTTCACCCGCGCAAAGGTGCTGAGCGACGCGATCAGGCCGATATTCGGACCTTCCGGCGTCTCGATCGGGCAGATGCGGCCGTAGTGGGTGGGGTGCACGTCGCGCACCTCGAAGCCCGCCCGCTCGCGGGTCAGCCCGCCCGGTCCTAGCGCCGAGAGCCGCCGCTTGTGCGTGACCTCGGAGAGGGGGTTCGTCTGGTCCATGAACTGCGAGAGCTGGCTGGACCCGAAGAACTCCTTGATCACCGCCGTGACGGGCTTGGCGTTGATCAGGTCGTGCGGCATCAACGTCTCGATCTCCTGGAGCGACATGCGCTCCTTGATCGCCCGCTCCATGCGCACCAGGCCGATGCGGTACTGGTTCTCGAGCAGCTCGCCCACCGCGCGCACGCGGCGGTTGCCGAGGTGGTCGATGTCGTCGATCGCGCCCTTCCCGTTCTTCAGGTCGATCAGGTACCGGACGACCTCCAGAATATCTTTCTTGGTGACGACCGCCTGCTCCAGCGGCTCGTCCACACCGAACTTGTAGTTCAGCTTGAGGCGGCCGACCTTGGAGAGGTCGTAGCGCTCCGGGTTGAAGAACAGGTTGATGAACAGGTTGGTGGCCGTCTCCAGCGTGGGCGGATCGCCGGGCCGCAGGCGCCGGTAGATCTCCATGATCGCCTCTTCCGGCGAGGAGATCTTGTCCGCGTTGAGCGTGTCGCGGAGGAAGGGGCCGACGTTCAGGTTGTCGATGAAGAGCACCTTGAACTCGTTGATGCCGCGCTCGCGCAGGGCCTCCACCTTCTCCTCGGTGACCTCCTCGTTGACCTCGAGCAGCACTTCGCCCGTGGCCTCGTCGACGACGTCGTGGGCGCTGATCTTGGTGACCAGCTCGTCGACGTCGAGCGGCAGCGTGCGGATCTTCGCCTGCTCCAGCTTCTTGATGGCGGCACGGGTGAACTTGCGGTTCTTCTTGACGATCACCTCACCCGTCTTCGGGTGCTTGATGTCGCGGGTGGCGCGCTGGCCGGGCAGCAGCTCCAGCTCCACCGACTTCTCGTACTTGCCCTTCTCGGCGATGTAGATGGTCTCGGTGGCGTAGAAGTAGTTGAGGATCTCCTCCGGCGTACCCTTGAACTCGAGCGGGCTCTTCTTCGCCGTGTCGGGCACCGCGCCCAGCGCGCGCAGGAGCACGGTCGCCGGCAGCTTGCGGCGGCGATCGATGCGCACGTAGAGGATGTCCTTGTGGTCGAACTCGAAGTCGATCCACGACCCGCGGTAGGGGATGATGCGGGCGTTGTAGAGCAGCTTGCCCGAGCTGTGGCTCTTGCCCTTGTCGTGGTCGAAGAACGCGCCGGGCGAGCGGTGGAGCTGGGAGACCACCACGCGCTCCGTGCCGTTGATGATGAACGTGCCGTTCTCCGTCATCAGCGGGATCTCGCCGAAGTAGACCTCCTGCTCCTTCACGTCGCGGATCGACTGGGCGCCGGTGTCCGGGTCCTTGTCCCAGACCACCAGACGCACCACCACCTTGATGGGCGCGGAGAAGGTCATCCCGCGCTGGTGGCACTCGTCGACGTCGTACTTCGGCTTCTCCAGGTGGTACGACACGAACTCCAGCGAGCTGGTCTCGTTGAAGTCCTTGATGGGGAAGACCGACTTGAAGACGCCCTGGAGCCCGGTGTCCTCGCGCTGCTCGGGCGCCTTGTCGAACTGGAGGAACTTGTCGTAGCTGTGCTTCTGGATGTCGATCAGGTTGGGGATGTCGATGATTTTCTGGATCTTTGCGAAGTTCTTGCGGATGCGGAAGTTGTTCTGGATCGTGGTCGCCATTTGAGCGAGCGCTCCCTCAGGGTCAGGACATCCCAGGCACTGTGAAAAACAGCTACGTCACCACATGCGGCCCTGCCGGGCCGGTCGAAGCGAAAACTCCGGCACCGGTGGGGACCTCTTCGATCCCCGCCGGGCCGGTCAGATTCGAAGGGCGCCGGTCTATTTGATCTCGACCGTGGCGCCCGCCGCCTTGAGCATCTCGGCGAACTTGTTTGCGTCCTCCTTCGAGAGGCCCTCTTTCACCGTCTTGGGGGCTCCTTCGACGAGGTCCTTGGCCTCCTTCAGGCCGAGGCCGGTGATGGTCCGGACCTCCTTGATGACGTTGATCTTCTTCTCGCCAGCCGCGCCGAGGACGAGAGTGAACTCCGTCTTCTCCTCGACCGGCTTGGCGGCGGCCCCCGCGGCCCCACCGGCGGCGGGGCCGGCGGCCACGGCGACGGGAGCGGCGGCGGAGACGCCCCACTTCTGCTCGAGCATTTTCACCAGCTCAGCCGCCTGCATGACGGTGAGCGAGGACAACTCTTCAGCGATCGTGTTCAGGTCAGCCATGAAAGTCTCATCCTTTTAACGGCGCGCCGTTTGCACCGCAGTAAAATGTTGAAAAGCGTATGCTTCCTCACGGTACTGCCCGGCGGCCGCTAGGCTGCCTTCTCTGACTTGGCCTGAAGCACGCGGGCGAGCTGACTGCCCGGCGTGTTCAGCAGGCGGACAAGCCTCGATGCAGGAGCGGCGATCACGCCGGCCAGCATCCCGCGGAGCTCGGGCAAGCCCGGCATGTCCGCGAGCGCAGCCAGACCCTTGGCGTCGACCAGGTTGCCCTGGACCACGCCGGCCTTGACGGTCATCTTCTCGCCCTGCTCCTTGAGGACGTCCCGGAGCACCTTTGCGGGCGCCACCACGTCGTCGTACCCGAGGATGATCGCGTTGGGCCCATCCAGCCCCTCAGTGAACTTCTCCAGGGGCGTGCCCTTCGCGGCGAGCCGTGCCAGGGTGTTCTTGACGACCTTGTAGTCCACCTTGTTGTCCCGGAAGGTCTTCCGGAGCTTCACGGTGGCGGCGGCGTCGATGTTCTTGTACCCGACCGCGATCGCGATGGCGGCCTTCACCATCTTCTCGCGGAGAGCGCCGACCAGTTCCTGCTTCTCGTTGCGCTGCATGATCTCACCTCCTTTTCTTGCGCTGATTCCGGCTCCGGAACGGTCCGAAGCCCCTGGCCCAGCTCGGTCTCGGCGGGAAATTAAGGAATCGCACTCCACCCGCTGTCTGTGACCAGGTATTTTGTCGACATCGTTGGTTGCTCCAACCTCACAAGCACTGCCCTCGTGGCCGCTCTAGATCCGGCCCTCCGGGCCTCCACCAGGGGGGATCTCGCTCCCCCCTGGACCCCCCACTTCGGCGAGCTACTTGTGGGCGTTGGCGATGGCCTGGGCGTCGAGCTTGATCCCCGGTCCCATCGTCGTGCTGATCGTCACGCCCTTGAGGTACGTCCCCTTTGCCGTCGCGGGCTTCGCCCGGATGATGGTGTCCAGGATCGCGTTGACGTTGTCCTGGAGCCGCTTTGCGTCGAACGAGGCCTTGCCCACCGGCACGTGGACGATTCCGGCCTTCTCCACCCGGAATTCGACCTTGCCGGCCTTCGACTCGCGAACCGCGCGGCTGACGTCCGCGGTGACGGTGCCGACCTTGGGGTTGGGCATCAGGCCGCGGGGCCCGAGCACCTTACCGAGCCGGCCGACCACGCCCATCATGTCCGGCGTGGCGATGGCCACGTCGAAGTCCATCCAGCCTTCCTGCACCTTGGCGGCGAGGTCCTCGGCGCCGACCACGTCGGCGCCCGCCTCGGTAGCCTCGCGCGCCTTGTCGCCCTTGGCGAAGACGGCCACGCGCACGGTCTTGCCGATCCCGTGCGGGAGCACCACCGCGCCGCGCACCATCTGGTCGGCATGCTTGGGGTCCACGCCGAGCCGGATGGCGACGTCCACCGTCTCGTCGAACTTCTTCTGGTTCACCTGCGCGGTCTGGCGGACGAGGCCCACCGCCTCGTCGACCGAGTAGCGCTTGTGGACGTCGATCAGCTTCGCCGCAGCGAGGTACTTCTTACCGTGCTTCGCCATGGTACCCCTCCACGTCCACGCCCATGGACCGCGCGGTCCCGGCGATCGAATTCATCGCAGCCTCAAGAGACCCTGCCGTCATGTCGGCCATCTTCACACGGGCGATCTGCTCCAGCTGCTTGCGCTTCAGCGTCCCCACCTTCTCCTTGCCCGGCTTGTGCGCGCCGGAGCCCTTCTTCTTCTCCGTGTGCAGCCCGAGCGCCTTCTTGATCAGGATGGCGGCGGGCGGCGTCTTCACCACGAAGGTGAACGAGCGGTCCGAGTAGATCGTGATCAGCACCGGGACGATCAGGCCTTCCTTGGCCTGCGCCTGGGTGGCCGCGTTGAACTCCTTGCAGAACCCCATGATGTTGACGCCGTGCTGGCCCAGCGCAGGGCCCACCGGCGGCGAAGGGTTCGCCTTCCCGGCGGGAAGCTGCAGCTTGACCATTCCTGTGACCTTCTTCGCCATTGCGGACTCCGTGGTTCAAGCGGCCCTCAGGCCTCCCACCTCGACTACGTCTTCTCCACCTGCATGAAATCGAGCTCCACCGGCGTGGCACGTCCGAAGATCGAGACCAGCACCCGCACGCGGCCCTTGTCCGGGTTCACTTCCTCGACGGTGCCGTTGAAGTTCGAGAACGGTCCGTCCACCACGCGGACGTTGTCCCCTTCCTCGAACTCCACTTTGGGCTTCGGCTTCAGGGCGCCTTCGCTGAGCTGGGTGGTCAGCCGCGCGATCTCGTGCTCGCTCACCGCCGGGGGCTTGGTGGCGTTGCCCACGAATCCGGTGATCTTCGGCGTGTTCTTCACCAGGTGCCAGGTGCGGTCGTTCAGCTCCATCTGCACCAGGATGTACCCGGGGAAGAACTTGCGCTTCGAGGCGCGCTTCTCGCCCTTCACCATCTCGACGACGTTCTCCATCGGGATCAGGATGTCGCCGAAGAACTCCTCCAGCGCCCCCTGCTTGATCTTCTCCTCGAGGGACTTCTTCGCCTTGTTCTCGAAGCCTGAGTACGTGTGGACCACGTACCACTTCTTGTCGATCTTCTTCTGCTCGGCGGCCATGGCGGGTGTTCTCTAGAGGGTCGGGTTCTGGATCTTGTCCGTGAGGAACTGCCAGAACACGTCGAAGAGGCCGAGCAGGACGGCGGAGATCACCGAGGCGACGATCACGGCGATGGTGGCCGCGCGGGTCTCGGCGAAGCTCGGCCAGCTCACCTTGCGCAGCTCCGCGACGATCTCCAGCGAGACCTCGTGCGTCCTCGGGTTGAGCCAGAGATAGACGGCGGTCGCGCCCGTGAGCCCGAGCCCGATCACCGTGCACCAGGTCCAGTCGCCCGCCAGCGGGCGGGTGAGCGGCTGGGTGGGCCCGAAGGCGCCGAAGACCGCGAGCAGCACGTGCTCGAGGAAGAGGCCCGTGGCGATCGCGAGCACGACGTATCCGATGGCGGCAATCCGGGTGTTCGTCATGGGTCAACCGAAGCGATTGGCAGGCCAGCCAGGACTCGAACCTGGAACATGCGGTTTTGGAGACCGCCGCTCTACCATTGGAGCTACTGGCCTGGGTGGTCGCCTACTTCGTCTCCTTGTGCTCCGTATGCTTCCGGCAGCGGGGGCAGAACTTCGGCAGGACCAGCTTGTCGGTCATGGTCCGCTTGTTCTTCGTGGTGGTGTAGTTCCGCTCCCGGCAGACCGGGCACTCCAGGGTGATGATCGTGCGGTTCATCTCGTCTGCTCCTCACTTGGAGCCCACAACCAGAATTGAACTGGTGACCTCTTCCTTACCAAGGAAGTGCTCTGCCGACTGAGCTATGTGGGCGTTCCCTTTCGTCTCGTGCGTTGGAGCGGGAAACGGGATTCGAACCCGTGACATTCAGCTTGGAAGGCTGACGCTCTACCAGCTGAGCTATTCCCGCGGGCTCCTCGTCTCTGTCCCGAAGTTGGTGGAGGGAGAAGGATTCGAACCTTCGAAGGCGTGAGCCGGCAGATTTACAGTCTGCTCCCTTTGGCCGCTCGGGCATCCCTCCTGGCTGGCTCTTGATCTTGGGTGAGTTCAAATCGCTGACCGCTCTGCCTCCGTGCAACGCTCTTCGATCACGCCAGGGGGCGACTCGCGTCCCCCCCTGGACCCCCACGCGTTCTGTATCCGCGTTCCGTATCCGCACAACCTCCAGCCGCATCCGCACAATCTTCAGACGCCCGAAAAAAAGCCCCGCCGGCTGGAGCTGGCGGCGGGAATCGGACCCGCGACCTCCCGCTTACAAGGCGGGTGCTCTGCCGGCTGAGCTACGCCAGCCTAACCGCTCGATTTTGCTGCCCTGTTTCAGGCAAAAAGAGACACCTGTCCAGCGCAGGGAGTCGCCTTGTAGGGGATCCAGGCCCCCTTGTCAAGTCGCTGGCGGCACTGCGTCAAACCGAGCGGACGCCCGCCGCCGCGCCGCCGACGTGCACTGGGAGCCGGCGAGGGCCCCACTGGCCGGGTCTCCCCTCGAAGACGCCGGGAACCTGGGCGCCGCAACTCGCGCACCGGCCCTCGTGCAGCGACCAGGAGGTGAGCAGGTACCAGTCACGCGCGATCACCGCGTTCCCGCACCCGGGGCAGTGCGTGGTCCCGCCGCGCTCGTCGTGGACGTTGCCGGTATAGATGTAGCGAAGCCCGTTGCCGAGCCCGATCTCGCGCGCTCGCGTCAGGGTCGACGGCGGCGTGGGTGGCCGGTCGAGCATCTTGAAGTCGGGGTGGAAGGCCGTGAAGTGCAGCGGCACGTCCGGGCCGAGCTCGCGGTGCACCCAGCGGGTGAGCGCGTCGACCTCGGCGGGCGAATCGTTCTCGCCGGGGATGAGGAGCGTCGTGATCTCCAGCCAGACCTGCGTCTCTTGCCGCAGGTACTTCAGGGTGTCGAGGACCGGATCGAGGTGGCCGAGGCACACGCGCCGGTAGAAGTCCTCCGTGAACCCCTTGAGATCGACGTTCGCCGCGTCGATGTGCCGGTAGAGCTCCCGCCGGGGCTCGTCGCAGATGTACCCGGCCGTGACCGACACGGCTTTGATGCCGCGTGCCCGGCAGGCCTGCGCCGCGTCGACCGCGTACTCGAGGAAGACGGTCGGGTCGTTGTAGGTGAAGGCGACGCTGCGGCAGCCCAGCTCCTGCGCCTTGCGCGCGATCTGGTCCGGGGTGGCCGCGTCGGCGAGGACGTCCATCTCGCGCGACTTCGACATGTCCCAGTTCTGGCAGAAGCGGCAGCCCAGGTTGCAGCCGGCGGTGCCAAAGGAGAGGACGCTGGTTCCGGGGAGGAAATGGTTGAGCGGCTTCTTCTCGATCGGGTCCACGCAGAAGCCGCTGGAGCGGCCGTAGGTGGTGAGCACCATCCGATGGCCTTCGCGCGCGCGGACGAAGCAGAACCCACGCTGCCCTTCGTGCAGCGCGCAGTAGCGGGGGCAGACGTCGCACTGGATCCGCCCGTCGGGCAAGGCATGGAAGTAGCGGCCTTCGAAGCTCATGCGCTTTTCTCGTAGAAGGCAAAGGCGCCATACCCGACCACGCGCCGCTTGTCGCCGGCCGTGTCGCCGGAGTTGCGCAGGTCGATCAGCTCGGAGCGCATGCCTCGCCGCTTCGCTGCCCGCAGGAGGCCGTTGACGGGATCCGCCCCGCAGGCGTCTTCGTGCGTGATGCGGCCGAGGGCCATGATCTCCTTCGCGGTGGCGGCGTCCATCGTCTTTGCGTCCTCGTACGGGAGGTAGTGGGACAGATCCGAGCTCACCACCAGGAGCGTCTCCCTGCCTCCCCAGTTCTGGTCGAGCACATCCGCGACCTCTTCGGCCACCGTCTCTCCCACGGCGAGCGGCGCAGCGGTCTCCAGCCGAAGCGCGAGCTGAAGAAATGGCAACTCAACTTCGAGCGAGTGCTCCCGTGCGTGGGCAGGGCCGTTCCGGGGAAGCGGGAGGTCTTCCACGGGAACGTTCCCGAGGGGCGTGCTCATCGCACCCGCGTCCGGCAGCGCCAGCCCGCGGACGTGCACGAAGTGCGAGGGTCCCAGCAGCACCACCCGCGTGAACGGGGCATCCACGACTCGCCTGAACGCAGAGGCGGCGACGGCGCCCGAATAGACGTACGCGGCGTGCGGGGCGATCACCGCCTTCGGCATCGGCCCCGGCCGCGCCGCTGCGAGCAGCCGGGACACGGTCTCGCGGAGCTCGAGCGGATCGGCCGGATAGAACCTGCCCGCGACCGCCGGGGGGCGCACGGCGTCCATGTGCGGGAGGATAACCCCCGGGGGGTGGGTCGGACATCCGCCTTTGATGCAGGCCGTGCATTGACCGAACGTCCGGCTTGTCCTCCTCGTCGCCCGGCTGTACTTGGGCTTCTCCGATGACCCCCACTGGCCGCTCAGACCGGGCGACGCTCCTTGCCGCAGTGGCGGTCCTCGGTTTCGTCGTCGCCCCGCTCGTTCACGCCGAGGAGCACCGGCGCGAGGGCCACGACGACGAGGCCCAGGCGTGGACAGCCGGCTCGAATGATCCGGTGGAGGCGCTCGCATTCGCGCTCGAGCACGCGCACGATGCGCAGCGCCCGAAGCCCCATGGTCAGCGGCAGGGCCACGAACACGGCCACTCCCACGGTCCCGATGGCTCAGGTCCCCACGGCTCCGGCGCTCTCCAGCACCTGACCATTGCCCTTCACGCCGCGCCGCAGCTTCCTCAGGTTGTGGTGGATGGGCCGCAGCACGCCGCACCGGCCGGCCTCGCCGCCCAGCTCTCCGGTACGCTTCGCTATCTGGTCCCCGAGTGGTCGCAGGGACCGCCGGTCGACTGCTGAGCTTCAGCAGCAGACCTTCGACCCCGGTCTTCCGCAAACTCGGAGACGCTCATGCAACCCGACTTCCGGGCCTGCTCGGCCTGGCGCGCCTGCGCGCTGCTGGTCGCGCTCGCCCAGGCCGCGCCGGGTGCCGAAGAGACGCCGGCCGGCGCCACCGCCCCGCAGTACGGGGAGGAGATCCAGATCACGGCGCACTACGAGAACGCAGTCGGGAACTCCGAAGCCGCGAGCGCAGGCACGATCACCCGCGAGCTGGTCGAAGATCGGCCGATCCTGAGACCGGGCGAGGTGCTGGAGCTCGTGCCGGGCCTCATCATCACGCAGCATAGCGGCGCCGGAAAAGCGAACCAGTACTTCCTCCGCGGTTTCAACCTCGACCACGGCACCGACTTCCTCACCACGCTCGACGGCATGCCGGTGAACCTCAGGACCCACGCGCACGGGCAAGGGTATACCGACCTCAACTTCCTCATCCCCGAGCTCATCCAGCGCATCGAGTACTTCAAGGGTCCGTACTTCGCGTCCAAGGGCGACTTCGCCTCTGCCGGCGGAGCTGACATCCACTACGTGGAGTCGCTCCCGGAGCACCTGGTCCAGCTCACGGCGGGCAGCTTTCTCTACGGCCGCGCGCTCCTGGCGGGCTCGCCCGGACTCGGCGGCGGAAAGCTCCTCTACGGCCTGGAGCTCTCCCACGAGGATGGGCCCTGGGTCCGCCCCGATGACTACCGCCGGCTGAACGGCGTTCTTCGCTACACGCTAGGGGCGGGAGACGCGAAGCTGAGGCTGACCGCGATGGGCTACGCCGGACTCTGGAACGGAACCGACCAGGTCCCGCTGCGCGCGGTCCAGTCGGGCCAGATCGGCCGCTTCGGCAACGTCGACCCGACCACCGGCGGCAAGACACACCGCTTCAGCCTCTCGGCCGAAACCCAGCAGAATCTTGGGAGCGCCGTGCTGCAGGCCGTCGCCTACGGCGTGAAGTACCGGCTGAGCCTGTTCTCGGACTTCACCTACTTTCTCCACGACCCGGTGAACGGGGACCAGTTCGAACAGTTGGATGACCGCTGGCAGCTCGGCACCTCGGGGAGCGTTGCCTGGACGACGGGCATCGGCGCGGTCCTCCTGCGTTCGAGGGTCGGGTGGGAGGCCCGGCACGATCGGATCGACCCGATCGGCCTTTACGATACGGCCGCGCAGCAGCGCCTGCGAGTGGTGCGTCAGGACGTCGTGCGCGAGACGAGCGGCGGCGTATTCGCGGAGGGAGAGGCCAGCCTCGCGTCTTGGCTGCGCGCGATCGCCGGCCTCCGCTACGATCACTACTTCTTCGACGTGACCAGCGGCGATCGGGCCAACTCCGGCCGGGCCGACGCGGGCCGGCTCTCGCCCAAGCTCTCCGCCATCCTTGGGCCGTGGGCGAAAACCGAGCTCTTCGCCAACTTCGGGCTCGGCTTCCACTCGAACGATGCCCGGGGCGTCACCACCACAGTCGACCCCAGGTCGGGTGACCCCGTTCCAAAGGTGACCCCGCTCGTACCGACCCGCGGCGGCGAGGTCGGTGTGCGCACCGAGATCGTGCCCTCGGTGCAATCCTCTCTTGCGGTCTGGCGGCTCGACATCGACTCCGAGCTGCTGTTCACCGGCGACGCCGGGACCACCGAGCCTTCACGCGCCTCGCGGCGTTGGGGAGTGGAGTGGAACACCCGCTTTCGGCCGGTCCGCTGGCTCCTCTTCGACCTCGACGTTGCCTGGTCGCACGCGCGCTTCACCACGCCGGACCCCACCGGTAACAGTGGCGATCGCATCCCAGGGGCCATCGGGACCGCCGTGTCCGCGGGCGCCGCGATCCACGAGCTGGGTCCGTGGAGCGCGAGCCTTTACGCCCGGTACTTCGGGCCGCGACCGCTCGTCGAGGACGACAGCATGCGTTCCCAGGCGTCGACCCTCTTCAACGGGTACGTGAGCTACCGGTTGACCCAGAAGGCGCGTCTCTCGCTCGACGTGTTCAACCTGTTCAACGCGCAGGTCGACGACATCGCTTACTTCTACAGGTCGCGGCTGCCGGGGGAGCCGGCTGCGGGCGTCAAAGACATCCACTTCCACCCGGCGGAGAATCGCAGCGTCCGCTTCAGCGCTGCGTTGACGTTCTAGAGTTCGCGTCAGTTGGCGGGCGTGCCCGGAAGCCGGCGCTGCCGCAGGACTTCGTAGAGCGCGACGGCTCCGGCAGCCGCGACGTTGAGCGAGCCCACCTGGCCCGCCATGGGAATGCGCGCCACGTGATCGCAGGTCTTGCGGACCAGCGGGCGCACGCCCGACCCTTCGCTGCCGAGGACCAGCGCCGTCGGGACGGTCAGATCCACCTGGTCGAGCTCCTTGTCGCCGTCCGCCGCGAGCGCCACGGTCCAGATCCCCTCCTCCTTCATCAGATCCAGCGCGCGAGAGAGATTGGTGACGCGGGCCACCTGACAGTGCTCCAGCGCGCCGGCCGCCGCCTTGAACGCGGCAGGCGTGATCCCCGCGGCGCGATCCTTGGGGACCACGATGCCGTGAGCGCCGAGCGCGTGGGCGCTGCGCGCCAGGGCGCCCAGGTTCTGCGGATCGGTGACTCCGTCCAGCACCAGGAGCAAGGCCGTCCCTTCGATGGCGGAGAGCACGTCCTCCAACTCGGCGTAGCGGAATTGCGTCAGCTCGGCGCCGACGCCCTGGTGAGCTCCGGAGCGCGAGCGGTGCGCGAGATTGCCCTGCGGAACGTCTTCGACGCGCACCCCGGCATCGGCGGCGGCCTGTCCCACCCGGTCCGCGCCGCGGGATTTCCGTCCTTCGTGGCCGCGCTCGACCAACACGCGGACGACGTCCTTGGGGTGCGCCTTGAGCGCCTCGAGCACCGGGTTGACGCCGTAGACGAACCGGCTCATTGCACCTCGACCGCCATCGCGAACTCGCGCTTCTGCTTCTCGCACAGCTTCTCGGTGCAGATGAAGAAGCTGAGCGTTCCCTTCACCTCGTCCTTGCCGGCGGAGGCCGCCGTGAACGGGACCTCGAATTCGACCCCCTTGGCCTTTGTCTCCTTGGCGTCGCCGCGGACCAGCTTCTCCTTGGCCAGCTTCACGCCGGGTCCGGCGGTCAGCGAGAGGGAGATGGGCGCGTCCGGCGATACGTGCGCGTCGCTGCGCGGTACCACCTCGACTTTCGCGTGAGCGACCTCCCCCTTCCTCAGCTTGAGGACCTTGGGGGCCTCGATCCGGTAAGTCCCCGAGACATCGGGCGAAGCAGCCAGCAGTCCAGCGAGCGCCAGAGCGATCATGCCGGCATTCTAACCCCGGACCAGCTCCTCGGCGCGGCCGACGATGGGAAGCGCCAGGTCCTTGCCGGTCGCCTTCTCCAGACCCTTGAGGCCGGGGCTCGAGTTCACGTCGAACACCATCGGGCCGCCTGCCGCTTCCAGCAGGTCCACCGCCGCGATGTCGAGGCCCATCACGCGAGCTGCCTTGACGGCGAGCTGGTCGAGCGCCGCCGGCACACGCACGGACTTGAGCTTCGCGCCGCGGGCCAGGGTGTGGAGCAGGCGCCCGGGGCGCGGCCGGCGCTCGACCCAGGCGGTCACCCGCTCCCCGACCACCAGCGCCCTCAGGTCGCGCTCGCGCTTGCGGCGCACGTACCGTTGGACCACCAGGTTGTGCCCCATGGAGAGGACGGCCTCCAGCGCCGCCTCCATGGATTCCAGCGATTCGCACACCATCACCAGCGGCCGCTCGCTGGGAGTGAGCAGCTTGATCAAGACGGGCAAGCCGCCGACCAGCTCGACCAGCGCCTTGAGGTCGCTCGCGTTCGCGGCCATCACGGTGGGCGGCACCGGGACGCCCCCCGCGGCGAGGAGCTGCAGCGCCCGCATCTTGTTCCGGCTTGCCGCGATCCCCGCCGCGCCGTTCAGCGTCGGGATCCCCAGCATCTGGAAATGGTTCACCACCGCCAGGCCATAGGCCTGGACCGAGGGGGCGATCCGCGGCACCACCACGTCGGTCCGCGCCAGGCGCTTGCGCTCGTAGTAAGCGCCGGGCGGATCGGCGAGGTGCATCTCGACCCGGACCGGATCGAGCACGCGCACCCGCGCGCCCCGGAGGCGCGCAGCCTGCGCCAGCCGGCGCGTGGTGTAGATGCCGGCCCTGCGAGAGAGGATGGTGAGGTGCAAGCGGCCGAGTCATGGCGCGCGCTGCGCGGGCGGTCAAGCCTGGGTTATGTTCGTGGGGTGTACACGGTCATCCCCTGGTTCGCCGCCCGGCGCGCCCGCAAGTCCCTGGGGCAGATGCTGCAGGCCGCGCTGACCGACCAGCCGACGCTCCTCGCCATCGTCGCCGACAAGTACACCAGCGAGGACAAGCTCCGGCCGTTCGCCCCGCTGGCGGAGCGCTTCGCCGGGCGGCTGCACGTGATCCTCGCCGCCGAGTGGGAGCAGGAGGACCGCGAGCGCGAAGGCGACGCCGCGCTGCACCAGTTCCGCGTCGCCCCGGAGGCGCGCCGGCGGCTGCTGCGCGACGAGGGCCGCAAGCGCATGGCGCTCCTCTTCCGCCAGAAGCAGCCGGTGGCGCTGATCGAGGTCTTCTTCGAGGAGCGGGCGCAGGCGACGCTGGATGGCCGCCCTGATCCGCGCGCCGGCGAGATCGCCTTGCGCGAGGAGGAAGTCGCGCGCGCGATCGACGAAGTGCTGGTCCGCCTGCCGCCCCCGGCGCCGCCGCCCGCGCGCACGCTGCAGCCCGGCGAGCACGACTTCTCGCCGGCAGGCTTGTGCCAGTTCTGTGGCCAGGGCAGCTCGACCCTCGCCGCCTGTCCGGGAACGAAGCGGGAAGAGGGACCCGCCCGCGACCGCTTCGAGCTGATCGAGTTGGACTGATGGGTGCCATCCTCGCAGCTCTGATCGCGACGGCGGCGATGCCCGTGCTGCAGGCAAGACAGGCGCCGCAGCTCGTTGCCGAAGCCGCCGGTAAGAAGGCGCGACCCGCCGTGCTTCATTTCTGGGCCACCTGGTGCGAGGCTTGCCGCGACGAATTCCCGGCGCTCCGCCCTGGGCTGCTGAAGCTGCCGGCGCGCGGCGTGGGCGTGCTGCTGGTCAGCATCGATCAACCCCGGGATCGGCAGAAGGCGCAGGAGATGCTGGCCCGCTACCAGCTGCTGGCGCTCCCCGCGGTCCTGCTCGATGCGCCCGATCCGGAACCAGTGCTGCGGGCGATGGGTGAGCCGAAGTGGGACGGCACCCTGCCCGCGACGTTCGTGTTCGACGAGAAAGGGAAGCTGCGCAGAAGCTTCGTCGGACGCGCCGATCCCGCCGCGCTGGAAGCCGCGATCCGGTCGATCACGCGCTGATCGCGCTGGCGAGGACCGGCGCGATGGACACCACCTCGACGAAGTCGCTGCGCAGCGCCGGCCCGCGCGGGTGCGAGTCGGTGATCACCAGCTTGTCGAGCAGCCCGCTGCCGCGCAGCCGATCCACCGCGTCGCCAGGGAGCACGCCGTGCGTCGCGACCGCGGCCATGGAGGCGGCTCCCGCGTCGCGGTAGGCGCGCGCGGCGGCCAGCAGCGAAGCACCGCTGCGGACCAGGTCGTCATAGATCACGACGCGCTTCCCGGTGACCTGCGCGGCCACGGCGGTCACCTCGATTCCCTTCTCGTGGCGGCGCTTGAACACGAACGCCGGCGCGATGCCGAGGTCGTTCGCGAACCGCTCCACCCACTTGGCCCGGCCTGCGTCGGTGCACGCCACCACTTCGGCACCCAGCCGCCCCAAACACTCCAGCACCACCGGTTGCGCCGAGAGATGGACCGGCCGGAGAGAGCCTTCGAAGTAGAACGGGATGCCTTCGGTGTGCAGATCGAGGAGCAGCACGCGGCTGCCCGAGCCCGCCGCGGGAATGCTGGAGAGCAGCCGGGCGCGCGTCTTCGCCGTCACCACCTCGTTGGGGGAAGTCGTCCGCTCCATGGTCGAGTAACCGAAGTACGGTATCACCAGCGTCAAACTGCGCGCGCCGGCCTCGACCACGCCGGAGGCAAGGTCGTAGAGCAACAGCGTGTCCGCTTCGCTGATCGTGCCGCCGAGGACGTACGCGTCCCGCGAGGCCGGATCGCTTCGCAGGCGCAGGTAGCGCTCCCCGTCCGGGAAGAGGTGCGTCTCGATCTCGCCGGTCGGGATCCGGGCCAGCGCCGCGACCCGCGCGCCCAGCTCCGCATAGGCCGGCGTCGCGTAGATCATCCGCCGCGCTCCTCGAGGATCATCCGCGTGCGCCGCTCGTGCAGGTTCGGATCCAGCCCGACCGGATACTGGTGCGGGTTGACGAACCGCTTGATGCCCGGGTGCAGGTGCCCGAGCTGCCGCTGGGTCCGGGCGCGGGATTCCTCCAGCGCCGGCAGCGTACCGACGATCTTTCCGCTCCGCGCGACCGGCACCAGGATCTCCTCCTGCGCGGCGGCGTCTGGGATCGTCTTGCGCCGGGTCGGGTCCAGCATGTCCACCAGCACGCGCGAGGGCGCTCCATCCTCGACGTCATAGATGAGATCGCCTGCGAACTCGCCATCCATGGAAAACCGGCGGACCTGGAGGATGCCGGGAACAGAGATCTTGTCGCCTCGATCGGAGAGCTTGATGCGCCTCTTCCAGGGTCCACCCGGCAAGCGCACCGCGGACAGCTTGAACACGCCGCCGAGCGCCGCGTCCTCGGCGCCGGTGACCAGCCGGGTGCCCACGCCCCAGGCGCCGATCTTCGCGCCCTGCTGCTTCAGGCTCGCGATCAAGTGCTCGTCGAGCTCGTTGGAGGCATAGATGGCCGTCCGGGTGAAGCCCGCGGCGTCGAGGAGCTTGCGCGCCTCGATGGACAGCCAGGCCAGGTCTCCGGAGTCGAGGCGGATCCCGGCCAGGTCGCGCCCCTGCGCGCGCAATCGCTTGCCCGTCTCGATGGCGTTGCGCACGCCCTGGAGCGTGTCGTAGGTGTCGACGAGCAGGACGACGTTGTGCGGCATCGCCCGGGCGTATGCGTCGAAGGCCTCGCGCTCGGAGTCGAACAACATCACCCAGGAGTGCGCGTGCGTGCCGCGGACGGGGATCCCCAGGAGCTTGCCCGCCAGCACGTTGGAGGTGGCGGCGCAGCCGCCGATGTACGCAGCCCGCGCCGCGCTGAGCGCGCCGTCCGGGCCCTGCGCCCTCCGCAATCCGAACTCGAGCACCGGATCGCCTTGCGCCGCGAGGCAGACGCGCGCGGCCTTGGTGGCGATCAGCGTCTGGAAATTGATCAGGTTGAGCAGCGGCGATTCCAGGATCATGCAGGGAACGATCGGTCCCGAGACGCGAAGCAGCGGTTCTTGCGGAAAGACGGCCGTCCCCTCGGGCACGGCGTCGATGTCGACGCGCGGCTCCAGCTGCCGTATATGATCGAGGAACGCCCGCTCGAACATCGGCTCGCCGGACTCGGCGCGCAGCTGGGCGAGAGAGCGGACCTCGTCGTCCGTGAAGCGCAGCTGGCGCACGTACTCGAGCGCGGGCCCCAAGCCGGCCGCGATGGTGAAGCCGGACTTGAAGGGCGGGCGCCGGAAGACGAGATGGAAGACGGCCTCGCGATCTTCCACCCCCGCCTTCCACGCCGCGGCTGCCATGCTGAGCTGATACAGGTCAGTGAGCAGCGAGAGCGGCTGCCCGTACAGCTCGCGCAGCATCGTTCAACGCCGCCACGCCGCCGCCTGGGCGGCGCTGGGATTGACGATCACTTCGCCGCTGTCGCTGTCCAGCGCGACCCGATCGCCCTGCGACACCGATTCGAAGATGTCGCGCACGCCCCACACCACCGGCATCTTCAGGGCGGTCAGCAGCGCGCCCCCGGTGGAGTCCTCGCGGGGCGTGGCGCAGATGGCGCCGGTGGCCCCGGCCGCCCAGCTTCGCAGCGCGACGATTCCGGGCAGGTGCACCGAGATCGCCAGCTCGCCGCGGCGGACGCGCTGCTGCTCGATCCCCGCCAGCCTGCGCGCGACCCCGCCGAGAAACCCCTCGATGTCCACGCCCCGCCGTGCCGCCGGTCCGTGCTGCGCCAGCGAGCGCGCCACCTCTCCCGCGATCCGCTCCAGGGCGAGCGAAGGCGGCACGTACTTGGCCACGTGCTCCTGGGCGCGCTCCTCGAGACGGACGTCGGTCAGGGTGGTGCAGATCTCCTCCAGCTCGCGGCAAGGCACCGTGAGCGCGGACCGGGCGCGGTCGGCAAGCACCGTCACGTCCTCGCGCTCCGCCGCGAAGGCGGCGGCGAGCTGCTCGGCGGACGCCTTGCGGGTATCCCGCCGCGGCAACGCCCTGGAGAGGAGCGTCGCGACGCCGAGGGAGCGGCCGCGCTGGTTGCCCTCGCCACGCAAGATCACGTGCGCGCCCGCGGGATTCTGCGCGTCGATCAAGGCAGTCAGCGCGCGGGTGGCGCCGATGGCGAGCAGCAGATCGGATTCGGAGAAGGGTCCCGCCTCGCGTTGCAGGACCAGCGCGCCGCGGGGACGCGCGCCGGAGAGCAGCGGAATGGCGAGAAACGCGGGGTACCGCTCCTCGGCGAGCTGGGGGAAGTACTCGAACTGCTCGCTCAGGCGCGCGTCGTTCACCGTGACCGGGCTCATGCTCTCGACGCAGGTGCCGGTGATCCCCTGCCCGACCTTCATGCGCACTTCGCCGATGGCTTCGCGGGTGAACCCGAACGTGCCGCGCAGCACCAGCTCGTCGGCGCCTTCCAGCACGTAGACGGAGGCGACCGGGGATCCGGTCATGCCGCCCAGCTGCTCGCAGAGGTAGCAGAGGCCGGCCGACAGCGAACCGGCCGCCGAGGCGCCCGCCGCGAACCTCAGCGCCGCTTGCACGCGATCCGATCGCACGACGATCTGCACCGGTACCCTGGGCGCGTCCACCTGGCCAGAGTAGCGGAAACGTTCCCTTGGCGAAATGCGGTCGGGGTCCGGATCGCGTGGTATGAGGCGCCCGCGGTGCGCTCGCTCCTGCCCGGAATCCTGCTCTGCCTGGGTCTCGCGCTCGCGGCGCAGCAGCTCGCGACCGCGCCCGTCCTCCACATCCTGGGGCCGCTGACGCTGGCCCTGGTCCTGGGCGTCGCGCTGCGCGCTCTGGCCGGCCCGCTCCCCTGGAGCGACGCGGGCTCACGTCTCTGCGCCAGGCCCGTCTTGCGGCTCGGCGTCTTCCTGATGGGCGCGCGGCTCGACTTCGCCCTGGTCGCGAAGGTGGGCCCGCGCGTGTTGCTGCTCGATGCGCTGCTCATCTGCGCCGGCCTGGTCGGAATCGCCTGGCTGGCCCGGTTGCTTGCCGTTCCCGCCAGGCTGGCGACCCTCCTCGCGGTGGGCACCTCCATCTGCGGCGCGAGCGCGGTGGTCGCCGCCGGCTCTGTCACGGGCGCCGACGAAGACGAGGTGACCCTCGCGGTCGCGCTCTGCGGAATCCTGGGGACCGTCGGGGTGCTGTTCTACGTCCTGGTCGGGCCGCACCTGCCGCTCACCGTCACGCAGCTCGCCATCCTCTGCGGCTCGACGCTCCACGAGGTGGCGCAGGTGATCGCCGCCGCCTTCACCTGGGGCAGCGCCAGCGGCGATCTCGGCACGCTGGTGAAGCTGGCGCGGGTCGTGCTGCTCGCGCCGGCCTTGCTCGTCCTCGGATTGGTCACTGAAGGCCGCGGCGTGCGCTACTCGCTGAAGCACCCGCCGATCCCCTGGTTCGTGCTCGGCTTTCTCGCGCTCGGCATCCTGGGCTCGCTCGGAGGCCTGCCGGGCGCGTCGCGCGCTGCTCTCTCCACCTCCAGCATCTTTCTCATGACCTGTGCCATGGCCGCGATGGGCCTGCACACGCAGGTCGCGATGCTCCGGCGGGCCGGCCTGCGCGTCCTCTACGCCGGGCTTCTGGCATTTGGCTGCCTGGCGGCCTTGTCCTTCGCCTTGATCCGGGCATTGCGCATCGCGTAAAGAGGTTCGGCCCGCTGGCGCAGAACGCGCCGCACCCGGCCAAACCGGGTTACAATCCTGTCGGTTCTGCCCAGCAGGAGGAAATGATGACGGAATCCGCCGCCCCCCGGCCGTACGTCGACATCAAGAATGCCGTCGTGCGTTTCGCGGGCGATTCCGGAGATGGCATGCAGCTCACCGGCACTGAATTCACCCGCGAAGCCGCGCTGCATGGCAACGATCTGGCGACGTTCCCGGATTATCCGGCGGAGATCCGGGCCCCCGCGGGCACCACCGCGGGCGTCTCCGGCTACCAGATCCAGTTTGCCGCTCACGAGGTGTACTCGGCGGGAGATCAGCCGGACACGCTGGTCGCCATGAACCCCGCCGCGCTGAAGGTGCACCTGCCGGATCTGAAGCGGGGCGGGATGCTCATCCTCAACGAGGCCGCCTTCAAGCAGGGCGACCTGGACCGCGCCGGCTGGAGCTCGAATCCGCTCGCCGACGGGTCGCTCGACAACTACCGGGTGATCAAGGTCGACTTCGAGCACCTGGTGGGGAAGGCGGTGGAGGGCACCGGCGTCTCCACGAAGGATGCCAGCCGCTGCAAGAACTTCTACGCGCTCGGGCTCGTCTTCTGGATCTACTCGCGCGACACCGATCGCGAGGAGCACGCCATCCGGGAGCGCTTCAAGAAGGCCCCGCCGCTGGCGGAAGCCAACCTGCGCGCGTTCAAGGCCGGGTACAACTACGGCGAGACCATCGAGGCGCTGGCGCCGTACTCGATCCAGCCCGCCCGGCTCAAGCCGGGCAAGTACCGCAACGTCACGGGCAACAGCGCGCTTGCCCTCGGGTTGATCGCCGCCACGCAGAAGGCGGGCCTGCGGCTGTTCTACGGCAGCTACCCGATCACGCCGGCGAGCGACATCCTCCACGAGCTCTCGAAGAACCGCCGCTTCCAGGTGACCACGTTCCAGGCGGAGGACGAGATCGCCGCCATCTCCGCCGCCATCGGCGCTTCCTTCTCCGGCGCTCTCGGGATCACCGGATCTAGCGGGCCGGGCATCGCGCTGAAGACCGAGGCGATGGGCCTCGCGCTCATGACCGAGCTGCCGCTCGTGATCATCAACGTGCAGCGGGGCGGTCCTTCCACCGGCTTGCCCACCAAGACGGAGCAGTCGGACCTCTTCCAGGCGGTCTACGGGCGCAACGGCGAGTGCCCGATCCCGGTGATCGCCGCCCGCTCGCCCGCGGACTGCTTCGATACCGCTTATGAGGCCTGCCGCATCGCCATCGACTACCGCACGCCGGTGATCCTGCTCTCCGACGGATCGCTGGCCAACGGCAGCGAGCCCTGGCTGCTGCCGGACGTGAAGAGCCTGGCGAAGATCGACCCCGGCTTCACCACCGACCCCAAGGACTTCATGCCCTATCGGCGTGATGAGAAACTGGCCCGGCCCTGGGTGGTTCCGGGCACGCCGGGTCTCGAGCACCGCATCGGCGGCCTGGAGAAGGACTCGCTCACAGGCAACATCAGCTACGACGCGCTGAACCACGAGAAGATGGTGCGCACGCGCGCGGAGAAGCTGCAGCGCATCGCCGACCGATTCGAGCCCACCGAGCCGTACTACGATCCGGAAGGCGAGGTGCTGGTGATCGGCTGGGGCGGCACCTACGGGTCCATCACGCAGGCGGTGATCGATGCGCGCCAGAGCGGGCTTCGCGTCGGGCACGTCCACCTGCGGCACGTCTTCCCGCTGCCGAACGATCTGACCGACGTCGTGGCGCGCTACCGCGCGGTGCTGATCCCGGAGCTGAACACGGGGCAACTGCGCCTCCACCTGCGCGGGCAACTCGGCATCGAGTCGGTCGGCCTGAACAAGATCCAGGGCAAGCCGTTCCACGTCGCCGAGGTCCGCTCGGCCATCGAATCGCTCGGGCGGCGGAGCCAGCCGCCCGCGGCAAAGGAGATCGCCTGATGAGCGCGCCTCTGGTGAAGCTCACCAAGAAGGACTTCGTCTCAGACCAGGAGGTGAGGTGGTGCCCGGGGTGCGCCGACTTCGCCATCCTCGCGGGCGTGCAGAAGCTCATGCCCGACCTGGGGGTCCCGCGCGAGAAGATCGTGTTCATCAGCGGGATCGGCTGCGCCTCGCGATTTCCGTACTACATGAACACGTACGGGTTCCACAGCATCCACGGGCGCGCGCCGGCCATCGCCACCGGGCTGAAGATGTCGAACCCGGACCTCGCGGTCTGGGTCGTGACCGGCGACGGCGACGGGCTCTCGATCGGTGGCAATCACCTGATCCATGCCCTGCGCCGGAACGTGGACCTCAAGATCCTGCTCTTCGACAACCGGATCTACGGACTGACCAAGGGACAGGCCTCTCCCACCAGCGAGCTGGGAAAGAAGACCAAGAGCTCGCCCTTCGGGACGGTGGACCGGCCGTTCAACCCGCTCTCGCTCGCGCTGGGCGCCGGCGCGACGTTCGTGGCGCGGACCACCGCGAACGACATGCCGCACATGACCAGCGTGATCAAGCGGGCGGCGGCCCACAAAGGAGCCGCGTTCGTCGAGATCTGGCAGAACTGCGTGGTCTTCAACGACGGCGCCTTCGACGAATGGAGCGAGAAGGACGTCCGCGACGAGCGGCTGCTCAAGCTCGACCACGGCAAGCCCCTGGTCTACGGCAAGGGCAAGGACAAGGGCCTGCGCATCGGCGGCGGGTTCACGCTGGAGATGGGCGCGGCGGAGGGCGCGGTCGTGCACGACGAGGCGCGCGACAATCTCTCGCTTCCCCTGGCGCTCGCGGCGCTCGAGCCACCCTGGCCGCAGGTGATGGGCGTGCTGCGCGCCGTCGAACAGCCCACCGTGGATCAGCTCGCCCGCGAGCAGGAGCGCGAGGCGGAGAAGGCGACGAAAGGACCGGCGACCTTGGAGGCGCTGCTCCAGAGCGGCGACACCTGGGACGTGACGGTGGGGACTGGCGACGCCTAGCCCCAATGCTGCTCAGTTAAGCGATTGACGTGGTCGTCGTCGTTGACGTTGTCGTGTGCGTGGACGGCGACGGCGACGGCGACGTGGCGGTGGACGACCGCCGGGCATGTCGGGTGTGCCTGGTACACAGCGTTCATGCTCAGCTTTCAAAAACTCGACGTGTACAGGTGCGCC
>DATBZA010000134.1:0-3621 GCA_036513415.1 Myxococcales bacterium | reverse complement strand
TATCTAATCCCGTTCGCTCCCCACGCTTTCGCGCTACAGCGTCAGTTGCGAGCCAGAAGGCCGCCTTCGCCACTGGTGTTCCTCCCGATATCTACGCATTTCACTACTACACCGGGAATTCCACCTTCCTCTCTCGCACTCCAGCCGACCAGTATTGGATGCAGTTTCAGGGTTGAGCCCTGAAATTTCACAACCAACTTTGCCGGCCGCCTTAACGCGCTTTACGCCCAGTAAATCCGGATAACGCTCGCCCCCTACGTATTACCGCGGCTGCTGGCACGTAGTTAGCCGGGGCTTTCTTGGAGGGTACCGTCAGTGTTCTTCCCCTCCGACAGGGCTTTACAACCCGAAGGTCTTCATCACCCACGCGGCGTTGCTCCGTCAGGCTTGCGCCCATTGCGGAAAATTCCTAACTGCTGCCTCCCGTAGGAGTCTGGGCCGTGTCTCAGTCCCAGTGTGGCTGGTCGTCCTCTCAGACCAGCTACCCATCATCGCCTTGGTAGGCCGTTACCCCACCAACAAGCTAATAGGCCGCGAGCCCGTCATCGAGCGGCTTTCGCCTTTACTCACAACTGGATGTCCAGTCGTGACCACATTGGGTATTAATCCTGGTTTCCCAGGGCTATCCCCGACTCGAAGGTAGGTTGCTCACGTGTTACTCACCCGTGCGCCGCTAGATAAACAGCAGGTTACCCCGCTGTTTACCGCGCTCGACTTGCATGTTTCATGCACGCCGCCAGCGTTAATCCTGAGCCAGGATCAAACTCTCCATGTTTATGTCGTCTCCCGGTAAACCGGGACGAAGACAAGTTGACGAGGTCCCCACGTTTGGTCCGTGCTTGCGCACGGCCCGGGGCCTTCGCGGAAAGTCGTCTCCACTCTTCAATTGTCAAGGTGCGCATTGCGCGTGTCGAAGCGTTTGAAGGCCTCTGACAGCGTTCTCGGCGCAGGGATCGATATCCAGGCGCGCGAATCGCATAGTCTACCTCTGCAGAAGCCCCCGGTCAAATGCGTCACGCGCAAGTGCGCGCCGAGCCCGGCCCTTACTGCCGCTCCACCATCCGGAACCGGTTGCCGTCCGGGTCGCGGAACGAGAACATCGGTGGGACGTAGTCCCAACGAAGGACCGCCGCGTCGGCCTCGACGCCCCGGGCGAGCAGCTCCGTGTGGTCTGCCTCGGCGTCCTCGGTCGCAAAGCTCACCACGATGTCTGTGGGCTCACCCTCACGCAGGGGAACGAGGGCGATCGTCGTCGCCGCGCCGGGCGGCGCCACTTCGATCCAGCGGTCACCCGCGCCGAACGGAGCATCCATCCGCTTCTCGAACCCGAGCGTCCCCACATAGAACTCGAGCGCCTTCTCCTGGTCGCTGACGGGGATGATCACCGTCCCCACCTGCGTGATCCGGGTTGTCCGCTTGGTCTCGGTCATCGCTATCTCCTGTGATTTCCAGCTTCACCAACCAAGACCGCCGAGCGGACCCGAACTCATCGGCTACATCGCGCGGCGCCCGGTGAACGCCCGGGCCACCGTCAGCTCGTCGGCGTACTCGAGATCAGTGCCCGCGGGGAGGCCGTGGGCCAGCCGGGAGACCGTGACCCCTGGCGCGGCCAGCCGCTCCCCGAGGTAGAAGGCAGTCGCCTCACCCTCGACGTCCGGGTCGGTGGCGATCACCACCTCGCGGATCTCACCGCCGCTGAGCCGTCGCTCCAACTCGGCAATGCGGAGTTCGTCGGGTCCGATCCCGTCCATCGGCGAAAGCGCTCCACCGAGCACGTGGTACAGGCCGTGGAACTCGCCGCTGCGCTCGATCGCGAGCACGTCGAGCGGCTCTTCGACCACGCAGATCTGGGTGGCATCGCGCCGCGCGTCCGAGCAGATGGCGCACAGCTCTCCCTGGGCGATGAAGTAGCAGCGCGAGCAGGGCCGCACCGCCTCGTGCAGGTCGCCGAGTGCCCCGCTCAGGCGCTGGGATACCTCGGCAGGCGCCCGGAGACAGAAGAAGGTCAGCCGTTGGGCGGTCTTGGGCCCAACCCCGGGTAGCCGGCCGAATTCGGCGATGAGGCGCTCGACCGCCTCGGGTACCAGTGGCACGCTTACCCCTGCGGCGAGATGGTCCGGCTCAGATGAGCCCCGGCGGAAGACCGAGCCCGGCAGTCAACTGCCCCATGTGAGACGCGGCGAGCTCGCGCGACTTCTCCAGGGCGTCGTTGCACGCGGCTAGCACGAGATCCGAGAGCAGCTCAGCTCCCTCCTCCAGCGCTTCCGGCTGGATGACTACCTCGCGAACGCGCTGATGACCGTCAGCGGTGACGGTCACGACGCCGCCGCCCGCGCTGCCGCCGACGGTGAGTTCGCCCAGCTCTTCCTGCAGCTTGGCCATGCGCGCTTGCATCTGCTGCAGCTGTTTCATCATGTTCTGATTGACGTTGGGCACGGCGTCAGCAGTCTACGCACCGCGGCCGGGCGCGGGCGGGTCTCCCTGGGCCGGTTCGCGCAGCCGGGTTGCGGTCACGCGGCTCCCCGTGAACGTCTGAAGCACGGCCTGGGTGGCGTCGCTCATGGCGCCCGGGGCGGTGTCAGGCTGCGGCGCCGGCTCACCAATGAATCGCGTTTCGACGCTGACGGGCCGCCCCGCGACAGTCGCGACGGCGGTGGCGAGCACCGCGGTCTTCTCCGGATCCCGGATGCGGTCGTAGTGGAAGTTGCCCCGTGCGCCGATCACCAAGCGACCTGGCTCGGCCTCCACCGGCCTGCAGCTGCGCAGCACGCCGGCGAACATCGGATCCACCCGGTTGACCGCATCGATCAGCATCTGCCATTCGGTGCGCCAGTATTCGATCGTCTCTGGGTCGCGCGACGGCGCAGCAGCGTCACCCTCGACACGTACCTCGACACCGGCGTCACCGTCGACGGGGATCGCAACGCCGACGTCGGCGTCCTCGTCGGTCGGCGGCGGCACCGGGGCTGTCTCATGACCTCCGTCCGGAGCAACGCGTGGCTCCGGAGGTTGAGCAACGGTTGGAGCAGCGCGCGGCGCCGGCCGGGCACCACCATGCTCAAGCGCCGCCACGCGCGCGGACAGCGCCGCGAGTGCCGCGCCGTCGGGGGCGTCAAGCGCCGGGCGCACCAGGCGTAGCAGGCACAACTCGACCTGGAGGCGGGCGTCCACCGGCTGGCGCAGGTTCATCTCGGCCTCAGCAAAGAGATCCAGGGCTGTGAGCCAGAAGCCGGGCGGCGCGACCGCCGCGACATCGGCTGCCAGCGCGGCCTCTTCCGGGCCGACGTCGGCGCCCTCCGGGTAGCCAAGCGAGGTGAGCTCTGCGGCGCGCGCCAGGCGGGAGATGTCGCGGAGCAGCTGGCGTGGGTCCGCGCCCGCCTCGAACGCGCGTGACGCGGTGCGCAGCGTGGCCGCAGCGTCAGCTCCGGCGAGGGCGCGCATGATCTCGTGCAGCAGCGCGGGGTCGGTGAGGCCGAGGGCGCGTCGCGCTGCCACAACGGTCACGGGGCGTTCACCGCCGCTCATGGCCTGGTCGAGCAGGGAGAGCGCGTCGCGCACGCTGCCCTGGGCGGCCCGGCTGATCAGCTGAATCGCATCGCTGTCGACCTGCACCTCTTCGCG
>DATBZA010000133.1:0-17767 GCA_036513415.1 Myxococcales bacterium | reverse complement strand
GCACTTCGCGTCGGCACTCGGCGAGCGCGGCATCCGCGTCAACGCCGTCGCACCCGGCGTCGTCGAAACAGATATGTCCGCCTTTGCCAAGACCGAGTTGGGCCGCAACCTCACTCTGGGCATGCAAGCCCTGAAGCGTGTCGCCCAGCCGGACGACATCGGCGGAGTCGTCGCCTTCCTTGCCTCCGACGAGGCCCGCTGGATCACCGGCGACACAGTCCGGGTCGACGGCGGCTCGAAACTCTGAAACCCCAGCCCGCAGTCAGTTAATCAGTGGAGCAGTGAATTGTTCACAGAAACCCAAAGGAGATCCTATGTCCAAGCTAACGAATAAAGTGGCGCTCGTTACCGGCGGTTCCCGAGGCATTGGCGCGGCGATCGCGAAGCGTCTGGCCGCGGATGGAGCGAGCGTGGCCATCACGTACGCGAAGGACGCCAGCGCTGCTTCCTCCGTGGTCAAAGCGATTGAACTCGATGGCGGAAAGGCGATCGCGATCCAAGCGGACGCTGCCGACGTCGGCGCCGTCAAGGGCGCGGTCGAAAAGACCGTCGCGACCTTCGGCCGACTTGATGTGCTCGTGAACAATGCGGGCACAGCCATTCCGAAAACGTTCGAGGAAACCACGCTCGAGGAGATGGATCGCGTGATCGACATCAACGTCCGCGGCACACTGGCCGCGACGCAGGCGGCGCTGAAGTACATGAAGAACGGCGGTCGCATCATCATGACCGGCTCGGCCGTGGGCGAGCGTGTCCTAACGCCCGGGCTGGTGGCCTACTCGGCCACGAAGGGAGCCGTAAAGATGTTTACCCAGGGGTTGTCCAGAGAGGTCGGAAGCCGGGGCATCACGGTCAACAACGTCCAGCCGGGTCCGATCGACACGGATTTGAATCCTGCGGCGGGCGATTGGGCGGTGCCTCAGAAGGCCGCCACAGCACTCGACCGCTATGGGCATGTTGATGAGGTCGCCGCGTTGGTGGCGTTCGTCGCCGGTCCGGAGTCCTCGTACATTACCGGGGCGAATCTTACCGTTGATGGCGGAATGAATGCCTGAGCCAACGCACACACTCAGTCCACGGACCTGAAGAAACAGGCATCCGTGCGGACGTGATTGAGAGCCGACGAACCAACGGCGTCGGCTCTCCATTGACGGCAGGCGTCGCGCTCGTCTCGCTGGCGGCGACTCGGACCTGGCCCGAGAGCTTGCGATCAGCACCCAGTGCTCGTTGCTCGCCACGCAGGAGGCCGGCGCGGAAGTAGACCGCCGCTCGCTCGCTCGCCCCCTCTCCCGGCGACCCTCGAGGTTCCTGGTCCCGCTGGGCAGCAGCCTTGTCGCTAGCCGCCACCGCCAACAGCGTTAGCTGGGCTTACTGGCTCGCTGACAGCGAGCGGGGGACACATGAACAATACAAGCAGATCTATCGAGGTGCGATTCGCGTCGCTGGCCGGCTTATGTTCGGCCGCGGCGCTGACCTTCTTTGCGTGTGGCTCCGGCGCGGCCGCGAGCCTGGCGAGCGCCGCGCCGACGGTCTCGCCGGCGGCGGACACTGGGAGCAGCGACAGCTCCAAGCCGCCGGAGCACGGCCGCGTGACCTGCACGCTTACCTGCGACGACGGGTACACCGCCTGCGGCGACGCCTGCGCGCGCTTGAGCAGCGACAGCGCGAACTGCGGCGTCTGCGGAAAAGCGTGCAGCAGCGGCCAGGTCTGCAGCAGCGGCGTGTGCGTGAGCGCTTGCCTCAGGGGGCAGACCTCGTGCGCGGGGGCGTGCACCGACACCGACTCCGACGACCGGAACTGCGGCGCTTGCGGCAACAACTGCGCGGCCGACAATGCCAGCTCCGCCTGTCGCCATGGTTCGTGCGACATCTCGTCATGCCATCCCGGTTGGGCGAACTGCGATGGCAACGCGGCCAACGGGTGCGAGACGAACGTCAGCAATGATCGCAACAACTGCGGCGGCTGCGGCGTCAGCAGCAGCGAGGACGAGATCTGCGACCATGGGCAGCGCGTTCGCTGCGGCCAGAACGAGCATCGCGAGGGCAACCAGTGCGTCGCCAACCGCTGCGGCGACACCGACAACGACCGTAACAACTGCGGCGCGTGCGGCAACAGCGCCAACGAGGACGAGATTTGCGATCACGGGCACCGCGTCCGCTGCGGGTCCGGATACCACCGCGAGGGCAACGCTTGCGTCCCGAACGGCGGCTCTTGTGGGGACACCGACAGCAACCGCGACAACTGCGGGGCGTGCGGCGATCGCTGCGGGGACGACGAGATCTGCGAGCACGGCCACAAAGTGCGCTGCGGCACGGGCTACCACCGCGACGGCAATCGCTGCGTGGCGAACTCCACCTCGTGTGGGGACACGGACAGCGACCGCGACAACTGCGGCGCCTGCGGCAGCCACTGCGACGAAGATGAGATCTGCGTGCAGGGCCACCACGTGCGCTGCGGTGCCGGGTACCACCGGGAAGGCAACGCTTGCGTCCCGAACGCGAGCTCGTGCGGCGATACCGACAGCGACCGCAACAACTGCGGTGCGTGCGGCAACCGCTGCGGCGAGGACGAGATCTGCGAGCATGGCCGCCGCGTCCGTTGTGGCGCTGGCTACCACCGCGAGGGGAACGCCTGCGTCCGCAACGCGCCGTCCTGCGGCGACACGGATGGCGATCGCGAGAATTGTGGCGGATGCGGCAACCGCTGCGGCGACGACGAAGTCTGCGAGCACGGGCACCGGATCCGCTGCGCCGCTGGCTCCCACCGCGACGGGAACCGCTGCGTGCCGAATGGCGATACCTGCGGCGACACGGACAACGACCGCAACAACTGCGGCGCTTGCGGCAATCGCTGCGGCGACGATGAGGTCTGCGAGCGGGGCGGGCACGTGCGCTGCGGCAACGGGTATCATCGCGAGGGCAACGCTTGCGTCGCGAATGGCCGGTCTTGTGGCGACACCGACAATGACCGGAGCAACTGTGGCTCCTGCGGGAACCAGTGCAGCGACGACGAGGTCTGCGCCAAGGGAAAGAAGACGAAGTGTGGCAGCGGCAAGCACCGCCACGACAACCACTGCGATGACGACAACAGCGGTGGCGACCACGGCGGCGGCGGGGACAACGGTGGCGGAGGCGGCAACAACGGCAACCACTAGCTGCTGAACCGATGCATCGGGCCCGGTTGCCGCGAGGCGACCGGGCCTTCTTGCGTCCGCGTCAGGGGCGAGAGGCGGCCGCGCACACGCTGGACCAACGTGAACATCCGTTCGAACTCTGGAGAGTAAAGATCCGCCCGCTGCTGCGGCCGCCCCACAGGCGCCGTCCGCGGCCGCGGCCGAAGAGGCTCCGCCGGGCAGGAGCTGGCGCATCTCTTCTGGTCGAGCGTGTCTGAGACTGGAACCGGAGCGCTGGCGGAAGTGCGCCAGACGGCCACCGCGCGCGGGCAGTGCCGGGTCTCGGCCGCGCTGGGAGCGCAGAGACTCTGGTCGGCCGATGCGTGCATAGCGACGCGCAAGCAGATGCGATTCGTCTCGCCAGACGCGGCTGCGGCACTGGTGCTCGATCCCTTGCCCGACTCGGACGAGATCAAGCTGGGCGCGCTCTGGCGCGAGGGGCGTCACGTCGCGGATTTGACGCCGGCCTCGCTGCGGCTGGCGCGGGACGCGACGCGCATCGAAGGGGGAAGGCTCCACTGGCTGGACCCGCGCGACCAGAAAGCGATTCCCGAAGGAGTCCAGGTCCAGTTGCTCAAATGGATCGCCGCTCTTGATCCGCTTCGACGGGCACGGCATCGAAGCTCCGCAGCCGCCGCCGCAGGCCGTCCCCGAGGCCGCGCGCGAGGTACTGGAGAAACGGACGTCGGTGATGCGGCCATGTTGTCCCCATCTTCGTTACGGTGTTCGGCCCTCGCTCACCTTCTTTTTTGCGAATGGTGTGTAGCTGAACTTCTGCCCGCCGACGCTAGCCTCGAGCATCAGCCCGCCTTTTGTAGCGGTAAAGACCGCCACTCCCCGCTGGTAATCTGCGTTGGCTGAGGCCCCGGCGGACAACGCGACGCTACTGGCCTGGCCCGAGAAGGCGAAGTTGCCCCCTTTGAAGTCGGAGAGCACTTTTCCTGTCTGGAAGAAGATGATCTCTGTGTACTCCTGGCCGCCAATTTGGGCGCCAACGGTGACTTGAGTGAGCGACGCCCCGCCCACCGGCACGCCGCCCTCATAGAGAACGCCCGACCCGTGTGCGGCACCAACTCCGAGGCCACCCTTGGCGACTGTGGGAAAGACAGCGTAGCCAACCGAGCCCTTGAAGAAGCGAGCAAGGCCTGGGTCGGTCTTCTTCAAGGTGTTGAGCGTCTCCTTTGCATCGCTGACGTCGTCCGCGTAGGCGTTGCTGGCGATGCACGACATCACAAGCAGGCCCACCATCACCGCATGCTGAGTACCTGATCTGAAGTTCATCATCCTGTTCTCCTGGTTGCCCACTCCCGTCCAGGCCGTCTTGCAGCCACCACGCCAGCCGAGGAAGTGCAGAGTTTCGCTCTCGGAGAGACGTCCGCATCGTCGCACTGTGCAGTTGTCCGACAGCCACAGTCGGCGGATTGACCAGGGCGAGGCGGTGCACGACGCTCGTGGTAGCCCCGCGCAGCTCGGTCGGGCGCGCGACAGCGATCGAGCAAGATTTCTCGTGGAGGCGCCAGGCGCTCGGCAACGCCCAGGGCGTCTGGGCTGCGGAGTAGACCTACTCGGTTGACATGCGATCCCGCTCGACTTCTTCGACGACGATTGAGACGGCAACCGGAGGCAGGAAGGACGCATAAGCTAACTTCTGTCGCCTCGCCCTCCTTCTGGCTCCTCGCGACCAGCCTGGCAGAGCGCGCCGGGAAGGCACTACCCTCCGCCGCGCAGGGACCTCCGTCCTATCTGCAGGAGCAGGCGACCGATCGGTCCTGACCGGCGAAACAACCTAGCGCGGCCACCATCTCTGCCGGTCCGCTCGGGATTTCGATTTGCAATCCGGCGAAGGTCGCCCGTTGGCGATGGGCGAGACGCGCCGCGTCTTGCTTCGCAAAGCGGCCACGGGGCTTCGTGGCGGCCGGCTCACCAAAAAACAAATCTTCGGGCGGTACAGGCTGCGGCCGTGTGCCGCTAGCGGAGCAAGCATGAACGTGCGTCGAGGCTCGATGTCCATCCACGTTGCGTTGGCTGGCCTGGCGCTGTTGGCCGCCGGGAGCGCCCTGGCCGATCCGTTCGTCCTGGCGACCGGCCGGCGCGACCCGCGCATCTACGCGATCGATCTCAAGGCCGCGCTGTCGCCGCGCAACAACAATACGCTGAACGCGATCGTGAGCCGATCGCTCACTTCGCCGCGCCATCTCGACGGCCGGCGCCTCGGTGACCCGGCCAACATCGTGCTCAGCGACGACCAGAAGACCGCGTTCGTCATGAACCACCACGGCGCGGTCGACAACGCCGAGTTCCTCCAGCACGGAGGCCGCGCCAGCGTGGCGGTGATGACCGTCCGCAAGATGCTGGACCGGAGGCTCGACGACACCGATGCCGCCCTCGAGCACGTCTTCGACGGCGGTTGGTTCGGGGGAGTCGGCCTCGTCATCCTGCCCGATCTGATCATCGCGGGGTATTCGGAGAACTGGCTGAGCGAGGACGGCTCCAATCGGATCGGGCTCATCGATCGCAGGACCGGCGGCCTGGTGGGCCAGATCGAGATGGCCCTGGTCGGAGTGGGAACGCGGCAGTTGACCTCGCCATGCCCCTCCTTCCCCGTCCCGTTCGTCTCGCCCACGCCGCCGCCCACGGTTCCGTTCCTCTCGCTCGACCTCGCCTTCGGTTGCTGGCCCGACCCCGAAGGCCTCGCCCTGGCGCACGGAAGCGACGGGAAGACCTACCTCGTCTCGGGGAACGCAGGGACCGAGGACGTCTCCATCATGGATCTCGACGGCGCGCTCGCCGGCTCCAAGGTGATCGAGGTCGCGCCTCGCATCCCGGTGCAGTCCGGGCCCTTCGGAATCAAGGCCAGCCCCAACGGCAAATTCATCGCCGTGACCTCGCGGGAGAGCAACCGCATCGACTTCGAGGGGAACACCATCTCGATCATCGACATCGACCTCGCGCGCAAGGGATCCGCCAACGCGGAGGCCGCGCGCGTGCAGGTGGGGACGGACGACCCCAGCGCCGGGGCGAGGCCGTTCAACGTCGCTTGGACTCCCGACGGCAAGAGCATCGTGGTGGCCAATTTCCGGACCAACAACGTGTCGGTCGTGGACCTCGGCCGCGCGCTGGCCCACAAGCCGGGCGCCGAAACGCGGATCCCACTCGTCCGTGCCGATGGCCTGCCGGCGCGCCCCAAGGGAATCGCAGTGACCTCCGACGGCCGCTATGCCGTGGTGTCCGGCGGCGCCCGGCAGGCGCCCACCGCTGCCGCCAGCGGCACTCTCTTCGTCATCGACCTGCGTTCACGTGCGCAAGTCGCGACCGTTACCGGAGTCGGCAACGATCCCTACGGACTGGCCATCGTCGACCACGTCGACGGCGATTGAGAAGGAGCCTCCCATGAAACGGAAGTGCTGGTTCACGCTGGCGATGAGCGTCTTCGTTGCCCTGTTTGCCGGAGCCGCGCGCGCCGGTGGCTCGGAGCATGGCGGGGCGGTCAGGTTGCTCACCACGGTTCCGGTTCCTGCTCCGAACCACCTGGTGGTGTTCGACATCAGCTTCGTCGATCCCGAGACGCAGCTCTATTACCTGGCGGATCGTTCCGACAAGGCGATCGACGTGGTCGACGCCAGGAGGAACGTCTTCGTCAGACAGATCAGGGCCAATTTCAAGGGCTTCACGGGGAACAACGACACCTCCGGGCCCAACGGCGTCGTGATCTCCGGGCACTTCTTGTTCGTCACCGACGCGAACAGCCGCATCGTTTCCATCGATCTGCGGACGGACACCGTGGTGTCCGAGGTTTCCACCGGCGGAGCCCCGGGCCTGCGTGCCGACGAGCTCGCGTACGATCCGCAGGACGGGCTCCTTCTCCCGGTGAACAACGCCGACAGCCCGCCGTTCGCCACGCTCATCAAGGTGGACAAGACCGGCAAATTGACCGTCCTGAGCAGGATCACGTTCACCGACGCGACCAACGGCGCCGAGCAGCCGGTGTGGGACGCAGGGACCGGCAAGTTCTACATCTCGATCCCCGAGCTGAACGGCAACGTCTCGGACGGCGCCGTCGGCAGGATCAGCACCAAGGGCGTCCTCGAGACGCTCTTCCGCGTGCAGAACTGCCAGCCCGCCGGGCTCAGCTTGGGCCCCCGCCAGGATCTGCTCCTGGGTTGCAGCGCCGTCTTCGATACGGCGGGCAATCCGTGGACGTCCGCGAGCCCCACCACCGCCGCTCCCTCCCAGGTCATCATGGACGCGAAGACGGGCAAGATCGACCGCGTCGTCGCGGGCGTCGGCGGCTCGGACGAGGTGTGGTTCAACGAGGGCGACGGTCGGTACTACACGGCCTCCCGCAACAACCCCGGCGGTCCCGTGCTCGGCGTCATCGATGCAGACGATCAGACGCTGGTCCAGGTCGTCCCAACCTTCAACACGCCGGCGAGCTCGCCACCTCCGCGCGGAACGGCGCATTCGCTGGCGGCCAATCCCCACGACAACCACGTCTTCGTGCCCCTGCCGGCGAACAACGTCTTCCCCGCTTGCCTGGACGGCTGCATCGCCGTCTTCGGCGCACCGCGCGACGATTAGGTCCGCCGCGCACGCTTTGCCTTGCCACGGCGCCGCCGGCCTTCGACCCGGCGCGCCGCGGCTTCGGCAGCTCCTCGTCCCAGGTCACCGCCTCGACGTTGTGGCCGTCCGGGTCGAGCATGAAGGCGGCGTAGCCGTACCTCCTCGACGCGGCCAGTCCGGAGGTTGAGCTCCTGCCAGGGAAGATCTGTCGCGTGCGCCGCAGTCCATGCGAACAGAGCCCGTGCTGAACCGTGTCTCTCTGCGAGTGCCAGATACAGCTCCTCCACACGGCCGATCCGAAGTGGCGGCCGATGTTCACGCTGGCGGTTGCGCACCGGCTTGCGTATCGGCGAGCTGCGGGCCTTGCACTGGCACGACGTCGACCTGGTCGCGGGCCGGCTCGCGGTGCGGCGCTGCGACTGGCGCGGGCATGTGGGGACGCCGAAGAGCGGCCGTAACCGCGAGCTCCCGCTCAGCGGCGACGCGCTCTCAGCGCTCAAGACCCAGCGGCACCTCAGAGGCGAGCTGGTCTTCTGCGCGGAGGGCGGCCGCGCCTTCAAGGAGAACGAGTGCAAGTGGCCCGATGTGGCGCGCCTGCAAGAAGGCGGGACTGCGCAAGATCAGCTGGCACGTCCTGCGGCACACCTTCGCCTCGCACCTGGTGATGAAGGGCGTGCCGCTCAACGCGGTGCAGGAGCTGATGGGCCACGCGACGATCGAGATGACCTTGCTCTACTCGCACCTGAGCCCGGAAGTCGGACGCGGTGTGGTGCAGCTGCTCGATCGGCATGGCAATTCCATGGCAACGGGCACCACCCGTCGGCCAACTAACGAGAACGAGACGAGAAGATTGGTCGAGTCGGCGGGAATCGAACCCGGCCTCTCGGAAGCGCCGGGCGCGCTATGGCAGTGGCATCGCGCAGAAGTGCGCGATCTGTCGAGGCAGACCGGATCTGAAGCGCGCGATCTTGCGCGCCGAGCCGCTATCCCGCAGGTAGCATGGACCAAGGGGACCATGGCTGTTTCCCGCGCGCAGCATGGACAACCTGTACTCCGCGCACTTGCGGCGTCCGCTGGCTGGCTGGGCACACTGCGTCCGCAAGCAGGACGGCAGCGTCTTTGAAAAGCGCGATGAGCGCGCTCAGGAGGCGGCACGGCCACGACCGACTCGCTTCAGCGCAGCGCTGCATCAACCAGCGCCGCCACACCAGCGAGGTTCTTTTCGAGGCCATCCGGGAGGCCATATCGCCTGGAGATGAAAACACTGTCATGGTAGCTGGCCCACACGCGGCCATCCGATGCGCGCCAGACGAGCACCCGGAGTGGCAGGTCGATGCCCACGAGAGGTCGCGCAACCATCAACGGTGTTCCTGCCCGCGGATTGCCAAAGATGAGCACCTGCTCATCCTGCATGTCGAGGCCCACTTCGCTCGCTCCGGAGCGGTGATCAATCCGAGCAAAAACGGTAAGGCCTTTGCCGCGCACGACTTCTTCGAGGCGCCGAATCGTTTCGTCGACGGAGTACGGGCTGGGTTTGGAGATCACTCCGTCGGCTGACGGAACAGCCGGTTGTGTGCCCACGATTGCTCCTGCGACTGAATGCTGTTGCAAGTAGTACTTTCCGTTCGCCTCTTCGCCGATCAAAGCGAAGTCCGCTCGCGAGGTCTCGATGGCGTCGGATTTCCAGGTGAACCGGATCGATGGGACTTCGACGCGCGCTTCGAGCTCGCAGTGCGCCTTCCAGCCCTGGAATCGGAACTGCTTGCCGGGATCTTCGATCACTACAGGTTCGTCGGTCGCGATCCAGCGCATGGTGATGTCCAGCGACGCGGGAAGGCCTTCTGCGTCGGGCGCGGGCCAACGCGGCTGATCGATGACCTCGACGCGCGTCAACCGCAGAGACGCCGATCGGCCGTCCGCCGAAACATCGAGCCCGCGTTCCGGCACGTCGACCACCCAGTACAACCCGCTCTGCCGGATTGGGGGGTGAAAGTCGTGCACCTGGTTCTCGGGGACAGCCTGTCCCCGGAAAAGCGTGAGTCAGAGGTGCGACCATGCGCCGCGGCGCGCCACCCTTTGCGGGGTCCAGCACTCGCCCTGCATGAACGAGTTGTCCGTCGTCCTCGAGCCAAAGGCGAGCCGGTTGCCGGCGCCGTCCACGCCCGACCCGATGAATTCGGCGGCGCGGGCGATGCGACCCTTGAAGTGGTAGATGCTGGATGGCTCCATCCCAGGGCCCGCTTGGTTGTGGCTGCCGTTCTTGTCCAGCCACGGAATCGGGTATGGCTCGTCGCTGCCGCCCACCGGCGCCTGTATGACTCCGCTGCGCTGGGCGGATGCGGCCGTGGCGCACCCGGCGAGCGAAGGTGCGCCCATTGAGGCCGCGGCGAGCGCCCCGCGGAGCAGGTTACGCCGTCCTGTGCGCCGCGCCTCGTATTCGCCTTCCATGCCGTCCTCCTTTCTCCTTTGGGATGTCGTGCCGCCGGCAGAATTGAGTGATTCACGAACGCGAGCAGACACCTTTTGCGAAGCATTATCAGGCCACATGTGTCTTGTCTGCGCCTGCTCTCCACCGTCGCAACCGCGCGGAGTACGTGCTGCCGACGACGAGGACCATTCCGTTACTCAACAGCGTTGCGGCCCAATGGCACCCGGTCATCGCGCCGGTGGACCTGAAGACGCCATCATCGGGAGCATAGAGTTCAGCAGTGGCCAGGGCGGCGCCGTAGGGAGGGCCCTGGCCTCCGATCACGAGCACGAGCCCGTTCATCAGGAGCGTCGCCTGGGGACCACCGCGAACCTCGACCATGCTGCCGGTTGGCCCGAAGCTACCCGTCGCCGGATCGTAAAGCTGCGCCCTGTTCGTGCCGTCGCCTGCACCTCGCCGGAACTCCATCCGGGCGCAGACTCGCACCCGAACGTGCGAATGCGGGTTCGCGCGATACCGACCGATGAGCGCGTCGCGAATTTCGCATTGGCTGGGCTCTGCCCCGCTGGAGCCGGCTGTCGCGGAGCGCCCTCGAGCGGCGACGGGAACGCAACACGGCTTCCACGTAGGACGAGCACGCGATAGCCCTCTTACGCGGCTACGCGCCACTCGTAGCGATGATGCAGCCCACCGACCCGAGGCAGCGCGACGACATCGGCTTCATTGTCCGGGCAACGTTGCGCCGATCGCCCCGCTGGAGTCGCCTTCCCCAGTCGGAGTCATCTCGGCGCCATTCGACGAACGTACGCCGCGTTCCGCTCGCCCGCGCGCGGCGTCGTGAACTCGTGGACCGCGCCCTTCACTCCGTCGCTCTCGCCGCTGCTCTCCTCGCAGTCGACCCAGTAGTAGTAGGTCGTGCGCGGAGCGAGATCGTCGAGGCGCACGCGGAACGTCGTGTACGGGTGCTCGTGGTTGAGCCGGATGGGAGACTTCGCCGTCCGACCCAGGTGCGCGCGGTCGGTGCCGTAGTGCACGACCCCGTAGTGCACGTCCGAGCCGCCGGGGTTGTTCGTCGTCCACCGGAGCACGACCAGATGCCCGGTCGCGATCTCGACGCGCGGCCCGTCGACGACGCGAACGCGCGGAGCTCGCTTCACCGGTGGAGGCACCTGGGCGACGGCCGGCCTGGAGAGCGTCACCACGGCGAGGAGCGCGAGAGTGACCGCGAGTCGCTGCATTCGTGGGTCCGGGATGCTCCGGTTACCGGATCGCGGGGTTGGGAACCGGCGCGACGGCGCAGAGGTGATCGGCGCAAGGAGGCAGATCCGGGGTGGGGACGAGGCTCTCGTTGCCCTGCGTGGACGCGGATCCGCCGGTGCTGCACCGGCCCGTGAACTTGTCGGCGTTCGGGTACGGCTTCGTATAGCCGTCGCTGAGCGTTTGCAGGAACGCGACGATCTGGTTCTCCTCCTCGTCCGTCAAACCGAGATTGCCGACCGTCATGTCCATGTTGTTCTTCACCTCGGGCATGGGCCAGCAGTCGACCTTCTCCGTCGTGCCCGGCGGGCAGTGACCCGACGTGACCAGGTAGGCGTACAAATCGCGCGTATTGTAGAAGTGCACGAGCTGCTTGAGGCTCTTGATGTAGCCGTTGTGGAAGAACTCCTTCTGGAAGTACGGTCCCGGAGCTTCCGTCGTCGGACATTGCGACGGAGCCAGGCCGACGTTGCGCGCCGTCGAGACCTGGAACTGGCCGTCCACCTTGGGGGCGAGCGGAGTCCAGTCGGAGTTCGGATTCGGGCTCGACGAACCGCCGCGCAGATACGTGCCCATGCCGAGATCGCGGTAAGCGAATCCGTCGGGATTCGGCACGAACCCGAACGCGTCCGGTTTCGTCTGGTAATAGATCGCCGTTCGCGGATTCAGCGGAACGCCCTCGTTCGCAGAGCCGAAGCAGGTGAACAGCGGAATCGCCCCGGCTGCCGTGCCGATGTCCGTCTGACCAGGCTTGAGCGTCGTGCCCCTTCCGTCGATGTGGCAGGAGTTGCAATTGCCTCGGCCGCGGAACAGGTCGTAGCCGGCCTTTTCCTCCCGAGTCATCGTGTAGTTTCCCGCGAGGAACGCATCGAACTTCGAGGTGAACGGGCTCACCTCGGACGATCGCTCGAAGGCGTCCAGCGACTGCGCCCAGCGGTCGAAGACGACGTTCGCGCGCGTGCGATCCCCCGGGGTGAGCTTCACGGGCGTCGCGTTCTTGCCGAACGCCGCGGCGCCGCCGGGCGTCGAGCAGATCTGCTCGACGCCCGGCGGGAAGGCGATGTCGAGCGACCCGACGCCCCAGACGCGCTCGAACAGGTTTCGATACCTGGACTGGGCCAGCCGGAACGCGATGCACCCGGCGTCGGGGAAGCCCATCTCCTGCGTATCGACCGGGGGGCCTTGGGCCTGCTCGGCGTCGGGATTTTGCAGGCGGTATCCCGTCGCCCGCGAGTCCCAGAAGTTGCCCCCGAAGAATGCGCCCGCCGTCGCGTCGTACTGGAGCACGGGGAACCAGGGCGAGTAGGCATAGCGCTGCGCCGTCCGCTTCCCGGCCCGAAAATGGTAGGTCCCCGGATACGCGATCATCGTGAGGTTCACCGACGGAATGGGACCGCCGAACGCGGCGTACGGCATGTGGCAGGAGGCGCACGACACATTGCGGAACGGAGACATGTTCTCGTCGTAGTTCATCAGCTTCCCGAGCGTTTGGATCGCCCGGTACCCGGAGCCCTGCTCTCTCGGAGGCTGCCCCGTGACGACCGGCGGCGGCAGCGAGTTCGCCTCGGCGAGGGCCTGTTCGAACAGGCCCTGGACCTCGCGCCGGACCCGCTGAGTCTCGGAATCGAGGTCCGCCGGAGCGATGCCCGGGGGATACGGACCGTACGCCGGCGGAGGCGCGGCCGGGCTCTTCGCGGCGGCCGAGCGGCAGCCGATCAGCGCGATGACGGCGAGCATCGACGCCCGTGGCAACAGGCCCATGTGGCACTCCTGCTGCCACGCACGTCAGCAATTCCAAGGCCACGACGAAACGCCGCCGGCTGCGGTTTTTCGCGCGGCTCGGTGCAGGAACCTGTCCGGAAACTGGACGTCCCGTCGGAAATCGATCGAGGGATCCATCGCTAGAAGGTTCTGGGGTCTACAGAGCCGCCGAGACCCGGGCTACCAGGCGCGCCTGGAGAATCGCCGCCCGCGTGCCCGCGACCTCCTGAGCCGCCGTATCCACCTGCGCCGCCATTAGCATGAGCTTGCGGACCAACCGCGTCGCGATATCGGATATCGGCCCAAGATGCCGAAGGTCTCAATTTGCGTTGACCGAGGCGGGGCCGGCGGCGGCCGTTCGCACTTGCTTCTTCACCAGCTGCGATCGCAGCGACAAGAAGAACGCATCCTGTGAACGCTGCTGCGCCAGCAAGGTCGCCCGCGTCGCCTGCGCGCCGGCCTTGTCGCCGGCCCTCTCCTGTGCGATGGCCTGATGGAAGTGGCAGAGGTCGAACGTCGGCACGCATTTCTGCATCTCTTCCGCCGCCGACTTCGCGTCGCCGTTCACGAGTTTGAGGACTCCCCGGCCCCACCACGCCGCCGACTGGACGTTGAGGTCGTTCGGCGACTCCGCCGCGTCCTTCTCGAGCCTGGCGAGCGTCTTCTCCGCCTCCGCAATGTTCTTCCCAAAGCCCTGCGCCCACATGGCCGCGATCCAGGTACCGCGCTTCAGTCCCGTACGGCCGGCATCCGAGAGCGGCTCCTTCTCGATGCGCGCCAGCGCCTCCGCCGCGTGCTTCTGGCCTTCGCCGTACTTGCCGAGAAGGCTCGCCGCAAACGAACGGTTCATCGCCGCCACAACGTAGAAGTTCGGGTTCTTCCGGGCGCGCGCCTCCTTCTCCAGCGCGCTCGCGGCCTGCATCGCGCCCTCATACTTCCCTTCGGCCGTATAGCCGAGCAGCTCGAAGAGCATCAGCCCCATCCGCTCGAAGTCGTCCTTGGAGAGCGAGCGCGCCTTGGCCAGATCGCGGTGGGCGCGGGCGTACTGCGACCGGTAGTACTCCACGTTGGCCAGCGCGGCGAGCGGCTTCGCGTCCGCGTTGGGCAGCGCCGCGGCCCTGCGCGCAGTCCGCTCCGCCTCGTCCAGGTTGCCAGCGGTGATCAGCGCATACGCGTAGTCGGACTGCGCGGCCGGATCGTCGGGCCGCATGTCGGCCACCTTCTTCTGCGCCTCGGCGGCGCCGGCCCTGTCTCCATGCTCGATCGCGATGGCGGCCAGCGTGGCCCACACGGAGACCGCCTTCGGATTCAGCGCTGCCGCCTCGCGGAGGTGCTCTTTGGCCTCTTCCGCCTTGTGCCCGAGGAAGAACTCCGTCGTGCCGACGTAGACGTGGGCGCGCCAGTCGCGGGGTGCGAGCTCGACCAGCTTCAGTTGCAGCGCGCGGGCCTTCTCGGAATCGGCATGCTTGGCGGCGGCCCAGGCGGCCAGCTCGGTCCGCTCCGCCTCCGGCAACGACGCTCCCGCCTCCGCTGCGGCGTCCACTTTCTGCGTCGATTCCGTGCCCGGGGTGATGGCGTAGAGCAGCGCCTGGGCGAGCAGCAGGTTCGGATCGCGAGAGAGGGCCTTCTTCGCGGCGGCGCGCGCGCGATCGCCATGTCCGGCGAAGAGCTGATCGAAAGCCTCGACATAGTCGGCCGCGGCCTCCGGGGAAGCGGTGGTGATGCTGATGGTGCCGCCTTCGGGCGCAGCGGCGAGGAGCGCGAACGCACACAGCGATGTGAGCGGTGTCATGGAAGGCCCCCTTCGAGCGACGAACATCGGTACGCGCGAGGCATTCCTGCATTTCAACCTCGATCACTTTCGTCCAGTGCTTGGGGTGCTGTCGCGCCCATGGCGTCCCGGGGCGGCCGAGACTGAGCAACTCAGTCCGTCGCGGCCGCAGCGGCGGCACCCGAGAGGCTCACGTACATCGTGCCCTTATAGTGGTAGCCCTCGGCCTCGACAGTGTGATGGCGACCGAGACCCTTCAGTTCTACCTCGAACGAGTACCGACGCTACGCGAACACGGAGCGGCCGCATCAGGGGCTCGAAGGGCGTACGCCGGCGGAGGTTTCGACCGCGGTGCCTGAGACCGAGGTCATCGACTTCGCGGCTGTGCGCTTCCGCCGGCTCGTGCGCCATGCGTACGCACATGGTCTGCTTCAACGCTACGCTCTCGTCGAGGCCAACGAGCCGCGCGCTGCGGCGTAAGCTCGGTAACCTGTGAGTGCATGATCGCTGTGCACGCGGGCCGCGATCCGGTCCACGCCCGATTAGATCGTGCAGGGTGCTGCCGAGATCTCTTCGTCGGCACCTCCGACTCCAGGTCGAGTACGTATCGGCCCTGTCCCGGGGGCCCATCCACGACCGGTCACGCGCCCCGGGGAGCTTCTTTGGGATCTGCACGGCTGTTGTTGGGCCAATCGGCACCCGGCCGTTAACCAGTGGGTCGCCGGTTCGCACCCAACTCGGGGAGCCACTCCTCTGGCTGGGTAGAACACCGGCCCGCTGGCGCTTAACACAGCCTTCGCGAGAGCCGTTTGCGGCCGCCGCCGTTTCTGCCCTGAACTCCGCGCACTTCCACTGACCTCGCCAGGACAGGCCCGATTCTCTGCCTGTTCGCACACGGACTGGGGGACCGGAGGACACTCCCCAGTGTCCTGCGGTGGAACCGGAGGACACCGATTTAGAACTCTCGCGGGGAGAGAGCGGCAGAGAGTTGTTAACACACCACCGCAACGTCATCCGGCAGGTGGCCCGAGCGGAGTCGCGGCTGCTCAACGAGAGGCTTGCTGAGGTAAGGAGGCCCGAGCGGCGTCCGACCGCCGCGATCTGACCGTGGGGCGCGTATTCCAGCATCAGCAGTTCCATGACCTGGGCGAAGCGATCGGGGGCTACCCTTCGCTCTGGTCAAGCCGCCATGTGAGACCTCCGCCGAGGGGCGTGCCGGCCGGGCCGCGCAAGGGAATGCTGCTGAGACATTCTCGACTCAAGATGTGCATGAGGACGCAGCTGCTGGCAGGGAGCACGGTCCTGTCGTTTGCCAAAACTCGATCGTGACGGTAGACGAGGCGATGGCGCCGAGCGACCGTTGGACGCAATGTCCCTCGTACTCGCTGTCTTAGGCGCCGCGCGTGCAGCGCTCAGGACCCATGCCGATCTCGCGCTGGAGAACCTGGCGCTCCGGCAGCAACTCGCCCTGCTCCGCTACCGCTCGAAACGACCACGGTTCGGAGGCCTCGATCGCGCCTTCTGGGTGTGGCTCTCTCGGCGCTGGGCAGGGTGGCGCGACGCGCTCCATGTCGTTCGCCCCGAGACGGTGATTCGCTGGCATCGGCAAGGCTTTCGCGCGTTCTGGACCTGGAAGTCCCGAGGCGGGCGAACGGGTCGACCGTCGGTCGGCTCGGAGGTTGCAAAGCTCGTCCGGACCATGGCGCTCGCGAATCCCCTCTGGGGCGCGCCGCGCATCCACCGTGAACTGCTCAAGCTCGGCTTCAACGTCTCGCAACGCACCGTTGCCCGGCTCGTGCCGCGGCGCCCGAAGCCGCCCTCGCAAACCTGGCGAACATTCCTTCAGAACCACGTCTTAGACCTCGTCTCGGTCGACTTCTTCGTAGTCCCGACGGCGACCTTCGGTCTGCTCTACGTGTTCGCGGTCCTGCTGCAACATCGTCGCAGGGTCGTGCACTTCAACGTAACCGACTCACCGACCGCCGCATGGACTGCCCAGCAGATCGTCGAGGCGTTCCCCGATGACTCGGCGCCCCGCCACCTCCTCCGCGATCGCGATGGCATCTACGGCGACGAGTTCCGGCGACGGGTGAAAGGGATCGGCATCGCCGAGATTCTCACCGCGCCGCGCTCGCCGTGGCAGAACGCCTTCGTCGAACGCGTGATTGGCAGCATCCGCCGCGAGGTCCTCGACCACGTCATCGTCCTCAACGAGCGACACCTGCGAGAGCGTCTGCGCAGCTACTTCCGCTACTACCACGCCTCCCGCACGCACCTCGCTCTCGACAAGGACGCGCCCGAACCGCGCGCGGTCGAGCCACCCGATCATGGCCGCATCGTCGCCCTGCCCCTCCTCGGCGGCCTTCACCACCGCTACGTCCGCCGCGCGGCATAGTCCCAGGCGTCAGTCCTCACCGTCTTTAGGGGAAGCGAGGGCGATCCGCGCTCACCGAGACCCGCGGCCGACGGCAACCAGTCGTCTTGCCTGCAGCCGCTCGCCGCAGGTGCATCGCCCGCGCGCAGTCTGAGAAAACCAGATCGGCGTTCACCGGTCGAGCCATCCTTCGGTCGCGGAGACGCGGGATCGAGTTTTGGCCAACGACAGCGGGCGATCTTTCGGCACTCGCCTACACGCGCATGGTGATTGACGAGATCCTGCGCCTCTATCCCCCCACCTGGGTGACCGCCCGGACGCCGCTTCACGATGATCTTGTCCGCGGCTATCGGATCGCGGCGGGTTCCATCGTGTTGGTGAGCCCGTTCGTGACGCATCGCCATCCAGCATTCTGGCCGGAGCCCGAGCGGTTCAATCCCGAA
>DATBZA010000132.1:0-23775 GCA_036513415.1 Myxococcales bacterium | reverse complement strand
TCGCCCGCGATGTCGCCCTCAACGGCGGGGGCGGGGTGGCCAGCTCTTCCCTGCAAAACAAGCTACTTCGGTGATCGAAAGTCATCAGCTGCCTCGTCAGCAGGGTGGTTCGCAAAGTCGTACACGTGCTGATGACTTTGGTGATGAGGCGCCGAACTACTTTGCTGACGACTTTGCGAACTACTTTCCTGACGACTTCCGTCGCCTGCGACGCTAGTGCTGGTTCACGGAACTGACATGCATGCCGTATCGGGAGGATTGCGTCCACCTAAACGACATGCTAACAGTACATACAACGAGCCGGGTAACGACCGATGGCGAAAACACCCACGACCGAACGCGAGACCGCGACCTTCCGTCTCCCTGCCACGCTTCTCAATCGAGCGCGACAGGAGGGTGCCCAGCGCGGACTCGCGTATGTGCGCTCTGTGGAGGAGGCCCTGGAGGTTTACTTCTTCTCCCGGCTTCCACCGCCCATGGCCGAGGCCCTCGAGGAAGACATCAAGGAACTGAAGGTCTCGCGCGAGAACTATTTCTACTCTCTTCTCGACGCACGGTATCGCCAGCTGATTTCCAAGGCGGCTGCCGCAGAGGGGCGCAAAGGAATCGGAGCCAAGTCGAGGAAGTGAACAGCGGACTCCACTAAGAGCGAGCGGCAACATGAGCAACCCAGTCAATGACCGTAGACTCACTCCTGAGCGCAGGATCGGGAAAAGGCGAAACAGCGAACCCCTCGTGCCGCCTTCCCCGCCTCTTCGGCAGCCAGACCGTCAGCACGGGGCGATCCTCTCCATGGACCGACTCTGGACGGTCCCTCAGGCGGCCGTGTTCCTTGGCCGCTCCGTCTCATGGGTCTACAAAGCGGCTGAGCGCGGCGAGCTGCCGCGTGCGAAGGGACTCGGTTGGGGCGTGAGATTCGTGCCGGCAGATCTCCATGCATTCGCCCGGGGCGAAGTGCCTGCGATCGCCGGTAGGCGGAAGGGAGAGCGCTGATCATGGCGAGCGTCTTCAAGCGCGGCGAGACCTGGTACGTGCGCTGGCGCGGCATTGACGGCTGGACCCAGCGAGCGACAGAGGCGAAAAGCCGCTCGCAGGCCAAGGCCTTCGCGGCCGAGTTGGAGCTCGAAGAGCACACCGCGCGCCGCGCCCGGCTGCGCCAGACCGCGGGGCTGGTTCCCGTTCAGGACGACCTGCCCGGCAGCTTTGGCGCGCTCTGTCGTTGGTGGCTCGACGAGCGGTGCCCGGAGCCGAGCAGGGAGATCGAGGAGCGCCGCCTCCGCAAGCATGTGCTCGCGGCGCCGATCGCGACGCTGCCCCTGGCGCGCGTGCGCAGCTCCGATGTGGAAAACCTCTTGGCGGACCTCGAGCGCAACGGCGCGGCGGCCGGCAGTGTCAACAAGCTGCGCGCGATCCTGCACGCCGTCTTCAACCGGGCCCGGCGCGCAGGCCGTTGGGTGGGCGAAAATCCGGTGGCCGCCACGCAGCCCCGTAAGGTACCCCGGCGGGTCTACATCACACTGAACCCTGAGCAGCTCGCGCGCATGCTCGAACAGATCCCGGACGACTGGCGGCCGCTCTTCGCCTGCGGCCCTGCGCTCGGGCTGCGTAAGGGAGAGCTTTTCGCGGTCGCAAAGAGCGATGTCGATCTCGACCGCGGCACCATCACGGTCGCCCGATCGCACGATCGCGATACGACGAAAGGTGGCGCTGCGGCGGTCCTGCCTCTCCCCGCATCGCTGCGGCCTTGGATCGAGTACCAGGTGAAGCACGCGCCGGGTGCCCTGCTCTTCCCCGCTCCCAACGGATCCCAGCGGCCGCGCGAGGCTGATCCGCAGAAGATTCTCCGCAATGCGCTCTCGCGCGCCGGCATCGCGGAGGGCTGGGAGCACCGTTGCCGCTGGTGCGGCCACAAGGAGCGACACCAAGACCGCGAGCAGCGTTACTGCCCCACCTGCGTGAAGCGCACGGACGGCACCGGCAAGCCCGCGAAGCACGTGCGTGGCCGGCTGCTCTGGCCGAAGGCGCTGCCGCTGAAGATGCGCTTCCACGACCTGCGGCACACGTTCGCAACGGAGCTGCTGCGCCAGGGCGTCGACGTGCACCGTGTGCAGCGGCTCATGCGGCACAGCGACGTGCGCGTCACGACCGGAACGTACTCTCACTTGCTCGTCGAGGATCTGCGCGCCGCGGTCGATGCACACGCCCCGAAGCCGTCGGTGCCGCCGCCCGCTGAGCCGCCGCTTGCTGCATTCTTGCTGCACGAGGCCGGATCCGAAGCGAACGACCCCGCGGAGGGCGCGGACAACCTAGGGAAGGTAGAGGCGGAATCTGGTGGGCGCTGCAGGATTCGAACCTGCGACCCCTGCCGTGTGAAGGCAGTGCTCTACCGCTGAGCTAAGCGCCCCGAAACGGGGCGGTCCAATTCGCACGCCGGCCCGCGGCAGTCAAGACTTGTCTCCCGGCGTCCTCGCCGGAACCGCCTTCCCGCGATGGCAGGTGCCACAAGTCACCGGGCTCTTCCCTCCGTAGTACCCGTCCGCGATGTAGCTGGTCATCTCCAGCATCTCCCGCGAGCGCACCTTCTTCGGATCGTCCGCCGCGAAGTCTCCCTTCTTCCCGTGGCAGTGCTCGCACTCCACGCCCAGCTCCTGCTCGAACCAGCCCATGATCAGCGCGAACTGCCGCGCGTTCATCCCCTTCAGCACCCGCACGTCCTTGAACACCTTTTCCACCGGCTCCCTCAGGTCGTTCGGCGACAGGATCTGCTCGAACTCGTCCGGCACCTCCTTCGTCAAGGGGCGCTTTTCCGGCTCCTCCTCTCCCCGGTGGCACATCCAGCAGGTCACCCTCACCTCGCCGCCAAACGTCCGGCGGTTGATCTCCTCGTTCATGCGGATCATCTCGCGCGCCCGAAGCTTCTCCTTCTTCGTGTCAGCGGAGAAGTCCTTCTGCTTGACCAGATGGCACATCGGGCACTTCTGGCCGAGGTTCGCGCGCATCGACTGCATCCCCGCCATGAAGCGATTGCCCTTCAGCTCTCCGAGCACCTTCACGTTCTTGTAGATCTTCGCCGCCGGCTCCTCGCCCTTCGCTCCCCACTCGAGTCCGACCGGCGTCTCCGACCCCGCCGCCGTGATGGGGCTCACCAGATCCGCGCGCGTCGTACCCCCGTCGGCGGTCCCCGCATCTGGCGTCCCCGCATCCTCGACTGCCGCGTCGGGCAGGTCGGCTGGACCTGCCGCCTTCTCCGCGGAAACCGAGAGCGGCGCCGGTGGCGGTTGCGCGTGCGTGGACGCGCAGGCCGATGCAAGCAGCAAGAGCGGCGTCCAGCGCATGTGCTCCTCCTGCTACTTTTTCTGCTGATCGATGAGCTGGTCCAGATCGTCCGAGAGCTCGCGCACCCTTCGCTTCAGCGCCGAGATCCGCTTCCCCGCATGCTTGAAGTCATCGCGCGTCACCAGCCCCGCGGCGCGCAGCGCCTTCTCTTGCGCCTCGTCCAGGGCCTGCTTGGCGCGCTGGAGTCCCCCGATGGCGGCGGCGATCGCCTCCGCACGCTTGGGATCTTCGAACAGCTTTCCCATCGCCTTCATGCCGAGCTCGGCGGCGCGCTCGCGCAGGGTCTTGGAGGCCATGACCCGTTGTGTTTACACGAATTCGCTGCGGATCGCGCGGAGCGCCTGCAGGCCGGCGCCGCGGTGGCGCCCGGCGTTCTTGACCAGCCGCTGCAGATCGCCCTGGAGGCGGATCCTCCGCTCGAGGATGGCCCGCAGCAGATCCGGCCTCTGCCCGGCGCCGGCCTGCTCGAGCAGCGCGCGGCAGAAGGGGTACGGCGCCTGCGCCAGGTAGTCGGGCTGGTACTCCTCGAGCTCGTCCTCGTCGTCCGGATACGAGAGCTTCGCCGGCCTGCCCGGCTCGATGCGCGCCAGCACGCAGAAGTCGCTGCGCAGCCCGCCGCCTCTCTCGATCACCACTCCCGCCACCACCGGACCGAAGTCCGCGATTGCCGCCACCACCTCGGGATCGAGCAGTATCGCGGCTGCGGCCGTCTCGCACCACTCCCGCGAGGGGAACTTCATTGACCGCCGAAGACCTTCCGGATCGACGCGAAGATGCCGCGCGACTGCTCCTCGGCGGTGGCCGACTCGCGCTCCACCGCGATCCGGCGCCGCTCCGCTTCCTCCTGCCACGCCACCTTGAGCGCGTCCGGAGTGTCGTGCGTGGCCAGCAGCAGCTCGCGCGTCTGGCCGTTCCCGCTCTCGATGGTGACGTGCAGCAGGCACTCCTCGTCGAGGATGAAGTTCACCCGCTGCCCTGCCACCTCCGCCGGGAACCGGAGCGTGCCCAGGTACTCGTTGTCGATGATCTTGTCGCTGTCGCCCTGGAAGATGTCCAGCTCGAGCGCTTGTCCGCGCGCAGGCGGCAGGCGGAAGCTGCTCTTCGAAGGGATCTGCGTGTTCTTCTCGATCACCTTCCGGAAGCGGCCGCCAGGCATCGCGAAGCCGATCGGCATCGAGAGAGCGTCCACCAGCGTGACCGAGTCGATCTCCTGCATCGACTCCGCCAGCAGCGCCGCGCCCAGCGCCACCGACTCGTCCGGGTGGACGCCCTTGCGCGGCGGCTTGCCGAAGAACTGGTGCGCTTTCCCCTGTACCAGCGGCATGCGCGTCTGGCCGCCCACCAGCAGCACTTCCTGGATGTCGTTCCGCGGGAGGTGCTTCTCGCCCAGCACCTTCTCGACCAACAAGAAGGTCTTCTCCACCAGGTCCATGACCAGGGCGTTCACCCGCTCGCGGGAGAGCGGAATCCGGAGGTCCACCGGCTTGCCCTTGCGCTCGGCGACGAAGGGCAGCTCGATCACCACGTTGCTGAGGAGCGAGAGGTCGATCTTCGCCGCCTCGGCCGCGTTCTTGATCCGCTGCATGGCGATCGGCGACTGCGTCAGGTCGATCTTCGTCTGGTTGCGGAACTCCTCCAGCACGAAGTCGATGATGCGGTTGTCGAAATCGACGCCACCCAGGAAGGTGTCGCCGCCCGTGGCCAGCACCTCCATCACGTTGCCGTGGAGCTGGAGGACGGAGACGTCGAAGGTGCCGCCGCCCAGGTCGTAGACCAGCACCTTGTGGTCGAATCCGCGGTTGAGACCGTAAGCGAGCGCCGCCGCGGTGGGCTCGTTGACGATGCGCTTGACGTGGAAGCCGGCGAGGATGCCCGCCTCCTTCACCGCGTTGCGCTGGTTGTCGTTGTAGTAGGCGGGGACCGAGATGATGGCCTCGCTGATCTCCTGGCCCAGGGTGGCTTCGGCGACGCGCTTGCAGTGCTGCAGCACGAACGCGCTGATCTGCGGGAGCGAGTACACCTTGCCCGCCAGCACCACGGCGGCCTCTCCGTTCGGCCCCTCGACGATCTCGTAGGAGAAGTAGTGCTTGATGTCCTGGACGACCTTCGAGTTGTACTTCCGTCCGATCAGTCGCTTTGCCCCGTAGATGGTGTTCCGCGGGTTCACCACCATCTGGTCCTTGGCGACGTTGCCCACCAGCAGGTCGCCCTTGTCGCTCATCGCCACCACGCTGGGCAGGATCAGCGAGCCCTTGTCGCTCGGCACCACCCGCGCAACCTTGTTCCGGACGTACGCCACGCAGGTGTTGGTGGTGCCGAGATCGATGCCGAGCAGGATGGGTTTTTCGGCGGCCATGGATCTGCACCGATGGTACGGTGCGCCGTGTGCGGGGCGCAACAAATGCGCCTACTGCCACCGCACGTCATACCGTACAGTTACACCCGCAGGCGTCGATTCCACCACCTCGGGCATGCCGACCTCTCCCACCGTTCCTGACACTTCGTAGACGAAGATGAGTGTTCCGCGCAGAACGTGAAACGCCGCGTCCGGCGTCCCCTCGCCGTCGAAGCGCGTCAGGATCCTTCCGCCCTTCTCGCCGCTCTCCCAGGAGAAGCTGATCCCGCGCGTGACCATCGAGAAGAACCGATCCAGATTCGAGAAGATCGGCTCCGGCGACTGACCGAACAACATGAAGGCCATCCGGATCACCGGCTGCAGCATGCTCCAGCCCAGCGGCCGCGCGCAGGCGATGCCGCACTCCACCAGCGCTTCGTCGCCGGCGATCTTCTGCAGCGCGGTCTCGATGTCGTCGATCGGCGTCGAGGGGATGAAGCTCAGCGAGCGCGGCGGCGTGTCGATGGTCGCGCGCGTCGCGGGCGAGACGGCCGCGCGGACCTGCTCGCGCAGCCCGCGGTCGTCCACGAAGTCCATCAGGGCGCGAAAGAACGATCCAAGGCCCTGCCGCGGGGCGTCCGGCATGCCCTATTCTGTGAGAAGACCGGGCTCCGCCGCTAGTTCGCGTCTCTTGACTGGACTGGCGAATGATCGCGCTAAGGCGTAGGCGCTAAGAAATCTCATGTAGCCGCGCCGCTACTTCGATGCTCCATTTCTCGTACGGGGCTGGGGCCACCGGCAGCTCGTCGACGAACCTGCTGGGGCGCATCAAGAGCCGCGCCTGATCGCGCTCTTCCTGCATCATCGGATAGGTCAGGTACAGCTCGTCCTTCGCGCGGGTCACCGCCACGTAGAACAACCTGCGTTCCTCCTCTTCTCCGTCGGGCGCGCGCAGCGCGGGAGCGCTGGGAAAGCGCCCGTCCGCGAGCCAGATCAGGAACACGGCCCGCCACTCCAACCCCTTCGCCTGGTGGACGCTGGACAAGGTGAGCTTCTCGTCTGCTTCCGCGCCTTCGACCACGTCCTCCGCCTCCAGAGAGTCGAGCAAGGTGAGATCCGCGAGGAGCTGCTCCAGCGACTCGGCCTGCAGCGCGTAGTCGGCGAGCTGGAGCACGTCGTCGGATCGCGCCTGCGCGTTGGCGTACCGCTGCTTCAGCGCCTCGCCGTAGCCGGCCTCGTGGAGGATGCAGCGGATCATCTCGCTCGGTTGCGAGCGCATCGCCACCAGCGTCTGGAGCGCGGCGGCCAGCGTGCGCAGCCCGGAGCGGGCCTTCGGCGGCACCAGCTGGGCGAGCGCTTCGAGCTGCGTGCGTGGGTCGCGTCCCTGGCGCAGCCACTGCTCGACCTGCGCCCAGAGCGCGTCCGCGCTGGCGGCGCCGACCCCAGGCACGAGCTTCACGATCCGCTTGAACGACAGCTCGTCCTGCGGGTTCTGGATGAACTTGAGGTGCGCCAGCACGTCCTTGATGTGCGCCTGCTCGAAGAAGCGTACGCCGGCGCGGACCCTGAAGGGGATTCCGCGCCGCGCCAGCTCCATCTGCAGCTCCATCGAGTGCGTATGCGCGCGGTACAGCACGGCCATCTCCCTCAGTGGAATGCCCTCCTCGCGCAGCTCGAGGATGCGCTGGGCCACGAACTCCGCCTGCTGGTTCACGTCGCGCAGCGGGACCAGCGCGGGCAGCGCGCCTCCTTCGCGGTGCGCGCGCAGCTCCTTCTGGAACTGCTTGCGGTTGCAGGAGATCGACGCGTTCGCCAGCGCCAGGATGGGCGGGGTGCTGCGGTAGTTGGTGATCAGGCGGAACTGCTGGCACTTCGGATACCGCTCCGGGAACTTGAGGATGTTCTCGAAGTGCGCCCCGCGAAAGGCATAGATGCTCTGCGCGTCGTCCCCCACCACCAGCACGTTTCCGTGCGGGGCCGCCATGGCGTCCACGATCTCGCCCTGCAGCCGGTTGGTGTCCTGGTACTCGTCGACCAGCACCGCCGAGAATCGCCGGCTGATGCTCTCGCGGGCGGCAGGCACCTCCACCAGCAACCGCTTCCAGTTGAGCAACAGGTCGTCGAAGTCCATCGCGTTCATCTGCGCCTTGCGCTCCGCGAACCTGCGCGCGACCCGCAGGATCTCCTCCTCCAGGGCGACGAACTGCGGCGACTCCAGGGCGATCACCTCCGCCAGGGGCCGCTGGGTGTTGATCGCGCTCGAGTAGAGATCGATCAGCGCGTCCGGGCGCGGAAACCGGCGCTGGCCGACGCCGTAGCCCAGGTCCGCGGTGGCGCTCGCCATCACCTCCTTCGAGTCCTCGCGATCGAGCAGCCCGAATCGGTCGGCGTATCCCAGCCGCGCTGCGTGCTCGCGGAGGAGCCCGTGGGCCACGTGGTGGAACGTCCCGCCCCACATCCGCCGCGTCTCGATCCGGCAGATCTGGCCGACCCGCCCCATCATCTCCCGGGCCGCCTTGTTGGTGAAGGTGAGCAGCAGCAGCTTCTCGGGCGGCGCTCCGGACTCGATCAAGTGCGCGACCCGGTACGTGAGCGCGCGCGTCTTGCCCGAGCCGGCGCCGGCGATGACCAGGGTGGGCCGCGGCTCGCAGAGCGCGACGGCGCGTTGCTCGTCGGAGAGATCGCGGTCGTAATCGACCAGTCCCTTGCGCTGCGGCGCAGCTGATTTCAGGGCATATCGGCGCACCGCAGGCTGGGCGGGCTCCTGCTGGGCGAGAGCGGTCTCGGTGGGCATCGCCGCCCACGATAGTGAACAGACGTACAGATGTCAAAGTCCCAAACGCCCCTTCTCTCAAGCACGTACGCGGAGGGCGTCCTTCGGCGACAAGCGCGCGTGCGCGAGCTCGCCACCGCTCTTGAGGAGGATGATCTCGGCGAGGATGGAGATGGCGATCTCTCCTGGCGTCTTGTCGCCGAGCCGCAGCCCGATGGGCGCGTGCAGGCGAGGGTCCTCGCGCGGATCGCGCCCGAGGCGGCGGGCGATGTTGCGCAGCACCAGGGCGATCTTTCGCCGGCTTCCGATCAGGCCGACGTAGCGCGCCCGCGTCTGCAGCGCCGCCTCCAGCACGCCTTCATCGAGGGCGTGGCAGCGGGTGAGGATGACGACGAAATCCGCCGGACCCGGGGACAGCCCTCCGCTGGGGTCGGCCGCGAGATCGACGCAGCGCACCTCCCCTGCCCGCGGGAAGCGCTGCGGGATGGCGAAGGTCGGTCGATCGTCGACGACGACCGTCTCCAGCCCGATCTCCGCGGCCAGGTTCGCGACCCGCTCCCCGACGTGGCCGGCGCCGTAGAGCAGCAGCCGCGCGCCCGGGCGAACGGCGTCGAGGAACACCGTCACTTCTCCGCCGCACTTCATGCCCAGGTCGTCCGGCACCGCTTCGCCCGGACGGAGAGGCTTCGCGGCGTCGCCGGCGGTGGTGAGCGCGTAGCGGCGCTCGCCGGAAGGTCCGCTTTGCTTGAGACACTCCACCGCCTCCTGGATGACGATGGCCTCGAGCGGCCCGCCGCCCACGGAGCCGGCGATGCTGCCGTCCGGAGCCACGATCATCTTCGCTCCCGCATCACGGGGCGCGGAGCGAGCGGTGGACGTAACGGTGCAAAACACGAAGGGCTCGCGAGCCCTGCTCCTGCGGGCAGCTTCCGCGAACAGCTCGGCGTCGGTGAGGTTCATCGCACGCCTCCCAAGTCTAGCTCAGCGGCACTCCCGAAGCGCGGCGCCGGCAAGCTCTCGCTTGCGCCGCCCCCGGGCAGCCGCTTACAAGGCCCGCCGTGACCGACCTGGCGGTGGTATGCGATTTCGACGGGACCGCGACGGTCCTCGACGTCGGCGACGAGATCAGCAAGCGCTTCTGCGGAGCCGACTACCTGGCCTCGCAGAAGAAGCTCTTCCTCGAGGGAGAGCTGGATACCCGTTCGATCATCCAGAGCATCTACACGCCCGTGGTTGCCAGCGAGGCGGCGGTGGTGGCGTTCGCGCTCCAGGTGGCGAAGCTGCGGCCCGGATTTGCCGAGCTGGTCGCCGCGGCTCGCGAGAGGAGCGCGCCGTTCATCCTCGCTTCCGGCGGCCTGCGCCAGTACATCGAGGCGGTGATCGCCGTGCACCTGGCGCCGGAGCTGCGGGATCACATCTGGATTCGCGCGAACGAGGCCGCGTTTTCACCCGCGGGCCTGCGCGTGACCTACCCCGGAGAGGCCGAATCGCGGGCGCTGGGATGTCACGTGTGCGGTTCCTGCAAGCGGGTGGCTGTCGCCGAAGCACGGCGCGGCGGCGCCCGGTACGTTCTCGGAATCGGAGACGGGTTCGCTGACCGGTGCCTGGTCCAGTTCGCCGACCGCACCTTCGCGCGCGAGGACAGCTACCTGCACCGGTACTGCAAGCAGCACACCCTCCCCTGCACGCCCTTCACCGACCTCTACGCGGCCGCGGAAGCCGTACGGGAATGCCCGGGAAAAGAATCCTAGGCGGGCTGCTGCGCGACTTCGAGCGCGATGATGGCAAGCGCCCGGTTGAGGATGGCCAGGCGCCGCTTGGCCGCGGCGACAGCGGCGCGGGCGCGCGGCGAGTCGTCGTGGTAGCGCTGCATCGTTTCTTTCAGGTGCTCGTAGGCAAGTTGCACGCGCCCGATGAGCTGGATCCTCTGAAGCCGATCGTGGGGCTGTCGCTGCATGGGGGTCCTCCGTTCCGTCACGACCCTCCTTCGATGCATTGAGCTTGCCATCTCTTCACTGAGAGCCAAATACCCGGGATCACTGATGTGGGTGATCGTCTTACCGCCAGGATGTGTCGGGTTTCCCGACAAGCAGGCGGACGAAATTGCCGAATTGTCTTCTCCTGGCTGGGAAAACCTCTACTCCTCGCGCAAGAGGCGCGAGAGGGTCTTCCGATCGATACCCAGCGCCTCGGCGGCCCGGGTCTTGTTGCCGCCGGCGTCCCGGAGGACGCGCTCGGCGTAACGGCGGCTGAGCTCGTCCAGAGTGGGATGATCCACGATCAACGGGTCCGGCGCCGCGACCAGCGGCGGGGGCGTCGCGATCGCCGGCGGCCTGGCCGACACGGCGCGGTCCGGGCGCCACCGTTCGCGGACCGCCTCCGGCAGGTCCTCCGGCAGGATGGTCCCGCCGGGGTTCAGGGCAAGCGCGCGGGCCACCGCATTCTCCAACTCGCGGACGTTCCCGGGCCAGTCCCACAAGAGGAGCGCCTCGCGCGCGTCCGTGGTCAGCGAGGCCCCCCGCTCGCCGGCGTGCCGCGCCGCGAAGTGCTCCGCCAGGAGCGGAATGTCCTCCCGCCGCTCGCGCAGCGGCGGAATGCGGATGGCGACCACGTTGAGCCGGTAGAACAGATCCTCCCGGAACCTCCCCGCCTTGACGGCCTCCCCGAGGTCCTTGTTGGTGGCTGCAACCACGCGCGTGTCCACCTTGACGGGAGCGCTCTCCCCCACCCGCCGGATCTCGCCTTCCTGCAGGACGCGCAGGAGCTGTCCCTGGATGCGCGTGCCGATGTCTCCGATCTCGTCGAGAAACAAGGTCCCGCCGGTGGCCTCCTCGAACAGCCCGCGCCGGGTGCCGGTGGCGCCGGTGAAGCTGCCGCGGGCGTGGCCGAACAGCTCGCTCTCCAGCACGCCTTCGGCGATTGCGCCGCAGTCCACCGCGATGAACGGACCCGCCGCCCGGGCGCTGGAAGCGTGGATGGCGCGCGCGACCAGCTCCTTGCCGGTCCCGCTTTCGCCCACCACCAGCACGGTCGCGTCGGTGAGCGCGACCCGCGCCGCCGTCTTGTAGACCTGGAGCATGCATTCGCTGCGGCCGACCACGTTGGCGAGCGCGTACTTCTCGCGGATCTCCCGCTTGAGGCGGCGGTTCTCGGTCGCCAGCCGGCGATGCCGCAGCGCCCGGTCCACCACCAGCTTGATCGCGTTCACGTCGTAGGGCTTGGAGATGTAGTCGTAGGCGCCGCGCCGGATCGCATCGACGGCGCCGTCCACGTTGCCGAAGGCGGTCACCAAGAGCACCGGCGTCTCCGGAGCGTGCTTGCGGACCCAGTCGAGCACCTCGAGGCCGTCCACGTCCACCATCCGGATGTCGCTGACCACCACGTCGAACTCGGGAGCGTGGTCGAGCTGCTCCATGGCCTCGGCCCCGTCGGCGCAGGCGATCACCGAGTGGCCGTCCTCGGCCAGGATCTGCACCATCAGGGCTCGCGAGGCACCGTCGTCGTCGACGACCAGGATCCGGGCCGGCTCCGCCATGGCGTTCACCATACCGGAAAAACAGGCTCAGACAGCCTGCGCATCCGCCGCGGGAAAGCGCACCGTAAAGGCCGATCCCTTGCCGGGCTCGCTCTCGACGTCGATGCGCCCGCGCAGGGCCCGCGCGATCTCCTTGCAGATCGCCAGGCCGAGCCCGGTGCCCTTTCCGTCGGGCTTGGTGGTGAAGAAGGCCTCGAAGATGTGCCGCTTCACCTCGGGCGGCATCCCGGTGCCGGTGTCGCTGACGCGCAGCTCGACATCCCTTCCGTCCGCGCGCGCACGGACCTCCAGGCGGCCGCCGTTGGGCATCGCGTCGACCGCGTTCGCCATCAGATTCGTGAGCAGGTGTCGCACCAGGCCGGGATCGGTGCGCACTGCCTTGCCGTCGACATCGCGCTCGACCTGGATCCGCTGCCGCGCCTCGACGCCGAGCGTGAGATCGAGCGCCTCGTCGACCAGCGGGGCGAGCTCCACGGTCTCGGTCGCCGGAGTGAAGCCGCGCGTCTGATCGAGGAACCGGCGGATGATCTGCGTCATCCGGCCCACTTCCCCCTGCAGCACCGCCACCTGCGACTTCGCGGGCTCGGCCAGATCGGCGCGCCTCGCCAGCAGCTGTAGATGACCGCTCAACGCGTTCAGCGGATTGCCCAGCTCGTGCGCGATGGTGCCGGCGAGCTGTCCCAGCGCGGCGAGTCGCTCCTTGGAGGTGAGATCGCGCCGCGCGGTCACCAGCAGCTCGTTGAGCTCCGCCAGATCGCGGTTCTTCCGGGTCAGCTCGGCGGTCGCCTCCTCGATCTTCCGGGTCAGCTCCGCGTTGAACCCGCGGATCTGCGCCAGCATCTGGTTGAACCCGCGCGCCAGGTACGCCAGCTCATCGCCGCCCTGCGCCGGGCCCGGGGCCCGCACTTCCAAGTGTCCGCCTTCCACCGCGCGCATCGTGAGCTGCAGCGCCGAGACGCGGCGGATGAGGATGCGCCCGAGCAGGATCCAGAAGGCGACGATCAGGAACAGCGACGCTCCCACCGCGACCTGCAAGAGCGCCTTTCGCTCCGCCGCGACCAGGCGCTCCGCCTCTGCAAGCGAAGCCAGCAGCACCAGCCGCGCCTTCGCACCGCGGGCGTCGTTGTAGGGCGCCACCACCCGCACGGCGCGGCCCGATTCCGGGTCATCGATCACCTCGCCGGCGACCCTCGTTGCCGGCCCGCGCCAGCGCGTGAAGATGATCCCGCCGGCATTGATCCGGGCGGCTGTGAAGTCCGCGTCGATGCCCAGCGCCGCCTGCCGCGCCACTTCGGCGCGCAGCAGCCCGCGGTGCGTCCGGACGGTCACCGCCAGCTCCTCGGAGATCTGTTCGTCCTCGGTTCCGGCGTGCTTGAGCGCCAGCGAGGTCGCGCTGGCGAGCTCCTCCGTGCGTTTGCGGATCTCGTCCTCTACGGAGCGCTGGCCGATGCGCAGGCCGAGGGCCGAAGCGACCAGGAGCGTCGCGGCGAGGACCGCGGTAAAGAGGAGAACCAGCTGGAGCCTGAGCGACATCCAGCCGTACTTCTAATACGGTTTACGCTGGAGGAAGCTTCTTCTCGGTCTCCGGCTCGTCACCGCCGCCCAGCGCCTTCTTGAAGCCCTTGATGGCCGACCCCAGGCTCGAGCCCAGTTGGGGAAGCTTCGACGGTCCGAAGAAGAGCAGCGCCAGCGCCAGCACCACCACGATCTCGCCCATGCCCAGCCGCATGAAATGCCTCCGCCGGCTCTGACTAATGCAAACTGGCAGCCGCGCCAAGGGAATCTGCCTCAGACCAAGGGCGAACCGCAACCACACCAGCGGGCTGACGTCCACCCGGCCGCCCGGATCGAATTCTCGCGCGCCCCTGCCTCGTTCCGCTACGCTGGAAACGTGCTGCTCGCGCTGCTGCTGCTCCTCGCGGACGCGCTCCCGGCGCACTCCCGCATCGAGGCGTCCGTGCTGGAAGGAATCTCCGGATCGTGCCCGGGGCGGAGGGTCGCGATCGATCCAGATCTGACGCGCGCCTGCCGGGCGTACACCGCGGCCGTCCAGGACCGGCGCGCCCCGGTGAGCGGACCCGCGGCTTCGTTCTACGCATCGCTGGAGTCGTACGAGCCCTCGCCTAGCGCGGGCATCGCCACGGTCAGCCCCGCCTCGCGAGCCGATCGGGCCGCTTCCGAGCTGTTCCCGAAGTCCTGCCGGTTCAATCGGATCGGGGTCGCGGCCTCCCAGCTGCCGGACGGAAGCGCGGTGGTCTGCGCCCTCACCGCGAACCACGGCACCACGCTGGCGCGAATCAGCGGCCGGGTCCAACCCGGGCAGCGCGTCGCCGTCTCCGGCACGCTGGAAGCCGGACTGCGCAATCCGCGGCTGTTCGTCACCCGCCCGTCTGGCGAGGTGAAGGAGATCGAGTTGGCCAGCGCGGGATCGAGCTTCTCCGCGAAGGTGGCGTTGCAGGAGCGCGGCGAGCACTCGATCGAGGTGCTGGCGGAGGGCCCTGGGGGACCGCAAGTAGCTGCAATCCGGCGAGTTTTCGCCGGAGTTGCGCCGCCGTCCTGGCCGCCACCGGAGGGGCACAACGGGGAAGGGCTCAAGGGAGTGGAGCAGGCGATCGCCCGGCTGCGCGCGTCACATGGCCTCCCCGCGCTCCAACGCGACCCGGAGCTGGACGCGACGGCCGAGGCGCACAGCAGGGAGATGGCGCGGCTGCGAACGTTCGCGCACGTCCTTCCGACGACCGGGGCCTTGGGTGACCGGCTGCGCGCGCGCGGTTACGCCTATCGGAGCTCCGCCGAAAACATCGGTCTTTCCAGCGATGTTGGCACTGCGCACGAGGCGATTGCCGGGTCGCCGGCGCACCTGGGGAACCTGCTCGACCCGCGCCACCGCCGGTTGGGGCTTGGCGCGGCCAGCGGCCTGACGGCCGACGGCGCGGAGGGGGTCTACCTCACCGAGGTCTTCGCCGTTCCCATCGTCGGCAGCTCGGATCCGGCCGGCGAGGTGGCGCGCTTCATCGAGGGGGAGCGCAGCAAGCGCGGCTTGCCGCCGCTGCAGCGGGATGCCGCCCTGGATCGCGTGGCCGACAATGAAGTCCACGCGACGGCCCTGGCGGATCAGATGAAGCTGGACCAGACCCTCACCAAGCGGGCACTCCGAGAGAGCAGGGACCTCTCCAGCGCGGTGGCGGAGCTGCATGTCGGGAGCGCGCCGGAGGAGCTCGGCTGGTCGAAGAACCTGACCGCGCGAGAGTGGACCCACATCGGCGTAGGGGCCCTGTACGCCAGCTCCAGGCAGTACGGACCGGGGCGCCTCTGGGTGCTGCTCCTCTATGGGCGGTAACCCGCCGGCTCAGCTCGCTCTAGGCAGACTTGCGCTGGGTGGCGAACGCCTCGATCGAATTCTCGGGCGAAACGTGGCTGATGGTGTAATTCGGGCAGCGCACGCAGGTGAAACTATTCCAGCCGCGCTTGACCGCCTCGTTGAGGCACTCGTCATAGGCGGTGCAAAAAAGGTTCCGGTGAGCCTCAACCGACATCTTCTTGTTGCCCTCGAGGTTGATGGGCGTCGTCATCTCGGTCGGGAACGGCTTCGCCAAAAGCGACATTCGGTCGGTCCTCCTAAAGAGGCGCGGGCATATAACAGAACGCGTCAACCTTCGCCACCCCGGGCGGGCGAAAACGGGGGAATATGGGCAGAGGCTGCCAACGCTGCAAGGAAACGGATAACCTGGTGAATCTACGTTTTTTCGCGGCGGCGCTGGCCGTGTGCGGGCTGGTAGGACATCGAGCGATCGGGGCCCCGGATGAAGCGGCCGTCCAGGCGGGCGCACTTCTTGCCGCTGGGCGTCCCGCGGAAGCAGAAACGGTCGCGAGATCGTGCGGAGAACCGCGCTGCCGGTTGGTGCTGGGCCGCGCGCTCTTCGCGCAGGGAAAGCCCCGCGAAGCGGCGGCCACGCTCGCGGACGCCGGCGAGCTCGGCGCGCTCACGCCGCACGCGCGCGTCCTCCAGGGCGAGGCGCTGCTGCTCTCCGGCACGCCGGCCGGCGCGCTGCAACCGCTCAGATCGGCCGCGGCCTCGGAGGGTCCGGTCTCGATCCGCGCGACTCCGTTGCTGGCGGATGCCCTGCTGGCGCTGCAGGATTTCACCGGCGCGCGCGAGGCTGCGGAGCGAGCTGGAGCCTTCCCCGGTCAACCCGCCGACCTGCAGGCCGCGATGGCGTGGGTCGGGGCGCAGGCGCTGCTCGGGGAGCCCGGGCGCGCCCAGGACGCCGCGGCGGCTCTTCGCGCCTTCTGGCTGCGCTATCCCGAGCACCCGGCGGCCGAAACGGCACGCACCCTGCAGCAGCAGCTGGGCGTCGAGCTGCCTGAACCGTCCGGGCGCGAGTTGCTGCAGCGCGCTTCCCGGCTGCTCACGGCGGGAAAACCGGCTGCCGCGGTAGCGCAGGCCCAGGCCGCTGCCGGAATGCTCTCCGGCGAGGACCAGGCAGAGGCGTTTCTCCTGCACGCGCGCGCTCTTGCCGCGGACGGAAAACGAAGCGAGGCCGGGCCCTCGCTCCAGCAGGCCTGGGCGCACGGAAACGCTCGCGTCGCCGCGGCGGGTGGAATGCTGCTCGCGCGCGATCGGGCTCGGCGCGGGCGGGAGAAGGAGGCCATCCAGGTCGCCGAGGCCGTGGCCCGCAAGTTCCCCACCGCCTCCGAGGCGGACGAGAGCGCTCTCTTCACCGCGAGGCTCCTTGCCGACGCGGGAAAGAGGAAGCAGGCCCGCGCGCGGCTCGCCCGCGTTGCCGCCCGGCACACCGGGCCGGCGGCGTCTCTGGCGCGCTGGACCCTGGCGTGGATGTCCTACAAGGAGCACCTGCGCGACACGGTGGAGCGCTTCGCGGAGTTCGCGGCTAGCGCCTCCAGCGACGAGGAACGCGCGCAAGGCCTCTACTGGCAGGCGCGCGCCGGCAAGCCGGATGCGGCGACTGCCCTGTTCCGGCGCGCCGCCGAGCTGGATCCGCTGGGTTGGTACGGCCTGCTCTCCCGGGAGCGGCTGGGAGAAGCCACCTCGCAGCCCGCTCCGTTTCCGCCGCCGCGCGACGCGCCTTCCGGCAACCCGCCCCCGCAGCTCGCGCTCGCCCTCGAGCTCGCATCCCTGGGCTTCCTCTCCGACGCGGCGGCGGAAGCGGACTGGTTCGTGCAGCGCCACGCCGGAGATGCAGGAGCTCTGGCGCTCCCCGTCTACGAGCGGGCGGGAAGACCGGACCGGGCCGTGCTCCTCGCCATCGGCCTGGTCGGCGATCGCGGACCCCGGGCGCCGCGGCTGCTGCTGGACGCGGCCTACCCGGCGGCTTTTCCCGCCCAGATCGCCCGCGCTTCCGAGCGGACCGGACTCGATCCGTACCTGGTCCTGGCGGTGATGCGGCGGGAGAGCCTGTTCAAGCCCGACACGCGCAGCGCCGCCGGCGCGGTGGGCCTGCTGCAGCTGCTTCCCGCCACCGCTCGGCGCGCCGCGGTGGTCCTCAGGCGCCCTCCGCTGCGCGACGAGCAGCTCGTCGACCCCGGCACTGCCATCGACCTGGGCACCTGGTACCTGTCCGAGGTGGTCGGCCGCTTCGGCGATCCCGCCATCGCGCTCGCAGCGTACAACGCGGGCCCGCGCGCGGCCGCGCCGTGGGCGATTCGCGGCGCCGGGCGGCCACTGGACGAGTGGGTGGAAGACATCCCTTACCGAGAGACCCGAAGGTACGTGAAGGTCGTGGTCGGCTCCTGGAGCGCCTACCGCATCCTCGCGGGCGGCTCCGCTCCGCGGCTGTCCGACACGGTGCCGGCTCCGAAAACCGGCGCGAATTTCTAGCCCCGGCGCCGCAACCAACTTAGGGGCTACGCTTGAGCGTCAGATAAGGCCGGCCACCTCAGATCAGCTTCTGCTGCCTGGCTTCGCTCTGCAGCACTTCCAGGATCGCCAGGCCGTACTGCTCGATCCGGAAGGGGTCCATGCCCTCGACGGCGGCGAGCGATTCCAGGTCGGCCGGGTTCGCGCGCGCGATCGCCCACAGGACCGCGTTGGGCGCGATCACCTGCACTTCGACCTTGCGCGCCTCCGCACGGGAGCGGCGCCAGGCGCGGAGCCGCTCGTAGCGCTCCTCGATCTCCGGCGAGGGCGCGCCCGGCGCGCCGCGGCGCCATCTCTGCCCGTTGGAACCGCCCGGCCGTGGACGTTCAGGCGGCTCCGCGTCGATGCCCTTCCGCACAGCTTCCAGGAGCTGGGCGGCCACCTTCTTCAGCGTCATCGGAGAGGTGCCGGGAACACGCAGCAGCTCCTCCTCGCTGCGGGGGAGTCGCCGCGCCGCCTCCGCGAGGAAGAGATCGGACAGCACCTTGAAAGCCGGCCGGTTCAGATCGCGTGCGCGCTGGTCGCGCAGCAGGTACAGCTCGCGGAGTACCGCGCGCCCGCGCCCGTCCAGCACGCGCGCGGCCTTCATCTTCTGCCAGCCCTCGGGATCGAACTCTCGCGCCCGCGGCTCCTTGGCGATCAGACGCGTGAACTCCGCCTCCGCCTCCTCGACCAGCCCGCGCAACGAGAGCTGCTCAGCGAGCTTCTCCCGGAGCGCGATCAGGTAGCCGACGTCGGCGAACGCGTACTCGAGCTGTCGGTCGGAGAGCGGCCGCTTCCCCCAGTCGCTGCGCTGCTCGTCCACTTCGAGCTGCACCCCGAGCTGGTCGGCGAGCAGGTCGTGCAGGCCGACCTTCTCGATGCCCAACGTCTTGGCGGCCGCGTGCGTGTCGAAGATCCGCCCGAAGCTGAACCCATAGTCGCGCTTCATGCAGAGCACGTCGTATTCGGCCGCATGCAGGATGCACTCGCGAGCCGGATCCGCCAGCAGCGGCACCAGCGGCGAAAGCCCGAGCGCGAGCGTGTCCACGGCCCAGTCGCCCGCCGGGGTCGCGATCTGGAGCAAGCAGACCTTCTCGAAGTAGGCGTGGAACCCGTTGCTCTCGGTGTCGAGCCCGACCCGCGAGCTTCGCGCCACGTCCTCCGTGCAGGCGGCGAGCTGCTCGGGTGTGTCCACGAAGAGCTGGGTGCGAGTCATCGGCAGCTGCCTTTATCACGCGCTTCCACGGTCCTGAATCTCCTTCAGTACCGAGCGGACCGGCACCTTGGCCTTGAGCAGCCGGAGATCCTGGGCGAGGCCCGCGGCGGAACGATAGAACAGCAGCGCCTCCGCAGGCGGCTTGATGGTCAGCGCCAGCTTCGGATCGCTGCGGAATGCACGCTTCACTTCCCGAAACAGCGCCTCGGAGCTGAAGTCGTAGATGTCGCTCTGGATCGGCCGCTGCACGATATCCGCCACCCTCTGGCAGAACTCGAAGGCCTCTTCGACGTCGTCGCCGAGAAACCGGAACCCCGCCTTTTTCAGCATGGGCCCGACATCGGGATGCGCGCGGCCGGCCGCGTTCTCGTCCAGGAAGGCCCGATACACGGCTGCGAACGGCTCCGAGAGCCGCTTGGTGGAGCCGAAGTCCAGAACGCCCAGCCTGCCGTCCGGGAGCACGAAGAAGTTGCCGGGATGGGGATCGGCATGGACGAGGCGGGCCGCGTAGAACGGACCCCAGATGGCGAGGATCAGCAGCCGGGCGACCCGGAACCGCTCCCCGCCGGTCGCGTCCGAATCCATGAAGTCGAGCAGCGGCTGTCCATGAAGCCGCGTGAGGCACAGCACACGCTTCGAGCTGCGCTCGGTGACGACATCGGGGACGACCAGCTCGGGGTAGCGCTCCGCGGCGGCACGGTAGGCGTCCGCCTGGGCCGCCTCCTGTACGTAATCCAGCTCGCGGAGCAGCGACGACCGCAGCTCGTCGTAGTAGACCCGCCCGTCGAGGGACTGACCGGCGAGCGCGAACCCGCGCACCAGCACGGCGGCGTTCGCCAGGTCGTTCTCCAGCGCCTGTTCAACGCCGGGGTACTGCACCTTCACCACCACCTCCTGGCCGTCGTCGAGGCGCGCCCCATGCACCTGGCCGAGCGAGGCCGCGGCGAGCGGCTCGCGGTCGAATCGGGCGAACAGCTCGTCCGGAGGGCGGCCCAGCTCCGTCCGGACCACCTCGGCGACCTGCGCGAACTCCATCCGCTGCGGCGCCTGCGAGAGGAGCCTCGCCACCACGCTCCGCGCCTCTTCCGGGAGCGCGTCGGGATCCATCGCCAAGGCTTGACCGAGCTTGAGCGCCGCGCCCTTCAGTTCGCCGAGCGTGGCGAGGATGCGTTCGCCCGCCTTGCGCAGGTCATCGTGCCGGACGCCCTCGCCGGTGAGCTTGCGACGCGCCTGGGCAGCGAGGAGATCGCCGGTCGTGCGCGCGGTGAGATATGCCAGCCGGCTCAGCCTGCGGATCCGGCCGGCCGGGACGTGATCGTCGTCGGCCATTCCGTCTCAGCGTAATCGCCGGCAGGTCTCATCGCACCCCCACAGGCTGAAAACGGGCCACTGGCATGGTATGGGGGCGCGCCCATGCCCGAGTCCGACCGGCCGCCCCTCGACGCAGAAAGCGCGCTGCTCGCGTACGTCCTCTTGCTGGTGGGGATGTACTCCATCGGCGCGCCGGCGCAGATGCGCGGCGTGGTCTTCGGGCTCTGGCTCACCGAGTCGGTCGCCATCGCGCTCCCCGCGATCTTTCGCATCAGCCTCGCGGGCGTCCGGTTCACGCCCTATCTGGGCCTGCGCCGTCTCACCTGGAAGCAGGCCCTGATCGCGGCCGGCGTAGCGGTGGTGAATCAGCCGGTGATCTCGTTCGTCACCTGGCTGGCGCACAGCGTGCTGCCGAAGGTCCTCGTCGACGCGTTCGACGCCAAGCAAGTCCTGCTGAACTCCATCTTCGCGGCCCATCTGGTTCCCATGCTCGCGACCGTCGTCACCGCGGCCCCGATCGCCGAGGAGCTCTTCTTTCGCGGCTTCGCCCTGCCCGCCATGGCGCGGAGCTGGGGACCCGTGGCCGCGGTGATCGTCTCCGGCGCGCTGTTCTCGGGACTTCACGGAGACCCGGTCGGCTTCCTGGGCCTGATGGAGATCGGAATCCTGCTCGCGGCGCTGCGCCTGTGGAGCGGTTCGCTCTGGGCCGCGGTGATCGGACACGCCGTGAACAACGGCATCGCCGGGATGGCGTTCGTGCTCGGTTGGCAGGATCCGGCCGTCCCGCCCCACCCGGTGGTGCTGGTGCTCGGCGCGCTGCTGTTGTTCGTGGGAATCGGGGTGCTGGCGCGCGTTCTCCGCTCACCGCCGCGCGACGCCCTGATCGCCGAGCGCGTATCGCCGCAGAACGCGCTGGCGGCCCTGCTGGCTTTCGTCTGGCTGGCGGCGTTCCTCCACGGCGCTTCCCAGATGTTGCCCCAGGGATGACCTCGCTCAAGCGTAGGCCCTGAGCCGCCTTCGGTGGCCGGCGCCGACTGCCGCTCAAGCGTAGGCCCTAAGCCACCTTCGGTGGCCGGGCCTAGATCCTGCGCAGCTTCTGCACGCGGAGCTGCGGGCCGGACATCCCGATCCCGAAGCCTTCGTCGAGCGAGCCTTCGACCTCCACCCTCGCGCCCTTCGCCGACTTGAGCTCGTTCCTGGCGCCGACGAGCGTGTATCGCCTGCCGTCGTCGCCGTTCAGCCGCCACAGGCCGCCCTCCAGATCGACGAGCTCGACGGTGCCGGTGATCTTCATCGCAGTGGCTCCCGCGCGAACAGCCCGCGCCCGACGGCCCACGCGACCACTGCGCCGGCCAGGAGCCAGAACGGCATCAGCAGCGCCGGCATCCAGGGAAGCGCGACCGTGCGCCAGAGCGCGGCGTGGAGCAGCACGCCCGCCCATCCGAACGCGAGGCCCGCCACCAGCCCGCCAAATGCGCTCCGCAGCGGCCGGCTCGAGAGCCGCGCCGGAAGCGCGAGCGCGAACGGCACCAGCGCGCTCCAACCCAGATAGCCAGCCACCGGAGGGAGGAAGCGCTGCGGCCAGGCGGCCGGAGGCAGGGCAAGGAACGAGAGCAGCGAGATCCGCTCGGCGCCAATGGGCGCGAGCAGCGCCAGGGCGCCGGCGCCGATGCCGAGCCCCGCCCAGAAGAGCGCACCGGGCTTCTCGCCGGATCGGAGCTGCCCGATGCTGCGGGCATGCTGGATTGCGAACCAGGCGCCGAACAGTGCGAACGCGAGCCGCCACAGGCCCCACCAGAGCGTGACTTTCCGCACCGCCGCCGCCGCGTCGAGGAGGCCTGCGCCGTACCGCTCCGGGTTGCTCTCGGGTGCACCCTTGGCCGTGCTGGTCAAGAGACCTTCGACTGCGGAGGGCGCGGACACTCCCAGCGACATCACCAGCGCCGCTGCCCCCGCGACGTGCGGCGTGGCCATGCTGGTCCCCTGGAACCAGCGGAAGGCCGCTTCCGTGGTGCTGCCGTCCGCGAGCGTCTGCTGCAGCACGCCGGCCTCTTCGCCCTGCGACTTGTCTCCGCCGGGCGCCGCGATGGCGACTTCCGGCCCGAATGAGCTGTAGGGCGCGAGCCGCCCCTGCGGTCCGACCGCGCTGACCGCGAATGCGTCCCGATACGCCGCGGGATACGACACCCCGCGCGAACCAGAGTTCCCGGCGGCGCAAACGACGACGGCGCCGCGCCTCCGCGCGTACGTGACCGCCGATTCCATGGCCAGCGATCGACCACCGCCGCCCAGCGAAAGATTGAGCACCCGCGCGCCGTGATCGACGGCGAAGCGGATCCCCTCGGCGATGTCGTGGGACGTCCCGCTGCCGGAGGCGGACAGCACCTTGATGGGCATCAGGCGCGCCTGCGGCGCCATCCCGGCCACTCCCTTGCCGTTGCCGGTGCTCTGCGCCACCGTGCCGGCCACGTGCGTGCCGTGGGCGTGGTCGTCGCGCGCATCGTCGTTCTTGCCGACGAAATTCCATCCCTTCACGATGCGTGCCGGATCGAGGTCGTCGACCGGGTAGATTCCGGTATCGATCACCGCGACGGTCACGCCCTCGCCCCGGGTCGCGTCCCAGGCCCGCTCCGCTCCCGCAGCCTTGAGGTGCCATTGCCGGGAGAAGTCGGGATCGTCGGGAACCCACAAACCTTGATACCGCAAGACCGGCTCGGCCCAGATGACGTCCTCGCGGGCGCGAAGCTGGGCGAGCACGGCGGCCTCGGTGCCGGGCTCGACCTCCAGCTCGAAGGTGTATTCGGGTGAGAACACATCTCCGTACAGGTCATCTTCCTGCTCCTCCTGGTCGAGCACTTTGCCCGGCAGCGCGGCCGGATTGCGCAACTCGACCTCGATCAGCCCGGGCACCGCGTCCGCGCTCATCTCGATCACCGGAGCCGGTGTGCGCGAGCAGCCCGCGAGACCGAGGGCGAAGACCGCTCCCGCGGCGAGCACCGCGACCCGGAGGCCCTGTCGAGGTCCGGGGGGCGCTCTGAGAGTGCCAGCCGACATGTCGAAGAGCATATCCTCCACCCCTGGCAAACGCGAAGAAGCGCGCCGTATTTCGCTGAACGCGCGGGCGGTCAGTCGGGATCTGTGTCGAGCTCGAGCGGCTCGCCGGCGCCAGGATCGAGCTCGAGCTCCAAGGGCTTCGGCTGCCCTTCCGGACCCCGGTCTTCCGGCGCGATCAGCTCGGGCCGATCTCCACGCAGCCATGTCGCCACCGTCTTCCCCAGCGCGGTCAGCCCCCGCCCGAAGAAGTGGTCCGCATGTGCGATGACTTCGAGTCGGGCGCCGTCGGGAAGCGGCAGCGCGCCCCGATCGCAGAACGAATCGTGGTGCGCGCACACCACGATTCGTTCTGCGA
>DATBZA010000131.1:0-26211 GCA_036513415.1 Myxococcales bacterium | reverse complement strand
CGGCACCCTCTGCCGGACCCGGCGAGTCGGTCTGCGCCTGCTCCGCCGCGAGCACTTCTTCCGCTGCGGCGTGGGCGACGTCGGCTTCGTCCAGCTCTTCCTCTTCGTCGTCCTCGTCGTCGCCCTCTTCGTCCTCGAGCGCGTCGTCCGGATGCAACTCGACGATCTCGGCAGGTTCCGCCCCCGGCGCTCCGGCTGCGGACTCCGGGGGGGCCAATTCCTGGCGCGGAGCCTCGGCCGCCGGAGCGGCCTGTTCTGCGGGACCTTGGGCGGCGGCCGACTCGATGCCAGCCTCCGCCGTGGCGCCGGCTTCGACGGCGGCCGGAAGAGGCGTGTCCACGGCTTGCGGAACCGACTCCTCCAGGGGCTCCGGCAGGTCGTCGGCCTCGAGGGGATCGCCCTCGACCGACCCCGCCTTGATGTCCATCTCTTCGGAGAACCCCGGAAAGCTCGGATCGGAGACGATGTCGCCGACGTACAGGAAGGCCGCCTTGTCCAGGCCGATGTCGACGAACGCGGCCTGCATGCCGGGGAGCACCCGGACGACCTTTCCCTTGTAGATGTTGCCGACTATTCCTTTCTCGTTCTTCCGCTCCAGGTAGTACTCAGAGATCGTGCCTTGCTCGATCAGCGCCACCCGGGTCTCTTGACCCGAGGCGTTGATCACCAGGATGTTGGACATCGAAAGATCCTTCTTGCGCGGCCGCGCGCAGGTCGCGCCGCCGCGTTCGGGCGCCATTCAGGCGCCGCTTCGTGAAACCGGAGAGTGAACCTGGCTCGGCCACCCAGCCTCGCTCATGGCGCCGGCAGCGTCGGAGGTGCGCGGCTGCGCGCCGCCCCCGTCGCCGAAGGCGCGGTGAGGCCCCGGCGGCTGAAAAAAATACCTCCGGAGCAGACATAGAGAGCGTAGCATCCCGGTTCCGGTGCCGCAAGAAGAGCGCGATTGAACTGGTTGGGAATCCTGACAGTGCGGAAAAGCGGGGAGGCGCCTGTGTGATTGCGCCTCCTAACGCCTGCAAGCCTGCGTCAGCCGCCTGCGCCGGCCGGGCCTGGGCATTGCTGTTGGTCGCGCCGGCGCATCCGATCAGGAGCGGGAGCAGCGCGGCAGAGGTCATCCGCCGAGAGCGCGACGAGCAGCGCCGCCCAGAGGCGGCTCAGGCGGCGGGCGGACCGAAGACAACGCTCTCGCGAATCAGCCGGGTCAAGCCTGGCTTGACGATCTCTGACCCGAACAGGGCCGCGAGCAGCTCAGAGGGGCGCGCCACCGCTTCCTGCTCGCCGGCTCGCAGCGTGAACCGGATCTCGCGCGGGCCTTCCGCGACGAGGCCGTCGACGGACTTCTTCAAGTCGACGCGCACCGGCCTCTTTCCTTCCCGCTCGCGCAGGACGCTCGCTTCAGGGCGCGCCGCGAATTCCGCCAGGCGCTGCCCGGCATCGGGCGCGCTTTCGGGCAACTCGACGCGGTATTCGATGCCGCGAATCGTCCGCGCGAGGGACTCGCCGCCCGGCTGCAGCTCTTCGCAGGACAGCAGGCGCAGCCCTTGGGGAAGATTGGCGCGAATGGCGGCCGCGACCTGTCCTGCGTCCTGGATGCCGAACAGCTCCAGATCGAGGTATTCGGCGCGGCTCACCGTCCCCACCGGACAGGCCGGTCCGAAGCTGACCTTGGGTTTGGGATGGAACCCCTGCGAGTGCGGAATCGACAGCTTCGCGCGCCGGAACGTGCGCAGGAGCGCCGTCATCGTCTCCAGATGGCTGAGTGCGACCGCCACGTCCTCCTTTGCATAGCGCAGCCGCAGCAACGTCCGCTCGACCGGCAGCACTTCCGGCGCGCGCGGCGGTTGCCGGCGGTAATCCTCCGGGTGGTAGACGATGTTGTCGACCACCTCGTAGTCGCAGGCGCCGCAGGCGGTGCAGATCTCCTCGCCATAGGCGCAGTCGGGCACCTGGCCTTCCTGGCGCGCCGCCAACCGCGCCTTCCAAAGGTGCGGCTTGGTGACTTCGCAGTCGATGTGGTCGAACGGCAGCACCTCGTGCTCGCGCTTCTCGCGATGGGCGAAGAAATGCATGCCGACCCCGTGCCGGCGCTCCGCCTCCGCGAACGCCTCGTGCCAGGCCTCGAGCCTGAAGTGCTCCGTCCAGCCGTCGAGGCGCTGCCCGCGGCGGTAGGCGTGGAGCACCGCGCTGGCGAGGCGCCGATCGCCCAGCGCCAGCGCGCCTTCCAGCGAGCCCTGCCGCGCGTCGTGCGGCTTGAGGTGCAGGTCGCGATAGCCGCGCCCCAGCTTGCGAATCTCGTCCCGGAGCATGGAGTGCTTCCGCTGCGTCTCCTGGTAGGAGATCATCGGCTCCCACTGGAACGGCGTGAAGGGCTTGGGGCAGAAGGTGGAGATGCCGACGTTGATCTCCGCCCGCGGGTTGAGCTTCTTCCCCCGCCGCAGCGCCTCGCCGCAGAGCGTGACGATGGCGCGCACGTCCTCGTCGCGTTCGGTGGGCAGCCCGATCATGAAGTAGAACTTCACCAGGTCCCACCCGGCCGAGAAGATCGTGTCCACGGCGTGGAGCAGGTCCTTCTCGGCGTTGCCTTTGTTGATGACCCGCCGCATCCGCTCGGTGGCCGCCTCCGGCGCGACGGTGAAGCCGCTCTTGCGCACGCGCTTGATCTGTCCGGCCAGGCGCTCGGACATGGTCTCCGTGCGCAGGCTGGGCAGCGAGATGCCGACGTTCTCCGGCCCGAACTCGTCGAAGAAGTCCTCCAACACGCCGTCGATGCAGGAGTAGTCGCCGGCGCTCAGGGAGAGGAACCCCACCTCTTCGTAGCCGGTGTTCTCGAGCCCCTGCTCCGCGATCCGCCGCACCTGATTGGGATCGCGCTGCCGCGTCGGTCGGGTGATCATGCCCACCTGGCAGAAGCGGCAGCCGCGGGTGCAGCCGCGCTGGATCTCCAGCGGGAGGCGATCGTGCACCGTCTGCATGAACGGCACGATCGGCTTCTCCGCCTGGGGAACCAGGTTCAGGTCGGGGATGACACGGCGCACGATGCTCTCGTAGCCGGGCTTGAGCGCCTCGTACCGGGCAATGGTTCCGTCCGCGGCATAGTGCACGCGGAACAGAGAAGGAACGTAGACGCCGGGAATCTCGGCGAGCAGCCAGAGCAGGTCCTCCCGCGGGGCGCCGCTGCGCTTCCACCAGGCCACGGCGTCGCTGATCTCGTGCACGACTTCCTCGCCCTCGCCGATCACGAAGGCATCGAAGAAGTCGGCGACCGGCTCGGGGTTGTAGGTGCAGGGACCGCCGCCGAGGATCAGCGGATCGTCGCGCTTGCGGTCCCTGGCGTGCAGCTCGATGCCGCCCAACTCGAGCATCGCCAGCACGGTCGTGTAGCAGAGCTCGAACTGGAGCGTGAACCCGACGATGTCGAACGCCCGCAGCGGAGCGCGGCTCTCGATGGAGAAGAGCGGTTCACCTTCCGCCTTCAGGGCGGCCTCCATGTCCGTCCAAGGCATGAACACCCGCTCGCAGGCGACGTCCGGCCGCTCGTTGAGCGCGTGATAGAGCAGCCGGAAGCCGACGTTGCTCATGCCCACTTCGTACGTGTCCGGGAACGCGAGCGCCCACTTGACGCCCGCTTGCGCGAGGTCCTTGCGGACTGCGTTCAGCTCGCCGCCGGCGTAGCGCGAGGGCTTCTGGGCAGAGAGGATCAGTCGGTCGAGAACGGGGAGCCGCATGGGGACTTCGGTGTAGGCGGGCCGCCAGATGCGGTCAAGCGCGCCACACGCCCGGTTGCGCACAAGCACGGATGGCAGCGGACAGCCAAGCCATCGCCACGACGTCCGGGCCGCCGATGGCCGGGGTGGTGAATCCGCGCAGCCGTCGCTTGACGCGCAGAGCGACGAACGGCAACTGGGAGATCTCCAAGCCGGCCTGGCTCGCGTCGTTGACGGATACCCACAGAGTCAGGCCGAAGCGGCGGCGCCGGAAGATGAGCATCGGACCGCGCACCTCGAGCTCGACGGTCAGAGGGCCGGCCAGGAGGATCATCCAGACGAGGAGCAGGACGACGGGAAGGATCCAGATCGCCAGTTTCGCGAAAGAGAAGATGCCCAGGAGCGGGTAGAGGATGAGCCAGGTCACAAGAACCGCAATGAGCGATGCCGCCAGGCCGACGCCCCTCGGCTCGACGGCCGGATACGAATAGGTTGGCCACCCGCCGACGAGTCTCGCCTGCACAGGGTGTGGAGCGTCGAGGGGGGCCCGCGCTGCCCGTGACGCGACCTCTTCCACGTCGACGGAATCCGGGTGCGATGCGCTGGAACCGTGCGACGCCCAGACATCTTCGATCCAACGCACGAGGTCGGGGTCGAGCGACGTTCCTCCACGAGCGAAGAGCACTTCGCCGGCGCCCGTCGGGCTCACCACCTCGGCGGCAGCGATGTGCCTCCCGACACCCACTCTGTAGAGGCGTGCGAGCGCACTGGCTTCTCCGATGGGAATGACGAGTCCGCGGCCCACACCGCTCTGGGGTCGCACCTCGATTGCCGCCTCGCGCCCGCCTCGGACAGCGGTCAGCACCAGCCCGCGGCCGCGCCGGTCGACGCCATACCAAATGACGGGGCCCACGACGGCAGGGAAGAGGATGGATTGCAAGAGGAACACCAATGCACCGTCCCGCCGTTCCGGTGATACGCGAATGGCCCAGAGTGCCAAGATCAAGCTAGGCGCAACTGCCACCGCCCCGAAGACCATCGCGCCAATCCGGTCCAACTTGATCCGCCTGGCGCTGGGATACGCGAATGGCGGCGGAAGCGGAGATGCGCCGGATCGGCCGGAAGGCGCTATAGCCTCGACCAAATCCACTCCAGCACGCCCTGCGACAACTCGGCCGTGCGCTTGAACGGGGCAACACCATCGCCTTCCGGATCGACGGAGAAGACCAGCGTCATCTTCGACCAGATGACCCCCCGCCGCCCGGGCATGTCGACGCGCAGCTTGATCTTCTTCACAAAGTTCGACTGCTCTCCGGACCCGAACTCAATCTCGCAGTCCTTCTGGTCGTCGCGCAGCGGGAGGTCCTGCCGGGCCGTCATCATCGTCAGGTCGCCGCTCACGTTGACGAAGCAGGTCATCTTCGATCCCTTGGTCAGACCGGTGGGCTCGATCTCGACATGACTCACGTCTTGCTTCACGTCGCCTTTCACGCGCACCTGGTAGAGCACCCCGGTGAGGACCTCGATCTGGCGCTCCAGGTTGTCCTTGAAGTCGCCGTACTTGTCCTTGCCGTAACGGACGCCATACCGGCAATGCTCCGCCCAGGTTTCCAGCTCCGTCTCGGAGGTGCAGATGCTGGCGATGGCCCCGGCAGCGCCCACCAACAATCCCGTTATCCCAAGCACGAGGCCCACTGGAGCGCCGACGATGGTTGCGTCCGCCCCAAATCCGGTCACTTCCATCGTGGCAGCGGCCGCCATCATCGCGCCGCCGACCGCGACCCCGCTGTGTGCGATGGCCCCTGAGTAGTTTCCCTTCGCCGCCTCCTCGTACGCTTCCATTGATCCGGTGACCGTGTCCGCGGCGCCAGCTACGACGGCGAGCGGGGTCAGCTTCTTTCCGACCGCCTCTGCCAGGAAGGTGAAGAATCGGCGCCCTCCCGTCACCGCAGCGACTTCGCCGGTTTCGGCGATGAGCTCCACCGCCTTGGGAGCGCCGTCCTCCGCCAGTTCGCGGCCGTACCGAACCCATTTGCTCGTCATCGACCTGACGGTCTCGAAGGTGTCGAGCAGCTCAGCCAGACCGCCGATCGTGCTGATCACGTTCTTCAGGGATGGATCGTGTGCGAGCAGGTCCAGCTTGGCGAGCAGGTTCACGGCCGCGACCAGCTTCTCGAATCCGCTGAGCGCTTTGCCGAAGGTCTCGACCGTATGATGGTCGAGCAGCGTCCCCCTACGCAGGATCGTGATCTCGCGCCGATAGAGCACCGCCGAGACCATCCCGCCCCGGATTTCGATCACTTGGCGGGTGATGAGGTTCGCCGCCCTCAGGTTGAAGCGCACCGCGATGATCTCCGCGATGTACTCCACCGCCTTCTCCTGCTTCAGGCGGATTGTGGTGCCGACGGTCTCGGCCAGCGCCTCGAGCACGGGCTGAAGAAAGTCGTAATTCTTCTTCGCGGCCTCGGCGCCAGTAGCGGCCTGCTCCGCCCCTTCCTTGGACAGCACCCACGAGAGGAGGCCTTCGCCGCCCTCGCCCGCCTCGATCTGGCGCGCAATCCAAGCGCTTCCGCCGAGTGATTCCCCAACGCCCTGCACGAGCGACGCCGCCTCGCGCAGGCCAGCGGCCCCCATCCTCCGGAGCTGCTTCTTGAGCCGCGGGTCGTCGAGGAAGTCGAGCAACTCCTTTGCGCGCCGCTCCACCTCCTCCTGCTTCTGGCGCATCTCCGCCTGGTCTTGCTGCTTCTCCCGCTGAAGCTTCGCCAGGTCGATCCGATCCTTGAACTTCTTGTCCTTTGCGAGGCCCTCGCACCACTCGCCGATGTACCGCTTCGCGGAGCGCTCCCGCTCCACGTTCCACCTGACGAACCCATCCCGTGCGTCCAGGAACGCCTTGTGGAGCTGTCGGGCCCTCGGAATCAGATCTTCGGTCTTGGGCGGGCGGGGCTTCTCGCCCTCGGCCCCCAGCTTGCCGGTGACCGCCTTCTTCCATCGGTCGTAGACGTCGCAGCCCGGGTGTTTGCCTTCGCGGCAATCGTCGGGTGCAGGCACGATCTCTCCGCTCTCGAACGCAAACACGTCGACGCGCCGGTTTGCCCGGCTGGCGCCGCTGGTCCGTTCGGTAGGGTGTCGCTCGCCACAGGCTAGCGTGCGCACGTCCGCCGCCGTTGCCGACGTGCCCTCTGCCTGCATGTACTCCAGCGCCAACGCGCGGCGAGTGGCCCGGTCTGCCTTCCCCGTCTGCGGAAGGCCGTTCTTCTTCTGCAGCTCCTTGAAGGCGGCGCGCGTGATGGGCCCGGCCACGCCGTCGATCTCGCCGTCGTAATCAGGCGATTCCCCCCAGGGGATGGCGGAAAGCATCAGCTGATCTTCGCGCGTACCCCAGCGCGCCGACGCGGTGGGGTGGTCATAGAAGCGCATCCAGGCGTCGGCGTCATCGCGGATGTACGCGGCCACCGCTCGGGCGCGGTCCGCGGAGAGCTCCAGATTATGCGCCGCCCCGCCGACCGCGTCGGCATGCCCGACCACCAACAGCACGCGGCTGGACTCCCGTTGCAGCAGGGCGGCGACCGCGCGGAAGACCGGGATCGCGCCGGGAAGGGGCAACGCCTTGTCGGTGTCGAAATGGGCGGCTTCGAGCGCTGCCTGCACCGAGGCCGTGTCCGGGCCCTCAGTTTCCGGCTTGCGTTCGTCCGCGCCAGGGCTTTCCGCGGCATCCGCGATCGCTCCGCTCCCCTCGTCATCCAGCTTGAAGGTGTACTCCCCGGGCGGAACGTCGCTGAGGTGCACCTCACCCTTGCCGTCGGTCATCACCACGATCTCGGTCCCGTCGCTGAGCGTGACGGTGCCCGACGCGCCGGTGACGGGATTCCCGGCGGGATCCTCCACTTTCAGCTCGATGCTGGTGAGCGCCGCCCCGGCGGCGGGAATTTCGACGGTGTAGGCGCCCGGCGGCTTGTCGTCGATGTGGACGTGTCCATCGCCGTCGGTCGTGGCAGCGATCACTTCGCCGGAAGCGAGCCGGACCTTCACCTGTAAGCCGGAGAGCGCCTTGCCCTGATCGTCGTGGAGCGTGAAGTCGATGGCCTCGTTCTTGGGCTTCGACTCCTTGGGCTTGGGCGCCTTGTACGGCTGGTCCTTGCCCTCGCCCTTGGCAGGTCCCTGCTTCGCGCTCTTGCTCTTCTCCTTCTCGCTCGAGCTGTCGCCCCACTTGTCCCGGGCGACGTAGAAGATGCAGCTGTAGCCGGCGGCGTCGTAGAAGTGGTTCGCCTCGGTGACGAGATAGTGGCCCGAGTACGTGCCGACCTTCTTCAGGGTCACCATCGCGCCGGGCTTCACCGTCGGGGTGCCCTGCACCTCGACTTCCGCCGTGATGAACTCCATCGCCCGCCGGGTGAGCGCAGCCTTGGCGACGGTGTCCGCGTGCTCCTGGGTCCCCACCTGTGACTCGACCAGCGACAGCTGCGGCTTGGTGGAGCTGAACCTGGCCAGCTTCGCGCCTGCCTTGCCTCCGGGGACCGACCAGAGCTCGTCGCCCGTCTTTGCCTTGCCGGTGATCTCCGCCTTCCCGGAGATGTCCCAGGCGCCCACTTCCACGGAGACAGAGGGCCTGCGGAAATTCGCCACCGGCAGGAAGGCCTTGAGGTCGTTGCCGAAGCTGAACTCGGCGTCGGAGGAGTCGGAAAGCTCCGGCCGCTCGAAGTGGAGCTCGCTTCCCTCGACCCAGAACATGTAGCCTTCCAACTCCGACAGCGAACGGAGGAACTCCCAGTCGGTCTGGTTGGCCTGGAACCGGAACATCTTCACCGGCTCGGGCGAGCCCGCGCGCGTCTTCGCGGTCAGCCCGTACTGCGAAGCGATCTGGCGCGCGCAATCGAGGGGCGAGGCGTTCGCGTACGTCTTCGTCTTCTTCGTCCGCATCAGCCGGTGCGAGCGGTCCATCCCGCGCAGGACCAGGACGGTCGGCCCGGAGCGCTCCAGCTCGGTGCGCCAGGCGGTGACCTCGCCGTCGAACACCTTCTTCAGTTTGCCAGGAACGCCCAGCTCGATCTTCACTTCCTTGCAGTCGGTGAAGGTGGGCTTTTCCTGCCACTTGAGACTGGGATCCGAGACCACGATCTCGAAAGCGCTCGAGCCGGACCGCGTCTGGAAGACACGGATGCCGAGAACGGCGGCGGCCTCCTCGCCTCCCACCTTGTTGCCGTCGAGATGGACGGCAAAGTCCGGCTTCATGCGGGAGTCGTCGGGCACCGGCGCGGACCTCTCCAACACACACTCTGCGGAAAGGTAAGTTTATCGTGTTCCAAGCCCGCCTGGAAGGGGGCCGGGCAGGCCCTGACTCAGCGCGCGACCATGAAGGTGCGGAACTCGCCGAGCGCTTTCGACCAGCGCACCCGGACGTTCTCGACGTCCGCCGAGGGCGGCCCACGCCTGCACCAATCGATGAACTCCTCCACTCGCTCCTTCGGCCCTTCCACGATGGCTTCCACCTGGCCGTCCGGGAGGTTGCGCACCTCGCCGACCAGGCCGAGACGCATCGCTTCCTGCTGGGCGCTCGCGCGGTAGAAGACGCCCTGGACGAGGCCGCTGATGAGCAGATCGGCGCGGGTCACTTGAGCAGCTCCCCGAACCCGTTCTCGTCGACCACGCGCACGCCCAGTTCCTGCGCCTTCTTCAGCTTGCTGCCTGCGTCCTCGCCCGCGACCACCAGGTCGGTCTTGCGGCTCACCGACCCCGACACACGGCCGCCGCGGCGTTCGATCTCCACCTTGGCGCTCTCGCGAGAATACCGCGTCAGCGTGCCGGTGAGGACCACGGTCTTGCCGGCGAACGGGCCGGAGCCGGCCACCGCCTGCTCCGGCTGCGGCTGCACGCCCGCGGCGAGCAGCTGCCGGATGGTCTCCCGCTGTTCCGGCACCGCGAGGAAATCGTGGATCTGGCGCGCCACCTCGGGACCGACGTCGCGCACCGATTGGAGATCCTCGACAGTAGCCTCCGCCAGCGCCTCGAGCGACCCGAACCGCCGGGCGAGGGCGACGGCGGTCGCCTCGCCCACCATCCGGATGCCGAGGGCGTAGATCACGTGGCGCAACGGGCGCGTCTTCGAGGCCTCGATCGCGGCCAGGAGGTTCCGTGCCGAGAGATCGGCGAAACGCTCGAGATTGACCAGCTGGTCGTAGGTGAGCCGGTACAGATCGGCCGGCGTCTTCACCAGCCCGGTCTCGGTCAGCTGCGTGCTGGTCTCGATCCCGAGGCCCTCGATGTCCATCGCCAGCCGCGAGGCGAAATGGCGCAGCCGGGACACGGTCTTCGCAGGGCAAGTGGGATTGGGGCAGCGGGTGATCGCCTCGCCCTCCTCGCGCACCACGGGCGTGCCGCAAGCGGGGCACTGCTTGGGCATCTCCCAGGGCTTGCTGTCGGGCGGCCGCGACTCCGGGATCACGCGGACGATCTCCGGGATCACGTCGCCGGCGCGCCGCAGGAACACGCGGTCGCCGACGCGTACGTCCTTGCGGCGCAGCTCGTCCTCGTTGTGCAGCGTCGCCCGGCTCACGGTGACGCCGCCGACGTGGACCGGCTCGAGCGCCGCGACCGGCGTGAGCGCCCCGGTCCGGCCCACGCTGACGAAGATGTCCTGGACGGTGGTCGCCTCCTCCTCCGCCGGGAACTTCCAGGCGACGGCCCAGCGCGGCGTCCGGGACACCGCGCCCAGGCGGCGCCGCTGGTCCTCGGAGTCGACCTTGATCACGCTGCCGTCGATCTCGTACGGCAGCTCGTGGCGCTTTCCCAGCAGGCGCCGGTACTTGTCCTTGATCGCCTCCACGCTCTCCACCAGCTCGTTCTCGGGATTGGTGCGGAGCCCCAGCTCGCGCAGCAGCAAAAGCTTCTCCCAGTGGGTCTTGAGCTCCAGGCCCGGAATGTCTCCGGTCTCGTAGAAGAAGATGCTGAGCGGCCGCTGGGCGGTGATCCGCGGATCGAGCTGGCGCAACGACCCCGCCGCGCAGTTGCGCGGGTTCACGAAGGTAGGCTCGCCGGCCTTCTCCCGCTCCTCGTTCATGCGGACGAAGTCGCGCTTGTTGATGAAGACCTCCCCGCGCACTTCGAAGCGCGCCGGCGGGCTCCCCTTCAGCTGCAGAGGGACCATCTTGATGGTGCGCAGGTTCGCGGTGACGTCCTCGCCGGTGAGGCCGTCCCCCCGGGTGGCGCCCTGCACGAATCGGCCGTTTTCGTAGGTCAGCGTCACTGCCAGGCCGTCGAGCTTGGGCTCGACCACGTAGCGCACCGGGTCGTCCCCGAGCAGCCGGTGGACGCGGCCGTCGAATTCGAGAAACTCCTCCTCGGTCATGGCGTTGGCCAGCGACATCATCTGCCGCCGGTGCGTCACCTTGGCGAACTTCTCGCTGGGCGCCGCCCCGACGCGCCGGGTGGGCGAATCCGGCGTGATCAGGTCCGGATGCTCGGCCTCGATCTGCTCCAGCTCCCGGAAGAGGCGGTCGTACTCGGCGTCGCTCAGGGTGGGCGCGTCGAGGACGTAGTAGCGGTGGCTCGCTTCGCGCAGCCTCGAACGCAGCTCCTCGGCGCGAACGGCTGTGTTTTCCATGCCCTGCGCAGAATAACGCATTGACGCTCGGGCAAGGGGCCGCTACATTCCCCTCCGCTTCCAGTCCAGTCCCACCCGCACGCGCGCCGCCCGATCGGGCGAGCAGCGCCCCCGACCAGATGAACCTGTCCGAGCTGAAGGAAATGAAGATCCTGGCCCTCGCCAAGCTGGCGAAGGAGCTGAACATCGAGGCGCCCGGCGCGCTGCGCAAGCAGGAGCTGATCTTCCACATCCTGCAAGCGCAGAAGAGCGATACGCCCATCAACGCCGAGGGCGTCCTGGAGGTCCTGCCCGACGGCTTCGGGTTCCTCCGCAGCCCCGACTTCTCCTTCATGCCCGGGCCGGACGACATCTACGTGTCGCCCTCCCAGATCCGGCGGTTCAATCTCCGGACCGGGGACATGATCAAGGGGCAGATCCGTCAGCCCAAGGACAGCGAACGGTACTTCGCCCTGCTCAAGGTCGATCAGATCAACTTCCTGGAGCCGGTCGAGGGCAAGCAGCTCCTGCTCTTCGACAACGTCACCGCGCTGTACCCGACGCGGCGGATCAACCTGGAGCACAAGAACACCGACATGAGCACGCGGATCATCGACCTGCTGAACCCGATCGGGTTCGGGCAGCGCTGCTTGATCGTCGCGCCGCCGCGCGCGGGCAAGACGGTGCTCCTGCAAGACATCGCCCACGCCGTCACCGCCAATCATCCGGAGGCGTTCCTGATCGTGCTCCTGATCGACGAGCGGCCCGAGGAAGTGACCGACATGCTGCGCACGGTGCGCGGCCAGGTGGTGTCGAGCACCTTCGACGAGCCGGCCACCCGGCACGTGCAGGTCGCCGAGATGGTGATCGAGCAGGCCAAGCGGCTGGTGGAAGGAGGCAGGGACGTGGTGATCCTGCTCGACTCCATCACCCGCCTCGCGCGCGCCTACAACGCGACCGTTCCACCTTCCGGGAAAATCCTCTCCGGCGGCGTGGACTCGAACGCGCTGCACAAGCCGAAGCGCTTCTTCGGCGCCGCGCGCAACGCCGAGGAGGGCGGGTCCCTGACCATCATCGGCACTGCGCTGGTGGACACCGGCTCGCGCATGGACGAGGTCATCTTCGAGGAGTTCAAAGGAACCGGGAACAGCGAGATCGTGCTCGACCGCAAGCTGATGGAGAAGCGCATCTTTCCCTGCCTGGACATCAACCGCTCCGGCACACGCAAGGAGGAGCTCCTGATGGACGACAAGCAGCTCAACCGGGTCTGGATCCTGCGCCAGCTCCTGCACCCGCTGAACACCATCGACTCGATGGAGTTCCTGCTCTCGAAGATGCGGGGAACCAAGTCGAACAAGGAGTTCCTCGACTCGATGAGCCGCTGACCAGCCGCGGGCGCTTCACCCCGGCTTCCCGATGCCCTTGCGGACCAGTTGGAGCGTCGCTGCGCCGCCCAGGGCCAGCACCACCAGGTCGGGAAGGAATCCGGCGACCCAGGCATTCATCCCGTTCTCCGCCAGCGCCAGGCCGAATCGCGAGAGCAAGTAGAAGGCGATGAACGCGGCGAGGGTCGCGATGTACGCCGACGCCCGCCCTCCGCGGAAGGCCACGGCCAGCGGCACGCCGAGGAAAGCAAAGGCGAAGCAGGCCAGCGGCACCGCCCAGCGGCGCACCATCTCCACGCGCAGCCTCGCCGACTCGCGGACCTCCCCTTGCCGCTGAAGCTCGGAGAGGCGGTCGCGCATCATGCTCGAGGTCAGCACCGCCTCGTTGCGCACGAACCGGTTCTTGCTGCCGACCGCCTCCTGGACGCCGATGATGAACCGACCTTCCTGGAACCGGGCGACGGTCTCGCCCTTCGGCTCCAGGCGGTGCAGCTCACCCCTGAACAGGCGCAAGGCCAGCGCCGGGCCCCCGACGTCCTCGATGCGCCCCAGCTCCGCCAGCGCGAGCAGGGGGGCGCCGTCGCCGACGTCGTCCTCGATCAGCACGCCGTGCCAGGTGGCGTACGCGCTGTTCTCCGCCGGCTCCTCGCTCGCCACGTAGATCATGAAGCGAGGCAACGCGTCGTTGAAGATGCCGGGCTCCAGGCCGGACTGGAGGTTGCGCTTGATCACGTCGTTGAGCACGCGGTTCAGCTGCTGAAGGCCCCACGGTTCCGCCCACTGGGTCAGCCCCGCGACGATGACGGCGAGGCCCAGGCCGATGGCGAGGGGCACGCGGTACAGCCGCAAGGGGTGCGTACCGGAGGCGCTCAGCGCCAGCACCTCCTGATCAGCCGCCAGCCGGCCGAGACCGAGCTGTACGCCGAGCATGAAGGCGAGGGGCACCGCGGAGACGAGGAAGTGCGGCGCCAGCGCGGCGGTGAGGCGCATCAGATCGCTGACCGTGACCGCGCTGGTGAAGACCACCTCGTTCAGCTGCAGCAGCTGGAGGATGAACAGCAGCTGGAGGATGGCGAGCAGCCCCACCCCGAGCGGGATGGCGATCTCCCGCAAGAGCAGCCGGTCCAGCAGCGGCATCGGCCTCACTCTAGACCGGCGGCGCGCCCGGCACCTGGGAAAATCTCGGGGGGCCCTGTGAGGGGCGGACGACGGCCTTGGCGAGCGCCGCGATGGTGGCCAGCACCGCGGTCGGCCAGATCTCGATGAGGATCCGATCGGCCGAGGTGCGGAAGATCCAGTCGAGCCGGTGCGGCTGCAGCGCGTAGATGGGACCGTACGCGGCGCAGGCGAGGAACAGCGCCGTTCCCAGCACGGACGCGGGCTGCTTTCGAACGAAGAACCAGAGCAGGAGCGCCTGGGCGAGCACCCAGAGCGCGAAGTCCTGGAAGTAGACCACGCGCCGCAGGGTCAAGAGTGCGAGCTCGCCCCAGCGGCGGGGGTCGATAGCGTTGGCGGCCAGGCTCCCGGCCGTGGAAAACGCGGCGAGGTCGTTGGGCGGAGCGACCCCGAGCTTGAACCAGACGAGCAGAGCCGCACAGGGAAGCGCCCCGGCGGCAAAGGCGAGGGCGCCGCGCGGATCGCGCCTGCGCCAGAGGAACGCCACGCCCAGACAGATCGCGTAGAGGAGGCCCTCGTTCTTGGTCCAGATCCCCAGGCCGGCGGCAAACCCGGCCAGCGCGAGCTCCCGGCGCGACCGTGCCGATGCGACCAGCGCCGCGGCGATCGCCAGAAACGCGGCAAGGGGCACGTCCGACTGCTGGTTGGAGGCAAAGGTGGCAAAACAAGGGAGGGTCGCGACCGCGAGCCCGCCGAGGAGCCCCCAGCGCGCGCCGAGCTCGCGCGCGATCGCCAGCGCGACGACTGCCACGGTGAGGCTCCCGAAGACCGCGGCGACTGCCGCGGGGACGACGCGCGACTCGCCGAGTTGCCCGAGGGCCTGTGCCACCGCGCCGGGCAACAGCCAGGGGTAATCCTGATGTGCGAGGAACGACAGCTCGGGTGAAAACGCGCTGCGGAAGTCCGCTGCGCGGACCAGGAAGCGGGCGCGCAGGTTCCAGATCATCCAGGCGTCCCAGCCGCCGTCGGGAAAGCGGATGGTGTGCTCGACGAAAGCGGCGCCGGCGACGGCGCAGGCCAACGCGAACATCGCCCAAAGCCAACGCGGGGCCCGTTCCCGCACCATCGTCTCCTCCCGCTCGCGCTTCCGGAACGCCACGACGAGCGCCGTTCCGGCCAGGGCGAGGCAGGCGTCCTTCGCCAGGCCGGAAGCGCCAGTGGCCAGGCGCCACGCCGCGTACGCAGCGGACCATGCGCCGACCCCCAAGGCGATCGCCAGGCTGGCGCGGAATGCGCGCTCCACAGGGTCGCCGGCGCGCTTGGGGAAACCCGCCGCGACCAAGCCGGCCCCGCTCAGGAGGATGGCGAGGAGGCTCATCGTGGCCGCGCCAGCGCCAGCCCCGGACCCGCTGCCACGACCAGCTCGAGGCCGCGCCGCTGAAACAGTTCCGGCAGTTGCTCGGGGTCCGCCAGGTTCGCGATCACGAGCGGCGCCCGCGCGTCGTCGTACCGCAGGACCAGAGGCGCGAGCGCGAACTGCGCCTGCAAGTACATGCGCGTCCCCCGGGTCGCCGGGTCCTCCCCGAGGCGCACAGCCGCGGGAAGGTCGGATACGTATCCTGCCTCTGCGCCGTGAACCAGGCTGCGCAGCGCCTGGTAATGCTGATCGATCGGCATCCGGCGCGGCTCGTGCGCGGGTTCGGAGGCAAAGTGCAACCAGACGATCCGGACCATTCCGACGGCGGCCAGCGCGACGATCGCGGCCGTCACCCGCCGGACGCTCACGGCTTGGCGGGCGCTCGCTCGGGAAGCTTGCGCTCGCGCGGCGGAACGAGCCCGTACCGCAGGATGCAGTAGACAGCGCGGAACGCGTCCCTGATCCCGATCTTCTTGCCCTCTTTCACCGAGCGCGGGATGTACGAGATGGGCAGCTCGACGAGCCGCAGCGGGTCGCGCCGGTTGCGGTGCGCGAGCAGCGCGGTGACCTCCGGCTCGAACCCGAAACGCTCTTCCTGGAGGGGCAGTTCCTTGACCACGTCCGCGCGCATGACCTTGTAGCAGGTCTCCATGTCGGTGAGCCGGAAGCCCGTGACCACGTTGCTGGCGAAGGTGAGCAACCGGTTCGCCAGCGTGTGCCAGAAGGGAAAGCCGCTGTGGCCGCGGAGGAAGCGGGAGCCGTAGACGACGTCGGCCTCGCCCTGCCGGATGGGCGCCAACAGCGCGGGTAGCTCCATCGGGTCGTACTCGAGGTCGGCGTCCTGCACCACGACCACGTCGCCGTTCGCTTCCGCGAACCCGCGGTGCAGCGCCGCACCCTTTCCCCGGTTCACGGCCTGATGAAAGATGCGGATGTCGGTCCGGCCTTGTGCGTGGGCCAGGACCGCGCGTGGGTCGCGCTCGACCTCCTCCAGCACGTGGCGGGTGCCGTCGCGGCTGGCGTCGTTCACGATCACCAGCTCCTTGTCCACCGGTACGGCGGCCACCCGCCGGAGCACGTCGAGGACGTGGCGCTCTTCGTTGTAGACGGGAATGACGATCGAGAGCTTCACGGCAGGTGGCACGCTCGTCCTGGATCGGCGCGGAGTCAACGGCTTGATTTTAGCAGACTGATCCGCTATTCACTCGCACCCTTTTCGTCCCGGCGGAAGACCCCGCGCGCATGCGCGAGCAATCCGCGGGCCTGCGAGAGAAGCACATATGCGCGAGAACATCCATCCCGCCTATCCCACCGCCAAGGTCCACTGCGCGTGCGGCGCCACCTGGGAGACCCGGTCCACGCACGGCGACCTGCACCTCGACATCTGCAGCAACTGCCACCCCTTCTTCACCGGCAAGCAGAAGCTGATCGACACCCAAGGACGCATCGATCGCTTCAAGAAGAAGTATGCCAACGCTCCCGCGACGCCTCCCAAGAAGAAGGCCGCCGCCAAGAAGGAAACGAAGTCCGACAAGCCCAAGAAGAAGAAGGAACCGTCAGCGAAGGCCTAGCCTCGCGGTTTCCATCCTTCAGATCAAACGCCGAGCACGCCGAGGTTTGGGGGTTGTGATCATCTCGCCAGCCGCGGCGCTCGAGTCGCTCCGACGGTCGGGGTCGCTCGAACCCCAACCCCAAAAACGATTCCTCGCGTCTACGTATCCGCCTCTGCGTGCTCGGCGTGCTCGGCGGTTGATCTGAAGCCTGAGCGCACTTTACAGGACGCGTGGAAACATGAAGAGCCGCTCGCGGGGAAGCGAGCGGCCCTTCTCTTTTCACGGGCTTCGAGGGGGGATTCGAGCGCCCGGAAAAAACGGCGGCGGAGGTCGGCGCGGCGAAGGGGGGGAATCTCAGCCGGGCAGCCACCGCCGCCAGCCCGCTCACTTCTCGCGGGCAGCGACCCGATTCAGGCCCTCCTCGTCGCGCAGCACCAGGAGCCGTCCCTGGTTCGCGAGCAGGCCATCACGCTTCATCTTGTTGATCAGGGTGGAGACGAACGAGCGCGACGCGCCGACCAGGTCGGCCAGGTCCTGCTGGGTGATCCCGTGCAGGCAGAGCTCGTTTCCCGGAGCGATCCGCTCGCCGTGCGCCTGGGCCAGCGCGATCAGCATCTCGGCCAGGCGGGCGGGAACGTCCTTGCGGGTGAGGCCGAGCACCCGCTGGCGCAGCTGGCGGACGCGCTCGTTCAGGGCCCGGATGACGTCCACCGCCAGCGCCGGGCGTGCTTCGAGCAGCGCCCGGAAGTCGCGGCCCTCGATGCTCCAGACCTCGCACTTGCCCGAGGAGACAGCCAGCTCCTCCATCAGCGAACCCTCGGGCCGGAGCACCTCGCCGAAGAGGTCGCCGGGCTTGAGGATCGAGAGCACCGACCGGCTCTTGCCCTTGCCCTGGCGGAGCAGGCGGACCCTCCCCGAACGGAGCAGGTAGACCTTGTCCGCCGGCAAGCCGGGCCGGTAGATGACCGCCCCGTGCCCGAAGGTCTCCACCTTGAAGTAGCCGCGGAAGTCGACCACGTCCGCGGGCGGAAGGCTGGGGGAAGCCAGCGGCTGGAACTGGGGCTGGAAGCGGGGATCGGTGGTGAGGGGACGCATGTTGGAGCTCCGGGCGAAAGGGGTGTCGCCAGGCCGTCAGAGCAGCAGCCATGCCAAGCAGTGAGCACTCTAAACGTCACATGATTTCATGGGTGTGAACGTTAGTTCACACTCCAGGCGAGCGGGCGCTTGAACGGATCGTTCAGCCAGAACGTACAAATGACTGAACGGAACGTTCAACCGGTTCCGGCGCCGATCCCGTACTTTTTTAGCTTTCGTTCCAGCGTCGGCCGCGAGATGCCCAGCATCTGACAAGTCCTGCCCTTATGGCCCTTGGCGAGCGCCCAGACGCGGACGATGTGGTCGCGTTCCACCTCGTCGAGCGTAGCCACCCGGCCGCTCGAAGGAGTCGGAGGCGGCGAGGGCTCGACCCTCGGAGCGGCGTTCTCGTCCGCCAGGTGGTGCTCGAGCAGCAGGTCGCCCTGCGAAAGCACGGCCGCGCGTGTCAGGACGTTCTCGAGCTCGCGCACGTTGCCGGGCCAGGCCCTCTTCTGCAGCCGCTCGATCACCTCCCGCGGCACCCGCCGCAGGGTCTTGTGCAGGCGCTGGTTGACCTTCACCAACAGGTGCTCGACGAGCAGCGGAATGTCCTCCACCCGCTCCCGCAAGGCCGGCAGGCGCAGGGTCACCACCTTGAGGCGCTGGTACAGGTCCTCACGAAAGCGCCCGGCGCGGACCTCCTCGGTCAGGTCGCGGTTGGTCGCGGCGAGAATGCGGGCCTTGATGGGGATCCGCCGGACGCCGCCGACCCGCTCCACCTCTCGTTCTTGCAGGACGCGCAGGAGCTTCGCTTGGAGGTTTTGCGACAGCTCGCCGATCTCGTCGAGGAAGATGCTGCCGTCCTGGGCAAGCTCGAACTTGCCCATCTTGGTCTGCGACGCGCCCGTGAAGGCGCCCTTCTCGTGGCCGAAGAGCTCCGACTCGAGCAGCGTGTCGACGATGGCGGAGCAGTTGATGGCGATGAAGGGCTTCTGCGGAGCCGAGTAGCTGTGGATCACGCGGGCGATCAGCTCCTTGCCGGTGCCACTCTCGCCCTGGATCAGGACGGTGGCGCGGGAGGCGGCCACGCGGCCCACGTCCTTGAAGAGCTGCTGCATCGCCGGGGAGGTGCCGACGATGTCGTCCATCTTGAACGACCGCCCTCCCTCCACCGACAGGTAGTCGGTGCCCTTGGAAAGGCGGCGAACCTCCAGCGCCCGGTCCAGGGCCACGTCAAAGGCCTGGATGTCGATGGGCTTGTGGATGTAGTCAAACGCTCCGGCCTTGATGGCGAGGATGGTGGTCGCCATGTCGTGGTGCGCCGTGATCATCAGCACCGGCGCTTCCGCCGCGTGCTTCTTCAGCTCGGGGATGAGATCGATGCCCGACGCGTCGGGCAGCCGCATGTCGAGCACGATCGCGGCGGGCGAGGTCTCGGCAGCCATCCGGAAGCCTTCGGCGCCGGTGGCCGCGGACACCACGCCGAAGCCTCGCTCCTCGAGGTGCATCGAGAGGAGCTCCCGGATCGACCGGTCGTCGTCGACGATCAGGATGCGGTCCATCGCCCTCATGAGGAGAAGGTCATTGAGATAACATTTCCGCCGCCCGGCCGCTCTTCGACGCGGGCGTCGCCCCTGTGTTCGCGGGCGATCCGGGCCACCACCGCCAGGCCCAGGCCGCTGCCCCGGGCGCGCTGCGGTGTGAACGGAACGAAGGCCTTCTCGCGCTGCTCGGGCGAGAGTGGCCGGCCCGGATCGGCGACCGACAGCTCCCATCCCTGGGGGACCTCGCGCACGGCGATTTCCACGGTCCCGCCGCCGGCCTCCTCCGCCGCGACTGCGGCTTGCCGGCAGAGGATCTTCACCGCGGTGCGTACCCGGACCGGGTCGAGCGCCGCGGGGACCAGGCGCTCCGGCAGCTTGCGCGCGAAGGTCACGCCGCGCGCGGACCACTCCGCCTCCACCCCCGCGACTGCCTCCTCCACGGGAGCTCGGGGGTCCCCGGGAATCAGCGAGAGCGAGGGGGGCCGCGCGAACTCCAGCACCTCGTTGAGGAGAAGCTCGATGTTCAGCACCTCGCGCAGCGCGATGGAGGTGCGCCGCAGATCGTTCTGGGCCAGGGTGCCGTGTCGCTCGAGGGTCTGCAGCGCGATCTTGACCGCGCTGAGCGGATTGCGCACCTCGTGCGCGAGCAGGGAGGCGAAACGCGCCAGATCCTCCGCCCGCAGCGCCGCGTCCGCCTGCACGTGCCCCGCCGTCAGATCGCGCACCAGCGCGACGGCGCCGCCGTTCACGCCGCGGAGCAGAAGCTGCGCCGGAAAGGGCTTTCCGCCGCGCATCATCGGCCGCTGCTCCTCCGCGGGGACGTTCGCGCAGGCCGCCGCGAGGTCCCTGGCCGCCCGCTCTCCGCCGGAGAACAGCGCTCCGGCCGGCTGACCCACCAGGTCGCCCGCCTTCGCTTGCAGGACGGCCTGGGTGTGACCCGTAGCGAAGACGATGCGCGGAGCGGCGCTGTCGTCCCATGCCAAGATGCAGGAGTCCGACGCCGCTCCCACGGTGCGGGCCAGTTCCTCGCAAATCTGCTCGATCTTCTTCGCTCGCACGTCCCGATTATCCGCCCTTGCGGCCGCGCCGCTACTGTGCGCTCCGATCTCCGATCCCCGACCGATGCAGAAGGCGCCACGTCGGAGGTACGCTGTCAATGCAACCAAAGGGGGTGCACATGCGTCGGTTCGTCCGCAAGCTGCTCCGATCCCAGGACGGGCAAGGGCTGAGCGAGTACCTGATCATCGTCGCCCTCGTTGCCGTGGCGGCCATCGGTGTAGTGACGGTTTTTGGCCGGGACATTCGCGAGCTCTTCAGCGGCACCACCGACAGCCTGGCGGGCAACCAGGCCAACAACACGGCCCGCAAGGCAACGGTCAAATCCAGTAAAAGCCTCAAGAATTTCGGCAAGTACAACGCGGCGTCCGGCGACTAGGGGTCGCTCGCCGGAGGGCGCTCGGGGCGACCGCGGCGGAAGGCCGGGGGCCTCCTTTCGTGTTATCTGAGGGCCATGGGTCGCGACACCAAAGGACCGGACAAGGTGGTTCGGTCCGACGAGCACAACTCCCGCGGCATCGAGCTGGCCGACCGGGGTTGGCTGGACGAGGCCGTCAAGGAGTTCAAGAAGGCGATCGAGCTCGATCCGAGCTCGGCGCACGCGCACGACAACCTGGCGACCGTCTACTCGGAGAAGAAGCTCTATGCCCAGGCGCTGGAGGAATACCTGACGGCGCTCAGGCTCGAGCCGGACAGCCCCACCGCGCACTACAACCTGGCTTGCTTCCTGGCGACGCATGCGCACGAGATGGCCGTCGAGCAGTACAAGGAGGCCATCGAGCTGGACCCGGAGTATCCGGACGCGCACCTGAACCTCGGCATGACGTACGCGGACCTGGATCAGCGCGACGAGGCAAAGGCGGAGTTCAAGGCGGCCATGGATCTGGATCCGCAAGACCCCCTGGCCCGCCACGAGCTCGCGGCGATGTTGATGGACGAAGGCGACTACCGCGGCGCAATCGCGCTCCTCAAGGAAGTGGTGCGACTGGAACCGAAGAGCTACGAGGGCTGGCTCGACCTGGGCATCTCCTACGCGCAGAAGGGCTTCTACCAGGAGGCGGAGCGCTGCTACGCGAAGGCCCGGGAGCTGAACCCGGACGACGTGCTGCTCAACTACAACGTCGCGGCGCTCTACTCGCTCTGGGACCGCCGGTCCGACGCGCTGGCGGCGCTGCGGAAGGCACTGGAGAAAGAGCCGGCCAAGGTCCGAAGCTGGCTCGCCGCCGACCCGATGTTCGACGGGCTCAAGGGCGCCCCCGAATTCGAGCAGCTCCTCGCGGTCAATTGAGCGGGAGTGAAATCCGGCATTGCAGATCTGCAACGCGGCGCAGGTGTGCGGCGAAGTAGTTCAGACGGAAAATCAACGCCGCGCGTACTGGCACGGATGCTGCTCTCTTCCACTGTGAAGCGTGTCGCTCGCCGGGCGACTGGTCCCCCCCCGCCCGCCCGGCACGAAGCGCTTCAATTTTCGCAGCCCCCGGACATGAAGTCCGGGGGCTTTTTCTTTGGCCCAGCCGCGCTGCGAAAAGGCTTCAGATCAACCGCAGTGCGCGCAGTTCTTTAGCCAGCCCCGCTGCGAAAAGGCTTCAGATCAACCGCAGAGCGCGCAGAGCGCCCAGAGTTTTTTTTGGTTGAACCCCCCCAAATCTGCGCGCTCCGCGCGCTCTGCGGTTGATGGGAAGCCGCAGTCCTCTTTACCCGAGCGGCACCACGCGGGCTTCCTTGCGCGCGAGAGCGACGGCATCGCGCAGACGGTCGTACAGCGGTCGGGCGCCGGCTACGGGACCGACCAGAAGCTCCGGCTCCGCCTGGTCTGACGAGAGCACGGTGATGCGGCCCACACCCCGCATGCGCTCGAACAGCGTCTGCTCCAGCACCATGTCTCGGACGCGCCAGAGATCGATGCTCTCGTAGCGCTTGCCCAGGATGCCGCGCTCGACTTCCAGCCGCTGGGCGGTGAGGGTGTACCGGACGGCGCGCCGGCCGGCGAAGGTCGCGAGCAGGTACATCGACCAGAGCAGGAGGGCGGCGGCGACCGGGCCTGCCAGGACGGGCGCCAGCGCGCGCTGGTACCCGACGGCAGTCATCGCGATCGATCCGCAAGCGCAGGCTGCGGCGCCCCACAGCCTGAGGCGGGCGTCGGTCCGGAACGCCGCCAGCGGCTCGGGCTCGCTGCCCTCGGCAGAGACCACGCGAAGCTGCGTGCTCATTGCTCCAAGTCTACCATTGCGGCGTGGAGCCGCTGCCGCGGAGCTTCTTCGATCGGAACGCGCTGAAGGTCGCGCCGGCGCTGCTGGGCTGCGTCCTGGCGCGCCGGGCGCGCGAGGGCTGGATGCTGGGGCGGATCGTGGAGACGGAAGCTTACGTCGGCGAGCACGACCTGGCCTGCCACGCCCGCGCCGGACGGACCGCCCGGACGGAGGTGATGTACGGAGAGCCCGGGCATGCATACGTGTACCTGATCTACGGGATCCACCAGATGCTCAACTGCGTCTGCGGCCCGGGCAGCGACGCGAACGCGGTGCTCATCCGCGCCGCCGAGCCCGTGCGGGATTCGCTGCCCTGGCTGCATCGGACCGCGCAGGGACCGGGAAACCTGTGCAAGGCGTTCGGCGTGAAGCCGGCGCAGAACGGCGCCGATCTGTGCGACCCCGAAGGACCGCTGATCGTCCTGCCCCGGGTGGGCAGGCCGCGGATGGCCCGGGGGCCCCGGATCGGCGTGGACTACGCCGGGCCATGGGCAGCCGAGCCGCTGCGCTTCTGCGACCTGAACAGCGCCCATCTCTCGAGGCCCGTGCCGGCGCGCTGAGCACACTTGCCGGGCTCGAATCAAGCTTGAGAATCGCGGGCGATCGTGGTGATGCTGCGGGTCGATGAAAATCCGCCGCTTGGAGATCTCCGGCTTCAAGTCGTTCGCCGACCGGATCGTCTTTTCCTTCGATGACGGCGTGACCGGAGTGGTGGGACCCAACGGCTGCGGAAAGAGCAACGTGGTGGACGCCATCCGCTGGGCGATGGGCGAGCAGAGCGCGAAGCACCTGCGCGGCCGGGCGATGGAGGACGTGATCTTCTCGGGCTCGGAATCGCGACCGGCCACCGGGATGGCGGAAGTCTCGCTCACCTTCCAGAACGACGGCCGGCTCGTCCCGCCCCAGTACGCCGGCTTCGGCGAGATCACCGTCACCCGCCGCCTGTTCCGCAACGGCGACAGCGACTACGAGATCAACAAGGCCGCCTGCCGCCTGCTCGACATCACCGAGCTGTTCCTCGGCACGGGCGTGGGCACGCGCGCGTATTCGATCATCGAGCAGGGCCGCATCGGCCTGATCGTCAGCGCCAAGCCCGAGGACCGCCGCGCGATCATCGAGGAAGCCGCGGGAGTGACCAAGTACAAGGCGCGCCGCAAGCAGGCCGAACGGAAGCTGGACGCCACCGAGCAGAACCTCCTCCGCCTCTCCGACGTCGTGGGCGAGGTGAAGCAACGGCTGCAGTCGCTGGAGCGCTCGGCGAAGAAGGCGGAGAAGTTCCGCGAGTTGCGCGCGCAGCTGCGCGAGCTGGAGCTCCTCGCCGCGTGCCGCCAGTTCCTGGGGCTCCGCGACACCGAGTCGGCGCAGGCCCACGAGCTGGACCAGGCCGCCGAGGCGGAGAAAGTGGTGCTGGCGCACGCCGCGCGGCTCGAGGCCGGGCTCTCCGCCGAGCGGCTTCAGCTCCTCGAGGACGAGAAGAAGGTGCAGGATCTGACGGAGCACTCCCACCGGATCGACAAGCAGCTCCGCCTCTCCGAGCAGGAGGTGGAGTTCCGCAAGCGCGAGCGAGAGACCATCGCCGCGCGGCAGGTGCAGCACGAGGAGGAAGTCTCGCTCCTCGCGGTCCGCCTGGAGCTGCTGGGCCGCGAAGAGGAAGGCCTGCGCGTCGAGCAGCAGAAGCTCGCCGACGCCACGGCGGAGGACCAGGCCAGGCAGAGGCAGGCCGAGGACTCGCTCGAGTCCGCGCTGCGGCTCATCCACGACGCGCAGCACGCGGTGGAAGGAGAGCGGCACCAGGCGGTCAGCGTCCTCACCAAGCTGGCGAACCACCGCACCAACCTGGTCAACCTCGAGCGCCGCGAGACCGAGCTCTCAGGGCGCCTGCAGAAGACGGAATCCGAGAAGGAGCAGCTGCAGGCCCGCGGTCAGGAGATCGCGCGCCAGCGCGACGAGCTTTCGCACAAGCTCTTGGAGACCCAGGCCAAGCGCCGCGAGCTGCACGAGCACAAACTGGCGACCGAAACCGATCTGGCAGCCGGCCGCGCCGAGCAGCGCGAGACGGAGACGCTCCTGATCAAGCTGCGGGAGGAGCTGGCGGACCGGCGTAGCCGGCTGACCTCGCTCCTGGAGCTGCAGAAGAACTTCGAGGGGTACGGCCGCGGTGTGAAGGCGATCATGCTGCGCAAAGAGGAGGAGCGGCGCCGCGACGGCGTCTATGGCCTGGTGGCCGACGTGCTGCGCGTGGAGACCCGCTGCGAACGGGCGATCGAGGCGGTGCTCGGGGAACGCTTGCAGCTGGTCCTGGTCGAGAGCCACGCGGCGGGCCTCAAGGCGGTCGATTACCTGCGCAAGGCGGCCCAAGGCCGGGCCTCCTTCGTCCCGCTCACCGAGATGGAGCAGCTCCCGTTGGTGCCGGAAGCGGCGAACCTGCCGTCGCCGGAGGATACGGTGGCCGCGGTCGACGTCGTCGGCTGCGCACCCGAGCACGAGCGGCTGCGAAACTACCTCCTGGCAGACGTCTTCCTCTGCGACACCCTCGCCACCGCGCTGGCGCTCTGGGCGCGGAACCCCGGCTCGCGCACCTTCGTGTCCGCCGACGGCGAAGTGGTGGACAAGGAAGGCGTCGTCTCGGGCGGCGCGCTGGAAGGCGTTGCCGACGGCCTGCTCCACAAGCGCCGCGAGGTCCAGGAGCTTGCCGAGACCGTGCAAGGGCTGGAAGCGCGCCTGCACCTGACAACCCAGCGGGTGGAGCAGCTCACCGCGCGCGTGCAGACCGCGGACACCCAGGTCAAGCGGCTGGTCCACGACGAGCGGGAGGAGGAGCTTTCGCAGCTCCGGCTGGAGCGGGACGTGGCCCGGTTGCAGGAGGAGCTGACCCGGATCGCCCAGCGGGACCAGGTCCTGCACCACGAAGTCGAGCAGCTCCGCAACGGGCTAGCAGAGGTCTCACGCGAGGAACAGGCGTCCCGCGATGCCGTCGCGGCCGGGGAGGGCGAGCAGAGCGAGCGCGAGGCGCGCCTGCGGGCCCTGCAGGGAGAACTTCTGCAGGCCCGGGAGCGCGCCGAGACCGTGCAGGCCGAGGTGACGAAGGCGAAGGTGAGCGCCGCGGCGGTGGCGGAGCGGCGGGAAGGCGTGGCCCGGTCGCTCGAGCGGCTCCAGGAACAACGATCCGAAGTGGACGCCCGCCGCGAGAAGCTGCAGGGCGAGATCGCCCAGGGCAAGGAGCGCGATGCGGCGCTGCAGGCGAAGGACGACGTCGCCCGGCAGGAGGTGCGCCAGCTGCTCGCCGATTCCGAACGACTTCGCGGGGAGCTGGGCCGGGCACGCGCGCTGTACGACCAGGCGCAGGAGCGGCTCCGGGGCGGCGACGAAGAGGTGCGCAAGGCCCGCGAGGAGGGGCGGACCCTCGGCGAGCGGAGGGGAAAGGCGGAGCTTGCACTGCAGGGCACACGCCTGGAAATGACCCACCTGGAACAGGGGGTCCGCGAGCGCCATCTGATGGAGCTGGCCGACGTGGCGGCCCAGCGGCGGGAGGCG
>DATBZA010000130.1:0-18473 GCA_036513415.1 Myxococcales bacterium | reverse complement strand
CGACGATCTCGATCGGCCGTGCAGGGCCCTGGGCGATGGTGCGGTCGCGCGCATCCGCGAACCGCAGGCTCCACTGGCCGGGCAGCGTGAGCTGGAAGGTCCCGGCGAGCTGGCGATGTCCGGCCCCGGAGCTGTCCAGTTTCACCGGCGCGCCGTTCACCACCGCAAAGGCCTGCGCGAGATCGCGGTCTGCCCGCGCGGTGATGCGCACTTCGGTTCCGCGGGGGGCGCGCAGGTCGCCCGCCGTGCCCTCCTCGGTCCGGGGCGGGAGGGCGGTGTAGGCGGGGTACAGGTAGGTGATCGAGAGATCGCCCGCGATGGGCGACAGCTCCACCGGCGGGGCGCCGCTGTCCCCGGCCCACAGGCGCAGCACTCCGCGCGAGACGTGCCGCGGCAGGTACGACGCCGCGATCGCCCAGACCAGCGCGCCGGCCAGGAGCGCCGCGAGAGGTCCCTGCAGCGACGAGCCCGGCAGGGCCCGGGAAAGGTCGAGCTTCCTGGCGGACTCCGCGGCCCGCACGTGCAGGAGCGAGAGCAGCTCCGTCGACACCCCGCGCGGATCTTCACGCGTGAGCTCGACGCTGCTGAGCAGCTCCGAAGGTCCTCCGATCAGCCTGGCCAGCAGCCGCGGGTCCCCCGCCCGGCCCGCGGCGCGCTGCAGGGGAGACCGCAGCGAGAACCACACCACTCCGCACACGGCCAGGAACGCGACCGCTCCCGCCGCGATGCGGGCGAACAGGGCACCGTCCACGCTCGCGACCAGCGCGCCCGCGAGCAGGGCAAGCGAGAGCCCCGAGACGAGCAGCGCGACCGCCCGCGCCAGGGCCAGGCCCAGCGCGCGGCGGCGGGCACGGGCGAGCACCGAGGTGATCTCGCGGCGCGAGCGCTCCCCATCCGCCGCCAGCTGTTCCCGGCGTGACCGCGGCGGGGGTTCGCCAAGTCCGCCCAGCGTGGGGATGTTCTGCTGCAGCTGCATCGAGAGAAGCTTCCTTGTATTCCTCGCGCGTTACAACCGCTCCCAAGAGTAGACAAGCATGTCGGTCCGAGGATTCCCGGCGAGCCCTCGCTTCCCCGATCGTTCCGTTCTGGTACGTTCCCTGCGCACACCGAACTCCCGTGAATTTGCCATCCTCCAAGGCGTCCGAATGAACGAGGGTCCGAAGGAGGTGGGCGACGATCGGGCGCTGGTCAGGGCGGCGCAGAGAGGCGACGAGCGGGCCTTTCGCACGCTGGTGGAGCGCTACCAACGCCGCGTGGTGCAGCTCGCGCTGGGGATGACGAAGGACCCGGACGAGGCCATGGACATCGCGCAGGAGACATTCGTCAAGGTGCACCGCTACCTGCCCTCATTCAAGGGCGATTCGTCATTTTTTACCTGGACTTACCGGATCGCGACGAACCTGTGCCTGGACGCCCAGCGCCGCCGCGGGCGGATGGAGCGGGTAGATCTCGAACAGGGCGACGAGGCGGAGATGGAAGCGGCCATGGACCCACCCTCGGCGGCGCTCGCCGGTCCGCAACGCCAAGCGCTCAACGCCGAGCTCAGGGGCAAGATCGAGGAGGCGCTGGCGGGTCTGTCCGAGAACCACCGCGCCATCCTGCTGCTGCGCGAGCTGGAAGGGCTGAGCTATGAAGAGCTGTCGAAGGTCCTCGGCATCCGCAAGGGCACGGTGATGAGCCGCCTCTTCCACGCGCGCTTGAAGATGCAGAGCAAGCTGCGCGAGTACCTGGGCGAGAACGCGCCCGAGTCCGGGAACCGGGAGGGGGACGACGAATGAAGCGCTGCCAGGAGATCGTGCCGCTCCTCGGGCCGCTGCTCGACGGCGCGCTGCCGGAGGACGACCGCGCCTGGGTCGAGGACCACCTGTGCGGCTGCCCGTCCTGCCGCGACCGGAAGGCGCTGATCGCCGCCCAGGCGGAGGCCATCCGCGAGGCGCTCGCCGCGCGTACCGGGGCGCTCGACTTCAAAGGCTTCTCGGATCGCGTTCTCGCCCGCGCGCACAACGAGCGCGTCCGCGCTTCCGAGCGCGCGCCCGTCTGGGGGCGCGAGATGTGGTGGGCGCACCGCCGCGCGTTCGCCGCCGCGGGCGGTCTCGCTCTGGCCGCCTGCGCGGCCCTGGCGATCTTCTTCTCTCCTCCGCGGAGCGACGATGTCGGACTGCTCGCGGACAGCTCACCCCGGGTCGAGGAGGTGGACTTCGGCACCCGCAGCGGCGCGGTCCTGCAGCTTCCGCGGCAGACCACCGTCATCTGGATGTCCGACGACCGCGCGGTGCAGGAGTGAAAGCCCTGCTGCTCACGGCCGTGCTGCTGCTCGGGCAGGCGGATGCGGGCGGGTCGCAAATGCGGGTGAAGATCACCGTCCGGTCGATCGCCGCCTCCAACGACCCGTCGGCCCCGGCCGGCATGGACCCGAAGCTGAAGCCGATCGCGCCTTCGATCGAGAGCTTCGGAGAGGAGTTCCGCTTCCGCAGCTACAAGCTGATCGACGAGCATTCCTTCGATCTCGACTGGAAGCACGCCGCGCAGGTGGAGCTGCCGGGGAGCCGCAGCCTCGAGGTCACGCCGCGACAGCTCGACTCCGATGGAAAGATCAAGGTCCATCTCGAGCTGCTCGGCGAGCACCCGGAGCATTCCCGCCAGCTCCACACCGACTACGCGATCCAGCGCGGCGGGACCATCCTGGTCGGTGGAATCCGCGTGGACCCCCGGAACGAAAAAGCGGGGAAGCTCCTCATCGCCATCACCCAGGAAGTCGAGAAGTAGCGTACAGTTTGCCCTCCTCTCCCGAAAGGTCTCTCATGCGTCTCGCTTTTGCGCTCGCAGTGCTCTTCTCGCTCTCCGCTTCCGCCGAACAAGCCCTGAAGACCGACGACGAGAAGTCCCTCTACGCGATCGGATTCCTGGTCGGCAGCCGGAACATCGCCCCTCTCTCGCTGAAGCCGAACGAGCTGGAGATCGTGAAGCGCGGGCTCTCCGACGGCGCGTTGGGGAAGAAAGCCGTGGTCGAGCCCGAGGCGCAGATGGAGAAGGTGAACGCATTCGCGCAGAAGCGATCCTCCGCGGGGGCCGACAAGGAGAAGGTCGCCGGCCGCGAGTTCGCGGACAAGGCGGCGAAGGAGCAAGGCGCTTCCAAGCTGCCCGACGGGCTCGTCTACAAGACGCTGACGCCGGGCAACGGCCCGAGCCCCACCGCGACCGACAAGGTGAAGGTCAACTACGAAGGCCGCCTCACCAACGGCACCGTCTTCGACTCTTCCTACAAGCGCGGGCAGCCCGCCGAGTTCGGCCTGAACCAGGTGATCAAGTGCTGGACCGAGGGCGTCCAGAAGATGAAGGTCGGCGAGAAAGCGCGCCTGGTCTGCCCTTCGGACATCGCGTACGGCGACCACGGCCACCCGCCGACCATCCCCGGCGGCGCCACCCTCGTCTTCGACGTCGAGCTCCTCGGCATCAGCCCGAAGGAACCCACCCCCGCTCCCGCTCCCGCTCCCGCAAAGTAGTCCGCACCTTCAGATCAAACGCCGAGCACGCCGAGCACGCCGGGTTTGTTGGGTGTTGTGATCATCTCGCCAACGGCGACGATCGGAGCTACCCCGGGGATCGGGATGCCTCCACCCCCAACCCCCAAAAAGAGCTGCCTTGAGACGACGTTTCCACCTCGGCGTGCTTGGCGTGCTCGGCGTTTGATCTGAGGGTTTTCATGACGTTACCAGGGGAGTGTCGGACCCCTGTGCCATCTTGCCTTCACTGACGTACTTCTGTACAAGCGTACAGTGGTCCCCAACGGAGGAAACGAGTGACGAACCCGGAAAAAGAAAAGGCGATCGAGCTAGCCGTTTCTGCCATCGAAAAGCAGTTCGGCAAGGGCGCCGTCATGCGCCTCGGCAACGACGAACCCCTGGTGCAGGACATCTCGGCGATTTCCTCCGGGAGCGTGTCGCTGGACCTCGCCCTGGGCGTCGGCGGCATTCCGCGCGGGCGCGTCATCGAAATCTACGGCCCGGAGGCCAGCGGCAAGACCACGCTGACCCTGCACATGGTGGCCGAGGCGCAGAAGGCCGGCGGGGTGGCCGCGTTCATCGACGCGGAGCACGCGCTCGACGTTGGCTACGCGCGCAAGCTCGGGGTTCGCACCGAGGATCTGCTCATCTCCCAGCCCGATACCGGGGAGCAGGCGCTGGAGATCTGCGAGATGCTGATCCGCTCGGGCGCGGTGGACCTGATCGTGATCGACTCGGTGGCCGCACTGGTGCCCCGCGCCGAGCTGGAAGGCGAGATGGGCGACCAGCACATGGGCCTGCAGGCGCGCCTCATGTCCCAGGCCTTGCGCAAGCTCACCGCCACCATCAGCAAGGCGAACGCCTCGGTCATCTTCATCAACCAGATCCGCATGAAGATCGGCGTGATGTTCGGCAATCCGGAGACCACCACCGGTGGAAACGCCCTCAAGTTCTACGCCTCGCAGCGCCTGGACATCCGCCGCGTCGGCGCCATCAAGGACGGCGAGACGGTGATCGGCAACCGCACCCGGGTGAAGGTGGTGAAGAACAAGGTGGCCCCCCCCTTCCGCGAGGTCGAGTTCGACATCCTCTACGGGCAGGGCATCTCCCGCGAAGGCGACCTGCTCGATCTGGCAGTGGAGAACAACATCATCGAGAAGAGCGGCGCCTGGTTCAGCTATGGCGGCGAGCGCATCGGCCAGGGCCGCGAAAACGCGCGCGACTTCCTCAAGCTGCATCCGGAGATCCTCGCCGACGTGGAGGGCAAGCTGTACGAGAAGTTCGGCGTGGTGCGGCCGAACCAGCCCGCGGGCATTCCCGCGGACCTGGCGCAGCCGGCCTCGCTGGAGGAGAAACGGCGCGCGAAAGCCGCGAAGTAGGGGACTGAGGCGAGCGCCCGCCCTCCTGTTACTATGAGGTGGAGGAGCTTGCCATCGCCCGCCTTCTGCACCAGAGCCGCCAGGCCGAGCTGCCCGTCGGAAGCGGTGAGTGGCTGCTGGCCGTCATCGGCGCAGTGGCGGCGCGGCCGCCCGTAGGTCCGCCGAAACGAATGCCCTTACAAGCTCGCCGGGCGGCCCTGGAGGAGAAGCTGCGAGAGAGGGGCCTGGCCTACGGGACCGGCGCGCAGGATTCGTCCGTGGAAGTCGGCCCCGAGGCTGCTCCTGGTGAGCGCGCTTTCGCCCACTTCGTGGGGGGCCTGGTGCGGCTTTGCGCGAAGGCAGCGGCGGTGTCCCAGGCCGCGTGGTTCGTGCCCGGCTCCTCCCACGAGCAGGGCGTGCGCGCGCGCCGGGCGCAGCTCCTCGCCGTCCTGGCGGCCGCCGGCGGCGAGGCGGAAACCGCGGCGCGCCTGTTCGCGGACCCTCTCGCACTCCCGGGCCCGGTGGACAAGCTCGCCGACAAGACGGCCGCGCGACTCGCGCGCCGGTTTCTCCGGACCGGGGGGCCGTTCGCTGGCCTTCCGCTGCACAACGGGCTCTGCGCCGTCGAGGCTCGCGCCTGTGGAACGCTGGCGCTGGCCGCGTTCGGGCACGGGCGGATCAGTCCTGCAGCGGTGGCGCTGATCTCGCGGGCCGCCCTCAGCTCGCGTGCGCTCCTGGTCGAGCTGCTCGCCGGGCTGGCCCGCTCTCAGGACGACGGCCGGCACTCCCACAAAGGCATGGAGCAGGTCATCCGCGCGCAGAGGCTTCCGGTGCGCGAAGCCCGCACGCTCCACGCCGCCCTGGCGCGTCCCCGCGAGATCGAGCAGCTCGCTCCCGCGCTGCACAGCGAAGCGCTGCGGCGCTTCATGCTGACCCAGGTCTTGCTCGCGGCCCTGATGGACGGCCGGCTCGAGGCCGGCGAGTTCGCGTTCGTGGAACGGCTCTCGCGCGCGATCGGCGTCGACGGCGCCGCCCTCTCCCAGCTCGAGGCCGAAGTGGCGGCCTTCTACCGCGACCACAAGGATGCGCTGGCCGCGCTCCGTCTGGCGGAGACCCCGGAAGGTCTGCCGCACGCGCTGACCACGCGCCTCGAGGCGGCCGTGCTCGACAACCTCGACCGGCTCCTCCAGGAGATCCGCGAGACGCGCGAGCTGGCCGAGCTGCTGGCGAAAGCGGCGGCGGGCGGCGCCCTCACGGCGGCGGACAAAGTGAAGATCCGCGAGCAGCTCATCGACCTCGCCAAGACCATCCCGGCGCTGGCCATCTTCGCGGCTCCGGGCGGGATGCTCCTCTTGCCCATTCTCTTCAAGCTGCTTCCCTTCAACCTGCTGCCCAGCAGCTTCACCGATCCGCCTCCCGCCAGGCCCGCGCTGCCTCAGCCACGGCGGAAGTCCGGCTGACCCGCAAGCTTTGTCGAACGGAGGACGCGGGCGGGCCGGCCATCCGCGCGATCCCGGACATTCGGAGCACGAGGCGCTGGTCGGGTCCTTTCCAGAGCGGGGACCAGGCGACAGATTTGTTGGACCATGAGCTACCGCATCCAGGTCCATCCAGAGGCCAGCTCATTGCTACAAACCCTCGCTCCTCACGTGCTCCTGCGGCTTGGGCGGGCGCTTGCCGACCTGGCGGAAGCCCTGGCGTCCGGCGAGGAGGCCGTCGCCAGCGAGGTGCGAGTAGAAGACTGCGTGTTGCGACTGGTCGTCGATCACGCGCAGCGGCTGCTCGAGGTGATCCACATCGAGCACCGCGAGGCGGTCGCGCCGGCCTGGGCAGGAGCGCTGTAGCTTCCGAAGCGACGAGGCCCGGTCCCTCGCGGGAACCGGGCCTCGAAACGGCTCTTGCTGGAACCGTCGTTACGCGAGCTTGCGAACGTTCTGCGCCTGCAGGCCCTTCGGCCCCTTCACCACGTCGAACTCCACCTTCTGGCCCTCCGCAAGGGTGCGGAAGCCATCGGCCTTGATGGCCGTGTGGTGGCAGAAGACGTCCTCGCCACCGCCGTCCTGCGTGATGAAACCGAACCCCTTCGTGTCGTTGAACCACTTCACAGTTCCAGTCGCCATTTGAGACATCTTCCTTCGGTAAAGCGGGTCGGCTGAAATTGCCGAGTCCGACGCCGGCGCATGGGGTCCGGCGCGCGGAAGTTCCTACGAAGGATCGCCGGGGTTGTCAACCTTCAGGCCCCGGCTCCCGGCATCTCTCCCAGAGCGCGGATGAGCACTTCTCGCGGCTTGGCGCCGTCCGCCGGCCCGACGATCCCTTCTCGCTCCATCCGCTCGATCATGCGCGCGGCGCGGTTGTACCCGACCCGCAGCTTGCGCTGGAGCAGCGAGATCGAGATGAACCGCATGTCGGCGAGCGCCGCGACGGCCTGGTCGTAGAGCTCGTCCGGGCCTTCGTCGTCCAGCGGAACGCCATCGCCGTCCTCGGCGCGGGGGCGGAGGATGCCGGGGTCGTAGACTGGCGCGCCCTGCGCCTTCCAGTGCTCGACCACCGCGTGGATCTCCTTCTCGTCCACGTACGGCCCGTGCACGCGGGTCAGGGTCGAGGTGCCGGGCGGCAGGATCAGCATGTCGCCCATCCCGAGCAGGTTCTCGGCCCCAGGCGAATTGATGATGGTGGCCGAGTCATGGCGCGACGCCACCTGGAACGAGATGCGGGCCGGGAAGTTGGCCTTGATCACGCCGGTGACCACGTCGGTGGAAGGGCGCTGCGTCGCGACCATGAGGTGGATGCCGGCGGCGCGCGCCATCTGCGCGAGCCTTGCGATGTAGGTCTCCACCTCGCGCGAGGCCACCATCATGAGATCGGCCAGCTCGTCGATGATGATCACCAGGTAGGGCAGCTTCTTCAGCGGGTCCGGCGGCGGCGCCGCGGGCACGGAGGCGCTGCCCTCGGCGATCTTGCGCTCGTTGTCGCGGAGCAGCGCGACCGCCGGGTTGTCGGCCTCCTTGCGCACCAGCTCGCCGCCAGCGGCCGCCGCTTGCAGCTGGTGCGGGTCGAGCTTCGGATCGGAGAGATCGACGACGCGCTTCTCCTTGGGCGGCTTCTGCGGCCGCCGCGCGCCGTCGCCCTCCTTCTCGACCTTCTTGTTGTAGCTGGCGATGTTGCGCACGCCGCACTCGGCGAGCAGCTGATAGCGCCGCTCCATCTCCTCCACGCCCCAGCGCAGCGCCATGGCGGCCTTCTTCGCGTCGGTCACCACCGGCAAGAGAAGGTGCGGGATTCCCTCGTAGACCGAGAGCTCCAGCATCTTCGGATCGACCATCAAGAACCGCACTTCCTCCGGCGTCGCCCGCAGCAGCATGGACACGATCATCGAGTTGACCGCGACCGATTTGCCGGATCCGGTGGTGCCCGCGATGAGCAGGTGCGGCATCTTCGCCAGGTCGGCGACGTAGGGCATTCCCTCGATGTCCTTGCCCAGGCACATCGCCAGCTTGCTGTGCGACTTCTGGAAAGCGTCCTGCTCCACCAGCTCGCGGAGGACCACGGGCTCGCGCTGCTTGTTCGGCACCTCGATGCCCACCACGCCCTTGCCGGGGATGGGAGCGACGATGCGGACGCGGAGCGCCTCCATCGCCATGGCCAGGTCGTCGGCCAGCCCGGCGATGCGGCTGACCTTGATCCCGGCCGCGGGGAGGAACTCGAACATGGTGACCACCGGGCCCGGCCGGATCTGCGTGACCTGCCCCTGGATGCCGAAGGACGCGAGCTTCTGCCGCAGCTTGTCCGCCGTCGCGGTGAGCCCTTCGCGGTCGAGCGGGATGGCCTGCGACGCCTCGCCGGTGAGGATGGTGATGGGCGGGGGCACGAACGTGTTGTGCCCTGGCGCCATGGTGAAGCTTCCCGCCGGGTCCGCGGATCTGTGCTCCTGCGCGACGGCTCCGTTCGCCTTGGGCGGCGCCTTGGGCTCCACGATCTGCGGAGGAGGCGCGCTGTCGAGCCGCGGCTCCAGCGGTCCATGGGCCCCCGGCGGCTGGAGAGCGCCGTCGGGCTGCGACAGCTCTTTCTTTCTCCGGCCTTTGTCCTCACCCACCGGCATCGCCTCGCGCGGGTCCTGGAGCGGTTCCTGCGCCGCGGCCGCGGCGAGCGCCAGTGCCGCCTTGCTCGCCGCCGGCCGGGACGGCTCGACGATCCGGCCATCGTCCCCGGCGAAGAAGTCCTCCTGATCGCCGAACGAAACCGTGCGCGCCTTGTTGAACGCGGCCGCTGCCCCGCGGACGGCGAGGGCACCGCCGGCCACGCCGAGCTTCGCGGCGCCCCGCGCCGCATGCAGCGCCCAGAGGTCGGTCGCCACCACCAGGGCCGCTCCGGCCACGGCACAGAGCAGGACGGCTGCACCAGGGACGGAGAGGGCCGCCCGCGCCGTCCCCGCCAGCATGCTCCCCACCGCGCCCCCGGCCGGGTGCCCCTGCACCCGTGCGTGCACGAGCAGATCCAGAAGCCCCATCGCGCAGAACGAGAACAGCAGCCACGAGCCCGCGCGCGCGAACGACAAGCGCGGCCGGCCGAGCAGCAACGCGCACGCTACAGCGAGCAGGAAGAGCGCGAGTGCGTAGCCCCCGAACCCAGTAGCCTCGAGCAGCGTCCCCGCGACGGAGTGTCCAACCGGCCCGGCCCAGTTCTCCGAGGCGCCGCGCGGCCGGTAGGACCAGAGCGCCAGCAGCGACAAGAGCGCCCCGCCGGCGAGCAGGATCCCGGCGACCGGCGTCTTCCAACTCGCGCCCTTCGGCGCCGCCGCGTTCTTCCCCTTGCTCCCCATCCGCACCTCCGCACGCACCACCCCCTCCGGGCGGACGCGCTTGCGGGCGACTGTAAGAGCGACCCTCGTTCCGTCAACTTTTCGCGTGCAAAGGCCGGCGGGGCAGCGCTTTACAGGACAGTGCGCGATCCTATAGGTCTCGCCTCGCGAGCCTGCCGGGGGATCCATCCATGGAAGTCCGCTGCGAGAAGTGCCAGGCCCGGTATCGAGTCGACGATGCGCGGATCGGACCGCAGGGGCTCACCATGCGCTGCGGCAAGTGCCAGACCACGTTCAAGGTGGTGCGCTCGGCCGCGACTGCGGAGGCAGCGGCCATGCCCGCGAAACCGGCGCCGGCTCCTCCCGGAAGATCTGCCGCGCAGACGACGATGATGTTCGCCGCGCCAGCCTCCGGCGCCTCCGCTCCGACGCCCGTTGCCAGGCCGGCACCGCCTCCGGCGCCGCCTGCGCAAGCCCCCGTTGCGAAGCCGGCAGCGCCGGTGCCGGCGGCGGACGAAGCGGCGGGGCGGACGATGATGTTCCAGACCGGAAATCTGAAAAGGGCCTCGGTGGCGCCAAAGAAACCGGCCCCACCGGCCAGCTCCACCGTGGTGTTCAGCCAACCTGCGGCCAGGCCCCCGGCGCAGCCTCCCGCCGGACCGGTTCCAGGCGCGCCGGCGGCGTCTGCCCAGCCGGCGGCGTCTACCCGGCCGGCGGGGTCTGCCCGGCCGGCGACCCCCGCCTCCGCGAAGGCCGTCGCCTCCGATGCGCGCTCGACCCTGATGTTCGGCCCGCCCCGCGCGGCGCCGAGCTCGCCGCCTGCCGTCGCCATCCCTGCGCCTGCCCCGCAGCCGACGCTTTCCGAAGGGGAGGTCGAGCCCGTCCCGACCCTTCCCGCCATGCCTTTCGAACTGGAGCATTCCGCCGTCGGCGCCGGCCAGGAGACCGGTGCGGCGGAGAGCACCGGGCCCGCACAGGGGCCGCCCGGAGCGGAGCCTCCCGAGGAGGCGGGCGAGGGTGAAGCGGATGAAGCCACGCCGGAGCCGGGCACCTTCGACAAAGCGCCGCCACGCGGGCTGCTCATCGGCGTGGCGGCCGGCCTCGCGCTCTTGCTCGTGATCGGCGGAGGGCTGGTCGCGTACCGCAAGCTGGCGCGCCGCCCTCCTCCACCGGCCGCGGTCGAGGCGCTGGCAACGGCGCAGGCCGACGCGGACCAGGACACGCTGGCCTCGCTCGCCAGCGCGGAGTCCAAGGCGCGGGACGCGGTCGAGGTGGCGGGACCGCGCGCGCGCTTCCCGGAGGCGACGGCCGCGCTCGCCCGCGTGGAGATCCAGTGGGCGGACGCGTTCAACGACCAGGCGGCCCAGCTCGCGGATCGGAGCGCGGACGACACCCGCGCGGCGCAGCTGCAGGCGCAGGCCAAGGCGAAGCTGAAATCGGCCTACGATCGCCTCGCGCCGGCGCTGAAGGCGAACAAGGATTCGCCGGATCTGCAGCTCGCGTTCGCGGACTACTACCGCGCGCAACGGCTGCCTTCGAGCATGAACCGCTATCTGGCCAACGTGAAGGGCGATCCCCGCGCCGCCCTGATCCTGGGCATCGCGGCTACGCAAGAGGAGGAGGGTGCGTCGAAAGCAATTCCACTGCTGAAAGCCGCGCTGGCCACCAGCCCGCGCAACGCCAGGGTGAATTACCGGCTGGCGGTCGCTCACCTCGCCGCGAAGGACGAGGCCGCCGCCCGCGCAGACCTCCAGGAAACCCTTCGGCTCTCTCCCCAGCACGAGCGCGCCAAGGCGCTGTTGGAGCAGATCGGACCGGCAAGCACCGCAGGCCAGAAGTAGTTACAAGGATTGCAGATGACATTCGAAAAGAAGCCCAGCACCGCCGAGGAAGAGTATTTCGCGCGCGAGGAGGCCGAGAGCTTGCGCAGGCTGCACTTCGAAGAGATGAAGCGGCTGCGCCAGAGCGAGAAAGAAGCGCTCCGCAAGCTGCACCACGGCCGCTGCTCGGAGTGCGGCGCCTTGATGGTCCCCGAACAGGCGAGCATGGTCCAGTTCCTCCACTGCCCGGCGTGCGGTGGCGCCTTCGTGAGCAAGACCGCCTGGGACCACATCCAGTCGCACGAGAACTCGCACAAGGTCGTCGAGGCCGTCTTGAACTGGTTCAAGTCGGCCAACAAGCCGTAAGGAGTTGTCCGTGGCAATCGATCGCGCCCAGGTGAGGCACGTGGCTCGCCTCGCCAGACTGGCTTTGTCGGAGGAGGAAGAGGAGCGCTTCGCGGCGCAGCTCGGCCACGTGCTCGAGTACGTCGAGCGGCTGCAGGCCGTGGACGTGGCCGGCGTCGAGCCGCTCAGCTTCGCAGGCGACGCGGCGGCCGGCCTGTCCCTGCGCGAGGACGAGCCGCTGCCCTGCCTCCCGCGCGACAAGGTGCTGGCGCAGGCGCCGGAGCACAACGGTGAGGCATTCCTGGTGCCCAGGATCCTCGAATGAAGCCGGAGCTGCTGCCGCTCTCCCAGGCGGCGGATGCGATCGCGTCGGGAGCGGTGTCGCCCGAGGCGCTGCTCGAGGCGTCGCTCGCGCGCATCCGCGCGCTGGACGGGCGCCTGCACGCGTTCTTGCGCCTGACGGAGAACGAGGCGCGCACGGCCGCGAAGGCCGCGACGCAGCGCCGGGCCAGCGGCAAGTCGCTGGGGCCGTTGGACGGCGTCCCGGTCGCGCTCAAGGACATCTTCTGCATGGAGGGCGTCGAAACCACCTGTGGCTCGAAGATCCTGCGCGGCTACGCCCCGCCCTACGACGCGACCGTCGTGCGCAGGCTCAAACAGGCCGGGGCCGTCATCGTCGGCAAGCTGAACATGGACGAGTTCGCGATGGGCTCGTCCACCGAGAACAGCGCCTACGGCCCCACCCGGAATCCCTGGGACTTGACGCGCACGCCCGGGGGATCGTCTGGCGGGAGCGCCACGGCGGTGGCGGCGCGGCTGGTGCCCGGCGCACTCGGGACGGACACCGGCGGATCGATCCGCCAGCCCGCGGCGCTGGTCGGATGCGCCGGGCTGAAGCCGACCTACGGGCGCGTCTCGCGATTCGGCGTGATCGCGTTCGCCAGCTCGCTCGACCAGGTCGGTCCGTTCGCGCAGGACGTACGCGGAGTGGCGCATCTGCTCGCGGCCATCGCCGGGCACGACCCGAACGATCAGACGTCCTCCTCGCGCCCGGTGCCGGACTACGCAGCCGGGCTGGACCAGGGCGTCCGCGGCCTGCGCATCGGAGTGCCGCGGGAGTACTTCGGCGAGGGGCTCGCGCCGGAGGTGGAGAAGGCGGTGCGGGCCGGGATCGAGAGGCTGCGCGCGGCGGGAGGCGAGGTCCGCGAGATCTCGCTGCCGAACTCGCCGCACGCGATCGCGACGTACTACATCGTGGCCACCGCAGAAGCGTCCTCCAACCTGGCCCGCTATGACGGCGTCCGCTACGGGCACCGGGCGAAGGCGAGCCAGCTTCTCGAGATGTACGAGAAGACGCGCGCCGAGGGCTTCGGCGCCGAGGTGAAGCGCAGGATCATGCTCGGCACCTACGTGCTCAGCGCCGGCTACTACGACGCCTACTACCTGCGCGCGCAGAAGGTCCGCGCGCTGATCCGCCGCGACTTCGACCAGGCCTTCGCCTCGGTCGACGCGATCGTCTCGCCGACCAGCCCCACCACTGCGTTCAAGCTGGGCGAGAAGATGGACGATCCGCTCGCCATGTACCTGAGCGACGTCTACACCGTTCCCGCCAACCTGGCGGGACTGCCTGGCATCTCGGTTCCCTGCGGCTTCGATTCCAAGGGGCTGCCCGTCGGACTGCAGCTGATCGGAAAGCCGTTCGACGAGGAAACGCTCTTGCGCATCGCGCATGCCGCCGAGCCTTCGGAGCACAGGCTGCCGCCGCTGGCGGAGGGCCGGTAGCGATGCCCTCCGCCGACTTCGAGCCCGTCATCGGCCTGGAAGTGCACGCGCAGCTCTTGACGCGCACGAAGATCTTCTGCGGCTGCTCCACGCGGTTCGGGGCACCGCCGAACACCCAGGTCTGCATGGTGTGCCTGGGCCTTCCCGGCGCGCTCCCGGCGCTGAACAGGGCCGCGGTGGAGATGGCCATCAAGGCTGGCAAGGCCTTCGGCTGCCGGATCGCCGAGCGCAGCATCTGGGCCCGCAAGAACTACTTCTATCCGGACCTCCCGAAGGGCTATCAGATCTCGCAATACGAGCTGCCCATCTGCTCGGGAGGCGCCGTCCCCGTCCCGGGCCTGGGCAGGATCGCGCTCGAGCGCATCCATCTCGAGGAGGACGCGGGCAAGAACGTCCACACCGCGAACGGGAGCGAGGTCGACCTGAACCGGTCGGGCGTGCCGCTGATCGAGATCGTCGGCAAGCCGGAGCTGCGCTCGGCGGAGGAGGCGAGCGAATACCTCAAGTCGCTGCGGCTCAGCCTGATCTATCTGGGGATCAACGACGGCAACCTGGAGGAGGGCTCGTTCCGCTGCGACGCGAACGTGAGCGTTCGCCGCAAGGGGGCGAGCAAGCTCGGGACGCGGGTGGAGCTGAAGAACATCAACTCGTTCCGCTTCGTGCGGCAGGCGATCGAGTTCGAGATCGGGCGGCAAGTGGGCGTGATCGAGGGCGGCGGGAAGGTGGTGCAGGAGACGCGGCTCTTCGACAACGAGAAAGGCGTCACCCGGTCCATGCGGAGCAAGGAGGAGGCGAACGACTATCGCTACTTCCCGGAACCGGACCTGCCGCCGCTGCGCGTCTCGAAGGAGTGGCTGCAGAGCGTCACCATCCCCAGGCTTCCACAAGACTTCGCGGACGAGCTGACCGCCTCAGGTGTCTCGCTGGCGGACGCGCGCACCATCGTCTCCGACCCCAGGCTGGTCGATGCGCACCGCCGCGTCGGCGGCGATCCCAAGCGCGCGGCGCTCTTCGTGGTCGGCGAGCTGGCAAGGGCGGTGAACGACAAAGAGGCCGACCTGGGCGCGCTCGCCTTCGACCCGGCCCTGGTTCGCGAGGTCTGGAAGCTGCAGGACGGGGGCGCCATCTCGTCCACCGCCGCCAAGGAGGTCCTGGCCGAGCTGATCCGCACCGGCGAGGCGCCGCAGAAGATCGTCGAGCGCAAGGGCCTCTCCCAGGTGTCCGACGCCTTCGAGCTCGAGGCCGTGGTGGATGCCGTGATCGCGCGCAACCCCGCCGAGGTCGAGAAGTACAAAGGGGGCAAGGCGAACCTGCTCGGCTTCTTCGTCGGGCAGGCGATGAAGGACCTCAAGGGCAAGGGGAACCCCGGCGCGCTCAACGCCTTGTTCAAGAAGAAGCTCGGCGGATTCTGAGCTGCGCGCAGGCCGCATGCCCTGTTACCGTGCAGGGGCATGCGCACAGCGATTGCCCTTGCCCTCCTGCTTGCCGCCTGCAAGTCCGCGCCCGCGCCGGAGCGGCACCTGAACGAGAAGGCGGCGCTCCATCCCCGTTCCAGGTATGGCGAGGATCCGGCGTACGTGCAAGCCTTGCGCGAGGAGCTCGAGGCGATGCGTCGCATCCAGGCCGTGCTCGGCTGGTATGCCGGCACACAGGGCGAGACCTCGCTGCAGAAGCTCACGTACGTCGGACACGACCGCCTCTTCCAGAAGACGGCCCTCGACGCGATGGCCAACGCGGAGCAGCAGCCAGGGGTGACGCCCAACGACGCGCTCGCCCTTCGCTTCGTCCGGCGCACGCTGGCCGGCGAGATCGTCCGGCTCTCCACCGCGAGCTTCAGCGACGAGTACACCGACGTCGAGGCCGCGGCGACCGTCACCCTGCCCTGGAAGGACAAGCCGGTGGCCTACCGCGATCTGCAGAACCTGATCGCGCAGGAGGAGGACCCGGACCGCCGACAGCAGGTCTTCGCCGCCATGAACGCGGTGCGCGTGCAGAAGCTGAATCCCATCCTGCAGCGCAAGGAGCAGGCGGCGCAAAAAGCGGCCCGCGAGACCGGTTTCACCGACTACGTCGCGCTCTCCGAGGACCTGCGCAACGTCAAGCTCGACCCGCTGCTGGCGGCGGGGATCGCCTACGTGAAGGCGACCGACGCGGTCTTCCGCTCCACGCTCGATCGGATCGCCCGCGAGGAATTGGACACGCCGCGCGAGAAGCTGCGGGTCGCGGACTTGAACCGCCTCTGGAAGGCGCCGCGGCTCTCGCGCTTCTTCGACCGGGAGTTGGAGCTCAGGGTGCTTCAACTTTTCCTGGGCGGCATCGGGCTCGACCTGCGCACTGCCGCAGGCACCGACGTGCGCGTGGACGACAGCCTGCACCCGAAAAAGCTCCCTCGGGCTTTCGTCGAGCCGGTCAATGCGCCGGAGGACGTGCGCATGTCGGTGAAGCCGGTGGGCGGCCTGGACGACTACGAGACCCTGTTCCACGAAGCCGGCCATGCCGTTCACTTCGCCAACGCGACCATCCTGCCCAAGGAGCTGGTCACGCAAGGGTACGGCGCGCCCACCGAGGCGTTCGGAGAATTCTTCCGGCACGCCTTCTCCGACCCGCGCTGGCTCGTGCGCTACCGCGCTTTCCTCCAGGCCCAGGGCCGGCAAGCGCCGGCGAATCCGGCGCTGGCCGCGATGCAGCGAGGCCTTGCCCTGCGCGAGATGATGTACTTGCGACGGTACGCCTTCGCCAAGATCGCCTACGAGCTGCGCCTGCACGGGCGCCCTCTGGAGCAGATCGCGCCCGCCCTCGCGCTGCTGCCCGCTCCGGACCAGGCGAAAGACGACCTCCGCGAGCTGTACCGCCAGCTCTTCTCCGTCGCCTACACCTTCGAGCTGAATCCGGACGAGGCGCAGGCGTTCCTCATCGACGTGGACGAGACGTTCTACTCCGCCGACTACGCGCGCGCGTTCGCGCTCGCCGGAATGATGCACGAGGGCATCCGGAAGCGCTTCGGCGAGGACTGGTACGCCAGCCCCGCGGTCGGCAAGTTCCTCAAGGATCAGCTCTTCGCGTCGGGGACTGCGCTGGCGTCCGAGGACGTGGCCGAGCGGTTGGGCTTCCCCCGCGCCGTCGACTTCGGGGCCGCCGCGGCCCGCGCCCAGCGGCTCGTCGCGGAAGCGGACGCACTGGAAAAGGCGAAGTAGTCTCCGGGGGTGCCGGCGCTCTTCGCCACCTTCCTGCTGCTCTCTCTCGCGCTGGCGGGGCTCGTCGCGTTCTCCTCCGGCAAGGCGCGCGGCTGGCTCAAATGGCTGCTCTTGCTCTCGCTCCTCGTCGCCTGGGTCGCGCTGGGGTTCGCGGTGAAGGACATCGTCCTGCGCACCTCGGCGACGCTGGTCAGTCCGCGCGGAGTGCGGCAGCCGCGCCTGATCGAGCAGGCCGCCCGGGAAGGCGTGACGCTGTTTCTCGCCCTCGGCGGGCCCGCGCTCCTCGCCACCGTGCTGGGGTGGCTGGCGGTGAAGGCCACCCGGCGGAGCCCGGAGTAGAATGGAGCCATGCAGCTCGTGCGCATAGAGCGGCCAGGGCCGCAGCTCGAGGAGGCGAAAGCGCTGCTCGTCGAGTACTGGAGGTCGGCCGGGTTCACGCCCTGCTTCCAGGGATTCGATCAGGAGCTGGCGGCGCTGCCTGGGGACTATGCTCCCCCGCGCGGCGCGCTCCTGCTCGCGCCGGGCCAGGGATGCGTGGCGGTACGGCCCCTGGACGCGGAGACCGCGGAGATGAAGCGGCTGTACCTCCGGCCGCAGGCGAGAGGCGCCGGACTCGGCCGCAGCCTGGCCGCGGCCGCCATTGCCCACGCACGGGAGCGCGGCTTTTCTCGCCTGGTGCTCGACACCATCCCGGAGAAGATGCAGGAGGCGGTCGCGCTCTACCGCTCGATGGGCTTTCGCGACGTCGCGCCATACCTTCCGGAGCCCACGCCCGGCGCCCTCTGCCTGGAGCTAGCGCTGCGATGAGCTTTCGCACGCTCTGGTTCGAGGACGGCGCGCTCCACCTGCTCGATCAGCGCCGCTTGCCGGCGCGGGCCGAGATCGTCGCCGTCCGTTCCGCACGCGCGACGGCGGACGCGATCCGGGAGATGGTCGTCCGCGGGGCGCCGGCCATCGGCTGCGCGGCCGCGTACGGGATGGCGCTCGCCGCGCGCGCCGGTGAGGACTTCGAGACCGCCCGCCAGGCGCTGTTGGAATCGCGCCCCACCGCCGTCAACCTGCGCTGGGCCGTCGAAAGGATGTGGTGCGTACAGCCGCGCACCTTCGAGGCGCTCAAAGCGGAGGCCGACCGGGTGCTCGCCGAGGACCTCGCCGCGTGCAGGGCCATCGGCCGCAACGGCGCCGCGCTGGTGCCGGACGGCAAGGGCATCCTCACGCACTGCAACGCCGGCGGCCTGGCGACCGCGGGATACGGGACCGCCCTGGGGGTCGTCCGCGCGGCGCTGGAAGCGGGCAAGAAGTGCGGCGTGTTCGCCGACGAGACCCGGCCGTGGCTGCAGGGCGCCCGCCTGACGGCGTGGGAGCTGCTCCAGGACGGGATCCCGGTCACGCTCTTGCCCGATGTCGCCGCGGCGTCGCTGCTCGGCAGCGGCAGGATCGGCTGCGTGGTGGTCGGCGCCGATCGCATCGCGCGCAACGGCGACACGGCGAACAAGGTCGGCACGTATCCGCTGGCGCTCGCGGCGCAGGCCGCCGAAGTGCCCTTCTTCGTCGCGGCTCCCACCAGCACGGTCGATCTGCGCGCCCGGAGCGGGCGCGAGATCCCCATCGAGCAACGCTCGCCCTCGGAAGTCACGCACCTGGACGGCGCCCGGGTCGCTGCGGAGGGC
>DATBZA010000129.1:0-15745 GCA_036513415.1 Myxococcales bacterium | reverse complement strand
CTGCAAAGAAGACGTGGCTCTCTCCAAGCAGGGCGCGCAGTGGTCCCCAAACGAAGGCCAGGCCAAGAACGATGCAAGCAAGGGCGTAGCCGAATGCCCTTCGAGGATGAATATCGATCTCCGGTCTCGAAGTTCCTAACTGCAGGAGGGCAGTGGCGAGTCCCAGCACGGGTACGAAAATGAATGCCTCAGCCGCGGCGTAGACGACGCAGTCTTGAACGTCCGTCAACGTGAACTGTCTGCGCCATGCGTCGTGCGCGGGCCAAATAGACGCAGCGAGGGTGGCGGTCCACATGGCGACAGCCGAACTGATCAAACCACGCGCGGTCCAGGCAACGCCTCGAGATCGCTCGATGGCCCTCACTGCACTTACTGTCGCTACGGCGAGGAGAACAATCCTGAGGGCCGCCCCAATCAAGTCGTGGCCATGGTGACCACCCAGCAGCCAATCGACCCCATCGATCCCGACAACGTGCCCATAGAGCGATATTGCGGTTAGCGCGGACGCGCTGAGTGCAGTACCGAGGGACAATCCAACTCGCCAGTTGGGCAGCGCTGTCGTAGCCGTAAAAGACCCTTCTCAAATACGCGTTAGTACTCGTCCACGTGCTCCCGGACGATAACCTTCAACATCGTCTGGTAGCCCAGTCCCCTCTTGGCGGCCTTCTTACGCAGCTTGTCGATCAGGTCCTGCTCAAGCACGATTGAGGTCGGCAGGGTCTTGCGGATCGGTCGGAGCCCGCCGGCCTCCCGGATGTCGTCTCCGAGATCCCGACTTTCGAACTCATCGACCTGGAGGTCGCGCTTACCGGCCTTCCTCTGAACCGCCTTCGAGCTTCGCCTTCGCGTCGTCATAGAGCCTCCTTTCGTCGCGTCGCAGCAGCCAGCGCGGTCGTCGTGCGCGAAGCTCGACGATACGACCCTCGAGGAAACTGTGCGTTGGGACCCAAGGCAGCGCCAACTGCTGTAGCTATAGCATAGCTATCCGAAGCGCAGCGAGCAGTATTGTCCGGTTGCGTCCGTTGCGATTCGCAGCTACAATGTACGTACAATCTCGAGGTGATGGATGGCGCGCGACCTTACGATTCAGATCCGGCTGACCAAGGAAGAGCACGACACGATCGCTGCGCAAGCAGGGCGGGAGGGGTTGGGCGTCGGCACCTACCTGCGCGCCCTGGCTTTGCGGAACGCGTTTGAGTCGTCCGGAAGTCCCCGCGGAAGGGCCTTTGCGGCCCTGCGGCGGGCACAGGAGCGCGCGAAGTCGCGCGGACTCGACAGGCTCTCTCCGAAGGACATCGACGCTGAGATCAAGGCTGCGCGCGCGGCACGAGGGCGCCGAGGTTGAGCTCCAGGATCGAGCGAATCGTTCTCGATACGAACGTTCTGGTTTCCGCCTTCTTGAATCCCGCCGGTGCGCCGGCCCAGGTGCTCACACTGCTCCTGGCTGGCGAGCTCAAATTACTCTTCGATGAGCGGATCCTGAATGCCGCGAGTTTCCTGGAGCGCGTCAGAGTCGACGAGCAGTCTGTGGGAGTCACTGAGGACGTCAACACGCTCTCCGGGGATGTCCATGGGAAGCCTTGTAACTGGATCCGGCCCGCGCTGGCTTGCTCCTCGGCCGGGATCAGTGAATGATCGCGAGGCATGGCGGACCGTGATCTGCTCCGGGCTCTGGACTTGCTCGCGACCGGCGACTGGAAGGCGGCCCACAACATCGTGCAGGAAGACGACTCCACGCTGGCCGCCTGGCTGCACGGCATCGTCCATACGCTCGAGGGCGATCTCGACAACGCGCTCTATTGGTACGGCAAGGCCGGTCGCGCCTTCCGCGGGCGCGAGACGGTGGAGGAGGAGATCGCGGCCGCCCGCCGCGAGGCAGTCGGCCTTGACGCTGCTCGCTGACCGACGACGAAATGATTCGCCGATCCTTCACGGCGCGGACCTGATTCGCTTCCGAAGGACGAGCATGGCGTAGCCTTGAGCGACGGCGAGGATGAGAGGCCCGATGGTCTTACCCGCATCGTGGTGGATGATGCCGATCATGGCATCGAGACCCTGAACCGTTCCCGCCAGCGTCCCCAGGATCAACAGCGCGACCGGCGAGCGCGACAGAACGGCGAGGACGACAGCGACAGCGAGCGGAATGGCTCGGGCCGCGGCATACATGGCGAAGATCGCGGAGGCGCCGCTCGCCATTGTGCCCGTCGGCACGATGAGGTCGGGGCGTACCAGGCCGATGATGGAAAAACCGGTGGCGACAAGCACATTGATGAGCGTGACCGTTGAGGCTAGGCGCATACGGGTTTCCGCCAGGGGCGCGATGCAACCCACACGCCAATCGAAGGGCCGACTGCTGCTTTTCCAGGAACGAAGCAGCTCCCCCTGCGCATCGTCCGGACAGCGCTGTTGTCGGATCGATCAGCTGCGCGTCCTTGACGCGGTCGAGAACCTCCCCCTCGTCCTCGCATCACCGCCATCAGCCTGGCAGAGCGCAGCGGGGGTGCGGCACACCCCGCCGCGCAGGGCCTATCGTCGTGACCGCAAAAGGTCGGATACAACGGGCGGCATGGACATCCTCCACGATGTACTCGGGTTCGCGGCCAGGGGTTTCGTCGTCTTCGCCACCATCGCGCTGACCGCTGTGTTCCTCGTCACCATCATCCGCCGCCGCAAGCCGCCCCGCGGCTGGCTGCTCGTCAAGCCACTCAACCAACAGATCGACGCGATGGGAGACGCGTTGCGCGCCGGCGTGATGCGGAAGAAGGACCTCCGGAAGCTCCGCAAGAGCCGAAAGAAGGCGAAGGCCGCGAGACTCGCGGCGAAGCCGAACGTGTTCGTCCTCGAGTTCAAGGGCGATCTCTTCGCCAGCGCGGTGAGAAACCTTCGCGAGGAGGTGACTGCAATCATCGCGGCGGCTGGCAAGGACGACGAAGTCGTTGTCCGCCTCGAGAGCGCGGGGGGCGCTGTTCCCCACTACGGTCTCGCGGCAGCCCAGTTGATGCGGCTGCGGGACAAGGCGATCAAGGTCACCGTGTGTATCGATCGCATCGCGGCCAGCGGCGGCTACATGATCGCCTGCGTCGCCGACAAGATCGTGGCCGCGCCCTTCGCGATCATCGGGTCGATCGGAGTCGTCGCGCAGGTGCCGAACTTCCATCGCCTGCTGAAGAAGCATGACGTCGATTTCCAGGAGATGACCGCCGGCGAATTCAAGCGGACCGTCAGCGTGTTCGGCGAGATCACGGAGAAGGGACTGAGGAAGTTCCAGGAGGAGCTCGAAGACACCCACCTGCTCTTCAAGGAGTTCGTCAAGGCGCACCGGCCGAAGCTCGACATCGAACAGGTGGCAACGGGCGAGCATTGGCTCGCGCGGCGCGGGTTGGAGCTCGGGCTCGTCGACCAGCTCGGCACCAGCGACGAATATCTGGTCGCCCGGGCCGTGGAGGGCAACCTCTACCAGGTCGCCTTCGAGAGAGCGCGTTCCTTGCGGGAGCGGCTGGGCAGCATGGCCGCGAACGCTATCGATCGCTCGCTCTCGTCCCTGCTGTCGCGGTAGGGGTTTGTTCGCCATCCGACGCCGTTTTCCACTGTTCCGGCATCGCCGTGTCTCCCGAAGCGGAGGGACGGAAGGATGCCGAGAGTTGTCCTGGTGGGAAGCGATCTGCAAGTGCGTACGCAGCTCTTCGGCTTGCTCGCCGAACATGGCATGTCCGTGGTGGCGGTGGACGATGCGGCCGATGCGATCGCCCGCGTGAACGCGATGGACGCCCCGCCGGATCTGGTGCTGGTCGACCGCCGGGTCGCGCGCGAGGGCGAGCGGGAGCTGATCGACTGGATGAGGTCCCGTTCCCGGTTTCGGAAGGTGCCGGTGGTGCTCTTCACGGCGCACGGTAGCGGGTCGGAGGGGGCCACCCCCCTCCACGACCTCAGGGAGGCATTCGACGCAGCGCTGGTGCTCGCCATCGTGCAGGCCATCTGCGAGACGCCCTGACGCCTTTCAGCGAGCCTCCCTCCTCTTCATCCAGGCCGCTCGCTTCTGCTCGAACTTGTCGTTCCACACCGGATTCAGGGGCTGGCCCGACTCGTAGCGGCCCTTCGCGTCGAACGCGTAGAGGTTCGAGCCCTCGTCCATGACCGTGAAGGTGCGCGGATCGGCGCCTTCGACCCTGCGCGCGCCGTACCAGACCGCGTTGCGGTCGCGCGCCCAGTAGCCACGGTAGATCCGCTCCTTCGGCAGCTTCAGCAGCACCTCGAAGGTCGCCAGCTCGGCTTGCTCGAGCCGCTGCCCTTCGAACGAGATCACGCCGTCCGCAAGCTGGAAGCCGGCGCCGAGGTCGAGGACCCTGCCGCCGCCCTGGAGCACCTTCACGATCACCAGCCGCTTCGAGTTGGTGACCTGGCGGCTCTCGATCCGGTACTCGTAGTGGCGATCACGCGCCGTGCTCGCGGTGGGCGTCTCGAAGGTCGCGGCGTCCGGCAGATCGAACCGCTCCCACCCGTCGATCCGGTAGTTGGTGCGGCCGACCGGTTCGCTCTGGCCCACGTCGCCATACTCGATCCGGGTGTAGACGCCGTTCTTGTCCTTCACCAGCTCGCCCAGCAGCGGCTCGAACGTCGCGACGTCAAAATCACGACCCGGCGAACCCGGCTTCACCGCCCAGACCTGTTTCACCACACGGGCGCGCACCGAGGTCCTGTCGGCGCAGAAGCCACGACCGAGGTCGTGAAAGCTCGCTACATCGATATTCGGAAGGGGGCTCCCGTTGTCGTAGACGTGGCTGGCGTCGACGGTGAGCCCGCACACGGTCTTGAGCGTGCCGCGGTCGATCTTCGTCGCGCTCTCCCAGTGGTACTCGGCGGTGAGGAGGATGCCGTTGTTCTGCGAGTACCTGCGGAGCCAGAGCCCGCTCTTCGTCTCAGCGTAGCCGTTGCCCAGCCACTTCGGGGTCCCGACCGGGCCGGGCCGCGCAGTGCCGCGTTGGCGCAGGAACGTCACCGGCTGGTTCTTCTCGAAGGGAATGGTCAGCCGATCACCCTTGAGCTGGTAGGTGACGACGGCCTCCGGATCACCAGGCCGCAGCCGCTCGCTCCTGGTCGGGTCGACGAGCCGGAGCGTCTTGTCGTCGGCGACCCAGAAGAACGCGCCCTGGAAAAACGCGGCGAGCCCGTCCTCACGCAGGTCGAGGACGAGCTTCGGGTTCAACTCGGCCTCCCAGGTTCCGATCAACGCAGGAGGGCTCGCAGCGAGGGCCGTCATCAGCAGCGCCGAGGCGATCACGCACCCAATACTCTGGTCCGAGAGACGGAATAGGCAAGTTTAGCCACCCCAAGACCGGACTCAGAGCTCCAGGAGCGCCTTGTGGATGAGCTGGACGCAGATCGACCCTTCGCCCACCGCCGAGGCGACCCGCTTCACGCTTGACGAGCGCACGTCTCCCACCGCGAACACCCCGGGGATGCTCGTCTCCATGAGATACGGCCGTCGCGCGAGCGGCCAGCGCGCTTCTGCCAGCTCGTCCGGGCGGAGGTCGCCCCCGGTCTTGACGAAGCTCTTCTCGTCCAGGACCACGCATCCCTGCGTCCATGCGGTATTCGGATCGGCGCCGGTCATGACGAACAGGTTGCGGATCGGGCGCGTCTCCGATTCTCCCGATTCGACGTGACTCCATCGGACCCGCTCTAGCCGATCCCCGCCCTCGAGCGACTCGATCCGCGTCCGCGTGCGCAGCTCGACGTTCCGGCTGCTTTCGATGCGCTGGATCAGGTAGCGAGACATGCTCGCCGCGAGGCTGGGCCCGCGCACCACAACGTGCACGCGCGACGCGATCCCGGAGAGGAAGACGGCGGCTTGTCCTGCCGAATTGCCGCCGCCCACGACCGCGATCTCCTCTTCCTTGCACGATTTCCCCTCGAGGGGCGTCGCGCTGTAGAAGATGCCGCCACCCTCGAAACGGGAGAGCTCGGGCACGTCCAACTTCCGGTACCTGGCGCCGGTGGCGATCACGATGGTCCTGGCTTGTACGACCTCTCCGTCGGAGAGGTGCACCCGGTACGGCAGCTGGTCGCAGTTGAAGCGGACGGCCGTGCGCGCGATGGCCACCTCGGCGCCGAATTTTTCCGCCTGGGTGAGCGCCCGGCCGGCGAGCGCCTGCCCGGAGATCCCGGTGGGGAATCCCAGATAGTTCTCGATCCGCGAGCTCGTCCCGGCCTGTCCCCCTGGCGCGGTGCTCTCCAGGATCAGCACATCGAGCCCCTCCGACGCGGCGTACACCGCCGCGCCGAGCCCCGCCGGTCCTGCGCCCACGATGACGACGTCTCTCACCGCCTTGGCATCCAGGGCCGGCGTCAGTCCGAGCTCTGCCGACAGTGCCTCGATCGAGGGGTTCCGGTAGACATAGCCTCCCTCGCAGACGATCACCGGCACTTCGTTGACCCCGATCTCCAAACGATCGAGCAGCGCCTGCACTCCAGGCTCGTTCTCCACGTCGTGGTACGTGAACGGTTGCCCGTTGCGCGTCAGGAACTCCCTGATCTGCAGGGTGCCCAGTGAATGCCGGGAGCCGAGGAGGATCAGGTCGTTCTCAGTCTGCGAGATCAGCGCCACGCGCCGGAGGATGAAGGCGCGCAAGAGGATCTCGCTCAGCTCGGGATCGCGTTGCACGACCGCGCGAATGCCGTCGCGGTCCAAGGCGACGACCGACCCCTCGGTGACCACGCGGGCGCGGGCCAACGTGACTCGCGCCGAAAGCATGTTGATCTCGCCCGTGAACTGCCCCGGCCCGAGCACCGTGATGGGTTCTTCCCGACCGGCGACCGGGCGCACGAGCTCGATGCCTCCGCTCATCACGACGAAGAGGTCGCCATTCCGGTCGCCGGGCTCGAACAGGAGCTCCCCGACCCGGACGCTGCGGTGCTGGCCCACGCCCGAGATGCGCGAGATCTGGGCATCGGTGAGGCGGGGGTACATCTGCTCGCGACGATCCATCCGACGTCGGTGGATACGCTCCCGCGGGCGCCGGCGCAAGTGAGGTTGGTCGATGCTCCGGCGCCGCGGGCATGGCATCGGGTATCTTGACAACATACCAACTGGTCTGTACCTTCGCGGAGTTCTGCAATCATCGAAAGGAGCGATCATGAAGCGGTCCAACACCTACCTGATCTTCGAGGGAAACTGCGCGCAGGCAATGAAGTTCTACGCGCGATGCCTTGGGGGCGAGCTGCACCTCATGCCGTACTCCGAGATGCCGGGAGAGGTCTCCAAGGAAGCGAAGGATCGGATCATGCACGCGAAGTTGACGAAGGGAGACATGACCTGGATGGCCTCGGACAACCACCCCGACCACACCACCGTCCCCTTCAAGCAAGGCAACAATTTCCTCATCAACCTCGATTGCGAGAGCGTCCAGGAGATCGACCGGCTGTTCGCGGCGTTCGGCGACCAGGGCAAGGTCACGATGCCCCTGCAAGAGACGTTCTGGGCCGCTCGATTCGGAATGCTGACCGACCGATTCGGCGTCAATTGGATGTTCAACCTGGACAAACCGGCGCAAGGATAAGCCGGCCCCTCGAGGCGGTAGTTAGCGGGCAGCCTGCAGCAGCTTCGCCGAGAGCGAGCGATCCTGCTCCAACTGCGACGCCGCTCGATAAGCCCAGGCGAATTCGGGCTGCCCGGGGTTACGGCATTCCAACGCCACCCGGTACCAGGCTGCGGCGTCGCGGACGCGGGACTCTGCTGCAGCGCGAACGCCGAAGTAGTACGGCACTTCGCACGGCCGCGAGCCGTCCGTCGCCTCGTCCGCGATCTCGTCCTCGCCGCCCTCTCCGAGCACGTACCGCGCGAGTCGCACTTCCCAGCTCGCGTGCGCGCCCGAAAGTCCGATGTAGCGCGCGAGCCGCGCTTTCCACCATGCAAGGGGATCGGAGATCTCCTTCAGCAGCGCATCGCGCCGCGCACCTCGTTCGCCGCGACGAGCGATCGAGGCGGCGCGCAGCAGGGCGAGGCGATCGGCGAGCGTGGGGTCCGGCGGCCTGTTGGGGAACAGTTCCCACAGCGCCTCGTCCGGGCCCTCGCTGTAAGCGGATGTAGCGAGATCGTTGTCGACGAGCGCGGAAGGGTCCGGCCCGAGCTGCTTGCGCAGCCACGCTTCCGCAGCCGGTGCCCCTTTCGTTGCGCGCAAAGCACTCCAGGCGCTGAACTGGGCCCTCGCGGTCCTCTCGGGCGGCACCTTCTGGCTCAGCAGCGCATACAGCTCGAAAGCCTGCGCGGCCGCCCCAACTTTCGCGATCGGAGGTCCGAGCTCGAGGACCGACAGCGGTTGGATGCCGGCCTGGAGCAGCGCTTCGATCGCGCGTTTCACCTCGGCCGCTGGGCGGCTGCGGAACACATCCGCGAATCGTTCGCCGATCTCACGGAAGTCGCTGCGCGTGAGCGCGGCGGGCGGGTGCGCGAGGATGTCCGCCGCACCCGCGTCGTCATGAATCCGCCACCGCACCTCTGCAATGTCGGCAGCGGTCTCGGCCTGCGGATGGCGGGCGAGATGAGCGAGCAGCAGGCCTTCCGCATCTTCCTTTCTGCCGAGGTGGGCGAGCTGCACTGTCGCCATCCGATAGGCGCAGACCGCCTCCGTGGGAAGCGCGCGCTCGATCATCGTGAGGGCGTCTTCGTGCCGGCCCATCGCGTCGAGCTGACGGGCCGCTGCGCACCTGACGCGCGCGACACGGAACGAGTCGTCGTCTCCATACGTCCGCAACAGGTCGAGCGCCGCGGCGAGGGCGTCGGCGGGCCGTCCGGCGTCGTGCAGGAACCGGATGAGTCGCCCATGCGTCGGGACATCGGCGGGTCGCTCGCGCCCGAGACGTCGCAATACCCGCTCTGCCTGCGCCTTCGGTCCGCGATCCGCCAGCGCCCCTGCCGCCTCGAGCCGGGCGGGGAAGGGAAATCTTTCGTCGAGGGCGAGCTGTTCGAGCCGGTCGATCGAGCCGCGCTGCTTCGCCAGGGCGACCTCGGCGGCGGAATACCCGCCGGGCGCTTCGTCGACGACGCTCGCAACCAGGCGTCCGGAGCGATCGAGATCGTGCTCGTGGATCCGGAGCACTTCCGCCCAGAGGAGACGGCTGGCGGGCCGGGAATCGAAGTGGCGCCATGCCACGCGAACGGCCTCGACGATGCGCGGATCGGGCGATTCGGACTGTTTCCCCATTGCGTCGACGAGGTCCGCAGCGGCGCGGGCGCCCGGCAACTTCGACGCGGCCAGCGTCTCGTACGCCTCGTCGGGACTTCCCCCATCCGCGGCGATCCTTGCCTTGAGCCAGCGATTCAGATGGGCCGCGGCGGGTACAGGCCAGGTGCCGAGCTCGTCAGCGAGGCCGGTCGCATCGTTGCGGAGAACGTAGCCGGATCGCGCCGAGCCCAGGAGGGCCGCGGCCGTCGCCGCGGCGTACCAGGCGCTGGTATCCGCTCCCCGCCACAGAGGGCCCTCATACGTCGTGTCCGCCTGGCGGAGATCCGCTGCGAGCCGCGCCCGCAAATCTTCGTTGTTCGCCAGGGTCTGCAGGGCCGATCGCTGCGCGCTCATCAATACGATGAGCAGTTCGGCATCTCTTGGAGCTGTCGCACGCACACTTTCCAGCTCGGCCACCGCGAGGGCCTGCAGCGCCTCGCTCGCGGCTGCCACGACCTGGAGGTCGGCGTCGAGCAAGAGCTGGCCGACCGTGGGAACGGAGACGTGCTCGTTGTCGCGCGCGGCGCCGATCCAGCGGCTCAAAGCCTGCTCGTTCCCATCCTGCATCAGCCAGCGAAGGAGCAGATGACGATCGCCTGCGTTGGCGTCTTTGCGTCGCGCTGCATCGGCAAGCTTGCGCCGATCGAGCGTCACGAACGCATGGAGCGTCGGCTCGTCCTTGGCAGGGGCGAGAGCGCGCGCGGCGCCGGCGTACCCGAGGGCGAGTGCAAGGACTGCCTGCTGCCCGCGAACGTCAGCTCCCGCCGCTGCGTCGGCCGCGCAGAGCGCGATGGCGTGCGCGTCGAGATGGTCGTCCGCGTCGAACGCTCGCGGCACCTGGAGCATGAGGGCGGCGGCAGCCGAAGCGGCGTCGTGGAGGACTGCCGCCCCGTGGTCGCCCCGAGCCCATCGCGTCTGCGCGTCGCGAATCGCAGCGAATGCTTCCTTGTGCCCGCGCACTGCGCGAATCCGCGGAGCTTTCCCGGTGACCTTGGCCGCGGCCACCCACTCCCGGGCGAGCGGGGCGAGCGCGTTCATCAACTCGGCGAAGTCCGGCAGCTCGGCGACGCGTCCGATCTCGCGTTCACCGAGCGAGAAGATCCAACGGCGGTCCGAGAAGCGTGCCGCGACCTCCGCTCCGGCCAACTCCCGCGCCGCGAGCAAGAACCTGCGATCGGGTCTCAGCCGGAGAGCTTCATCGAGCGCGAGCCGTCGCTCGAGGGGGTCCGGCGGCAGGGGCTGCGTCTTGAGCCCGAGCCGGCCCGCAGCTGCCTGCTCTGCTTCGCTTTGCGCGCGGATCCGCTCGTCTTCCTTGAGCTTTCGCTCGCGCCACCCCCATGCCTGGACGCCAACAACCCCCGCGGCGGCGAGGATGCACAGGGCGAAGAAGAGCGCGATGCGTTTCATGAGCCCGTCCTCTCGTGAAGCGATCACGGTAGCGCAAGCCGTCCGCTCGCCGAAAATTCACGACGAGGTGTGAACGACACCGCGCGGCACGCACCCGTGTCGCGCGCTGACGGTCACGATGCCCGCGCTCCGTCGCCGCGACAGGCGGTCAGAAGCGCGGCGGCACGGCCCTCGGGAGTGACCTGTGCCCGCTCAACGCGCGCAACGTCGCGGGATCGCGAGGGAGAGCACTCGAACGCGGCATCCGACGCGCGTGACGACGGGGGCGGCCGGGCCCAGCTCCCTACCGCTTTCGCTTGCCGCTGTTCCTCTGAGGTGGCTTGCCGGCTTTGACTTTCCCGGTCGTCTTCTTGCTGCCCCGCTTGGGGTACGCGCTGGCGGCGGTGCGACCTTCCGCAACGCCGCGCGACCGCTCGGATTCGGAGGGCGTGCGCGGCGCCGGCGAGACTTTGTCGGTGGTGCGGTGGAAAACCTGTTCGGCCTTGCTGGCCGCCGTCTCCACCATCCCCGCCACATCCTCCGCCGTCTTTCGAGCCCATCCAGTGAGCTCCTTCAACCGATCCCGGACTCTCTGCTGCTTTTGCGGGTCGATCGCGGCATCGAAGAGCCGTTGCGCCTCGGTCTTGACGTCCTCTCCGGCACGGCGAAAGTCGTCGCCCGTCTTTCGGAGGAATTGCTTGAACTGCTCTTCCCAGCGTTCGTCGGCCATGGTCGCCTCCTGGGCGGACGCGACCCATTAGTACTTTGCCACCAGGCATGACCAAAGTTTTTGGACGCGCTCGCCAGAAGCTACGGATGCTCCGGCACGAGGATCAGCGACACTGCCGCCGCGAAATAGAGCAGATGCATGCCCATCAGCACGAATCCGACCACCGTCTCCCGCCACCTGGACATATCTCCTCCTCTTTCGGTGGAGTCTGTGGAAGGGAGTTGCGCGCCGCCGTGCCAGCTTGCGTAAGTTTCCGTGAAGTCTGCGCGGCCCGGTCGGGAAAGAGCGCATACTCCGAAACCTCCCCGACCTTCGTGCATCCCAAGCCCCTCGACGTTCACGGCCGCGCTGCCGTAAGGTGTGCATGCGCTCGACTCTCGACGTCGAAGGAAGCGACAGGAGCCGAGGCGCCCGGAGCACGAGGCGTCCGCCGGCAGCACGATTTTTTTGAGGAGCGAGAATGTGCGCGCCAATCATCAAGCCCGCCGCGTGGATGGTGGTCGTTCTCACGTTCGGTTCCGCGGCAGCGAATTTCTCGACCGGGTTCGGCCTGTGAGCAGGGGGGGTTGATGTCCAAACACGACGATCCGATCGTCCGGCTGGCCGCGCAGCAGGTCTTCCAGATCTTCCGGAACGCCGGACCCGACAACCCGCTCGTCTTCCACAGCTTCGGACGCGCGCGCGCGCTGGTCGACGCCAGCAGGGAAGTCGCCAAGGGGGCCAAGCTCGATGACGGAGACCTGACTGCTCTCCTGCTCGCGGCCTGGTTCCATGACACCGGCTACGCCGCCGGACCGAAGGGCAACCGGAAGCAGAGCGCTGAGATCGCGCGGGCATTCCTGGCTGAGCAACGGCAGCCGCCGGAGCTCGCGGAGGAGGTCGCTACGGCCATCCAGGCGACGGACTCGCCAAGTCCGGACAAGCTGGTGCAGGAAGTGCTCCATGACGCGTTGCTCCTGGTTATCGCCAACAAGAACTACGTGGCTTTGGCGGAGCAGTTCCGGCTGGAGCGGGAGCGCCGGAACGCCGAGGTCCACTCCGACGTCGAGTGGACGAAGATCTGCATCGCTTTCTTCGACAACCATCAGTTCCGCACCCGTTATGCGCAGCTGGAGTACAACGCCGGCCGGGCCAGCAATCTGGTCCGCTTGCACAGGCTCCTGCGCGAGCAAGTCGGCGAGGCGGCCATTCAGGACGCCGAGCAGGCCAAGGTCACCAAGGGCATGGGGAAGACGGTCGAGAACATCTTCGACTCCATCAGCCGCAACCAGATCCAGCTGTTCAAGATCCTCGACCGCCGGACGAGCACCATGATTCAAGTGAACGCGATCATGATCACGCTCATCGTCGGCCTCCTGCTTCGACGGATCGAAGAGTATCGCGCACTCTTGATGCCGACGCTCCTGTTGCTCACGGTGAATCTGCTCACCATCTTCATCTCCATCTACTCGATGCGCGTCGGACGCTCGAGCTTGCGGCGCACCCTCGGCTCCGACGCGGCCGCGCACGACGAGAATTTGCTGATGTTCAGTAACGACATCCCCTGGTCGCTGGAGGAGTACAGGGGCCGCATGAACCGGCTCGCCAGCAACTGGCCAGCGCTACAGCAGACCCTGGTGGAGGACCTGTACTTCATCCGCAAGCTGCTGCTCAACAGGGGCAAGGCGCTCGCGATCTCGTATGACGTCTTCACCGTGGGCCTCGCGCTCTCGGTGGTGGCCTTCGCCATCGCGATGATCCGCCGGTGAAGGACGGCATCCTTTCCGCGCTGCCGCTTCTCTGCGCTCTGGGCGCGCGCGCCGAGCCGCCGGGGCTACTGCCCACGTCTCCCGCCTGGGTCTCGATCTCCAGCGAGGACCTTCAGCAACGCTATGACACGCTCTGGGCGGTGAGCGACGTTCACGGCGAGCGCGAGCAGCTGGAGAAGCTGCTGCTTGCCGCCGGGTTGGCGGTGCGCCATGGCGGCGGCATGGACTGGAAGCCGGGACACGCGAGGCAGCTTTTCCTGGTCCTCGGCGACTCGGTCCGCGGCGGGCCCGACAGCCGCGGCGTGGTCCTCTTGCTGAAAAAACTGCAGGATCAGAGCGCCGCCGAGGGCAGCCGCGTCGTGGTGCTGCTCGGGAACCACGAGGTCCGTTTCCTCGCCTCTCCGTTCAGGCGCGGAGAGGACGAATTCAGTCGCTTCATCCGGACGATGCCGATCGCCGCATTCGTCGGCTCATGGCTGTTCGCGCATGCCGGCTACATCGACGCGCGCGACAAGGTGGATGATCTGCGCGAGTATTTCGCTCAAGCCGGAGACAGCTGGTCACGGGGAGAGTACGGCTTTCTCCTCAGGCCAAACTCGATCCTCGAGTACCACGACTGGTGGAAGAGCCAGCGCCGCCGCTCGAAGATGAAGGACCGTCTGGAGACGCTCGGCCTGAACGGGCTCGTCTTCGGCCACGATCCCTACGCGCTCGGAGCGCCAGGGACCATTGCCATGGACGCGGACGGATGGTTCATGAAGCTCGACACCGGGCTGAAAGAAAGCGCCTCCGCCGGCATGTTCCTGCGTTGCGAGATCGCCCGGCTGGCCCGCGGGACGAAGCTGGCCATGAGCGAGAACGGCAAGCCGATCTGCCGCGCCCTGGCGCCCGACGGGTCCTTGCGCGACATCCGGGTGCATTGAGCGTCTGCGATAATGGAGCGATGCCAGCGTTTCCCGAATACGACCGCCTCGATGGGACCGGGCTCGCTGCCCTGGTACATCGAGGCGAGCTGGATCCGGCCGAGCTGGTCGAGGCTGCCATCGTGCGCATCGAGGCCCTGAACCCGGGCCTCAACGCAGTGGTGGCGCGCTGTTACGACCGCGCGCGCCACCAGGCCCGGAACCAGCTACCGGACGGCCCCTTCCGCGGCGTTCCCTTCCTGCTCAAGGACATGCTGGCGGTGGACGGCGGCATCTGTACGACGAACGGCTGCAGCTTCTTCCTGGGGCATGCACAGACGCGGGACAGCGAGATCGTGCGGCGGCTCAAGGCCGCGGGGCTGATCATCGTCGGAAAGACCAACACCTCGGAGCTGGGCATCCTCCCCGTCACCGAACCGCGGTTGTACGGTCCGACCCGCAACCCCTGGGACACGGCGTTCACTCCGGGCGGGTCGAGCGGGGGCTCCGCAGCCGCGGTGGCGGCGCGCATGGTGCCGATGGCGCATGGAGGGGACGGCGGCGGATCGATCCGGATCCCGGCTTCCTGCTGCGGCGTGTTCGGGCTCAAGCCGACGCGCGGGCGCAATCCCATGGGCCCATACGTCGGCGAAGGCTGGCACGGCATCGTGGTGGAGCACGCGCTCACCCGCAGCGTCCGCGACAGCGCGGCCCTCCTGGACGCGACGCAGGGCGCGGACGTGGGCGCGCCCTACGTCGCCCCACCGCCCGAGCGGCCGTACCGCGAGGAGGTCGGACGCGACCCCGGGAGGCTGCGGATCGCGTTCACCACCAGGTCGCTCCTGGGCAGCGCCGTGCACCCGGACTGCGTGGCGGCCGTGAAGCACGCGGCCGCTCTGTGCGAGAAGCTCGGCCACCAGATCGAGGAAGCGGCCCCGTCCCTCGATCGGCGCGCGCTGTGCAAGTCGTACCTCACGCTGGTGGCGGCGGAGACCGCGGCGATGATCCAGCTCGCCGGCGAGTCGATGGGCAAGAAGCCGCGCGCGCGCGAGTTCGAGCCGGGCACCTGGATGCTCGCGCAGATCGGGCGCAAGTTCGCGGCCGACGAGCTTGCCGTGGCGGTGCACCGGGTGCACGCGGCGGGGCGCGAGTTGGCCGGCTGGTTCCAGGAGCGCGACGCGCTGCTCACCCCCACGCTGGCCGCGCCGCCGCTGCGCCTGGGGGCCCTCGACCAGAAGCCGGTGGAAAAGCTCGCGCTCGCCGTGCTCCGTGCGTTCCCGAGCGAGATGCTGATGCGCAAGCTGCTCGACCAGCTCGCGATCGAGGGGTTCGAGTACGCGGCCTTCACGCCGATCGCGAATCTCACCGGGCAACCCGCCATGTCGGTCCCCCTGTACTGGAACGGCCAGGGCCTGCCGATCGGCTCCCACTTCTTCGGGCGATTCGGGGAGGAGGCCACGTTGCTGCGCCTGGCGTCGCAGCTGGAAGCGGCGCAGCCCTGGGCGGAGCGCCGGCCACCGGCGGCCTGAAAAGCCGGTAGCGCCGGCCCTCCTGGGCGCCAGCACCCGTGGATCGGCGATGACCGGCTCTTATCGTGCGGACACGCCGACAAGCGGTCACGTCTTTGCCAAGGCCGGCGTGTACACCCAGCAGTGCTCCATGCATCCCGAGATGCTGGCGTACATCTTCGTGGGCACGACCGCCTACTCCGCGGTGGTCGACAGGGACGGCAGGTTCAGCATCCCCGACGTCCCGCCG
>DATBZA010000128.1:0-24189 GCA_036513415.1 Myxococcales bacterium | reverse complement strand
CGGCCGCGGCGTCCAGCCAGGGCCATGTACGCAAAGAGCACGATGATCGCGCCGATGATCGACGAGATCCAGCCGCCGGGGGTGAATCCCCAGGAGCCGTCAGCCTGCGAGTTCCCGCCGAAGAGGGCGTGGCCGATCAGGCCGCCGACGAGCGAGCCGATCATTCCCAGGACGGCCGTCGACAGCCATCCCATGTTCTGCCTTCCTGGATAGATCGCGCGCGCGAGCAAGCCAATGACCAGGCCGAAAATGATGAAACCGATGATGTGCATGTGTTCCCCTTTTAAAGGTCTAGCGACAACCGTAAGCACGCCGGCTCAGCGCAGGTAGCGGAGCCGGGAGAGCGCCACCACGATCGCCCCCACGGCGGCGCCGAGCGCCCATCCGGCGATGACGTCCGTAGGCCAGTGCACGCCGAGGTACACGCGCGAGATCCCGACCAGCAGAACGACGGCGATCCCCAGGGCGGACAGCCGAGGGGCGCCCCAGCTGAAGACTGCCGCGGCGGCCGCTGTGTTGCTCGCATGGGCGGAGGGGAACGACTGCCCGGCGCCGCATCCGAGCGGATGAGCGACGTGGCCGGGGTCGACCTTGCAGGGCCGCGCCCGGTCCACCTGGGGTTTCACCAGCCGCACCGTGATCAGGTCCGCCGCGGCTATCGCGACCGCCATCAGCACGGCTGCCAGGGCGCGGTGCGGCGACTTCAGCCATAGATAGATCGCGGCCAGCGCCGCCACCGCCAGAAGCACCCCGTTGTTCGACGCCGCGGCCATCACTCCGTCCAGCCAGGGCGTCCCGGGATGGTTGAAGAGCGAGAGCAGCTGGACGTCGACGTCAGGAGGAGCGGCCAAGGCGAAAAACCGTAGCACTTTCTGCGGCGAAAACGGTGATACAAGGGCCTGGAGGGAGAGTTCCAAATGCCGCGGATGGTGAAATGCGTAAAGCTCGGGAAGGAGCTGCCGGGCCTGGAGTTCAAGCCTTGGAACAACGAGCTGGGCCAACGCGTGTACGACAGCATCTCGCAGGATGCCTGGAAGCTCTGGCTCGAGCATTTCAAGATGGTCATGAATGAGTACCGGCTCGCCGGCGGCTCGGAGCAGGCCAACCAGGTCCTGTTCGACCAGGCGGAGAAGTTCTTCTTCGGTGAAGGCGCGCAACTGCCGCCCGACTACAAGCCGCCCGCCGCGAAGGGCTGAAGGTGCGCGGGCCCGGCGAGATCCTCGTCGTGTCCTGCTACGAGCTCGGGCGGCAGCCGCTGGGAGCGGCAGCGGCCCTGGCGTCGCTCGAGCGCGCCGGGTTCTCTCCCGCGGCGCAGGACGTCTCGGTGGAGAAGCTTTCCAGCGAGGCGCTGTCCCGGGCGCGGCTGGTCCTGATCAGCGTTCCCATGCACACGGCGCTCCAGCTCGGGGTGCGGGTCGCGGCGAAGGCGCGCGCCGCCAAAGCCCAGGTGGGGTTCTTCGGCCTGTACGCGACCCTGAATGCGGCGCACCTGCGCGAGCGGCACGGGGAGTTCGTGGCGGGCGAGAACGCCGAAGAGCTGGTCGAGCTGGCCCGGTCGATCGAGGAGGGCCGCCCGCCCCAGCCGGTGGCCCTGCGGAAACGAGACGGGGTGGTCCCTTCCCGTGCCGCGCTGCCGGTTCTCGATCGATACGCCAAGCTGTCCTGGAACGGCGAGGAGCGCCTGGTCGCCTCGGTCGAGGCCTCCCAGGGATGCAAGCATCTCTGCCGCCACTGTCCCATCGTCCCCGTGTACCAGGGGCGGTTCGTCGCGGTGCCGCGCCAGACGGTCCTGGCGGACATCGAGCAGCAGCTCGAGCGCGGCGCCCGCCACGTGAGCTTCGGCGACCCCGACTTCCTCAACGGACCGACGCACGCGCTGCGGCTGGCCCGTGAGCTGCACGACCGGTGGCCTCAGGTGTCGTTCGACGCCACCATCAAGATCGAGCACCTCCTCCAGCACCGCGCGCTGCTTCCGGAGCTGGTGCGGTGCGGGCTGATCTTCATTACCAGCGCGGTCGAGACCCTCAGCGATCGCGTGCTGGGCGAGCTGCACAAGGGACACAATGCGGCGGATGTGCCCCTGGCCCTGCGCGCCGTGCGTGAGGCGGGCGCGGAGCTCCGGCCGACCCTGCTGCCGTACACGCCCTGGACGCGGCTGGAGGACCTGCCTGCGCTGTTCGAGTTCGCCCTCGAGCACGACCTCCTGGACGCGGTCGATCCGGTCCAGTACACGCTGCGTCTCCTCTTGCCTCCGGGCTCGCTGCTGCTGGAGGACGCGGGCCGGTGGTTGCGCGACTTCGACGCCGAGGCGTTCAGCTGGCGCTGGGAGCACGAGGACCCTCGCGTGGATGCGCTCTGTCGGGAATCTGCGGCCGCGGTGCAGGCCGGTGCGGGATTCGACGAGCTGCGCGCGCTGGCGGATCGCGCGGCCGGTCGTCCCGCGAGAGCGCGAGCAGCGCGGACTCGCAGGAGCGTGCCGAGGTTGACGGAACCGTGGTTCTGTTGAGCGGAACCCACCGCCGGCCAGGTTGGCCGGGTTTAGCCCAGGTTTAGCCCGGTTTAGTCCTGGGCGAGCGGAAGCTTCGGCGTCACCACCGCCTCGATGTGCGCGCCCGCTTCGCGCAGCGCCGCTTCCACTTCCGCCGGCGTCCCTCCGCGGGCGAACGCGAAGCCCAGGTACGACGCGCCCTCCGGCAGCGGAACCAGCTCCTCCCGGAGGTGCGCCGTGATCGCGACGTCCTCGATCAGCGGCACGCGGCGTGCCTCTTCGACGCCCCGGACCTCCTCGAGCACGCCCCGCTTGTGGATCGGCAGCATCAGCACTCCCGCGGCCTGCTTCTCGCGCGGGGGCGGCTCGGTTCCGACTCCGAGCGCGTGCCGGAGGATCAGCTCCTCCAGCGTCACACCCACGCCGAAGCGCAGCGCGCGCCCGCAGAGGCCGCCGATGCTGCGGGCCGCGACCTCCAGGATGCGCGGTCCGGCAGGAGAAAGGCGCAGCTCCGCGTGGACCGGGCCTTCGCGGAGCCCGAGCGCCGCGCTCCCGCGGGAGACCTCGCGCGCGACCGCGTCCTGGAGCGCAGCCGGATGGCGCGACGGCGTGACGTACAGGGTTTCCTCGAAGTACGGCCCGTCGAGCGGGTCCGGTTTGTCGAAAAGCGCAAGCACGTGCAATCGGCCGCTCACGAGGAGCCCCTCCAGCGCGACCTCGGGGCCCGGAACGAACTCCTCGACCAGCACCCGCGGGAGATCCGGATCGCGCCGCTGCGCCACGTCGGGAGAGCGAAGCAGGGCGGCCACACGGGCCAGCGCTGCGCGGAGCTGCTCCCGATTGTCGGCGCGGATCACTCCCCGGCTTCCGGACAAGACCAGAGGCTTCACCACGCAAGGGTAGGGCGCGCGTTCGAGCAGGCCTTCCAGCTCCGCGCCCGCGAGCTCGGTCGGCACCAGCTCGAACCGGGGGACCGGTATGCCGGCGGCGCGCAGCTTCTCGCGGCTCAGGGCCTTGTTCCGCGCCGCCGCGACCGCCTCTGGAGGGTTGTGGGGCAGCCCCAGCTTTTCCGCCGCGAGCGCCGCGACCAGCGCGGTCAGATCGTCCACCCCCAGCACGGCAACCGGGCTCCGTTCTCGCACTCCGCGCGCCAGCTCCTCCGCCGCAGCCTCGGCGTCGCGAAAGCGGAGGGCGACAGGCGTCTCCTCCCAGATGCCGGCGAGTTGGTGGCACAGGTCGCTGGCGGCGATCACCTCGACGCCGAGGAGGCTCGCGGCAGCGAGAAAGTCCTCGTTGCGATAGCCGGACTTGGGCAGGACCAGGACCACCTTCGGCATGACGCCCGATGATAACCACGATCTCCGTCAGGGATCGGATGTTCGCGCCGGCCCGCGGGCGCTACCTTGACTGCAACCTGAGGGGAGACGACATGTCCGAAGCGATCCTCGCATTGGCGGACCGTGTCACTGCCAGCTCCCCCCGCGAGGCGGCGCCCTCGCACACGCTCATCCTCCAATTTCCTGGCGGCACACTGCCGCTCCAGAGCGCCATCTCCGTCGGCGCAGACGGGTCGAACCAGGTCGTGCTGGAGGATCGGTTCGTGTCCCGGTTCCATTGCCGCCTCTCGCCGCACGCCGGGCGCTGGTTGCTAAAAGATTTGGACTCCACCAATGGGACCTATCTCGACGGCAATCGCATCGCCGAGGCGGACATCGATGCCGGCGCCCGCATCCGGGTGGGCTCCCAGGAGCTTCGGATCGAGCGGGCGGGGCCGCGCCTGCAGCCGTCGCTGCCCGGGCTGGTCGCGCGCGATCCTGCCCTGGCGCCGGTGCTCGATCTGCTCCGCCGCGCCGCCCCCTCGACGCTTCCGGTGACGTTGCTCGGCGAGAGCGGGACGGGAAAGGAGGTCGCGGCGCGGGCGGTGCACGAGCTTTCGGAACGCAACGGCGGGCCCTTCGTTCCACTGAACTGTGGCGCCATCTCGCGGGAGCTGGCGGAGGCGGAGCTGTTCGGACACGAGAAGGGCGCCTTCACCGGCGCCATCACCAGCGCGCCGGGCGCCTTCGGGGCCGCGGACGGAGGGACCCTCTTCCTGGACGAAATCGGCGACCTGCCCCTGCCGCTTCAAGTCAAGCTGCTGCGGGCGCTGGAAGCGGGCGAGGTGAAGCCGGTGGGAGCGCCACGGCCACGCCGCATCGACGTGCGCGTGGTGTGCGCGACGCATCACGACCTGCGCGCCCGCGTCCGGGAGGGCGCGTTCCGTGAGGACCTCTTCTACCGGCTCCGGGGAGTCACGGTCGAGTTGCCTCCGTTGCGCGCGCGTCCCCACGACATCCTTCCCCTCGCGGAGCACTTCCTGCCGCCCTGGCGGTCCTTCGCGCCGGACGCCCGAGCGGCGCTCATCGGCTATCGCTGGCCCGGCAACGTCCGCGAGCTCCGGCACGTGGTCCAGCTGGCTGCGCTGCTGTCCGAATCGCCCATCATCCGCGCGCACGCGCTGCGGTTCGAAGACCCCGCCCGGGGCTGGCTGCCGAAGGTCTGCGAAGAGACGGGAGCGGAGATGCCGGACAGCGCCGTCGAGCTGCGGGGACGCACGCTGGGCGAGCTGGAAGAGATCGCCATCCGCTCCGCGCTCGCCCGGCATGGCGGCAATCGCCGCGCGGTCTCCCAGGAGCTTGGCATCGCGCGCAGCAGCCTGCTGCGCAAGCTCGATACGCTCCGCCTTCGGCCCTGAACGCGGGGCTACTCCGTGCTGAGATACGTGTAGCCGCGCATCGCCTGCTCGTAGAAGTCGGTGAGCTGGACGCTCTCCTTCGGCTTCACCTGGCCTTCGCGGACCTTGCCGTCCAGCGCCTGCTTGATGCGCTTGGCCAGGTCGCTCGGCTCGTACTGCACCCGCGCCAGCACGCGCTCCATGGTGTCGCCGGGGATCACTTCCTCGATGTAGAAGTCCTCCGGGTCGTCGTCGTCGACGAAGACGTGTACCTCGTGCACGCGCCCGAAGAGGTTGTGCATGTCGCCCATGATGTCCTGGTAGGCGCCGGTCAGGAACATGCCCAGGTAGTACGGCTCGCCGGTCCGGAGCGGGTGGAGCGCGATCGTCTCGTCCACGGTCTCGCCTTCGATGAAGGCGTCGATCTTCCCGTCCGAGTCGCAGGTGATGTCCACGATGGTGGAGTCGCGCGTGGGCTGCTCCGTGTGCCGGTGGAGCGGAGCGATGGGGAAGAGCTGGTTGATGGCCCAGGAATCGGGCGCGCTCTGGAAGAGCGAGAAGTTGGCCATGTACTGGTCGGCGAGGCGGTCGTCGAGCCCGCGGGTGGGGCCCGGCACCCGCTTGCGCTTCTTGTTCAGCTCGACCAGCCGCCGGCAGAGACGCCAGAACAGTCCCTCGACGGCGGCCCGCTCCTCCAGCCCGAGGATGCCGAGCTTGAACATGGTGAGCGCCTGCTCTTTCTTGGCCACGGCATCGTTGTAGGCCTCGCCGGAGTTCTTTGGCGTCAGGCCAGAGACGATCTCGCGCATCTCGCGGACGATCGGCGCCTCTACCGTTTCCGGGACCGGTGCGACCACCTCGTGAGGCGCCGCGGGGCCGGGGCTGCCGGAAGACTCCTCGTGGACCGCGCCGTTCTCCCCGAACTCGATGTGCCCGAAGACGTTCATCAGCAAGCAGGAATGGTGCGCGGTGAGCGCGCGGCCGCTCTCGCTGACGATGTGCGGTTCCGGCACCCCCTCGTTGCTGCAGATCTGCTGCACCGTGTAGACGACGTCGGCCGCGTACTCCTCCATCGAGTAGTTGAGCGAAGAGGGGTACGAGGTGCTGCGCGCCCCGACGTAATCGACGCCCAGTCCGCCGCCCACGTCGAAGTAGTCGAGCGCTAGGCCCATCTTGCGCAGCTTGGCGTAGAAGCGCGCGCCCTCGTTCACCACGTCCTTGACCGTGCGGATGTCGGTGAGCTGCGAGCCCACGTGGAAGTGGAAGAGCTTCGCCAGATCCAGCTTCCCGGCGCTTTTCAGGATCTCCACCGCCCGGATCAGCTCCGGCGTGGTGAGGCCGAACTTCGCGAAGTCGCCCGAGGAAGACTCCCACTTTCCCGTGCCTTTGGTGGAGAGCTTGCTGCGCAGCCCGATCAGGGGCTGCACGTTCATCTCCTCAGCCAGCCGCAGCAGATGCGGCAGCTCGGAGAGCTTCTCCACCACCACGATGATCTTGCGGCCGAGCTTGCGCCCCATCAGGGCCAGCCGGAGGTACTCTTCGTCCTTGTAGCCGTTGCAGATGGTCAGCGCCTCGGGGTCCGTGTTGAGCGCGAGCACGATCAAGAGCTCGCCCTTGCTGCCCGCCTCCAGGCCGAAGCGATACGGCGCGCCCGCATCGAGGATCTCCTCGACCACCTCTCGCATCTGGTTGACCTTGGTGGGGTACACGCCGAAGTACTTGCCCTTGTATCCGTGCTGGGCGATGGCGGCGCGGAACACCTCGTTGAGCTGCTTCACCCGGCTGCGCAGCAGGTCCTGGAAGCGGACCACGCAGGGAAAACCCAGCTTCCGCTCCCGGATGTCGTCCACCACGTCCATCAGATCGATCACGGGACCCGGCTGACCGAACGGGTGGACCGTCAGGTGGCCCTTGGGGTTGATGCTGAAGTACCCGGCGCCCCAGCCCGGAATGTTGTACAGCTGCAGCGATCGCTCGATGGACCAATCGGAATTCGACATTGGTGCGGCGGATCTGCCACAGCGTGGCGGGCGATCACAAGCGCTGGTGCGCGTGATCGACGCGGCGCTGCCCGACGCGCTGGTCCGGCGGGCGCGCGCCGCCATCTCGCGCCTGGGCCGCGAGCGGCTGCATTCCAGCTACTTCACGACCTTCTGGCTCCCCCGGAACGGGGCCCCGGCGCACGCGGTGGAGGAGGCCGTCCTGGCCCTCTGGAGGCTCGCGAGGCCCCGCGGCTGCGCGGGCGCCGAGTGGTGGATCGGCCGGTCGCACACCACGCGCATCCCGCTCGAGTTTCACTTCGATCAGGACGTGAGAGGACGCCTGCGGCGCCATCCCCGCCTCTCCAGCGTGTTTTTCTTCAATCCGGTGCGAGGAGGGCAACTCGCCGTGACGGACCAGGTCCCCGGCGGCGGGGCCGCTACGCGGCTCGAGACCATCGCGCCACGCCGGAACCGGTACGCGGTGTTTGCCGGGAACCTCCTGCACGGTGTGCTCGACGCCCGCGGCAGATCACCCGGCCGGCGCCTTCCGGGCCCTGCGGGCCGGCTGCGGGTCACCCTGGTGGTGAACTACTGGGAACGGTGGCCGACGGACGTGCCGACCTGGAACGAAAGCGGCATCTATCGTTCGCTGCGGCGGTAAGCGCTCGCGCGAGAGTCAAACGCCCGCAACTGGGTTACAACCGCGGCGTGGACCTTTTCGGGATGACGGAGGACGCGCTCGAGGAGTGGGCGCGTTCCCGCGGCGCCAGCGCCGGGGGAGCGCGCGCCCTGGCGCGCTTCCTGCTGGCGCGGGCGGCGGGGCGTCCGCTGCCGGAGCCGCCCTCGCGCGCTTTGCTGGCGCAGGCGCCATTCGCACAGGACCTCCCGCCCGCCGACGTCGTCCCGGATCCCGACGGCAGCGTGCGCTTCGCGGTCCGCCTCGCCGACGGCGCGGTGGTGGAGACGGTGCTCATCCACCAGCCCGCTTCCGATCTCCGGTCGAGAGAGCGGTGGACGGTGTGCGTGTCGTCCCAGGTGGGCTGCGCGCGCGGATGCGTGTTCTGCGAGACCGGCCGGATCGGCTTGAAGCGGAACCTCCGGGCCGCCGAGATCGTAGCCCAGGTTGCGCTCGCGGCGCGCCACCTGGGAGCGCGCCCGGCGAACGTGGTCTTCATGGGAATGGGCGAGCCGCTCGACAACCTGGAGGAGGTGCTGCGGGCGATCGCCGTTCTTCGCGAGCCCGCTGGGTTCGCAGTCCCGGAGCGCCGCATCACGGTGAGCACGGTGGGGATCGTCCCGCGAATGGAGGAGCTGTACGCGGGTACGAAGGCGCATGTCGCCGTCTCGCTGCACGCGATCGATCCGGCGCAGCGGCTGGCGCTGCTCCCGGTAGCCCGCAAGTGGAGCCTCGGCGAGCTGCGCGCCGCGCTCGAGCGGGCCCCGCGCACCGTGCTCTTGCAGTGGACCTTGATCGACGGCGTCAACGATGGGCCGGCGGACGCCGACGCGCTGGCCCGGTTCTGCGAAGGCCTCGACGTCCGCGTGAACCTGATCCCGCTCAACCCCGGGCCGGTTCCCGAGCAGCGCGCTCCGCCCCTCGAGCGGTGCCGGGCCTTCCAGAGGCGCCTGGCCGATAGCGGCATCCGGGCGCTCCTCCGCATGCCTCACGCCCGGCAGGTGGGCGGCGCCTGCGGCCAGCTTGCAGGCGGGCGTCGGGTGGCGTGCAACCCGGCCGCGGCGGGCTGACAGGTCGGTCGCCGTGTCCTAGGTTCCAGCTCTATGAAACGGTGGCAGAAGATCCTCGGCATTGCGGCGGTGATCGTCGTCGCGGTGCTCGTCGTCCTTTCCTTCGTGCTCGACGGAATCCTCACCTCCAAGGCCCGGGAGGAGGCGCAGAAGCTCTCGCAGGAGTGGGGGAGGCCGGTCCAGATCGGCGGGGTCTCGACGAAGTTCCTCACCGGCCTGGGCGCCCGCGTCTCCGACGTTCAGATCGGCGCCGCGCCCGGCGAGGACGTGCCGCTCGTCGACCTCAAGCGTGTCGAGGTGAAGCTGGCCCTGCTCCGCGCCATCTTCTCCGGCGGAAAGAGCGTCCAGGTCCGCTCCGCGGAAGCAGAAGGCTTGACGGTCAACGTGGTCCGGTTCCCGGACGGCACGACCAATCTGGAGAAGTTCCAGCAGAAGCTTTCGCAGAAGACCGAGCAGAAGCCGAAGGACGAGAAGCCGTCCGATCTTTCCTGGTTGCAGATCGACCACGCCGCCTTGCTGGACGCCAAGGTGGCGTTCATCGACAAGGCCACCCGCGGCGCAAAGCCAGTGGCCATCCAGCACCTGGACCTGACCGTGAACGACCTGCGGTCCGGCAGACCGCTGGAGATCGTCCTGAAGGCCGCGGTGCTCGCGGACGGGCAGAACCTCGACCTGCGCGTCAAGACGGCGCCCCTGCCTCCGACGCTGACCCCCACGCCCACCAGTCTGGTCCTCCGCGTGAACCCACCGATCGACATTGGACCGCTCGGGCTCTTCGTGGGCAAGGAGGTCGGCCTCGAATCCGGGACGCTGGACGCCGACTTCGACGCGCAGCTGGGCGCGGCCGTGCCCGGCGGCAGCGGACCGACCACGGTGAAAGGATCGGTCAAGCTGGCCGGGCTGCGCTTCGCTGGAGCGGAAGGCGGCAAGAAGCTGGACGTGACTCTCGACACCGACGTCAAGGGCGATGCGGTCGCGGGAGACGTGCGCATCGACAAGCTGCGGCTCGACCTCGGGCCCGCCGGGATCACGGGCAAGGGCAGCGCGAAGGGGCTGACCTCTCCCTCGCCTCGGATCGAAGGGCTGGAGATCGTCTCGCACGATCTGGATCCGGCGAAGCTCTCCGCGTACTACCCGCCCTTGCGCAGGTCAATCGGCAACAGGGTGTCCGGACCGATCGGGTTGACCCTCCGCGGAAGCGGAACCCAGGCGGCGCAGGCCCTGGAATTGCGCGTGGATCTCACCCCGGTGAAAGTCGATGTTCCCGAGCAGATGACGAAGGCGGCGGGCGCACCCATGACGCTGGTTGCGCACGTGAAAGGCGCCGCGGCGAGCGGTGGCCCGCTGCGGTTCGACGCGATGGTCGATCTCGCCGGGGCCGATCTGCGCCAGGGCGAATCCCTCAACAAGAAGCCCGGCGACCGGCTGGACCTGGCTGTCGAGGGAACTCGAACGGCGAACAAGTCGAGCACCGATCCCCAGCAGCGCCTGGAGCTCTCGGATGTCAAGGCGCACGTCCTCGGCGACGAGCTGCAGGGACACGGATTCTTCGAGACGAAGGGCGCGGGCACGAAGGCGACCAAGCAGTTCGACCTGCAGCTCGCCTCGTCGCACCTCGATCTGGATCGGATGCTGCTCCCGTCCACGAAGAAGACGGAGAAGAAGCCGCTCGATCCCGCGACCTTCCGCGGGCTCTCCGGTCACGCCAAGGTGCAGATCGCGCGGCTGACGGTGAAGAAGCAGACCCTGACGGACATCGTCGCCGACGTGGTCGTGCAGGAGGACCACGTCAAGATCAACACTGCGCAGCTCAAGGCCTTCGGCGGGACCGTGAATGCCAGCGGGACGGAGATGAAGCTCGCGCACCCGGAGGAGCCGTTCCACCTGGTGACGAAGCTCGAGAGCGTGGGAGTGGAGAGCCTGCTCGCCCTGAGCAGCACGCGCAAGATCCTGACTGGCAAGTTCAACGGAGGCATCGATATCCGGGGGGCTGGCGATCTCGACAAGACGCTCGCAGGCGTCCTTGAGGGGCACGTGCTCGACGGCGCCTTCCTGGGAAAGGACATCGTGGCGTCGGTGACCGGTCCGCTGGCGAAGGCGCTTCCCTTCGGGCTCGCAGGCAAGACGGGAGAGGGAGGCAAGACCAGCCTCGGCAAGGATCTTCCCTTCGGCGTTACGATCGAGAAGGGTGTCGCCCGGCTGAAGGAGCCCCTCAAGGTCTCGCGCCCGGAGGCGGAGATGACCTTCACCGGAGGACTGCGCGTCGACGGCACCCTCGACCTGCCCGGAACGGTCGCGCTCTCGCCCAGCACCATCGCGGCGATCACCGGAGGCAAGGTGAAGCCGGCCAATCCCATCCCGGTGAAGGTCAGGCTGGTGGGCCCGGCGTGGAGCCCGTCGGTAGTAGATCTCGACCTCAAGCCAGCGGTAGAGCAGATCATGAAGGAGGGAGGAGCCGCGCTGGTGGGACGCGCGCTGGGAGTCGATTCCGGGCGGGCGCAGCAAGCGGCGGAGCAGAAGGCTGAGCAGGTCCAGCAGGACGCGCAGAAGCGAGCGCAAGCGGAGGCGGAGGCGCAGCAAAAGAAGCTCCAGGAACAGGCGAGGAACAAGCTCAAAGGGCTATTCGGCAAGTAGTGCGCTTTTCGCTCGCTTGATCTGGCGCCACCGGATAGAACCGACGCGTCCGTGCCGCGCGGTGACCGCGCCCATTGTCCGAATCGGAAAATCGCCAATGCCCAATCGAACGCAGGAAGCTTCTTTCCGCTCGCTGATCGATCGCTTCGCGCGCGAGTTGACCGCAGCCATCGCCCATCACGTCGAGGAGCAGGTCTCGCTGGCCCTGTCGCGTATCCAAGGAGCGGGGAGCGGCTCGCGTGGACGCCCGGATGGGCGGCTCTCGGGTCGGCTCTGTCCAGTGCCGGGCTGCGGCAAGCCTGGTGCCGGCCCGCGCAACCGGTGGTTCTGCAAGGATCACTCCAAGAAGCTTTCCGCCACCGAGCAGAAGGGCATTCTCGAGCGGAACCGCAGGCTCGAGGCGGAGGGGAAGCTGCCGACGGCGGTACCCGCTCAGCGCATCGTCCGCATCCCGGCGAAGTCGCCCCGCCCACGCCGGTCCCTGGACATGAGCTGTCGCGTGGAAGGCTGCACGAATCGGTCTCGCGGCCCGCGTGCGGGCTTCATCTGCGACCAGCACCGCGCGGAGCTGTCCGCCGACGAGCAGCGCGCCGCGCGCGAGCGGTGGAATGCCCGGCAGAAGGGCGGCACGGAAACGCCGGCCCTGGAGCAGCCCAAGACAATGCCGGCGCCGGTGCCTCCCATCGTTCGGAAGGCCGAGTCCGCCGAAGCCTGATGGAACGTAACCTTCGGCGCCTCGACCGCGTAGAAGGGCGTGGAGGTCACGCATGCGGCCGTCTGACGTCACACCGAAGTCGGTCTACCTGCGCCGGCGCGAGTTCCTGAAGCTGGGCGCGGGCAGTGCGTTGGCCCTCTCGCTTCCCGCCTTCGCCCGGGCGAAGCTGGAGCACGGTCCGAAGCTCGCCGGCGTGACGGTCAATCCTGCCTTCACCTCGCCGGAGGAGAAGAAGAACTCCTTCGAGGACATCACCACGTACAACAACTTCTACGAGCTGGGGACGGACAAGTCGGATCCTAGCGAGAACGCGGCAAAGCTCCAGACGCGGCCGTGGACGTTGAGCGTGGAAGGCGAGGTCGGCAAGCCGAGGAAGTGGGACATCGAGGAGCTCCTCAAGGCCTTTCCCGTCGAGGAGCGCGTCTATCGCCTGCGGTGCGTGGAAGCGTGGTCGATGGTGATTCCCTGGGACGGATTTCCGCTCGCGGACTTCCTCAAGAAGCACGAGCCGACCAGCCGGGCGAAGTACGTTGCGTTCGAGACCGTGGTCCAGCCGCAGATGCCCGGGGTGAAGGGCTTCGCGGGGATCCCGTTCCCTTACGTGGAGGGGCTGCGCATCGACGAAGCCACGCATCCGCTCACGCTGCTGGCCGTCGGGCTCTATGGCGAGACGCTTCCCAATCAGGACGGCGCCCCCATCCGGCTGATCGTACCCTGGAAGTACGGATTCAAGTCCGCGAAGAGCCTGGTCCGCATCCGCCTTCAAGAAACGCAGCCGCCCACCACCTGGTCGCAGTATGCGCCAGGCGAGTACGGGTTCTACGCGAACGTGAACCCCGAGGTGGATCACCCCCGCTGGACCCAGTCCAGGGAACGGCGCATCGGGGAGCTTCTGCGGCGGAAGACGGTGATGTTCAACGGCTACCCCGAGGTCGCCTCGCTCTACGCCGGCATGGACCTGAGGAAGTTCTATTGAAGAAGGCGCTGGTCCCGGCCGCTTTCGCCGCCTGCTGCCTGCCGCTGCTCTGGCTCGGCCTGCAGCTCGCGCTGGGCGGCCTGGGCGCAAACCCGATCGAAGCGCTGCTGGACGACCTGGGGTACACGGCCTTCGTGCTGCTGGCGCTGACGCTCGCCTGTACGCCCGCGCAGAAGTTGCTCGGCTGGAACTGGCCCATCCGGATCCGCAAGCTGCTCGGCGATTTCTGCTTCTTCTACGCCAGCCTGCACCTGCTCACGTACGCGGTGCTCGATCAGGGCTTCGACTTCGGCGCCATCGCGACCGACGTGCTCAAGCACAAGTTCATCTTCCTGGGGATGGCGACCTGGCTGCTTCTGCTGCCGCTCGCGGTCACCTCGACGCAGGGCTGGCAGCGGCGCCTGGGGTTCCGGCGCTGGAAGCGGCTGCACGGCGTCGTATACCTGGCCGGAGGATTGGCGAGCTTCCATTTCCTCCTCCGGTTCAAGACGCCGCGGCTGGAGACGATCGCATGGATGGGGACAATCGCGGCGCTGCTGTTGATTCGGGTCATAGACGCGGCGCGCAAGCGCGCGAGGATGGTAGAGTCGCCTTGAAATGTCCCGCGCCGCCAACATCCTGATCGTCGACGATGACGCAAATTTGCGACAGAACATCCATTTCATCCTGGAGAAGGGTGGGATGAAGTCGTCGATGGCCTCCTCCGGCGAGGAGGCCATCCAGCGGATGCGGACCACCGCGTTCGACCTGGTGCTGCTCGACGTGCAGATGCCGGGCATGGGCGGTCTCGAGGCGCTGCGGATCATGCGGGAACGGCACCCCGACGTCGGCGTGATCATGTGCTCGGTGCTGAAGGACATCGCCGTCGCCGTCGAGGCGATGCACGCGGGCGCCCTCGATTACATCACCAAGGACTTCTCGCCTGCGGAGCTGATCGCGCGGGTACGCAAGACCCTGGCGCAGCTCCGCGCCGGGCGCGAGCTGGAGCGGCTGCACGACGTGGAGGCGACGCACGTCGGGCGCCCCTTGGTGATGGGCAGCTCCCCGCGGATGCGTGCGGTGGTGCAGGTGGCGGAGAAGATCGCCGCCAAGCCGGTCACGGTGCTGATCACCGGGGATAGCGGCACCGGCAAGGAGGTGCTGGCCCGCTACATCCATGCCCGGAGCGACCGCAAGACCAGTCCCTTCGTCGCCGTGAACCTCCCCGCCGTCCCCGCCAACCTGGTCGAGAGCGAGCTCTTCGGGCACGAGCGGGGCGCCTTCACCGGCGCGGACAAGCAGAAGCTCGGCAAGTTCGAGCTGGCGAACGGCGGCACCTTGTTCCTCGACGAGATCGGCGACCTCGCCCTGGATCTACAATCGAAGATCCTGCGCGCGCTCCAGGAGCACGAGATCGAGCGGGTGGGCGGGGAGAAGCCCATCCAGCTCGACCTCCGCGTGATCTGCGCGACCAACCGCGACCTGGGACAGCGGGTGCAGGAGGGGAAGTTCCGCGAAGACCTGTACTGGCGGCTGAAAGTGGTCCCCATCGAGCTGCCGCCGCTGCGGGAACGGCGCGAGGACATCCGCGACCTGGCGCAGCACTTCCTCGCCCGCACCGCCGCCGAGCACGGGCGGACGCCGCAGACGCTATCGGAAGGCGCACTGCAGCTGCTCGATCGATATCGCTGGCCCGGCAACATCCGCGAGCTGGAGAACATCATGGCGCGGATGGCGGTGGTCTGCGACTCCGAGATGATCGAGGAGTCCGACCTGCCGTACGACTTCGCGCTTACGGCCAGCGCCACGCCGGAGGCCGAGAGCGAGGTCCAGAGCCTCGATGCCGCCATCCTCGCTTTCGAGAAAAGCTTCCTGCGCAAGGCGCTCAAGCGAAACCAGTGGAACCGCAAGAAGACGGCCGAGCAGCTCCACATCGGCTACTCGACGCTGAAGGCGAAGCTCAAGACCTACGGCATCGTCGCAGGCGCGGACGGCGACGACGACTGAGGGCCGTTCACCGGCAACGAGAGCCGGAAGGTGGTCCCCTCGCCGGGTTTGCTCTTCACCGAGATGGCGCCGCCGTGGGCAGCCACGATCCGGCGTACGTTCGGCAGACCCATTCCCAGGTGCACGCCGCTGCGCTTCGTCGAGGAAAACGACTCGAACAGCGTGGCGATGCGATCCGGAGGGATCCCGGCGCCTTGATCCTCGACGGCGAGCATCGCCCGGCCATCGCTCCGGTCCACGCGCAGGCAAACCCGGGAGCCGGGCTTCGAGGCCTCGATCGCGTTGCGGGTCAGGTTCAGCGCGGCGCGCTCGAGCAGGTAGCGGTCGCCCCTCACCCAGAGCTCGGAGGCGGCCCGCTGCAGCTCCAAGGCGACGTTGGCCTCGCTGGCATATCCTTGAGCGCCGGCGAGGACGCTGTCGGCGAACGTATTGAGCTCGATGGGAAGGAAGTCCTGCGGTTTGGCCTCGCGTGTGAGATCGGAGAAGTCGGTCACGAAGCGGCGCAGCGTGGCGACCTCCGAGGCAAGCGATTCGCGGATGCGCGGGAGGTAGTCGGGATCGTTCATCGCCGCGAGCTGCTCGATCTGGCGCAAGATGGTGAGGCGGTGCCCCAGGTCGTGGGTGACTCCCGCGGCGATCTTGCCGGCGGTGCGGAAACGCTCTTCGAGCTCGAGGGCGGCGAGCATGCGGCGGACCAGGACGTAGCCGATGGTGATCGAGAACAGCAGCGTCACCGCCGCGCCGAATGCGAGCAGCCCGAGCGCTGTCCGAGCCCCCCGCAGCGCTTCCTCCGCGGGCTGCTCGACGGCGATGGTCCAACCCAGAGCGGGCAAGGATGCCCAGCCGGCGAGGACGTCACGGCCTTCGCCGTTCCGCAGCCGTGCCGGCGCGGGAGTTCCGCTGCTGAGCGCTACAGCCAGCGGCGACTCCGCGACTGGTTCACCGCTGAGCACCGCGGCCCGCATCGGTCCGGCTCCCGCGGCGAGCAGCCTTCCAATGCGGTCGAACGCGAGCGCGTACCCCTGCTCTCCGACGCGGATGCGCTGGACTTGCCGCTGCATCTCGAGGAGATCGAGCGTCGTGCAGAAGGCGCTGCCTGGCTTTCCGGAGGGAACACAGACGTCCATCGCGGGCGACAACTCGGCGATGTAGGTGTCTGAAGCAACCTCGGTTCCGCGCAGCGCGGCGGCGATCTGGTCCGCCTTGAGTGCTCGCGGCCAGGCAGTCCGCGGTGTCTCTGTCGAGACCAGACGGACCTTCCCGAGGCTCGGGGCATCCAGCGACACGTCAATGAGCCGGCGTGGCGCGTCGGGCTGGTTGCCCACGGCCATTCCGACCGCACGGAGCATCTCGCGCTGCTGCGCGATGTACGTGGCAATCCGGGCGGCGGCTTGCTCCGCGATGGCCTGCAGGGCTTCCTGCGATGAGCGCTCGCCCCGCTGACGGACGATCTGGAGTCCAAAGACCGCGAGAATGAGCAGCGGCAGCACCCCGGTGGCGGCCACCAGCGCCGCGAGCAGCAGGGCCATGCGCTGGCGTGTCACTGCGCGACCTCCCATTCCGGTAGCGTCTCGAGAAGATCGTAGGGTCCGAGCACGGGGTTCTTGATCTTCACGTCGGCGACGGCGAGATGGACCCGGGTGCACACGAACGCAGCGGGTGGATCTTCGCGCAGGGCGGACTCGGCAGCCCGCCAATCTCCCTCGTCGACGGCCCGATCGAAGGCTGGATTCGAGTACCCAACCAAATTGTACGGAGCCCCGGTACGCCACACGAGCGCCATGGCACTCGGAGGCCACCGCAGCGGGCGCACCGCGACGAGATCGAAATCGTGGCTCTTCATCCGGGCAACCAAATCCTGCGGCGCCAGATGTAAGACTTCGCCGCCGCGGTCGCCGAGAGCGCGCCGGGCGGCGAGCGCGAGGCGCTCGAACGGACCCCAGCTGAGCACACGAAGAACGGGGCCGGCAGCTACAACGCCATCGCCGTCGGATGTCCCACTGCTCTCTGCACACTCGCCGCTACCGTACGCGAGCTCGCGGACGCGTTGCGTCTCGAGGGCCCTCGCGAGCTGAACCCTTTCGCTACGAGGCAACGCGACGTTGAAGGCGATGACGTCTGTGGACCTGCCCGTGCCATGGATGACCTGCAAGGAAGGAACGCCCCGAAAAAACTCCAGCCACCTCGATTCCAGATCGGTGATCAGGTTCGCGTCGCCCTTGAGCGTATGCGCGAACGCATCGCGGGGAGTGGGGTGCGCGATGACGCGCACGTCGTTGACGTGGCCGGCCTGCGGAGTCCTGCGGATGAGCCGTAGCTCCGTCTCCGTCTGGGAAACGACCGCAAACGGCCCGCTCCCGACGAACTTGCCGCCTGATTCACGGAAAATGCGGGCCTCGAGCAACACGGCGTCAACGGGCAGTCCGGTATCCACCGGCGCTACGATCAGCCCGCCATCGGATTGAATCGCTTGAAGACCGCCAGCGCGCAATGACCGGACGACATCCTCTTCGGTGACGGGGCTACCGTCACTGAACGTGGCGTCGCGGCGCAGCTCCACACGAACCCGCTGACCGGAGAGCCGCTCGACACGGGCAGCGAGGCCTGGCTTCAGCTGACCTGTCGCATCCAGGCTGAACAGCCTCTCGAACACCCATGGCAGCGCTATGGACGCGAGGGAAGACTCATTGCCTCCGGTGGGAGCGAGCTCGCCCAACGGCCCCCACACGGCAATCCTGAGTACGAACACCTCGCGTCCCGGCGGAGCCGTGCAACCGACGACGAGGATGAGCAACAGTAGCCGGCGCACGCTGCGCTTCACCTTTCGCAGCGTCGCTCCCCGGAGTCAACCCGGGAAGCGGAACATTCTCTAGGCGACCGGTGGGCTCAACACGACCATGCCGCAGGCTACGGGGGTACGAACAGACTTCCTCTTCGAGCGATTGATCTTCATTGGAATCTCCTGTTTCTGGTCACGCTGCTTCGGTGCACTGCGGGAATTCCGCGAGGTAGCGGTGGACGACGCTCTCGCGGAAACTCGACTCGAACATGTCCTTCTTGCAGGCCACCTCGTCGCGGCGGCCGGTCTTGAGGTACTTGCCGCCCAGGCACCCGCCGACGCAGACCGGCAGGTACGGGCAGTCGCCGCACTTCTCCCAGGGCCGGAGCTCGAGCAGCGGAGCAACCTTCTCCGGCGCCTGCGAGGCGACCTGTGCCACCTCGAGGCCCGGGAGTCCGGCCACCACGGGGCACTTGTAGACGCGGCCGTCGGGGTCGATGGTGTAGTTGTTCTTCCAATGTAGCTCGCAGGGCCCGAGCAATCCTTCGAGCGTCGTTCCCTTGTGCGCCGCCGGGGTCAGCTTGCGCCGCTCGATGGACTTGTTGAGCTGGACCAGCGTCCGGGTCTCCTGCTTCTCGCTGCACCCGGTGCAGGTCCCATTGCTCAGCTGCTGCGTATCGACCATCGGCCGGAACTGCACGCCTGCGAGCAGCCGCGCCACCCCGACCTCCTCGAACCGGTCGAGCAGTTTCTCGAAGGACGCCGCCTGGTCCGGGAAAAAGTGCCCGCCGATGAAGACCTTGCAACCGGCGCGGGCGAGCGCCACGACGTTGTCGAAGATGATGTCGAAGGTGCCCCGGCCGTCGCGGTACACGCGCATGCGGTCGTGCGTTTCCCGATCGCCGTCGAGCGTGATCTGGAATGCGCCCGGCCCGAACGACTCCATCCGCTTCGCGAAGTCCACGTCGAGGTGGATCGCGTTGGTGGTCATCTGCCACTGGAACGTGCCGCCGCGGGCCTTCATCGCGGCCGAGAACACCTCGGCCGTGCGCAGGCAGTAGTCCTTCCGGGTGGTGGGCTCGCCTCCGAAGTAATGCACGTGCAGCGTGCTCAGCCCGCGCTCGTCGACCTGCCGGAGGATCCATTCCAGGGTCGCGTCCTCGGTCGGCGAGGACATCTTCGTGAACGCGGGGTGCTCCTTCTGGAAGCAGTAGTTGCAGGCGAGGTTGCACTGCAACGTCGGCATCAGGGTCACGTACATGGTGCCGGGGATGCCTTCGCGCGCCTTGTCGAGATGCGCCCGGACGCGCGCATCGTCTTCGGCACGCTCGCGGACGAGGAAACCGTCTTCGCGCAGGATTTCCTGGCTTTCGCGTTCTTCCGCGGTCGCGGGCTCCTCTCCGGCACCCCAGCGCGTCAAGGCGCCCAGAGTGAGGTCGTCTACTCCTGCGTATCGATCTTCGAGCACGTTGTAGAGGACGTGTTCGCCCGGCCGGATTCCCTCATACGTGACGGTGAATCGGGACAACTGCATTGTTCAGCTGCATACGCAATCACAGTGCCATACCTGTCCCGCCCTTTCCCCACAGAGGTGACGAGCCAGCTTTCCAGCCGCGGGCCAGCGTTCCGGCTGTGCCTCGTGGCTCAGAAACTGGCTCGCTGCACGCGCTCGAACGCGGGGACGATCCCGTTGCGAGCTCGCCGACGCCCTCTGTAGCGACCACAGATCAGGACGACGGGCCAGAACATGGGCTCGAACGGCCAGTTTCCGGGCCACGGTTTTGGCGCGCGACTTGCTCTACTTGCCGGCGTGACCCAGCAAAAGATCATCGCGGTGCGCCACCTCCGCGCAGGAGGGCGCTTGATCCCCGTACAATTCTCCCGCAACGCGGGGGGTTCGGTTGCAGGCCAGGCCGTGCTCAGCGCTCAGGACACGCCCATCGTCGACGGGCCTGATCCCGAGGCGGTGCTGGCCGTCCTGAGGGACGTCATCGACGGCCTGCTCCTGGCCAGAAGCACCGCCTAAGGTACAGCCGAGGCGGTCTTATCCGCCTTGGTTGGACCTGCGGAGGCGGCGCGTGGCCGCGATGCCGAGGACGATTCCGGCGAGCAGCGCCACGGCGAGAAGGATCCAGACCACCTTGCCGTGGATGGTTTCCCCATGCTCGATGGCTTCTGCGCTGGGGAGCAGCGAGCCGGCCCATGAATAGAGGATGACCCCCGGCGCCATCCCGATCGCAGTGCCCAGCACCACGTGCCGCAGGCGCATCGGCGTCAGACCCATCACCGCGTTGCTCGGGGTGTAGGGCAGCAGCGGCGAGAGCCGCACCAGGGTGACCGTGAACAGACCGCCCTCCGCCGCGAGATCGGCGAGCGCGCGCGCCTTCGGACGGTCGAGCAGCGCTTGCGCCGCGGCTCCGCGTCCCACTGAGCGGGCGACGGAGAACGCCGTCGCGGCGCTCGCGACCGCTGCCCCGAGCGAGATGAGAAATCCCCAGGTGCCGTAAAGCCAGCCGCAGGCCACGACCAACGGGATGATCGGAACCAGCAGCAGCGAGAGCAGGTAGATGGCGGCGAAGGTGGCCAGGCCGCCCGGCCAGCCCAGATCATGCAGGGCCTTCGCGCCTTCGACGATCCAGCGCAGCAGCGGAAGCTGCCGGACCAGCGCGTAGAGCCCGAGGAGGATCGCTACCCCCGCCAAGACGCGGGCGGCCTTTCGCAGCGGCATCTACGGTTTCTTGAACAGAGGGTCGTCGGCGAGTTGAGCGTGCGTCTCGGCGCGTGCTTCCGCCTGGAGGGCTTCCCATTCGCGCCGCTCAGCGTCGTCCATCCGGTCGAGCGCGAAGTTGAGTCGCGCCCGCGCCTTGACCGCGCGCGTCCTGGCTTCCTGCCCCTCTGCCTTGCCCTGCGCCAGCAGATCGGCGGCCTCCAGCGGAGCAAGCCCGGCGGTGCGGGCACGCTCCTGCTTGTCCTCGGCAAGCCTCTGCGCCGCCTCCGCCTCCTCGTGCTGCTGGCGCGCTTCGAAGGCCATCTGCTGCGCGGCTGTCTTCACCCGGCCAGCACCCGACTGCTTCGCGCGCGCATCCTGCTGTGCGCGCGCCTGCGCCGCCAAGTGCTGCATCCTGAGGATCAGCTCGTCGGCGTCGTCCGGCATGCGCCGAGCATACACCTGCTAATCTCACCCGGTGTTCTGGATCGCCGGCGGCCAGCTCGCGGACCCCACGCCACGCAAGGGCGCGCTGCGCATCGAGGGCGGGAAGATCGCCGGCAAGGCCGCGACAGCTCCCCGGACGGCGAAGATCGTGGATGCGGACGGGCTGACGATCGTCCCTGCGCTGGTCGACGCGCACGTTCACCTGGCGGTCGCCGGGGATCCCGCGCTGGTATGCCGGGAGCTGGTGCGCCGGGGAATCGTCGGCGTCCTCGATCTCGGCGCCCCCGAGCGGCGGTTGCCCCTCGACCATCCGCCCTTGCGCATCCGCTTCTCCGGGCCGCTGCTGACCGCGCCTGGGGGATATCCGACCCGGTCCTGGGGCATGAACGGGGAAGGCCTCGAGGTGGCCACCGCGGATGAAGGGCGCGGCGCGGTGCAGCGGCTGGCCAGAAGTGGCGCCCGATTCGTGAAGCTCGCGCTGGATCCGCGTTTTCCGCTCCTGGCCCCCGACGTCGCGCGGGCTGCCGCGGACGAGGCGCATCGGCTGGGGCTCCTGGTTGCCGCGCACGCGCTGGAAGCGAGCTCGGTGCGCCTCGCCCTCGACGCCGGCGCAGATGTGCTCGCGCACACGCCGCGCGATCCGCTGCCCGCGGATCTCATGGCCCGGATGAAGGGCAAGTGGGTCATCTCCACGCTCCGCGCGTTCGCGGTGGCGCCCGAACGGTTGCGCGCGCTGAAGGAAGCCGGCGCGCGCGTGGCGTATGGCACCGATCTGGGCAATCAGGACACCGCGCCCGGGGTCGACGCGCGGGAGCTGGCGCTGATCGATGACGCAGGAGTGAATTCGCTGACCGCCGCGACCGCCGAGGCGGCGTCGCTGCTCGGATTGCCGGACCTGGGGAGCCTCACGGTCGGGTCCTCGGCGAGCTTGCTCGCCGTGCGCAGCCTGGTGCCGGCGGATCTTGCGGCGCCGGAGTGGGTGATGCTCGACGGCAGGAAGATCGTCTGAACAGCGGGCTCAAGCGGGCTGGAGCCGCAGCAGGGTGATCTCGGCGGGCGCGAACACGCGCATCGGCGGGCCCCAGAAGCCGGTGCCGCGGCTGACGTAGAGTTGGGACTCGCCCCGGCGGTGCAGGCCGGCCAGATAGGGCTGCGCCAGCGCGACCAGCCAGGAGAACGGCCAGATCTGCCCGCCGTGCGTGTGGCCGGAGAGCGTGAGCGGCACGCCCCGCTTCGCGGCTTCGGCGAACTGGCGCGGCTGGTGGGCGAGCAGGACCAGCGCTCCTTCGGGATCGCGTCCGTCCAGCGCCTTGGCGAGGTCTGGCGCACCGGTCGGATCCTCGATCCCGGCGAGCTCCAGGCCTGGCGCCACTTCGACCCGCTCGTTGCGAAGCGGTCGGACGCCCAGCGAGGGAAGGTGCGCGTACCATTCCTCGACGCCGGAGTAATACTCGTGGTTCCCGGTGACGAAGTAGACGCCGCGCTGCGCGTCGATCTTCGCCAGAGGGGCCACGTGCTCGCGCAGCTCGTGCACGCGGCCGTCCACGAGATCGCCGGTGATCGCCACCAGGTCGGGCGCCAGCTGGCGGATCTGTTCCACGACGTGCGCGACCCAGTCCTTGCGCAAGAGCGGCCCGACGTGGACGTCGGAGATCTGCACCAGGCGAAAACCGGCGAGCTGTTGCGGCAGGCCGCGCAGCTTCACGTCGAGCTGCTTGATCTGGATGCCGCCGAGCGCGCTGCGGATGCCGACGGCGGACAGCCCCGCGACCACCGCGCCCACGCCCACGGCGACCGTTCGCGCGAGGAGGATCCGCCGCTCGGGGTCGGGCTCGGAAGGGCCGCGGTACCGCGCGACGACGAACGCCACCAGGCGGGCCAGGTCCGCCAGGCCGAAAAAGGCGACCAACAGGAAACCTACGCCCATCCAGATGAACGCGACCCAGATGGCCGGCCGGGCGAGAGATCCCGGCAGCAGGCGCGCGGCGAAGAGAGTGGCAGGCATCGCCACCCCGAGCGCCACGATGGTCACGGTGAGGACGCGCGCCCAGGCCTCCGGCAGCTGCGGGTCGCGCACCAGGCGTGCCCAGAGATAGTAGTGCATCCCGCCAACGAGGCAGAGCGCAACGGCGACGAATACGAGAAAGGGGAGCAGGCGCGGCACCCCGGAAGGATGCCTCAACTCATGCTTCGGTGCGCAGGAGCGAGGCGAGCCGATCCTGGTCCAGGCGGACGCGAAGCACCTTCTCCTGCGTCACCATGACGCTGCCAGGCGCGCTCCCCGTCGGCTTGCGCAGGTGCTTGCAGCGCGTCCAGGCCACTTCCACGCCTTCCTGGCCCCGCGCGGAGGAGAAGTGCGCCGCGAGCAGCGCCGCATCGCCCAGCGCTCGCGGATCCGGCGATTCGCCTGGCCCGGGCACGACCACATGGGCGCCTTGCATGCCCCGCGCGTGCAGCCAGAGATCGTTGCCGCGCGCCACCCGGAGCGTGAGCGTGTCGTTGTCGCGCGCGCTGCGCCCGACCAGGATGGGCGCTCCGGACTGCGAGATGAACTTCCGGTACGGGAGCCGCGGCGCTGCCTGCGCCTTGCGGCCCGGCGCGGCCGCCGGCGCTTCCGCTTCCACCGCGGCGAGTTGGCCCGCGTCCTGGGCGGATTCGGCCCGCGCGAGCAGCGACTCCGCGCGCGACAGCTCCTCCCGGACCTCGGTCCGGCGCGACTCGATGCGCTCCGCCGCTGCCTGGTAGCGCTTCGCGCGCCGAAGCCATCGCTGTGCATTCTCCGCAGCGCTCAGCGCCGGATCGAGCGCAATCGGAACTTCCGCGGGACGGCCCTCTTCGTCTACCCGCGACCAGTCCGGGACGCGCGCCTCGCGGGCGCCCCGCGGCAGGCGGGATGCGACGGGCAAGAGCAGCTCCGCGCGCGCACGCTCCGCGCCCGCCCTCACCGCCCGCGCCGCGTCCTCCTCGACCGCCGAGAGCGTCCGCCGCAGCTTCTGCACGCGCGATCGCAGGCGGG
>DATBZA010000127.1:0-26976 GCA_036513415.1 Myxococcales bacterium | reverse complement strand
TACTACTCCGTGAAGGCGGTCCAGGCAGCGCTGGGCGACGATTTGCGCTTCGTCTTCCGCAACTTCCCGCTCGCCCAGGCACACCCGCACGCGCTGCTGGCCGCGCAGGCCGCCGAGGCAGCGGGGCTGCAGGGCCGCTTCTGGGAGATGCATGACGTCCTGTTCGAGCACCAGGACAAGCTCGACGAGCCGAATCTCTTCCGCTTTGCCGGAGCGCTGGGGCTCGACCTGGAGCGCTTCGCGCGCGATTTCGCTTCGCCCGAGGTGGCGGCGAAGATCCGGGCGGACTTCCTCTCCGGCGCCCGCAGCGGCGTGAACGGAACGCCCACGTTCTTCGTCAACGGCGAGCGCTACGACGGCTCCTGGGCCCCGCAGGACTTCATTGCGGCGCTCAGCACCTTGGCCGGCGATGTGGCGGTGCGGCCCTGATCCCGAAGCTGATGCGGGCTGCCGCGCTCGATCGATTCGGCGGCCCCGAGGTGCTGAGCCCCCACCGGCTTCCGGTCCCGGTCCCGGACGCCGGAGAGATCCTCATCGCGGTGCACACCGCTGGGGTGGGGTCCTGGGACGCCGACGTCCGCGAGGGCTGGAATCCAGGGACGCGGCGGCCCTTTCCCATCGTGCTCGGCTACGACGGCTCGGGAACCGTGGCCGCGGCGGGCAGGGCCGTCCGGCGGCTGCGGGTGGGCGACCGGGTCTACGCCTACAACTGGGACAATCCGAAGGGCGGCTTCTACGCGGAGTACGTGGCGGTTCCCGCCGCCAAGGCCGCGCATACCCCTCGCCGGCTGGACCTGCGCGAGGCTGGCGCCATCCCCATCACCGGCCTGACCGCGCTGCAAGGGGTGGAGCGACTCGGCCTCCGCAAGGGAGCTGCCCTCGCCATCCACGGCGCATCGGGCGGTGTCGGAACCATCGCCGTCCAGTTTGCCCGGCTCCGCGGAGCGCGGGTGTTCGCCACCGCTTCGGGAAAGGATGGAGTCGCGTTGGTCCGGCGGCTGGGTGCCGAGGAGGCAGTGGACGGGAAACGGGACGACCTAGCCGCTGCCGCGAGGCGCTTCGCCCCGGACGGCCTCGAAGCCGTGCTTGCCTTCGCGGGTGGAGAGGCGCTCAGCAAGCTCGCCGGCGCGATCCGCCGCGGAGGCAGGCTCGTCTATCCGAACGGAATCGAGCCCGCGCCCCGGAAGCGGCGCGGCGTCCGGGTCATCGCGTACGACGGGGTCTCGGGGCCGCGCGAGTTCCAGCAGCTCGATCGCGCGGTCGAAGCTTCGAAGCTGAAAGTGATCATCGCCGCCGCGTATCCGCTCGCGCAAGCGCGCAGGGCGCACGAGCGGCTCGCCAAACGGCACGTGTTGGGGAAGATCGTGCTGAAGATCCGGTAGCCTTTCCTACCCGACGTTCCGAAGCACCGCGACGCTGCGACCCTGCACGTCGAGCTTCTCGCCAGGAGCGAAGGCGTGCGCTTTCCGCGAGCGCCGGATCTCCGGAGGATTGTCCGTCGAGGTGTCGACCACCTGGATCCACTTCTTCCCGAACTGCTCGGGCGGCACGGTGAACTGCAACGGCCCGTGGTGCGCGTTGAAGATGACGTAGAAGCTGTCGTCCTTCACCCGCTCGCCGTGCTCGCCGGGTCGCTGGATCGACGCGCCGTTCAGGAAGACTCCGAGCGACTTGGCGAATCCGACCTGCCAATCCTCCTCGGACATCTCCTGCGCATCCGGCCTGAACCAGGTGAGGTCCTTGACGTCGGTGCCGTGCAGCTCGCGGCCCTGGAACCAGCCGCGGCGATGGAAGATGCGGTGGTCGGACCGGAGCTTGATGAGCCCGCGGACGAAGTCGAGCATGTCCTCGTCGACGTTTTCCCAGTCCAGCCAGGACAGCTCGTTGTCCTGGCAGTAGGCGTTGTTGTTGCCGCGCTGCGTGCGCCCCATCTCGTCCCCCGCGACGAGCATCGGCACGCCCTGGGAGAGCAGGAGGGTGGCGAGGAAGTTGCGCTGCTGGTTGGCGCGGAGCCGCAGCACGTTGGGATCCTGCGTTTCTCCCTCGGCGCCGCAGTTCCAGGAGCGGTTGTGGCTCTCTCCGTCCTTGTTGTCCTCCTTGTTCGCCTCGTTGTGCTTCTCGTTGTACGAGACCAGGTCGCGGAGCGTGAAGCCGTCGTGCGCGGTGACGAAGTTGATCGACGCATAAGGGCGCCGCCCCGTGGACGCGTACAGGTCGGAAGAGCCCGTGAACCGGTTCGCGAACTCGCCGAGGCTCGCATCCTGCCCGCGCCAGTAGTCGCGGACGGTGTCGCGATACTTCCCGTTCCATTCCGACCACTGCGGCGGGAAGTTGCCCACCTGGTAGCCGCCCTCGCCGACGTCCCACGGCTCGGCGATCAGCTTCACGCGCGAGACCACCGGGTCCTGCTGGATCAGGTCGAAGAACGCGCTCAGCCGGTCCACCTCGTGCAGCCCGCGCGCGAGCGTCGCCGCCAGATCGAAGCGGAACCCGTCGACATGCATCTCCTCCACCCAGTACCGGAGCGAATCCATCAGCATCTGCAGCACGTACGGCTGCCGCATGTTCAGGGAGTTCCCGGTGCCTGTGTAGTCCATGTAGTGGCGCGGGTTGTCGGCGACGGTCCGGTAATATGCCGCGTTGTCGATTCCCTTGAACGAGAGCATGGGACCGAGGTGATTGCCCTCGCTGGTGTGGTTGTAGACCACGTCGAGGAACACCTCGATGTCCGCCTTGTGCAGCGTCTTCACCATGGTCTTGAATTCCTGCACCTGCTCGCCGCGCTGGCCGCGGCTCGCGTACTCGTTGTGCGGGGCGAAGAAGCCGATCGTGTCGTACCCCCAGTAATTGCGCAGGCCCCTCTCCTGGAGGTGGTGCGAGTGGACGAACTGGTGGATGGGGAGGAGCTCGACCGCAGTGACTCCCAGCCCGCGGAGGTGCTGGATGGCCGCCGGGGCGGCAAGGCCGAGGTACTTGCCCCGGTGCTCCTCCGGGACATCCGGATGGCGCTGGGTGAAGCCCTTGACGTGCACCTCGTAGACCACGGTCTCGTGCCAGGGATGCTTCGGAGCCCGATCGTCGCTCCAGAAGAAGTAGGGGTTCGTCACCACCGAGCGCGGCATGAACGGCCCGCTGTCGGCGCCATTGAGGACCAGATCGTCCTGGCCGGGTCTGTAGGGGTAGACCGCCTCGTCCCATTTCGGGTGGCCCTCGATCGCGCGGGCATACGGGTCGAGGAGCAGCTTGTGTGGGTTGCAGCGCAAGCCTTTCTCCGGCTCCCAGGGCCCGTGGACGCGGTACCCGTAGCGTTGCCCCGGCTCGACGGCAGGCAGGTACCCGTGCCAGACGTAGCCGGTGCGCTCCGGCAGCGGGAAGCGCTCCTCGTTTCCGGTCGAGTCGACGAGGCAGAGCTCGACCTTCGTCGCCACCTCGGAGAAGAGCGCGAAGTTGGTGCCGGCGCCGTCGTACGTCGCGCCGAGGGGATAGGAATTGCCGGGCCATATTTGCATGATCAAAGGTATGGAATCGACGGGTCGCTACGCAACCCGCCCGAGCATCAAGCGCTCGCCGCCCGACGTTGTTTGCGCACCAGCTTCGACTTCAGGAAAACGGGGACCACGAGCACGGCAACGAGGGCGATCGCGACGGCGACCTCGATCCAGCGGACCTCGTGGGCCAGGTTCGCCGACTGGCCGAACCGGTGACCGAGCCCGACCAGCAGCGCGACTTCCAGCAGCCCGACCGCGCCATTGATCAGCTCGAAGCGCAGCAGCGGGTACTTCGCCGCGCCGATGGCGAGGTACACGGGCCCGCGGAGCCCGACCAGGAAGCGCCCGATGAGAATTGCCCGGAAACCATGGCGGCGGACGAGATCCTCGGCCCACTTCCGCAGGTCTGGAGAGACGATGCGTTTCCCGAAGCGGGTCCGGAGCAGGCGGGGCAAGAACCCGCGGCCGATGAGGTAGGAGGCAGTGTCCCCGACCACGATGGCCAGCCAGGCCGACAGCCAGGCAGCCCAGAGAGGCAGCGCTCCCGCCTGCGCCCACCAGCCCGCCCCGAGCAACGTCAGCTCCTCCGGAACCGGAAGCACCAGCGTGGACAGGACCGCTCCAAAGATGGCGAGGGCGGCATACACGGGTCCGGAAAGGTTAGGTCACGAGCTCTTTCGCGGCCACCGCACCGTGAACGTCGTGCCCTCCGCCGCCGTGGAGCGCACGGAGATCGATCCGCCGTGCGCCTCGACGATCTGCTGCGCGATGAAGAGCCCGAGGCCGTGACCGGCAGATCGAGGGCGCCGAGCGAGCGCGCAGGGTAGGTTATCATCGGGCCCGATGATCCTCCCCTTGCGCGCCCTGTGGCTCGCGGCCCACGGCGCGTACCGGGCGCTCGGTTTCCGCTCGCGGCTGCTGCGCGCCGGAACCCGGAACCTGCACCTGTACGACCGGCGCGGCGAAGGCGGCGCGCCGCCGGTGATCCTGGTGCACGGGATGGGAGGAAACGCCGCGGGCTTCTTGCCCATCGTCCGCGCTGTCGTGCGCGCTTCGCGCCGGGTCGTCGCGGTCGAGCTCCCCGGCCACGGACGATCGCGCCTGGAAGCGGGCGAGGCGCCCGCGACCATCCAGGAGTGCTCGCAAGCTGTCGACGCCGCGCTGCGGGAGGTGGATGAGCCGGCGGTCCTGGTGGGAAGCTCCCTGGGCGGTGCGCTCAGCCTTTTCACGGCGGCCTCGCTGCCGGAACGGACCGCAGGAGTGGTGGGCCTCAACCCGGCGGGCGCGCCGCTCGTGGGCGCCGACCGCGAGGCCGTGCTCCTGGCCTTCCGGGGCGGCAGCGCCGCCGCGGCGCTGGAGATGAACCGCCGCCTCTACAAACGCCCGCCGCGGCTGAGCTGGCTCTTCGCGCGCGACCTCGGGCGTCACTGGGCTTCACCGCCGGTCCAGCAGTTCGTCTCCGAAATGAGCGCGGACGTGCCGGGCATCGCAGCGGTGCTGGAAGCGATCGACAAGCCGGTCCTGATCCTCTGGGGCGAAGGCGACCGGATCCTTCCCTCTTCGAGCGTGGAGTACTTCCGCTCCCACCTGCGCCGCGGAGCAGTCGAGGTGGTGCCCGGGTCCGGACACCTTCCCATGGTGGAGAGCAGCGCGCTGGTTGCGGCGCGCATCGCGCGCTTCCTCGCGGATCTGTGATGTACGCCCCCGCGCGCTGGCTCTTCGGTCCCAACCTCATGACCGTCTTCGGGCCGATCTTCCGCCCCGGCCCGCGCGTGCCTCTGACGCGCGAGCGTTGGGAGCTGTCCGATGGCGACTTCGTCGACGTGGATCGGATGGCGGGCCCCAGGGACGCGCCCCTGCTCCTCTTGCTCCACGGGCTCGAAGGCTCCAGCTCCGCGCACTACATCCGCGGCCTGCTCGCGCAGGCTCGGGCCCAGAATTGGCGCGCTCTGGCCCTCAACTTTCGCGGTTGCTCGGGCGACGTGAACCGCCTGGTGCGCTCCTACCACTCCGGCGAAACGAGCGATCTCGGCGAGTTGGTCCGGCGCGCGCGCGGTGAGGCGGACCGGATCGTCCTGGCCGGATGCTCGCTGGGCGGCAACGTGCTGGTGAAATGGCTGGGCGAGCAGGGCGCTTCCGTGCCTCGCGAGATCAAGGCCGCCGTGGCGCTGAGCGTTCCCTTCGACCTCGCGCTGTCCGCGCAGACCCTGGACGGGCCCGGGTTCTGGCGCTGGGTCTACCGCACCCGATTCCTCCGGAGCCTGAAGCGGAAGTCGCTGGCCAAGCTGAAGAAGTTCCCCGGGGCCGCAGACGCGGATCGGGTCCGGCGGGCCCGCACGCTGTTCGAGTTCGACGATGCGCTCACCGCCCGCATCCACGGATTCGGCAGCGCGCCGGATTACTACGCGCAGAGCTCCAGCAGGAGCTTCGTCGAGCGCGTGCGGGTTCCGCTGCTGCTCCTCTCCGCAGCGGACGACCCGTTCATTCCGTCGCAGTGCATCCCGCGCCCGACCAACTGGTCTGTCACGCTGGAGCTCTCGCCCGAGGGCGGGCATCTCGGCTTCGTCGAGGGCCCGCCCTGGCGGCCGCGGTTCTATGCGGAGGCCCGGACCGTGGAGTTCCTCGCGCAGCACGTTGCGCGGTGATGGCGCGCTTCTGGTATCGATCGCTGAGACGCCGCCGGGCTGCATGGCCGTGCGCCGCCACGCAGGACGCCTCCATGCCCTGGTAGCGCTGGTTGTATCGATCGCTGAGACGCCGCCGGGCTGCATGGCCCTGCGCCGCCACGCAGAAAGCGAGCCCGCTGGCGAGGCACGTTACGTGAAGCGAGAGACACGGGGCGGCGCGGACAGCGCGTCGTATGCTTTCTGATGCGTCGGCGCGAGGGCCACGCACCCCGTCGGCTATCTGCGCGCGTCTCGCCCAGTGCGCTGGTCCTCTCCGCGCCCCGCGTTGGTTTACTTAGCGATGGAACACAGAGCGCGGACGCTCTGGCGCGCCCTGTCGCTGGCGCACTCAGGTCCTGCCTGCATCGTCGTGTCTCGTACTGAACTCGTTCCGGAACGAGTTCAAAATGGACCTGCCCTGACCGGAATGAGACCCGGAGCTCTGCGGTTGCCGTGCGGTTGCCGTGCGGGGACGCGCGGGAAGGTCTGCCCAAATCAACTGGTGTGTTGACAGCCTGCTCATCGTTCCGGTCGCACGTGGCCGGTGCGCCAACTCGTTCCCGAACGAGCTACGGACCTCGGGACAGCACACCGGGCACGCCCTCGCCCCCCACGGACAGCCAAAGACGGCTCGGCGGGCAGAGCCATTCGGATCCACCCAGACCCTCACCCCCGGCACGGTCAGCACCGTCACGACAACCGGGACGGCTCGGTCAGCGAAGAATCGGAGGCTAGATCCGCCGGCGGGCTCGCGCGTTCCAAAGGGCGGAGGTGCTTCATGGGTCGAACGTTCGCCTTGTTCGCCGTCGCGCTCGCTTCCCTTGCCGCCGCCGCCATGGCCGCCCTTCTCAGGCCGGCGGCGCTGAAACCCGCGGATCCAAGGCCCATTCCCGTGGCGACCGCCGCCGCTCCTGGGTTGCGGATGCGGGCGTTCCTCGAGCGCCTGTACCTTCCCACGGACCGCGACACCAACGCTTATCTGGAGGTCGATCTGGTCGCGGACGCGGACCCCGCCGCCGTGCGCCGGCGCGTGCCGGTGAACGCCGTGCTGATCCTCGACCGTTCCGGCTCGATGTCCGGCGTGAAGATGGATCGAGCACGCGAGGCGGCGCGCGCCCTGGTCCGGGCGCTCCTGCCCGAGGACCGGCTCGCGATGGTGGAGTTCTCCAGCGGCGCGTCGGTCATCCTTCATTCGACGCCGCTCACGCCGCAGGCGCGATCGCAGGCGATGGAAGCGATCGAGGAGCTGCAGCCATCGGGTGGCACGAACCTGGGTGCAGCGTTCGACGCGGCCCGGCCGGAGCTTGCGCACGGACGCGGCGGCGGGCGCGTCGACAAGGTCTTCCTGGCCTCCGACGGGCAGGCGAACGAAGGCGTGGCCGATCCGGCCGGGCTGCTCAGGCTGGCACGCCGCGATCTCGGTGGCGCCACGCTCTCGACGTTCGGAATCGGCGACGACTACGACGAAGATCTCCTCTCGGCGCTCGCTGCGCAGGCTGGCGGCCGCGCGCGGTACATCGACTCTCCGGAGATCCTGCCCGGGGCGTTCCGCGCGGAGCTGAGCCGGGCGGCTGCGCTCGTCGCTCGCGACGTCCGCGTGCGGGTGACGGGCCTTTCGGGGGTCTCCCTGGACCGCGTGCTCGGGTACGAGCCGGACGCTGGCTGGGTGCGCGTCCCCGATTTCGCCGCTGGGGAGGAGCGGCGCGTGCTGGTCAAGCTGACCATCCCGCCCGGACGCGGGCTTGCGGACATTGCGGCCGTCGAGCTGGCCTTCGCCGGAGCGACGGGAGAGCAGCGGACGGCGCGGGCCGTGGCGCAGGCGACGTTCACCTCCGACGCTTCGCTGCTGGCGCAGCCGCCGACGCAGGCTGCCGCAGCCGGAGCGAGCGCGGAGATGGCGGAGCTCGCACAGCAGGCGGCGCTCCTTCAAGAACACGGCGATCGCCGGCAGGCTCGCGCGCGGCTCGACGCCGTCAAGCGCGTCGCCGCGCAGGGGGCCAGGGCGGCGCCGGCGAGCGCCGCGGAGATCGCGCGTACCGCGAGCGAGTACGAGCAGGGCGTGATCGACATCGACGTGCAGGGTGGGGTGGCGAGCAAGAAGCTCAAGTCCAAGGCGTTCGACCAGGTCCGGGCTCCCGTGGCGGGCTGGTGACGCCATGGACTTGCGCTTCGAGGATCACGCTGACTTTCAGCGCGGAGCCGTGTGGTGCGCGGCCGGCGGCGCGGCGCTCGCCACGCTCGGCTCTCTCCCCCTGGCGGTCGCGGGGAGCGCGCTGGCCCTGACGCTGGGATGCTCAGCCGGTCCTTGGCGCCCGAGGATCGTCGCTGCCTGTGCCTGTGCTGCGGCAGCCCTTGCCTGGGCACTGGCTCCGCGCCCGTGGTCGGCCCCGGCTTGCGGTGCGGTGCTCGGCTTGCTGTTCGCGGCCGCTCGTGCCGAGGCCGCCAGGCGCAGCGGAGCGCTTCCCCCGTCTCGCCTTGCCGTGGCGCTTGCCGTGGCGAGCGCAGTGGCGACCCTGGGCCTGGCCGCGGTCGTGCTCCCTCACCTTTCGTTCGCGCTCGCCACCTTCGTCCCCGCGTCGATGGCCGCCGGCGTGTCCGGAGCGGTCCTGGGACTCTGGGCGGCGCTGTCCGCGGCGCCCCTCCACCTCCGTCCTCCATGGCGCGCCCGCCCATAGTACGCTGCGCGCGTGGCGGACGCCTGGAGGCCGGCGCAATACGAGAGGTTCCTGGAGGAGCGCGCGCAGCCGTTCTGGGATCTTGCCGCGCTCGTCGAGCCCCGACCGGGGATGCGCATCGTGGACCTCGGATGCGGCACCGGCGAGCTCACCGCGCAGCTCCATCAGAAGCTCCAGGCGCGCGAGACGATCGGGATCGACAGCTCGGCGGCGATGCTCGCGCGCGCGCCGTCCGCGCCCGGGTTGCGATTCGAGCAGCGGGACGCGGCCGGGTTCTCGCCGCAGGACCGATTCGATCTGGTCTTCAGCAACGCCGCGCTGCATTGGATCCCTGACCACGCCGGGCTCTTCAAGCGCCTGACCGCGGCGCTCGCGCCCGGCGGCCAGATCGCGGTGCAGATGCCGATGACGGATGCGCTGATCACGCACCAGACCGCATCCGATCTGGCCCGAACGCCCGCCTTCCGGTCGTTGCTGGGCGGATACGAGCGCCGCGCGCCGCTGCCTGACCCGTCGCAGTACGCGGGCTGGCTGCATCACCTGGGCTACGTCCGGCAGCACGTGCGGGTGGTGGTGTACACGCACCTGCTCGACAGCCGTGAGGACGTGGTGGAGTGGGTGCGAGGCGCGTTGCTGACGGAGTACCAGAAGCGGCTGGCGCCGCCTGACTGGGAGCGCTTCCTGCAGCGCTACCGCCAGCTGCTCATTCCCCAGCTCGAGGACGAGCGGCCCTACTTCTACTGCTACCCGCGGATCCTGATCTGGGGCGCTCTTCCAAAAAATTAGCGGGCGCCTGTGAGGGGCGCCCGCCAGTGTTCCCTTCCGATGTACGAGCTGGATGCCGGACTGGTGTGAAGTCGAGGTGCCGGGAACTTCAGAGTGCAGCGGCGAATATCACGGGTGTACGTTTGCAGACAAGCCCCTGCCCCGCCGGCAGTGAAAAGCTACAGCAAAGCCGTCAGAATCTTTACCGAATTCCGGAAATCCGCGCCCGGGCCTCGGCCAGCGCTTTGTGGATCTCCTCCAGCGCGTTCCGGCTTTGCGCCGCGGCGTCGACGTCGGCGTGGGCGGCGAGCAACTCTTCGGCCAGGCGTTCGCGCTCGGAGCGCGCGGCAAGCAGGTCCTTGCGCGCTTCGTCGCGTTCACTGACGCGGACATGGAGCTCCGCGGTGAGGCGCTGGAGCGCTTCGCGCGCGCGGCCGATTTCTGCGCGCGCGGCCTGCGCTTCCTCGGCGGAGGCGGCCACCCGGGCTTTCTCCTCGCGCAGCTCGCGGGAGAGCCGGGCGACCTGCGCCAGGGCGCCGTCCCGCTCGGCTTCGAGAAGCTCGATGTCGGCGCGGAGTGAGCGCAGCTCGGCGCCGCGCTTGTCCAGGTCGGCCGCGAGGCGGGCGGAGTCGGCGCGCTGTTCGCCGGATTCTTCCGCAGCCAGGCGGAGAGCGGCGAGCGCCGCGTCCAGGTCGGACTTGAGGCGCGCATTCGTCTCGGCCGCCCTGGTGAGGTCCGCGGTGAGCTCGCGAGCGAGATCGGTGACTTCGGTGACCGACGGCCCGGGGGCGCGGCGGGGGACCCGCCGGGCCGCCGCAGGCTCCGGCGCGGTTTCGCGGGCGACAGTCGGAACGGGTACCGGGACCGCGGCCGCGATCGGCGTCGGGGGCGGCGGCTGGGGTTCGCGCGCCGGCGCGACGTCGGTGATGGGCGCGGCCGCGATGTTCTCCTCTGCCGCCACCTGCTGCGCCTCGGCGACCTGCTCGTCCAAAGCCTGGCCAAGGCGGACGCGCGGGCGGACCTTCGGGACGTTCTCTTCGAAGCCGCGCTTCATGCGCTCTCCACCGCCTTGAGCCGCACCGGGGCACCGACGCGGGCTTGCACTTCGTCCAGCACGGCCTGGATGTCTTGCGCGCCCTTGCTCTCCGCATCATAGGCGAAGATGGGAATTCCTTCGCTGGAAGCTTGCGCGAACTTGGTGCACTGCCGGATCACCTGCTTGAGCAAGAACTCCGGGTAGTGCTTGGTCAACGCTTCCTTCGCTTCCTTCGCGATCTTGTAGGTCGCGTTGTAGGCGTTGATCACGATGAAGATGTGGTCGAGGACGTGCTCCAGGTCCTCCTCGAGGCCCTGCACGGTCTCGAAGAGGAGCTTGAGCCCGTGGAAGGAGAGGAAGTCGGGGAGCACGGGCACGAACAGGTCGTGCGCCGCCATCAGCGCGTTCAGGTTCAAAAGCCCGAAGGAGGGAGGCGCGTCGAGCACGGCGTAGTCGTACGTCCCCTCCACTTCCTTGAGCACGTTGCGCAGCCGGAACTCGCGCGCGGCGAGCGGCATCAGCGAGAGATCGATGGTGCTCATGGTCAGGTTGGAGGGGACCAGATCCAGGCCCGGCATGCCGGTCCTGAGGATCACGGAAGCGATCGGCGTCTTCTTGATGATCGCGTCGAACAGCGTCTTCTCCGCTTCCTCGCCCTGGACCCCGAGGCACTTGCTGGCGTGACCCTGCGAGTCGAGATCGATCACCAGGACCCGGTGGCCCATCTCCGCCAGGCGGAACGCATAGCTGGTGGAGACCGACGTCTTTCCCGTCCCGCCCTTGAAGTTCAAGAAGAGCTGCCGGCGCAGGGCCCGGTGCGGCGGGACGCGGTTCAGGGAGGTGCGGGCGGCCGCGAGATCCTCGGCCGAGAAGAAGATCTTCTGATTGGGTCCGTCGGGCGCAATGGTGGAGTGGACGAGCCCGCGCTCTTCGGCGTCGGCTAGCTCGCCCGCCGAGAGCCCGAGCACTTCGGCCAGCCGCCGCGCCGTGTAGCGGACCTGCTCCATCAGCGAGGACCTCCTTCGAGCACCAGCCGCCGCAGCGCTGCTCGCACCGGGTCACGGTGCCCCGCCGCCGCGGGCGCCGGGGCGGCGATCGGCTGCGGCGCGGGCGACGCCTTGGCCTGCGGAACGGCTGCAGGCGCCTCGGTCCGCGCGGCTGCGACCGCCGCGCGAACGCTTTCGTCGGGGTCCGCGGCGAAGCGCGAGACGAGATCGTCGTGCCCCGCGCCGACCGCGAGCGCCGCGGCCCGACGGCGCACGGCGGCTGCCCCATCCACCGCGGCCAGCTCCAGCGCGGTGCGGGAGCGGACGGCGCTGGCGCAGAGCGCCTCGAGCGCGGCCATGCGCACCAGGGGATTCTCGGCGGGACCTTGAAGCTGGGCCACGATGTCCGCGGAGCCCTCTCCGCCGCAGGCGGCCAGCGCCCTCGCCAGCTGGGCGCGCGCCTTCGGTTCCGTTTCCTCCGATAGCGCCGCGGCGATCGCAGGCGCCGCGAAGGACAGGGGCGCGGCGGCGAGGTGCCGCGCTGCCTGCTCGCGCCGCGCCGGGTCAGGACTGGCCAGGCTGCGGAGGCACTGGTCCGCGAGCGCGCGGGCTGCGGCGCCGGCGCCGGACTCCGGCGGGAGCGCGAAGTGCGTGGTCGCGACCGGCGCCGGTGCAAGCCGGCCCTCTTCCCACATGCGGCGGGCGTCCTGCACTGCTGTCGCGTTCGGGCCGGCCGCGGGCTGCGGCCGGGGCTCGTCCATCGCCGGGGGCGCGATTCCCGCCTCCGCGAGCAGTGCTTCGCACTTCTTCTGGTGCTCCCGGAGCGCGATGACCTCGCCGCGCAGCTCGCTGATGAACTGGGCCAGCGCGGCGGGCGCTTCATCGCCGCCCCGGGCCTGCGCAACCATCTCGGTGAGCCAGCGCTCCCGCTCCGCGCGGGAATGCGCCAGCTCGCCCAGCGCGCTCTCGAGCTCGACTTCCAGGGAGGCCGACCGCCGCCGCTCCGCCTGCAGAGCTTGAGAGTCGCCCCTGGAGAGCCCGTGCGCCGGGTGCGCCAGGAGCGCGCCGAGCCGCGTCCGCTCGGTTTCCAGCTCGGCGCACTGCATGCGCGCGGCTTTGACCAGCCCGGCGGCCGCTTTGGCCTCGTCCTCAGCCTCCGCGCGCGCCTGCTCGGCGTTGGCGCAGCGGCTCCGGGACGCGGTCAGCTCTGCCGTGAGCTCGGACACGCGCCACTCGAAAAACACCACCTTCTCCAGCGCCGCGCGGAGCAGCTCGGCCGGCTCCGGCAAAGAGAATGACGCGTCGCGACCCCGGTCCGCCAAGGCGCCTCCAGGATGGATCGCGAGTAGCGTATCTTGAGTGGATCGGTGAAGTCAAGCCTGCCAAGCGCTTGGGAAAAAAAGTGGGGCGCGGGCTGCCCCCCGGCCTCCCGCGCCCCACCGACGCCAGCGCCACGCCCCCCGCGACGCCAACCCCCCACGACCCCGCCTCCCACGCCCCCCGCGCGACAGGCGGGTGGTCTCCTGGCTGCCGACAACAGGAGCAAGCGGCATGCCTGCTATCTGAAGTACACCGGCGAGCGTTCGCGCTCGATCGACGGAAGGCCTTGACTCCCCTTGGGCATCGCCGTTCTCGCGCAGGGAAACTTGGTCTACGCTGCTTCGCGTCCCGCGCTGCGCGCGAGCGCCGGCAGCTCGGCGAGCAGCCGCGCCCGCCGCTCCAGCAGCGACAGCACAGCCGCCTCGCGCGGGGTCGCGCTGCCCAGGGGCGCCGCGAACAATCCGTCCATCCAGCCCTGCGCGCCGGTCCGGCCAGCCCGTGCCGCCAGATCCACCAGCAGCGCCGCGTCCAGCGCACGCGCGGCGAGGTGCAGCGCCACGTGCCCGCGCAGCTCGATGGACAGCTCGAACGCCCCGCCGGCCCAGGCGGATCCGAGTCCCATCTCCGCGGTGCGATCCGGCCCACCCCAGAGGCGCGCCCCGCGCTCCTCGGCGCGCGTGGAGAGCGAGGCCGCCCCCGCGATCTGCAACCCCTCCAGCGCCAGCACCTGCCCGAGCGCCTCTCGCAGCAGCGCGTCGGGCGCCAGCAGCCCGGCGCCTGCGAGGGGCAAAGATTTCTCCTCGAAGAGCGCGGCAATCCCCGGCGAGCAGATCGCCGCGTCCCGGCCTGCCGCCACGAACGCATACCCGGCTTCCGCCGCCGCCTGCGCGTAGACGACGCCGGGCGTGACCCAGTCCGCGCTGTTGTCGAGCGCGGCGCGGACCTCGTCGGCGGTGAAGCTCGCCTTGGCCGGAGGATTGCGCGGTCCAGGGAGCGTGCACACCACGACACCGCGCGAGCAGTGATGGTGAGCGAGGAAGCCCCGCAGGTCCTCCGCCAGCGCGTCCGCGAGATGCCGGCGCGTGGGCGCCTGCCGGCCGCCCAGCATGGCCCGGATCTTCCGCAGCTCCGGTCGAAGCTCGTCCACCAGCGAACGATTGACGATGCCGGTGCGCAACGCGGCGCGGTAGGCGTCGTCGTCGCGCACCTCGAAGGCGCCGAACACCAGGTCACCCAGCTCTGCAAATGGAGCCTGGTCGCGCAGTCGCGAAACGACGCTGGCTTCCGTCCGACCCGTACCGCCGCCCTCGACGAGGCTGCCAAACGGGTGCACCAGGTGCGCGCGCGATGCGAGCACTCCAGTGATCAGCGAAGAGCCCACGTCGCCGAGGCCCACCACGACGACGCCTACAGGCCCTGTGCCACCCATCGCCTCTCCCCAGACAAGCGGGCAAGCGCCCCTGCGCTCCCACGCCAACGGTGTGCAGTGGCCGTGCCACTGTCAATTCGCGGCGGGATGCGTTAGAAACCCGCTCCCTTTCGTTCCAGGAGCATTCCGCGATGGCAGAGACGACCGCGCAGCGCCGCAGGACCGCCCCACAGCCCAAGGGCAAGGAAGGCCTGAAGTGTCAGCTCGAGGGCTGCAAGCGCGCGTACCAGGCAAAGGGCTATTGCTTCTTCCATTACGACAAGTGGAAGGGCGGCGAGCTGCCCAAGGCTCGCTTCAAGACCTGCAGCAAGGAAGGCTGCAAGAAGAAGGTCACCGCGCACGGGGTCTGCGCCGAGCACCAGAAGAAGACGGGCGGCGAGACCACAGCTGCGCCTCCGCCCGCGGCCGCTCCCGCGGCGTAGGTCAGCGCGCGCGCGTCCGCTCGAGCTGCGCCAGCGCGGCGAGCAGCAGCTCCACCTCGCGGCGCGCCGGACGCGCCCGGCGCGCCACCGACAGGAGCTCGTCCAGGACGACGTCGGGCTGCTGCGGATTCAGGAACCCCGCGTCGAGCAACAGCGCCCGCGCGCGCTCTCGCAGCAGCGCCAGGAGCCGCTCGTCGGCGAGCGGCTGCTCGGGCCTCGCCTTTGGAGCGGCAGGGCTGCGCGCCTTCAGGATCTCGTAGCCGAACACCAGCACCGCCTGCGCGAGGTTCAGCGACGACTTGCCAGCCGTCGGAATGGTCGCTACCGCGCCGGCGCGGCGCAAGTCGCGGTTGCTGAGGCCGCGCACCTCGTCGCCGAAGAGCAGCGCCGCGGTCCCGGGAGAGGAAAGCAGGCGTGTGGCGGCCTGCTCCGGCGTGAGCGCGCCGGGGACCCGACGACCCGTGGTCATCACCACGTCCACGCAGTCGCCCAGGGCCTCGTCGAGCGTGCGCACCACCCGCATGTGGTCGAGCACCTCGTCCGCGCCGGCCGCGAGTCTCGCCGCCTGGACGCGGTCGAACCCGAGCGGCTCGATCACCCAGAGGCTGCCCGCGCCGGTGTTGGCGAGCGCGCGCGCCGCCGCGCCGATGTTCTGCGAGCTCCGCGGCCGGTTGAGGACGAATCGCAGCTCCACATGCGCTATCTTGCCCGGTTCCGGAGGGCCGGCAATGGACGAGACACTCAAGGCACAGCTCCCGTACACGCTTCGGGAAGCTGACTTCCCGGGCCTCGGGCAGCTGTACCGGGGCAAGGTCCGCGACAACTATTCGAAGGGCGACCGCATCGTGATGATCACCACCGATCGGCTGAGCGCCTTCGACCGCGTCCTCACCACCGTGCCGTTCAAGGGCGAGCTTCTCAACCGGCTGACCACTTTCTGGTTCGAGAAGACGAAGGACGTCGCGCCCAACCACATCCTCGATTTGCCGGATCCGAGCGTGCTGGTGGTGCGCAAGCTGCAGCCGCTGGCCGTGGAGATGGTGGTTCGCGGGTACCTCACCGGCTCCCTGTGGCGCGACTACCAGGCGGGCAAGGGCGCCAAGGCGTACGGCATCGAGCTGCCGGAGGCGATGCGCAAGGACCAGAAGTTCGAGAAGCCCATCCTGACGCCGAGCACCAAGGAAGAGGTGGGCAAGCACGACGAGCCAATCTCGCCCCGGGAGCTGGTGGCGCGCGGCACCATCACCCAGAAGCAATGGGACGAGATGGCGCGCATGACGCTCGATCTCTTCGCCGCCGGCCAGGGCTGGGCGAAGCAGCGCGGGCTCATCCTGGTCGATACGAAGTACGAGTTCGGCGTCGACAGCAAAGGCAAGCTCTGGGTCATCGACGAGATCCACACCGCGGACTCGAGCCGGTACTGGATCGCGGAAGGGAGCGTAGAGCGCTTCAAGCGCGGCGAGGACCAGCAGATGCTCGACAAGGAGTTCTTCCGGCAGTGGCTGATCCGCGAGCGCAACTACAAGGGGGAGGGCCCGCTGCCGGAAATCCCCGACGAGGTGCGCGCCCAGCTGGCGGGGAAGTACGTGGAGCTGGTACGGACGCTCACCGGAACGGCGCCGAAGCTCGAGGTGGGAGACACGCGCGCGCGGATCGAAAAGGCCCTGAGGACGGGAAAGTATCTCCAGGGGCAATAGAGAGAAACATCGCTGTAACGCAGCCGCAAAGGGGCCCGCGTACTCCATCAGCAAAGGAGAAAGGCGATGACCAGAAAGATTCTGATCGGACTCGGGGCCCTGGCGGTCGTGATCGCGGCGGGAGCAGCGTGGGCGCATGGGCCGGGTAGAGGCGTGATGATGAAGCAGATGATCTCCAAGCGCGTGGCGGAAGCCGAGGACTTGGTCCAGGCGACACCGCAACAGCGGGCGCAGATCGAGAAATCGAGGGACAAAATCCTCGCCGCCTTCGAGGCCCGGCACAAGGATCGAGGGCAGACGCACCAGAATCTCATGGCGCTGCTCACGGCGGACACTCTGAACCCGAATGACCTCTACGCGATCGCCAACCAGCGCGCGAAGGACATCCAGGACATGGCCCAGGTGATCGTGCCGGAGATCGTCGCCGTCCACGACGTCCTCACGCCGGAGCAGCGCGTCACGCTGGCGGCGAAGGCGAAGGAGCTGCGGCAGAACCACCACCAGCACAAGGGAGGGTTCGGCGGCCCCGGAGAGTGATGATCAAGGCACTGCTGATCGAGGATGATCGCAAGCTCGCCGCCCTGCTGGTGGAGTTTCTCGGCCAGCACGGTGTCGAGGCGACGATCGCAGCGGACTCGGCCCAGGCGCTCCAGCACCTGGGCTCGAGCCGCTTCGACATCCTGCTCCTCGATCTGATGCTGCCGGGGATGGACGGGCTGACGCTGGCCCGGAAGATCCGCGAACGGTGGAACACCCCCATCATCATGGTCACCGCCCGGGGAGACGATGCGGACAAGATCGTGGGGCTGGAGCTGGGCGCCGACGACTACCTGGCCAAGCCGTTCAATCCGCGGGAGCTCTTGGCGCGCATCCGCGCCGTGCTGCGCCGGGCCGAGCCGGCCGACCTGCCCCGCTTCCAGACCGGCGGACTGGTGATCGATTTCGCCGCGCGCGAGGTGACGGTGGAAGGAGTGCGCCAGACGCTCACTGCGCACGAGTACGAGCTGCTCTGCGCGCTGGCCCGCAACTCAGGCCGGGTGCTGACGCGCGATCAGCTGCTGGAGCAGATGAAGGGCGATCACGCCGACGAGGCGTTCGACCGCAGCATCGACGTGCACGTCTCGCGGCTCCGGCAGAAGATCGAGTCCGATCCGCGCCATCCCCGCTACGTCAAGACGGTGCGCGGGGCCGGATACCTCCTCGCCCGGGAGTCTTGAGTGCACCCGCGGCGGCTCTACCTGCGCCTCTACCTCGCATTCCTCGGGGTCCTGCTGGCCGTCGTCCTGGTGGTCACGGCGATCGGATTCATCGCCGGAAGGCCCTTCTTCGCGACCGGTCGGGGAGGGCCGCGATTCGCGGAGCACCTCGGGCGCCTGCTGCCGCCTCCCACCGACCCGGCCGGCCTCGCGCGCGCGGTGGACGGTATCCACGACGAGCTGGGCATGGACATCGTGGTGATCGGACCGGACGGCGAGGTGCTGGCCGCCGCCGGCAACCCGATCCCATTGCCCGACCAGGCGGCCTGGAACCGCATTCGCGTCGGCTCGACCTGGTTCGGCCGCGGGCTCGCCGGGGCACCGGCGAAGGGTGGATCGACCCTCCTGATGCGGTTCCCTCTGCCGGAAGGAGCCGCGCGGCGCGCCGCCATCCGGGTCGTCCTGCTGGTCCTGGGCGCGCTGGCCGTGTCCCTGGCGCTGGTATACCCACTCTCGCGCTCGATCACCCGGCCGGTGGAGAAGCTGACCTCCGTGGTGGAGGCCTACGGCCGCGGCGACCTCTCCCGGCGGAGCGGCCTCGGCGGCTTGCAGGACGAGGTGGGGCGCCTGGCACGCACGTTCGACGAGATGGCCGACCGCATCCAGGCGACGCGCAAGGCGGAGAAGGAGCTGCTGGCCAATGTCTCGCACGAGCTGCGCTCGCCGCTGGCGCGCATCAAGGTGGCGCTCGAGCTGATCGACGCGCCGGACAGCGCGGTCCGCCGTCGCCTCTCCACCATCGGGGAAGAGGTCGACGAGCTCGACCGCATGGTCGCGGACGTCCTCACCGCAACCCGCCTGGATCTGGCGGCGCTTCCGCTGCGCAAGGTCCCGGTCGACGTGGCGGCCCTGATCGAAAAGGCGCGGCAACGCGTGCTCGCCCTCGATCCCTCCCTCCGGATCGACGCGCGGGTCGAGCCTGGGCTGACGGTGCTCGGCGACGAGGCGCTGCTCTCGCGGGCGCTCGACAACCTGCTCGACAACGCCCGCAAATACGCCAGCGGCAGTTCCGTGGAGCTGGAGGCGCGCCGGCAGAACGGGGACGTGGTGCTGGCGGTGCGCGACCATGGGCCCGGCATTCCCCCGGGCGACCTTCCGCGGGTGTTCGACCCGTTCTTTCGCGGCGAGGGCGCTCCGGGGCGCGCGGAGGGCTTCGGCCTGGGGCTCGCGCTGGCCCGGCGCGTGGCGGATGCCCACGGCGGGTCCGCCCAGGCCCACAATGCGGAAGGCGGCGGCGCGCGGATCGAGCTGCGGTTTCCAGCGGCCGCGGCGGGAACGGTGCCATGACCCGCCGCCGGTCGTGGATCCGGATGGCTCTGCTGACGCGAGCCGTCTTTGGCTGTTCAGGTGGGCGGGGAGTGGCGTGCCTGGTGTGAGGGTCCCGGGGGAACTCGTTCCGGAACGAGCTCAAAATGGACTGCCCTGACCGGAATGAGACCCGGGTTGCGGCTGCCGTGCCGGGACCCGCGGGAAGGTCTGCCCAAACAATTGGTATCTTGAGGGCTCGTCGTTCCGGCCCACGCCGGCGATGCCAACTCGTCCCGGAATTCCCGGAACGAGTTCAGTACGAGACCCACCCATACGGGCAGGACCTGACGGTGCCAGCAACAAAGCTCGCGCGAGCGTCTGCCCTCTGTGTCCCGTCACTGATAGAACCAACGCGGGGCGCGGTGCGCGTTGTGTCGACGCGGTGAGACGCGCGCAGATAGCCGACGGGGTGAATGGCCCTCGCGCCGACGCATCAGAAAGCATACGACGCGCAGAATGCGCCGCCCCGTGTCTCTCGCTTCACGTGAGGTGCCTCGCCGGCGGGCTCGCTTTCTGCGTGGCGGCGCAGGGCCATGCAGCCCGGCGGCGTCTCAGCGTACGATACACACAGCGTTACGCAGGGCGCGGAGGGATCCTGCGTGGCGGCGCACGGCCATGCAGCCCGGCGGCGTCTCAGCGTTCGATACCCGAAGCGAAGCATGCTACGGCGCGGGTCGCGGCCCGGGCGGGCTGATCGCCGCCGGCGGCGCGGCGGTGAGCTGATCGAGCACCTCGCGCGCGGTCCGCGCCCGTGCCAGCCGAAGGGCGGGGCGCACGAATCCCTCCGCGTTCATGTGCTCGAGGAAGGAGAGGAGCGGACCGTAGTAGCCGTCCGCGTCGAGCAGCCCGATGGGCTTCTCGTGCAGCCCGAGCTGACCCCAGGTGATCGCCTCGAACAGCTCGTCCATGGTCCCGCACCCGCCCGGCAAGGCCACCATCGCGTCGGCGAGAGCGGACATCACCGCCTTGCGCTCGTGCAGCGATCCGACGATGCGCATCTCGGTCAGGCCGGTGTGCGCGATCTCCCTGGTGGTGAGCGCGCGCGGCAGGACGCCGATCACTTCGGCTCCGCCCGCAAGCGCCGCATCCGCGCAGGCGCCCATCAGCCCGCAGGAAGCGCCGCCGTACACCAGCCCGAGCCTGCGCCGGGCGATCTCGGCGCCAAGCTCGCGGGCGGCGATCAGGTACGACTCGCGCGCGCCCGCGTTCGATCCGGCGAAGACGCAGATCCGTCGCATGTCACTTCCCCAGGACGCGCTCGAACACCGCGTCGACGTGGCGGAGCTGGCGGTCGAGATCGAAGCACTCCGCCAGCTCCTTGGGATCGAGCAGCTTCTTGACCTCGGGATCCTGGGCGAGCAGCGCCCGGAACTCGCGGTCCTCTTCCCACACCTTCATCGCGTTCCTCTGCACCACCGCGTAGGCCGCCTGCCGCTCCATTCCTTTCTCGATCAGCTTGAGGAGCACCGGCTGCGAGAAGACCAGCCCGCGCGTCAGCTCCAGGTTCTCCCGCATCCGTTCCGGGTAGACGCGCAGCCCCTCCATCAGCCCCGCGAATCGGTGCAGCATGAAGTCGAGCGTGACGGTCGCGTCGGGGGCGATCACCCGCTCCACGCTGGAATGGCTGATGTCCCGCTCGTGCCAGAGCGGCACGTCTTCCATCGCCGAGAGCGCGTAGCCGCGCAGCACGCGCGCCAGCCCGCTCAGGTTTTCGGAGAGGATCGGGTTCCGCTTGTGCGGCATCGCCGAGGAGCCCTTCTGCCCCTTGCCGAAAGCCTCCTCGGCCTCGCGCACCTCCGTGCGCTGCAGGTGGCGGATCTCGACGGCGAACTTCTCGATCGACGCGCCCACCAGCGCCAGCGCGCTGAAGTACTCCGCATGCCGATCGCGCTGGATGATCTGGGTGGAGGCGGGAGCGGGGGCAAGGCCCAGCGACGCCATCGCCTTCTCCTCGATCGCGGGCGACAGGTGCGCGAAGGTTCCCACCGCGCCGGACAGCTTGCCCACGGAGATGGCCTCCCGCGCGCGCTGGATTCGCGCCTTCGCGCGCGCCAGCTCGTCCACCCACACGGCCAGCTTCCACCCGAACGTGGTCGGCTCCGCGTGGATTCCGTGCGAGCGCCCGATGCAGGGAGTGCGCCGGTGCTCCTTGGCGCGCTTGATCACGGCTTCCCGCGCCTTGTCGATTCCGGCGAGCAGCAGATCGGCCGCCTCGCGGAGCAGGATGCCGAGCGAGGTGTCGAGCACGTCGGAGGAGGTCATCCCGAAATGCAGGTGCCGCGCGGCCGGCCCGATGCGCTCTTCCAGGAAGGTCAGGAACGCGATCACGTCGTGGCGCGTGGTCTTCTCGATCTCGTCGATGCGCGCCGCGTCCGCCGCGCTGAACGTTCCCGCCTTCGCCGCGCACTCCTCGATCGCCTCGCGTGGAACCACGCCCGCCTGCGCCATGGCGCGCCCCGCGGCAAGCTCCACCTCGAGCCAGGTCTGGTAGCGCCGCTCCGGGGTCCAGAGCGCGACCATCTCAGGCCGGCTGTAGCGCGGAATCATGGGGCGCTCTCTATACACCAGGCGCGCGCCGCCGGGCGCGTCCGCCTGAAGCCGCGTGGCCTAGTCTCCTACGCTCGTCCAGCGAAGGGAAGGAAGCGGTCGAGTTGGCAGGACAGTCAGCGACCGAGCCCACGAGGTGGGGTGCCTGCAAATCGTCGAGGATCCCATCGCACAGCTGCGCCGCAGACTCAATCGCTCCTCCGATTCTCCGGAGGATATTACGCCTGCTCATTGCGCGAAATGCCGTCGGATCTCACCACTGCCCACGTAGTGAGAGAGCATGCGGAAATTCTTTCGCTCGAATCGGACCCGCCCCGCTACGATCGCGGGATGAATGTGCAGCTTGGTCGCGAACTGCACGACGGCTATCGGCGTCGGCCGCTCCCGCAGGGAGCTCGACTCCCAGATGTCCCGCGGAATCGCGGCATCGAGGGCCCATTCGTCCGCTTCGGATTCCTTCACGTCGGCCGTCTGTAGATTCAGGTCATCCACGAAGACGGTGTCCTTGCCGCCGTCGAGGTGCCGTCCGACGTGGGCAAGCTCGTGTAGGAGGCAGAACCAGAAGTCGTCGATGCGGTCGTACCGAAGCGTGAGCGCGACGACGGGCGTTCCATCGACGAGCTTGAGCGCCGCACCGTCGAGATACGTGCGCTTGAGGTGCCGCACGGTCACGAGCGCAATGCCAGACTTCGCGAGGAACTGCGCGGCCTGCAGCGGACCGTCGTCCTCTACGCTCAGCTGGACTACCTCACGGAGAAATCTCGGTGTGACTGTCCCGCGCAAGTAAGCCTTCCGCGGCCGGTTCTCGTTAGCCGTAGCGAGGACCTGCCAGCACCACGCTTCGAGCGCCCATGGGTCGCTCTTCGCGTTGCTGCGCGCCTGATCGTTCTTCCTAGAGAGCGCCGCAGGCTGAAGCTGGGCCCAGCCCGCGCGGCGAATCAGGTCGGCCAGGTACTTGCCGGCGCGGCCCGCAGACCTCGCCGCCTTCGGCAGCCAGCCGGCCTTGACCATCTCGCGCACCGGGAATTTGCTCCAGTCGGCGCTCTTCAACTGTCCCATCTCGGGGTCGTACGCCTGTTGAAGGAGCACCTCGGCCGGAATGCCAAGGTGCTCGTGAAGTGCGCGCGCCATGCGTGAACACCCCGAGTGGTCCGATGGCACGCTGCTGACGCCAGCGTGGCTGTGCCACCCCATGCGCAAAGCTTGGCTTCTCGAGACGGCGACGAATGGCGGGAGGGAGCCGATTCGATTTCAGAGATGCTATTCTTGGCTGCGGAACTTCAGCTCGTCCTACTTTGCAGCAGGGACCATGTAGAAGCACAGGGAAAATTGCCATGATTAAAGCCAACCTCTGCGACGTCTACCGAGACTACATTGCCTGCCTGAACAAGCAGGACTGGCCGAAGCTGGAACAATTCGTTCATGATGAAGTGTACTACAACGGTCGGCGGATCGGGATATTGGGTTATCGCGAGATGCTGGAGAGAGACTTTAGTGAAATTCACGACCTTTATTTCGACATTCAGCTGCTGATTTCCGATCCGCCTCATATAGCGAGCCGGCTAGGGTTCAATTGTACGCCAAAGGGAAAGTTCCTGGGCCTTCATGTAAACGGAAAGAGGGTTTTCTTTACCGAAAATGTGTTCTATCAATTTCGGGGAGAAAAGATTGAGCAAGTATGGTCAATCATAGATAAGGCGGCCATTGAAGCTCAGCTTTAGTGCGTGCGAGGCCACCAACGGTCATGGAGGAGCCCTTCCCGTGGACAAGATACCCCGACTGGATCGCGCCGCGCGACGGCGACTGATCCAGCGAGGACGAAAGACCAAGGACCCGTACGCCGCCCTCCGGTTCCTCATGATCGCCAGGCTCGGACAGGGACTCTCTTGCCAGCAGGTCGCTCGCGACCTCGCTTGGTCTGGCTCGACCTGCACGCCAACGTAACGCGCAACCATCGCTGCAAGTCGATCGAGGACTTGATAACCCACGTCTTCACCTTCCTGCGCGCCTTCAACCGGCGCTCGAAGCTCAAGCCCGCGGCCGGTGTTTCCGGATCGCGATCGGTCGTTTAGCCGAACAGCGCCAGTTGTCGCGCCCTCCGCAGCGGCACCGCGCGCGCCGGCTCGAGCAGCACGGGGTCGAGCGCTCGGGCCTGCGACCCGATGCAGATCCGGGCGCGGCTCCCGTGTTTCTCCAGCACCCGCTCCGCGGCGCGCCGCGCGTGCGCCTCGGTGTTGTTGTGCTCGGAGAGGTGCGCGAGCACCAGGTACCGGAGCCCGCCGTGCAGAGTATCTTGTAGCAGTCGCGCGCCCTGCTCGTTGGAGAGGTGGCCCCGATCGCCGCGGATGCGCTGTTTCAAGGACCAGGGGTAGGGCCCTTCGATCAGCATCCGCACATCGTGGTTCATCTCCAGCACCAGCGCGTCCAGGCCCTGCAGCGCACGGACGATGGCGGCGGTGACGCTGCCGAGGTCGGTGACGATCGCCGCCCTGGTGGCGCCGTCGTCGACCACGTAGGCCACCGGCTCCCAGGCGTCGTGGGGCAAGCCCACGGGGGTGACGGTCAGCCCCTCCAGGCGGACAGGGACCCCGGCGCGGACGGCGCGGCGCGATTCCTCCGGCGGTGGATCCCGCAAGGCGCGCAGGGTCCCGCGCGTCGCGTGCACGCGCACGCCGAGCTTGCGGCCGAGGACGCCGGCTGCGCCCGCGTGGTCGGCGTGCTCGTGCGTGAGGAAGACGTCGGTCAGCTCGCGGACGTCGAGCCCCGCGCTCTTGCACCGGCGCGCCGTCTCGCGCAGCGGGAGCCCGGCATCGATCAGGATGCGCGCCGCGCCCGCGTCCACCCAGAGGGAGTTGCCGCCGCTGCCGCTGGACAGGACGCACAGGCGCACTGAACGGATGTAGCAGCACGGCTCGGCCGCTTGCAAGAGCGCCGCGAGCGCTGCTGCTTTTTGCGCGCGGCGCGGTGTGCTACACACCGCGCCATGCCCCGCACGAAAAAGTCCATCAAGAACCGCAGCAAGGTGAAGAGGCAGGCGCTGAAGCGGAAGCGGGCCCGGCGCAAGAAAAGCCTGCGCCGCGGAATGCGCGCGCGGTAGGCCGGCGGATCAGCGGACCCTCATCGAGATGCCGTTGCGCGGCCGGAGCGTGATGCTGGGCTGCAGCTCGACGGGCGCTCCCGGAACCAGCTCGAAGGCGATCCGCTGCGCGATCGTCGCCAGCACCAGCTCCGCTTCCATGCTCGCGAAGGCGTTGCCGATGCACATGCGCGGGCCGGCGCCGAAGGGCAGGTACGCCCCGCGCGGCGGCTCCTTCGCGAATCGGCCCGGATCGAATCCCTCCGGGTCGGACCAGAAGCGCGGGTGCCGGTGCATCACGTACGGGCTGACGAAGACGATCGATCGCGCGGGGATCTCGTGGCCGCCGATCTCGTCGGCGCCATTGGCTGACCGCGCGATGATCCACGCCGGCGGGTACAGGCGCATCGATTCCTGCAGGGTCCAGCGCGTCAGGGTGAGCCGCGGCAAGTCCTCGAAGGTCGGACTGCGCCCTCCCAGCACCTGCGAGAGCTCGGCGCGCAGCTCGCGCAAGGCCGCCGGGTAGCGCGAGAGCAGGAGGAAGGTGTACGTCAGCGCGTTCGCGGTGGTCTCATGCCCGGCGAGAAGGATCGTCATCGCCTCGTCGCGCAGCTGCCGGTCGTCCATCGACTCGCCGGTCTCCGCGTCCCGCGCCTCGATCAGCATGGAGAGCAGGTCGCCCCGGTCCCCTGGATCCTGCCGCCGCTCCGCGATCATCCGCAGCACGACCGAGTCCAGGGTCGCGAGCTGCCGGCGGAACTTCCTGTTCTCGCGCGTCGGAACCACCGGCGGGACGTCGAACAGGCGGCTCGAACGCTCGTTGGCGAGCGGCAACAGGTACGCGAGGGCCGCCCCCACCTCGTCGGCGGCATTGGTCGGGTCGTATGCGAGCAGCGTCTCGCCGACGATCCGCAGGGTGAGCCGCATCATCTCCTGGTGCAGGTCGAGGATCTCGCCGCGCCGCAGGGAGAGCGAGTCCGCGGCGTCCTCCGCCGCGCGCACCATGGTCCGGCCGAACCCCGCGATGCGCTGCCGGTGGAACGCCGGCTGCGCGATCCGCCGCTGCCTCTTCCACACCTCTCCTTCGCTGGTGAGCAGCCCGTTGCCCAGGACGTAGCGCAGGTTCCGGTAACCGCGCGTCTGCTTGCCGTAGTTCTTGTTGTTTTCGGCAAGGACATGGTTCGCCCCGGCCGGCGAGCTGACCAGGTGGGCGATCATGGGCCCGAAGTGGAAGCGCACCACTTCGCCGTATCGCTGGAACGACTCGAGGAACAGGCGGATGGGGTCGCGCCTGACCTCCGGCAAGCTGCCGAGCAGCGGGTGCCCCCGCGGGCCGGGAGCAGGGTTGCGGGCACCGCGATCGAGCAGGTCCGCGAGGGTCAGCATGCCGGCTATCCGCGGCCGGTGTGGCCGAAGCCGCCTTCGCCCCGGCCGGTCGGCGGCAGGGAAGCGCTCTCGACCAGGGCAGCGCGCTCGACGCGGGCGATCACCAGCTGCGCGATCCGGTCGCCGCGCTGGAGCGTCACCGTGCTCTGCCCGAGGTTGGCGAGGATCACGCCCACCTCGCCGCGGTAATCGCTGTCGATGGTGCCCGGGCTGTTCAGGCAAGTGACGCCCTCGCGCAGCGCGAGGCCCGAGCGCGGCCGGACCTGACCCTCGAATCCCCGCGGGATGGCCACGGCAATGCCGGTGGGCACCAGCGCCCGCTCCCCTGGAGCGAGCGTCACCTTGGCGTCCGCCCGGAGGTCCACGCCCGCGGAACCGTCTGTCGCATAGGAGGGCAGGGCGAGCGGCTCGCCGCGCGCTGGCGAGATGCGCATCACATCGATTCGGAGGGCCATGGACGTTGGCAAAACTGTACCCTCTCTGGCGGCCGATCTGGCCCCTTTTCTTCCAGATCGTTAAAGTACGCCACCCGATCCCGCGGCAGGAGACCCCATCATGGCTGAGAAAAGCGGAGAGCGCTTCATCTACCCCCCTCCGGAGTTCTCGAAGAAGGCCCGGATCAAGAGCCTGGATCAGTACCGCGCGCTCTACGACCGCTCGATCTCCAACTCCGACGGCTTCTGGGCGGAGCAGGCGGAGCGGATCACCTGGTTCAAGAAGTGGGACAAGGTCTCGAAGTGGGACTTCAACACCGCGAAGATCGAGTGGTTCATCGGCGGCAAGCTCAACGCCTCGGTCAATTGCCTGGACCGCCACCTGACCGGCCCGCGCAGGAACAAGGCCGCGCTGGTCTGGGAGGGCGACTCGCCCGAGGAGTCGCGCACGCTGACCTACGCCGACGTGCACCGCGAGACGTGCA
>DATBZA010000126.1:0-18237 GCA_036513415.1 Myxococcales bacterium | reverse complement strand
TGTACACGTCGAGTTTTTGAACGCTGTGTACCAGGCACACCCGACATGCCCGGTCGTCCACCGCCACGTCGCCGTCGCCGTCGCCGTCCACGCACACGACAAACGTCAACGACGACGACCACGTCATCGCTTGACTGAGCGGCATTAGGCCTAGGCACCCTGCTCCTCCATGAGCAGCAGCTCCGGCGCCTCCAGCGCGTGGATCACCTCGTAGAGGAACGCGGCGCCGATGTGGCCGTCGATCACGCGGTGATCGAACGAGCAGGAGAGGTTCATCCGCTCGGCGATCTCCACGCCGACGCTGCCGTCTCCGTGGCGCACCGGCTTTGCGTACTCCTTGATCTTGTGCACTCCGAGGATGGCCACTTCGGGGTGCTTGACCACCGGCGTGGCCATCAACCCGCCGTCCTTGCCCAGCGAGGTGACGGTGAAGGTCGAGCCCTGCAAATCCTGGAGCTGCAGCTTCTGCTCGCGCGCCGCCTTCGCCAGCCGGTCGATTTCGGCTCCGATCTCGCGGATCGACTTGCCGCGCACGTCCTTCACGACGAACACGGTGAGGCCCTGCTCGGTGGCGGCGCCGAATCCGACGTTTACGTCCTTCTTCACCAGCAGCGCCTGCTTCTCCTCGTCCATCACCGCGTTCAGCTCGGGGTATCTGGCAAAGCCGTGGAGCAGCGCTTTGGCGATGAACGGGAGGTAGCTGAGCTTCGCCTCGCCCCGGCGGGCCAGCTCCGCATTGACGCGCTCGCGCAACGAGGTGAGCGGCCTTGTGTCGCACTCCTCCACGAACGTGAAGGGCACCACGTAGGTGTGGCTCTGCGCCATGGTCTTCGCGATGCTCTTGCGCAGCCCGCGCAGCGGGCGGACCTCGTCCTGGGCCAGCGGCTCGGGGCGCGGCGGCGGCCGCGCTTGGACGGGCGCGCGCGTCTTGTTCTCGGCGTGCGCGAGCACGTCAGCCTTCATCACCCTTCCCTGGGGTCCGGAGCCCTGGAGCGCGCCCAGGTCGACGCCCATCTCCCGCGCCATCCGCCGCGTCACCGGCGTGGCCAGGACCTTCCGGCCGTCGCCGTTGCCGGCATGCGCGCTCATCTGCGCCCCGTGCGCGGACGCCCCGGCCTGCGGCTGCGGGAGGTTGGCGGTCTGCAGAGGAGCGGGTTGCCCGGCCTGCTCTGCCGAAAGGCTGGGCGCGCCCTGCGCCGCGGCGCCTGAAACGGCCGCCGCTGGGGACGCGCCCGCGCCGTCCACCTCCAGGACGATCAGGGTGGAGTGCACCTTCGCGATGTCGCCTTCCTTGCCGACGGTCTTCACCACCTTGCCCCGGCGCGGGCTCGGGATGGTCACGGTCGCCTTGTCGGTCATCACCTCCACCAGCGGCTGGTCCTCCACGATCTGGTCGCCGGCCTTCACCAGCCACTTGACGATCTCGCCTTCCACCACGCCTTCGCCAATGTCCGGCAGCTTGAATTCGAACTGGGACATGTCAGGCCTCGTAGGCTTTCAGCTCGCGCAGCGCCTTCAGGATCCGCGGCGCGAGCGGCAGGTAGTCGTTTTCCAGCGTGTACGGGAACGGCGTGTCCCACCCGGTGATGCGGGCGACGGGGGCCTCCAGGGAGGTGAAGCAGCGCTCCTGGACGAGCGCGCTGATCTCCGCCGCGAAGCCACAAGTACGCGGCGCCTCCTGCACGATGGCGCAGCGGCCGGTCTTGCCCACGCTGCGCGTGACAGCCTCGATGTCCAGCGGCCAGAGCGTGCGCAGGTCGATGAGCTCCGCATCGAGCTCCGGAGCCTGCTCCACCGCCTGCAGCGCCTCGTGGAACATGGCGCCCCAGGCGATCACCGTCATGCTCCGGCCTTCGCGGGCGACCTTCGCCTCGCCGATGGGGACGGTGTACTCGCCTTCCGGCACTTCCCCTTTCGCCGCCCGGTAGACGCGCTTCGGCTCCATGAAGATGACCGGGTCGTCCTGGCGGATGGCGGAGATCAAGAGGCCCTTCGCGTCGAGGGGGTTGGAAGGGCAGATCACTTGAAGGCCCGGCGTGTGGATGAAGAGCGCCTCCGGCGACTGCGAGTGGTAGTGGCCGCCCTTGATCCCGCCTCCCACCGGCGTGCGGATCACCACCGGCGCGCCGTACTGGCCGCCGCTGCGGTACCGCAGCTTGGCGAGCTCGTTCACGATTTGATCGAACGCCGGGAAGATGAAGTCGGAGAACTGGATCTCCGGGACCGGGCGCAATCCGTACATCGCCATCCCGATCGCCGCGCCGATGATTCCGGCCTCGGCCAGCGGGGTGTCGATCACGCGCTCGGCCCCGAACTCCTCGATCAAACCCACGGTGGCGCGAAACACCCCGCCGAACTTCCCCACGTCCTCGCCCATCACCACCACGCGCGGATCGCGGCGCATCTCGATCCGCAGGGCGTCATTGACGGCCTGAATGATGTTCCAGGCTGGCATCCGCTACCCGCCGTTCTCGACCCAGCGCTGGATGAAGAACTCGCCGGCCTTGTAGCTGGAGCGGACCAGCGGCCCGGCGGCGACGAACCGGAAACCGAGCGCGAGGCCCTCCCGCTCGAGCTGGGCGAACACCTCCGGCTTGACGAACTCCTCCACCGGCAAGTGCTTCTGGGAAGGCCGGAGGTACTGCCCCAGCGTGAGAATGTCGCAGCCGGCCGCGCGCAGGTCGCGCATCGCCTGCACCACTTCGCCGCGCGTCTCGCCCAACCCGAGCATGATGCTGCTCTTCGTGCGCATGCCGCCGCGCTTGTAGAGCTCCAGCACCTCGAGAGACTGGCGGTACGTGGCGCGCCGGTCGCGCACCCGCGGCGTCAAGCGCTCCACCGTCTCGAGATTATGCGCCGCGACCGTGGGCTGGGCATCGACGATCATCTGCAGCGCATCGCGCGAGCCCTGGAAGTCCGGCGTCAGCACCTCCACCAGCGTCCTCGGCGCCGCCCGGCGGAGCTCGACGATGGCCTGGGCGAAGTGCGAGGCGCCTCCGTCCGGCAGCTCGTCCCGGTTCACCGAGGTGACCACCAGGTAATCGAGGCCCAGCTGGCCCACCGCCTGGGCAAGGTGACGCGGCTCCAGAGGATCGAGCGGCCCGGGGATCCCGCTGTTCACATCACAGAAGCGGCATCCCCGGGTGCAGACGTCCCCCATCAGCATCACGGTGGCGGTGCCGCCGCCCCAGCATTCGCCGACGTTCGGACAGCTCGCCTCTTCGCAGACGGTGTGGAGATTCAGCTCGCGCAGGGTGCGCTTGACGTGCTCGTACCGGCCGCCGCCCGGCATGCGCACCTTGAGCCACTCCGGCTTGGCCTCGCGCCCCGGGCGCGGCGCACCGCCGAGCTGGACCAGCGAGTCGCCCATGAGGGCGGCGGTATAACTGAATCCGGCCCCGACTGCGAGGGCGCTCTCAGGAGCAGGTGTTGAACACTGCGCCCAGAACGGCGCGGGCGACGCGCTGCGCAATGCCCCGTGGCTCGGCGTGCGAGGTCACGCCGTCCAGGACCCGATCGGCGAGCCGGCTCCGCGAGAGCGGGCACGACCCTCCCGTCGCCGCTGCCGAGCCGCCGGTAGCCAGGTGACCTCCGACAGAGAGTGCAAGTGCCATGAATCCGGAAGCAAACGCCCGACGCCACGACTGCGATTCGCTCATCGGAGCCTCCCCGCGCGCCCTATTGAACAGCCGGGCGGGAACATCCTTCCCGATGGTGATCCTAGATGTGCAGCGGTTTCCCGCGCACTCCCAAAGCGGCTTCCGTCAGCGCCTCCGACAGCGTCGGATGCGGGCGCATGACGTGCAGCATCTCCTCGCTGGTCGTCTCCAGCTTGAGGAGCGAGCAGGCGTCCGAGATCAGCTCGGTGGCCCGGGGCCCGATGATATGGACGCCGAGCACCTCGTCGTATTTCTCCTCCGCGACCACCTTCACCATCCCTTCGGGCAGATTGAGGATGCGGGCCTTGCCGTTGGCGGCGAAGGGGAAGGTCCCGATCTTCACCTTGTAGCCCCGCTCCTTGGCCGCTTTTTCGGTGAGCCCGATCGAGGCGACCTCGGGCTCGGAGTAGGTGGCGCCGGGCACCAGATCGTAGTTCACGGAATCCGGCTTCTTCCCCGCCAGCCGGTCGGCGACGAACTCCCCTTCCACGAACGCCAGGTGCGCGAGCTGGGGATGCGGCCGGCCGGGGATCGCCACCACGTCGCCGATGGCCGACACCCAGCTCTCGCCGGTGAGCAGGGTCTTCGGATCGATGATCACGAACCCCCGCTCCACCTTGATGTTGGGGAACTTCTCCAGGCCGGCGTCCTCGCTCACCGGGCGCCTGCCCACCGCGCAGAGGAGCAGCTCCGCCTCCAGGACCTCGGTGCCTTTGGAGGTCGTCACCGTCGCCTTCACCAGCTCACCCTTGACGTCGACGGTCTCCAGCTTCGCGTTCGTGAGCGCCTTGATCTTCCGCTTGCGGAACGCCCTCTCGAACTCGGCCGAGATGTCCTCGTCCTCGAGGGGCAAGAGGCGCGGCAGCAGCTCGACGATGGTCACCTCGCTGCCGAAGCGGCGGTAGGCGCTGGCGAACTCCGCTCCCACCGCGCCGGCGCCCAGCACGATCAGCCGCTTCGGGACAGTGACGTTCTCGAGCAACTCGTCGCTCGTCATCAGGCGGGGCCCCAGCGTCATCCCGGGGAGGAGGCGCGGCGCGGAGCCAGTGGCGATCACCACGTGCTTCGCCTCGACGATCTGCTCCTTGCCGTCAGCGCCGGTGACGGACACCTTGCCGGGCGCCGCGAGACGGCCGTGCCCGTGGATCCGCTCCACCTTGTTCTTGCGGAAAAGGAACTCGATCCCCTTGCTCGACTTGTTGGCGACGTCTTCCTTGTACTTGCGCACCCCCTCCATCTCCAGCTCCACGCCTGAGGCCCTCACGCCCACCGTAGCGCCGTGCTGCGCTTCCTCGTAGACATCGGCGCTGTGGAGCACGGCCTTGGTGGGGATGCAGCCGCGCAGGGTGCAGGTGCCGCCCACGCGCGGGTCCTTCTCGATGACCACCGTCTTCAGGCCGTTCTGGCCGGCGCGGATGGCGCACACGTAGCCGCCGGGACCGCTGCCGATGATCGCGAGATCGTAGATCGCCACGGAGGCCTCCCCGCTGTGCAAGAGGCGCGCTTGGTAATGCCCGCGGCCTGCGATGTCAACCGCGGCGCGGAGGAAGCCCGGCCGCTTCGCGCAACACGGCGGCCATGCCACCCCAGTCCCAGCTCTCGCGGCCTCTCGCCATCGAGGCGAGGAAATGGTCCCGGAGAAGGGAAGCGAGCGGCAGCGGGACCTTCAGCTCTTCGCCGGCCTTCAGCGCCAGGGAAACGTCCTTCAGCCCGAGCGCCATGGCGAATCCTGCCGGCTCGAACTGCGTGCCGGCGATCCGGGACGCGTAGCCGGAGGGGATCGGCGCCCCGGCGAAGAGGATCTTCACCAGCGTCTCCGCCAGCCGCGACGGATCGATGTTCGCCTTTTCGCCGACCGCGAATGCCTCGCCGAACATCTCGATCAGGGAGGCGATCACGAAGTTGCCGCAGAGCTTGGTGAGCGAGGCGTGCTCCGGGACTTCGCCCATCGGAAGCGTTCCCTGCCCGAGCGCGTCGAACAGCGGCTGGCAGCGCTGCACGGCGTCGCTCTCGCCCGCCGGAACGATCCAGAGCTTCCTCGCCGCCGCGGCCTCGGGACGGCCGAACACGGGCGCCGCCACGTACCGCTGCCCGCGCTGCGCATGCTCCTGGGCGAGCTTTCGGGAGAGCTGCACGGAGATGGTGCTCATTCCACAGTGCACCGCGCCGGAACGGAGAGCGCCGAGGAGGTCGCGTGCGACTGTCTCCACGGCGACGTCGTCCGCGAGCATGGTGATGGCGACCTCGGCGCCGGAAGCAGCCTCGCGGACCGACCCGCACTCGCGCGCGCCGGGCGGCGCTTTTCCCGGCGTGCGGTTCCAGGCGAAGACTTCGTGCCCGGCGGCGACCAAGGTCGCCGCCATCGCGCGGCCCATCCCGCCCAGGCCATAGAACGCGACGCGCATCAGTGCCTTCCGAACAGCGCCTTCAGCCGCCCGCCGATCCCGCGGCCGAGAAGCGTGCGGTAGACGCGCAGACCGGTGCTCCAGGCCTTCCGCGAGTACGGGTAGTACCAGAAGGCCGGGAAGTTCATGCGCTCCAGGTTGACGTGCCGGATCTCGGAGAAGTCGCGCAGCGCGTGCTTGCCGTGCACGCGCCCGAGGCCGGACGCCTTCACCCCGCCCCAGGGCGTCTCCGGCGCGGCGTGCGTGTACAGGGTGTCGTTGTGCATCACCGTGCCGGCGAGGAGCTGGTTGGCGATCCGCTCCGCCTTCGCGCGGTCCTTGGTGAACACGTAGGCGGAGAGCCCGTAGGAGGAATCGTTGGCGAGGCGGACCGCCTCTTCCTCCGTGCGGTACGTCATGATCGGCAGCATCGGCCCGAAGGTCTCCTCGCGCACGATGGCCATCTCCGGGGTCGTGCCGCTGAGCACCGTCGGCTGCACGAAGCGCGCGCCCTCGGGCGAGACCTGGATGTCGCCGCCCGCCAGCACCTGCGCGCCGCGCTGCCGCGCATCGTCGAGGTGCCGCCGCACGATCTCGACCTGCATCTGCGTGGTCATCGCGCCCACGTCCACGTCGTGCTGGTTCGGATCGCCCTGGCGGAGCTGCCTGGCCAGCGCGACCACCTTCTCGGTGAAGAGCCGGGCCACGCTCTCGTGAACGTACACGCGCTCGACAGAGGCGCAGGTCTGCCCCGAGTTCGCGAACGCGCCCCAGGCGATCTTCTTCGCGGCGGTGTCCAGGTCCGCGTCGGGGAGCACGATGGCAGGGTCCTTCCCGCCAAGCTCCAGGACGCAGGGGATCATCTGCTCGGCGGCCGCCAGGTTGACCTTCTTCCCGGTGGCGACGGAGCCGGTGAACACGATCATCTTCACGCCGCTCCGGATCAGCTCCGCGCCCACCTCGCCCCTGCCCTGCACCACCCCGAAGAGCCCGCGCGGCAGGCCGGCCTCCTCCAGCAGAGCGCGCGTCTTCTCCATCACGATGGGGGTGAACTCGCTCGGCTTCACGACCACCGCGTTGCCCGCCATGAGCGCGGCGACGGCGTCGCCGACCGGGATCGAGAAGGGATAGTTCCAGGGCGAGATGATGCCGATCACTCCGCGGGGGTAGAAGCGCAGGTACGACTTCTTGTGGGGGAACAGGTGCAGCGGGATCTTCTCGTCGGCGAGGACCTTCTGGGCATGGGTCGCGTACCAGTGCACTGCGTCCGCGACCGGCAGCACCTCCATGAAGAGAGACTCGTTGCGCGTCTTCCCGTTCTCCCGCGTGATGTGCTCGCAGAACTCCTCGGCGCGGGCGAGCAGCAGCTCCTTGAACCGGAGCAGCACGGCGCGCCGTTCCGCGAAGGGCTTGCGCGCCCACTCGGTCTGCGCCGCGCGGGCTTGCTGCACGGTCTCGCGGACGTCGGAAACGCTCGAGACGCGCACCTCCCCGAGCAGCTTGCCGGTCCCCGGTTCGTAGACGGCGAGCGTGCCCTGGGGCGTCACCGAGCCCTGCGCCGGCCTGTGCCGAATCGCGATCGCCTCTGCCATGATGGTTTCCTCCGGGAGGGGCCCGGGCGTACGCCCGTTGCCGCGCGGTGTCAATCGATCCGGCCCGGTGGCGAAATCGGATTTGACTTGGGGACGTTAGACCGCGATGCTAGGCCTCCAAGGAATGTTGGGAATCGACGACATGCTGCGGCTGGGAAGCCGGCCGCTCGACACGCCGGCCGAGCTTTCCCCCGTCGAGAAGGATGGAGCCGCGGTACAGCCACCCACCGTGCTGGTGGTGGACGACGACCGCGCGGTCCGCGAAGTGCTCTCGGCGGTGCTGAAGGAAGAAGGCTACCCGGTCCGCCAGGCGGATGGGGCGGATGCGGCGCTGCAGATGCTGCGCGGGGACGACCTGCCGCTGCTGCTTTGCGACGTGAAGATGCCGGAGCACGATGGCCTCTGGCTCCTGGACCACGTGCTGCAGCGGCACCCGCACGCAGCGGTGGTGATGCTGACGGGCTACGGCGACACCGAAAGCGCGGTGGAGTGCCTCAAGCGCGGCGCGGCGGATTATCTGCTCAAGCCCCCGCGACTCACCGAGCTGGTGCGGGCCATCGAGCGCGCCTGGAGCAGGAGCAAGCTCACCTCCGCCCGGGCCCGCTACCACCAGGGCCTGGCCCGGCGCGTGCGCGAGCGCACCGCCGAGCTCACCGCGGCGCTGGAAGGGATCGCCCAGTCCTACTCGAACACGCTGGTAGCGCTGGTCCATGCGCTCGACGCTCGCGAGCATGAGACCAGCGATCACTCCCAGCGCGTGGTCCGCTACACGGTCGCCATCGCCCGGCGGATGGGCATTCCCGAGGACCAGATCGAGCACTTCGGTCGCGGCGCGCTCCTCCACGACATCGGCAAGATCGGCGTCCCGGACAGTATTCTCCTCAAGCCGGGTCCCCTGACCCAGGCCGAATGGGCGGAGATGCGGCGGCATCCCGAGGTGGGCTACCGGATCTTGCAGGCCATCGACTTCCTCCGTCCCGCCGCGGAGATCGTGCTCGCGCACCAGGAGCGCTGGGACGGCGGCGGATATCCGCACAAGCTCCGGGGAGAGTCGATCCCGCTGGGCGCGCGCATCTTCGCCATCGCGGATACGCTGGACGCGATGACCAGCGACCGGCCGTATCGCAAGGCGGCGACGTTCGCCCAGGCGCGCCTGGAGATCTCGCGCTGTGGCGGTACCCAGTTCGACCCCCGCTGCGTGCAGGCGTTCGCGGACATCCCGGACGACGAGCTCGAGGCGCTCCGCCAGGAGCACGCCGCCTGAATCCCTTGCCGCGCGCCCTTTGCGCGCAGTAGACCCTTCCCCGATGCGTCTTTCGCTCACCGACCGCGCCGCCCAGGCGGTGCTCGCTCGCGCGCGAGACGCGGAGGTCGAAGGGTGGCTGCTGCGCATCGCGGTGGTGGCGGGCGGCTGCAACGGGCTCACTTACGACCTGTACTTCGTGGAGAGCGCTGGGTCCGAGGACGCCCTGGTGGACGCGGGACCGGTGAAGATCGCGGTCGATCCCGCCAGCGCGGCGCTGCTCGACGGCACCGTCATCGACCTCCCCCGCGGACCGGGCTTCCGGTTCGACAATCCCCGCGCCCGCCGGACCTGTTCCTGCGGCGCCAGCTTCGAGACGTAGCCATGCCGAAGATCCTGCGGACCTCTGCCCTGTTGCTCACCGTGGCGGTCCTCACCTGCCTGGTCGGGTTCGTCCACGCGCGGGTCTCCGGCGGACCCGCGGAGGCGGCCCGGCCGTGGATGTACGGGCTCCTGGCGTGCTTCGCGCTGATGGCGCTCGCGGCCGCGTACATGGCGCTGGTGGGCGCGTACCACACGATCCTGGCGCTCTTCGGGTGGGACGGGGGCCCCGGCATCCTGCGCAAGAACCGGAGCTACGTTCCGGGAAGCGACGAGCCGCTCCCGGACGGTACTCCCCTCGATCCCAAGGAAGCGAAGTGACCCTCCTCCTCGCCTTGCTGCTGGCGGCCCCCCCGGCCGACCTCAAGGCTCGAGGTGAGGCGGGGCTCAAGTCGATCCGCCCGGAGGCCCTCTCCGCGCATATCCGCTTCCTGGCGGACGACGTCCTCGAGGGCCGTGGCACCGGAACGCGCGGGCACGCCATCGCGGCCCGCTACCTGGCGACGGAGCTCCAGTCGATCGGGTACGAGCCAGCCGGCGAGAAGGGGACCTGGCTGCAGACGGTGCCGTTCATCGGCATGACCGTGCAGCCGCAGAGCTGCGTGCTCGAGATCGACGGAGCGCCGCTCAAGTACGGCGAAGAGGTGCTGTTCCCGCCGCGCGCGGGCTCTGCGGGCGACGACGTGACGGGCGAGCTGGTCTTCGCCGGCTATGGAGTCGCGGCCCCGGAATACGGATACGACGACGCGCCCCGGGACCTGAGCGGAAAGATCGCGGTGGTCCTCTACGGGGCGCCGCGATCGGAGCGGCCGGACTTCTTTCCCACGGCCGCGAGCGCGGTCTACTCCGACGGCGTGGTCAAGTCGCGCCTTCTCGCGCAGCGCGGGGCGGTGGGGATGATCCTCGTCTTCACACCGGAGATCGCCCGCCATCTGCCGTTTCCCTTCTTCGCCCGGCAGGCGCCCTTCGAGAACATGGTCTGGCGTGAGGGCAACCAGCCGGGGAGCGGCTACGTGCTCCCCGGAGCGCGCGTGCCGCATACGCTGCTGCAGCGGCTGCTGGCGAAGACGGGGCGAACCGCCGAGGAGATCTTCGCCGCCGGACCGCAGGGAAAGCTGAAGTCCTTCCCCCTGGGCCTGCGCGCGCGCCTGCGCACGGGGTTCATCCTGCGCCAGTTCACCTCCGAGAGCGTCGCTGGAGTCCTGCGCGGAGGCGAGCTGGCCCACGAGCACGTCGTCGTCACGGCGCATCTCGACCACCTGGGGATCGGGCCGCCGATCGGCGGCGATGCGATCTACAACGGCGCGGTCGACGACGCTTCCGGCGTTTCCGCGGCGATCGAGGTCGCCCGCGCGTTCGCCACGCTGCCCAAGCGCCCTGCACGCTCCATCCTCATCCTGGGCGTGACCGGCGAAGAGAAAGGGCTGCAGGGCTCGGAGTACTTCGCGCGCCATCCGACGGTGCCCATCCGCTCGATCGTCGCCGACGTGAACCTCGACTTCCCTTCCGGGTGGTGGGAGCCGCACGGCATCGTGGCCCTGGGAGCGGAGCACAGCACGCTGATGAACGACGTGAGGGCGGCCACCCAGGCGCTCGGGTTGAGCATGAGCCCGGATCCGGAGCCGGAGCAGGTGTTCTTCATCCGGTCCGACCAGTACAACTTCGTGAAGCAGGGCGTTCCCGCCGTCTTCCCCCGGGCCGGCCAGCAGGATGCGGAGGGGAAGGTGGAGAAGAACCGTGCGTATAGCGACTGGTGGACGAAGAACCGCTACCACCAGCCGAGCGACGAATGGGACCCGAAGCTCGACTACGAGAACATGGCGAAGGAAGTGCGCGCCGACTTCCTGATCGCGCTCGCCATCGCGCTGGACCCGGAGCGGCCGCGGTGGAACGAGGGCGACGTCTTCGGGAAGATGTTCGGCGCGAACGCAGCGACCAAGTAGCTGCCTGCGGTGTCATTCGTCCCGGGCGAGGGCGCCCAGCAGCAGCTCCCGGCGCCCCTCTGCGAGCCGAGCAGCCGCTCCCAGGAGCGCTGGATACGCGAGGAGCAACGCGATCAGCTCTCCGGCGTACGCGGCGTAGAGATGGAAGCCCAGCGCCTGCGACATGGCATAGGGCGCCCAGGCGGCGCCGGCCAGGAGCAGCATGGCGGCTAGCCGCCCTCCGATCGGACCCGTGCCCCGCATCCGCCGGAGCCTCGCCCCCCGGACCGGCACCGGAAAATAGACGCTGATGGCGTTCCCGAAGGTGGCCAGGAGTGGGAAGACGGCCGCGTGCGCGAGAATCCCGACCAGGAATTGACCGGCGGTGAGCTGGGCGCTGACCGCGGCCACGAGCGCGAGCAGCAGGAAGATGGCGAGGGAAAAGAGGTAGGCGACCGCGTTCTTGGCGGCCAGCACCGAGCGGAGCGACACCGGCCAGAGGAACCAGGCGCGCGCGGCGTCGAGGTCGCGGCCGAAAGCGTTGGTGGCGATCTCCAGCACCCCGAGGTGCGCGTACACCGCGGCGACCAGCAAGGGCTCGGGGCCCGGCAGGACGGCGCGGACCAGTAGCAGGTAGGCCACGGGGACGACCACGAGTTGGAGCCATCCGACGCGCACGACGGTCTTCGCCTCCTTTTCGAACAGGGCGGAGAGCGCGGCGGGTGCGAGCGGCAGGCGCCATCCGTGCGCCCGGGCGCCGCGCGCCGAGACGCGCACCGGCTCGGCCGGCCGCAGCAGCTCGCGCTGGGAGAGCGCGTGGGCGCCGAGGCTGCAGAGCGACCCGAGCAGGAAGAGCAGCAGGGAAAGCGTCGCTGCCTCCAGCGGACGCCCTGCGGAGAGCGCCTGCGCCAGCCTCGCGGTCCAGCCCGGCGGAGTCCAGCGCATCAGGTCCCAACGCTCGGGCGCGAAGAGCGCCTGGAGCCCGCGCTGGCCGGGAGTCGCTGCCGAGAGCTGGAAGCCGATGAACCCCGCGAGCACGAGGAGGATGGAGAATCCCCGCCGCAGCAGCGGGCGGGCGTCGAACATCGCCGCCACCGCCGCCCCGAGATGGAGGACGCCAACAGTGGCCCAGACCGCGAACGCCTCGGCCAGGAGCATCGACGCCCTGGAAGGCGCTCCGGGAAGCCGCGAAAGCGCCAGGGCGATGGCGATCAGCGGCGGGTAGAGCATGAGCCAGACCGGATCGAACAGGAGCGCGGCAAAGTTGATCGCGCTGAGCAGCCGCGGGCTCACCGGAAAGGATCGGAAGCGGCGGGGATCGAGGAACGCCTGGCTCTGCGCCAACGCGACCAGCCCGAACCACACGCGCCCCGCCAGGGCAAGCGTGACCCAGGAGGCGAAGACCGAGAGCGGGCCGCCCAGATCGCGAAGCGCCTCTGGAGACTGCCGGATACGGTGAGTCATGTCGAAGATGGCCAGGCAAAGAGAGGCGCTGAACATCGCGCCCACCAGCGCGGCCACGGCTCCAACGGCGACGCGGACCCACTGCCGGCCGTGCACGAGCCGGCGCCACCAGAGCCTCGCACGCAGGGCGATCAGCGCGTTCGCCTGCTCGAGCGGGAGGTTCACGGCAGGAAAGAGAGCGGGCGTGTGCCGCCGCGCCCCTCGCCCACCAGGCTCACGAATGCTTCCGTCAGCGTGGCTGCGCCGGGAACGGCCTGGACCACGCCGGGGAGCGTGCCCTGCGCGACCAGGCGGCCGCGGTGAATCACGCCGACCTGATCGCAGAGCCGTTCCACCACTTCCAGTACGTGGGAAGTGATGAAAACCGTGAGGCGGCCCCGGTGGACCAGATCGGAGAGGAGCGCCGTCAGCGACGCCTTGGCCACCGCATCCACCCCCTCGAACGGCTCGTCGAGGAAGAGCAACTCCGGTGCGTGGATCAGGGCCGCCGCCAGCGCCAGCTTCTTGCGCATGCCGAAGGAGTAGTCCGCGATCAGCTTGCGGGCGTCTCCGGACAGCTCCATGGTGGCGAGGAGCTCGTCGGCGCGCCGCGCGGACTCGGTCCGCCCAAGGCCGTAGAGGCGGCCGACGAAGATCAGGTGCTCGCGGCCGGTGAGCCGATCGAACAGCAGCAGCCCATCGGGGACGACGCCGATGCGACGCTTGACGGCTCCGTCCGGAGCCAGGTCCAGCACGCGCAAGCTGCCGCCGGTCGGCGCCAGCATGCCGGTGAGCATGGAGATAGTGGTGCTCTTGCCGGCCCCGTTCTCGCCGAGGAAGCCGTAGAAGCTGCCGCGCGGGACGCGCAGGTCGATGCCGTCGACCGCCACCTGCTCGCCGAAACGGCGCGTGAGCGCGTGCGTCTCGATGGCGAAGTCGCTCACGCCGCCGCGGGCTTCTTGCCCAGCAGGACGGGCGGCGGCTGCGCGACGCTGCCGGTGCGGGCCAGCGCCGCCTTCTGGGCGAAGGCCAGCGACTCCTGCACGAGCTGGTCCGGCGCGCGCTCGACCACGGCGGGGTGCGACTTGTCCTCGAGGTGCGTGTGCGTCTTCATCGAGCAGAACTTCGGGCCGCACATGGCGCAGAACTCCGCCGTCTTGAAGGCATCGTGCGGCAGCGTCTCGTCGTGCTTGGCCTTCGCCGCTTCGGGGTCGAGCGAGAGCGCGAACTGCTGGTTCCAGTCGAAGGCATAGCGCGCGCGGGAGAGGGCATCGTCGCGATCCCTCGCTCCGGGCCGGCGCCGCGCCACGTCCGCGGCGTGCGCGGCGATCTTGTAGGCGATGATCCCTTGCCGCACGTCATCGGCGTTGGGGAGCGTGAGGTGCTCGGCCGGCGTGACGTAGCAGAGCATCGAGGCGCCGTGCCAGCCGGCCAGGGCGGCGCCGATGGCGCTGGTGATGTGATCGTATCCTGGGGCCACGTCGGTGGTGAGCGGACCGAGCACGTAGAACGGCGCCTCGAAGCACGCCTCCTGCTCGATCTTCATGTTCATCTCGATCTGATCCATCGGCACGTGGCCGGGGCCTTCGATCATCACCTGGACGTCGTGCTCCCACGCTTTCTGCGTGAGGTACCCGAGCACGCGCAGCTCGGCGAACTGGGCCTCGTCGGACGCGTCGGCGAGGCACCCCGGGCGCAGCGAATCGCCCAGCGAGAAGGTGACGTCGTAGCGGGCGAAGATCTCGCAGAGCTGGTCGAAGTGCGTGAACCAGGGGTTCTCGCGCCCGGTGGCCAGCATCCACTGGGCCATCAGCGCGCCTCCGCGGCTCACGATCCCGGTGATCCGGTGCTGCGCGAGCGGCAGGAAGTCGCGGAGGATCCCGGCGTGGATGGTCATGTAGTCCACGCCCTGCCTGGCCTGCTCCTCGACGATGTCGAGCAGGTCCTGCGGGGTCAGGCTCTCGATCCGCTTCACCCGCTCGATCGCCTCGTAGGTGGGCACGGTCCCGAGCGGGACGGTGCTGACACGGAGCAGCTGGTCGCGGATGTGCGGGATGTCGCCGCCCGTGGACAGATCCATCACCGTGTCAGCGCCGTACTTGAGGCAGCCCTCGAGCTTGTGCAGCTCACTGCGCGCGTCGCCGTCGATCTGGCTGTTCCCGATGTTCGCGTTGATCTTGCACTTCGAGGCGATGCCGATGCACATCGGCTCCAGCTCCGGGTGATTCACGTTCGCGGGGATGATCATCCGGCCCCGCGCCACTTCGCTGCGAATCAACTCCCCCGGAAGGTTCTCCCGGCGCGCGACGTGCTGCATCTCTTCGGTCAGCACGCCCGCGCGCGCGAAATGCATCTGCGTCACGTTGGGAAGGCCGCGACGGTGCTCGAGCCATTGTGCGCGCATGGGGTCCTCCGCTGGGGGACAAGGACACTAATGGCCGCAGTCCAGAGCGTCAACCGATGGTGTCGAGGTCCTGGCTTCGCGCGCCGCGTAGACCTCTCTGTATCGTGCGCTGAGACGCCGCCGGGCTGCATGGCCGTGCGCCGCCACGCAGAAAGCGAGCGTCCCGGCGAGCCCACCGTCAGGTGAGGCGAGAGGCACGGGGCGGCGGGGACAGCGCGAGGTGTGCTTTCTGATGCGGCGGCGCGACGGCCACGCACCCCGTCGGCTATCTGCGCGCGTCTCACCGAGTCGACACAGCGCGCACCGCGCCCCGCATTGGGTTGCTCAGTTGCTCAGCCACACCGGCAACTCGTCCCGCCCCGAATGGCAAACAAGGCTCCGCTCTGGGCAGAGCTATCGGGATCGACGGGCTGCGCGAGGCGTCCCCGGGACCACGACACCCGGCGCTGGGCAGGTGTGCCCAAATCAATTTGCTTCGCAGCCGACGTGAAGACCACGGCCGACGCCCGGGAGCGAAGCTCCGCTGCGACTCCGATGATATGGCCGCCGAATTCAAGGCTGGCCAGCACGACGAGCGGCCTGCCCACAACACCAAATTGATTTGGGCAGACCTTCGGAGGGGTCCGTCGCCAAGGCAACCGCAAGGCCCCGGGTCTCATTCTGGTCAGGGGAGGTGCATTTTGAACTCGTTCCGGGATTTCCGGAACGAGTTGCCCCGGGACCAGCACCCGGCTTGCCCGCCCCCCAACCACGAACAGCCAAACTCGGCTCCCCTACAGCAGGGCCGTCCGGATTCACGCGCCGACGGTGTCAGAGCAACGCAAACAGGAGGGCGGGGCGGGGTTACTTGGAGCCCGGCGTGGTGGCGGCGGTGGTGGGGGACTTGAGCTCGGTGACGATTCGTTTTGCGGAGTAGATGTGGTCGAGGGCTTCCAGGACGGCGGAGCTGTGGACGGAGATGGTGCGGTTCACGGTGGGGTCGAAGCCGTAGTCGCCGCCCAAGGATTGGATGTTGCCGTCGAAGACCAGGCCGACGATCTGGAGGTCCTTGTCGAAGACCGGGGAGCCGGAGTTGCCGCCGATGATGTCGTTGGTGGTGCACATGTTGAAGGGCGTGGATGGATTCAGCTGTCGGTTGTCGTTGGCGCGGATCCAGCTTTCGGGAAGCTTGAAGGGATCGCGGCCGGTGGCCCTCTCGAAGGCGCCGCCGATGACGGTGAACGGGCCCACGGTGTGGCCGTTCTCCTCGTAACCCTGCACCGTGCCGTAGGAGAGGCGGAGGGTGAAGGTGGCGTCCGGGTAGGTGCTCTTGCCCTCGATGTCGAACTTCGCCGCGGCTACGCGCTCGGCGCCGCTGACCTGGAGGGTCTCGATCTCCTCGTCGTGCCACATCCGGATGGGCCGCGCGTCGGCGTCCACCATGCGGGCGAACTGGATCATCGGATCGTTCGAGGCCAGCACGGCCTCGCGCCCCGCCTGCCAGAGCTGCTCGCGCAGCTTGAGGTCATAGAGCTTCGTCTTCACCAGCTCTTGCGCGAGCTCTTGCGGGCTCTTCTTGCCCAGCACCTTCTTCACGAACGGATGGTCCGCGCCCAGCTCCTCGCGCAGCTTGGTGAGTCCGTACGACAGCTTGAACAGCTCGAAGTCCTCATAGACGGGGGCCTTCGAGAAGAGCTTCTGCTTCAGCTGCGGGAGCTTGCCGTCCGTGTACTCGCGGAGGCGCTGCTCGTTCGGCTTCTGCAGCTCCTCCGTCCCACGCACCAGGTCCCGGGCAATCCGGTAGAGCGGGGAAGAGAAGCCCGCGCCCTGCTCGATGTACTTGAACTCCTTGCGGCGCGGCTGGAACATCGCGACGGCCTTGGCCACGTCGTCCCATGCGCTCCCATACTTCTTGCGCAGCGTGGAGCGCGCGTTCACTTTCGCCCGCAGCGCCCTCTCGCGCTCCACTTTCTGGTTCCAGAGCGTGGGCGTGATCAACGCCTGATAGCGGCCCTTGATGGCCTTGTAGCTGTTCTCGATCCCGAAGAGCTGCGTCTCGCCGATGCGGTAGTGCTCAGGCGACTGTTGCGTGAACATGGTCAGGGCGCCGCGGTATTCGGCCAGATCGAAGAGGCGCTCGGGCAACGCGATGTCGCGCTGGTAGTGCAGCTCGGCCATCGTCAGCTCGCGGTCGGTGCCGCCGGGATGGCCGGAGACGAAGGTGAGATCGCCCTCCTTGGCCCCCGCGGGAGACCACTTGAAGTAATGCTCGGTCCGCGCCGGTTTGCCGTCCTCGTACGCGCGGACGAACGAGACATCGAGATCGTAGCGGGGGAAGTTGAAGTTGTCGGGATCGCCGCCGAAGAACGCGATGGCCATCTCCGGCGCGAACACCAGGCGCACGTCCTGGAACCGCTTGTACCGGTACAGGCTGTACTGGCCGCCGTGATACAGCTCGACCACGTCGCAGCGGAGCTTGTCGTTCCCGGCCGCGCAGTCTTTCTCGACCGAAGCCATCGCGGCCTTGCGCTTGTCGTTGAACTCCTTGCCCGGCTGGAGGCCCTTCGTCGCGCCCTGGATCTGCGCGGTGACGTCGGTGATCTGGACGAGCTGGTTGAGCTCGATCTCCGGGCACTTCACCTCGTTCTCCTGCGCCTGGGCGTAGAAGCCTTGCGCGACGAAGTCCTTCTCCTTCGTCGAGAGCTGCTCGATGCAGGAGTGGGCGCAATGGTGGTTCGTCATCACCAGTCCCTCCGGCGAGACGAAGCTCCCGGAGCAGCCGCCCGCCAGCCGCACCGAAGAGAGCTGCGCTTCCTGCAGCCACCGCGCGTCCGGCGCGAAACCATGCTTCTGCTGCACCTTTTTCGCGGGGAAGTTGTCGAAGGTCCACATCCCCTCGTCGGCGCGGGCAGCCAGCGCCAGAGCGAGGGTAGACAGAACGACAAGTCGCTTCATCGTTTGATCTCCTGGAAACGCGGCGCTGCTTTGTGCTTCAGCGGCGCCCGCCCGTCAAGCCGGGTTTTACGCCGGCTCATTCCGCCGGCTTGGTCGGGCTGGTGGCCGCTGGAGGAGTCCCGCCAGTCTTGCGCTTGGTGAAGTGGCTGCTCGTCACCCTCCTCGCCGCGGGCCCGGTGGCGGCGCAGCCTGCGCCCCCGCAGGCGGCTGCGAACGAGGATCCCGGCGAGGTCGTCGCGCGCGTGCGGTTCGAGCGCGCCGTGCGGGCGGAGCGC
>DATBZA010000125.1:0-17046 GCA_036513415.1 Myxococcales bacterium | reverse complement strand
CCGCAACTCCGGTCGTTGTGAGCGTCTCGCCCGCCATGGGACAGCCGCGGGCGAACTTCACCGGGACCTGGCTGCCCGCTAGCGGCAAAGTCCTGATCGTGGGTGGAAAGACGGGTGATCTCACCGCAGAGCTGTTCGATCCGGCCGGTGCGGGGGCCTTCAACTCCACCGGAGGGCTGCCCGCAGGAGAGGACAAGCGAAGCCACACGGCGGTGCTGATCGGCGGCGCGAGTATCAACAGCGGCAAGGTGCTGATCTCCGGCGGCGTCAACGGCGCCGGCGGCGGTACTCCCTCGTCGACGCAGTTCCTCTACACCCCGGGCTCGGGAACGTTCGACCCAACCAGCTTCCCGATGGCAACGGCCCGCAGCAATCACGCCGCGATCTCGCTGTCCACGGACAGCGTGCTGATCTGCGGTGGCACCGACGGGACGAATACCCTGAAAACCTGCGAGCGTTACGATCCTGCTTCGGGGAACCAGTTTCCGACTGCGCCGTTGATGGAGGTGCGAAGGGATTTCGGGCTTGCGCCGATCACCATCAGCTCCCTGGTGGAGATCCTGGCGGCGGGGGGCCCAGCCACCGTGATGATTTTCGCGGAGACGTACAACCCGAACTGACCGATTCGCGCCTTTGGCGCGGCGCTTGGCTGCTTGACACCACCCCCAGAGACGGGATTGGTTAGGCGCGGATTCGCCGCCCGAGCGCTTGGTGGCGAGGGGGCCATGCCATGCGAGCGTTCGCCGCCGTTCCCATCGCCATCGCGGTGTGCGTAGCCGCGCCCGTATTCGCAGACGCCAGCAGTCACGTCACCGCGGCGAAGAAGGCCGAGCGTAAGAGCGATTGGCGGAAGGCACTGCAGGAGTGGAAGGCCGCCTTTGCAGCGGAGCCGAACGCCGAGTACCTGATCGGGATCGGCGACGCGTACTCGCACCTTGGAAACAAGGCCGAAGCGAAAAAGAATTACGAGGCCTACCTCGCTGACCCGCTGGCGCTGCCCGCGAGCGTCCAGAAAGTGAAGGCGAAGATCGCGGCGCTGGGGCCGCCGGCCGGAGGAGCTCTCGCGGGCCCGACCCTGCCGCCCCTGTCAGGCTCCGAGGCGGCCACGGCCGGAAAGTCCCAGACCGCCGAGGCGGCCTTGCCGCTCCCTGGTCTGGACCTTCCCGCGGCTGCGCCGCCTCCGGCGATGCCGCCCCTTCCCGGTCTGGAGCTGCCCGGTGCCGCGGCGAAGAAGGGGACGGACAAGGTCGCGTCCGCCACGGCGCCGCCGCTGCCGCTTCCCGGCGTTCCGGCGAAGAGCGAGTCCGCTGCGGCCCCGAAGAAGGACGCCGCTCCTGCCGTCGCCGACGGTACGAAGTCGCCCGCCAAGCCCATCGCGATGGTTACGCCGGCCGTGGACAGTCGGTCGGACAAGGCGCCCGTCGCGGCGTTGGCAGCGACCCCCATACCGCAGGACTCGAGGCGCGGCTCGTCCGGCGGAATCCAGCGGACGATGGCGTACGTGACCGCGGGTGTAGCCGTGGCTGCCCTCGGCGGCGGCGCCCTGGCCTTCACCAAAGCCAACTCTGCCCAGAACGATCTGACCGGCGGCGTTCACAGCAGCGCGCAGGCACAGCAACTGCTGGACGACGTGAACCGCAACAAGACGCTGAGCGCCGTGGGTTTCGCGGGTGGCCTGGTCGCCGCGGGGATCGCCGCTGCGCTCTTTGCCTTCTGACCGTTTTCCAATTCGTGACGCCCGGCCCGGACATGCTCCGGCCCGGACGGGGGCCGGTATGATCTCATCTTCGAAGCGGCTTTCCTTCCCCGCCCTCGCCGCCCTGGCGCTCGTCGCCGCCGGGTGCTCATACAGCGGAGAAGGGCAAATCCCCTGCGTGCAGGACGCCTCCTGCCCGACCGACTATCCAGTGTGCGGACCCGGCGGGAAATGCATCGCCGGTACGCCCACCGCGGCCTCGGTCGCCATCACGGGTGTCGACGGGCACGCGGCCGCCGACTACCTCAGCGGCACCGTGCGGGTCCTCGTCTCTGCCCGTGCGACGTCGGGAGTGGGGAGCGTGAGGCTCGCTTCCGGGAGCGTAAACTTTCCGGCGTCCACCCTCGCCGCCGCTACTCCGTTGTACGCCTTCGACGTGGACACGACGGCCCTGGCCGACGGCGACGCGACCCTCACAGCGACGCTCACCGCGGGCGACAACTCCGGGGCCACGGCCACCGGCACCCTGCACGTCGACAATGCCAAGCCGGTGATCACGACCTTCACCGCCTCCGGCAGCTCCTCGACCACGATCACTGCGGGCACCACGGCTTTGCTCAGCGTTTCCTTCACGCCCGCCACTGCCAGCGCGTCCATCACCAGCGGCAGCGGCGGCGGGAGCATCACCCTGAGCAGCAGCGGCTCCGCGCTGGTGAGCCCCGACGTCACGACCACGTTCAATCTGCGCGTGACCAGCCGCTCCGGCGTGACGGTCCAGTCAGGGACTACCGGGCAGCCGCCTGACGTCACGGTGTCGGTCGTCTCACCGGCGTTCATGACGGGCAATTTCACGGTTTCGCCCTCGGTGATCACGTTGGGCGACAGCGGGCCGATTACCTTCACGCTCCCGTCGCTCTCCGCGTCGGTGACTGCCGCGTCCATCCGGGACGACTTGGGCACTGTCGTGATCGCGGACGCGCTGACTGGCGGACTCGCGATCGCGAAGCCCGCATCGACGAGGACCTATACCCTGGTGGCGCGGAACGCGGCCGGTGCCGCTGCAAACGCGACGACATCGGTGACTGTGCGAAGCGTGGCCAACTCATTGAACACTACGCTCCTGGCGTCCGCGGCCTCGGTGACGGTCGGCGGGTCGATCACGCTAACCCCCACCTTCCCGGCCGCCTATACGGGATCCATCTCGGGAACGGGCCTCTCGTCGCCGCTGGTGGTGACAAGCGGCCAGCTGTATCCGGTCACCATCACCGCTGCGGGAACGAACGCGTACACGCTCACGGCCCAGAATGACGCGACTCCCGTAGCCACGTTCGCGACCGGGGCAACCAACGTGAGCGGCGTGGCAGTTCCCGTGATCGCGGCTTTCACGGCGAGCGCGCCGACAGTCACGAACGGAAATACCGTCACGTTCACTTACAACGTGACCGGCGGGGATTGTGCGGTCGCCGTGCGCTGCCAGATTACTGGACCGTCGTTCAGCTTCGACATTCTGGGCACGAATGAGGGCTCGAACCACATCTCGACGGCAGCGGTGCCGACTGCAAGCTCCACGTCGACGTACGTCCTGACGCTCGTCAATTCGACCGGAACGGCTGCCGGGACGGTGTCGCGGTCCATCAGCGTGCAGGCGGTCGCTCCGGCGACGGCCTCACTGGTCGCGAGCGCTGTGGAGGTTGCTAAAGGCAGCACCATCACCTTGACGCCCACGTTCTCCGGCGCGTCCTCGTACATCGCGGACGACGCCGGCGCTCACATCGTGGATAACCCCACTTCCGCGGTCGCCACGACCCCGATCACCGTCAGCGGAACGAACACGTACACGCTGGTGGTCCTGAACGCGGCTGGCGCGAGCGTGACCGACTCTGTGACGGTCACGGCGCTGAATACCATCGCGCAGACCGTCAACCCAACGCCCTCTCGCTTCGGCGCGACCGCCACGCTGCTGAACAACGGCCGGGTGCTGATCGCCGGCGGCGGAACCACGGCAGGCGGTAACGGCACGAACTCGGCGGAGCTCTACAACCCGATCACGCGAACCTATTCGACTACGGGCAATCTCCGCACAGCCCGGCGGGATCATACGGCTCACATGCTGAGCGACGGCACCGTTCTGGTGGTGGGTGGATTCGACGCCTCCGGAAGCCCGCTCGATTCGCTCGAGACCTACGCCCCCACCGCGGGAACTTTTTCGACGTTCGTGCTCACAGGCGGCGCGAGCAGCGGGATGGTGAACCCTCGCGCGCTGCACACCGCTACCGTGCTCGCGGACGGGACCCTGCTGGTTGTGGGCGGTTGCGGCACGGCGGCATGCGACCTGAGTTCTCCTGACTCGCGCAAGACGGCAGAGATCATCAATTTAGCCGCCGCCAGCACTGCGGCCACGGGCGCACCCAATGCACAGCACGTCGGTGCCACGGCGACGTTGCTCAACAACAGCAAGGTGCTCGTAGCCGGCGGCGCAATCACCAAAGGAGGGAGCGGCACCGACTTCGCTGAGTTGTTCAGCGCGGGCGCGTTCTCCTGCACGGGTACCAACTGTGCCGGGCGGGTTGCGATGAAGGAAGCTCGGACCGCGCATGGCGCCATCCTTCTGCCGAACGGGCAGGTTGCCCTGATCGGTGGAAAAAACGGAGCTGGTAGCGCCACATCGTCGATTGAGCTGTTCGACCCCGCCGGCAGCGGGTCGTTCACTACGAACGCTGCGACATTGTCTGCCGCTCGGTTCCAACTCCAGGCCACACGACTCGCCGGCGCGGGCAGAATCCTGGTGTCGGGCGGCTTCACCACGGGCACCGCCGGCTCGGCAGCGCTCGACTTGTTCGACGTCAGCGGGATCACTCTGACCGCAGTCTCTCCGATCGACGGTTTGACGACGGCACGCGGTGGACACACGGCAACGCTGCTCTTCGGCGGAACAGCGCTGATGAGTGGTGGTACGTCGAGCGCGTCCGGGGAACTCTTTTCGTCCGCTCAGTAGTCTGGCCCAGCGGAAATCGCGGGTGGGGGGCGTCCGGGCGGGCGACCCGTACTTTTTTCAACTGAGTGTAGCGCCGTGAGCGTTTGGCAGTAAAAACTCCAGCGAACGGCATGTTGCCTCTGCTCGCCATCGGGCCACTGTGAGGTGGGGACGTCGAAGAGGCGCCGCGATGGGGTATCCGATTCAGCGCATTTCAAGAGCATCCGAAGCGGACTGCCGGCATCGCGCCGATTCGGATCGCGCGCGCTTGCTGGAGCGCGTTGCCATTGGCCTGGCGCACGAGGGAAAGAACCCGCTGCACAACATGGTCCTGCACCTGCAGCTCATGTCCGAGAAGCTGGCTTCGCCGCCGCGGGTGGGTGGGTCGCCTATCGAAAAGCACGTCTCGGCGTTGCGGGACGGGATCTCGCGGGTGGATGCGCTGCTCCGCTCATTCGGGGAATTCGCAGCGCCTGAGCACTTGCCGCCTGACGTGGCAGCCGCCGCCCGCCGGGCCATCCAGCTATTCGCCTACGACGCGCGACGGGCAACCGTGCAGGTCGCGCAGCACGGCCCGGCGGCCCTGCTCGTCAAGTCCGACAGCTCGGTCCTCGGCGATCTGGTGGCCCACGCCTACCTGGCGTGCGTCGAGCACGCTCGCGACGGTGGCAGCGTGACGGTCGAGCTGGAAGTGCGCGGCGCCTTCGTGGAGTTGGAGCTGCGCGCCGAGGGCGGTCTCGGGAACCGGGAGCAGGCGCTTCCGCACCTCGACGCCGTGCGCCGCCTCGTCCCTGAAGCGTCGTGCGAGCTCTCGCTCGCGACCCCCCCAGCAGGGGGCGCTCGCCTCTCGCTCTCCTTCCTCCACCCGAGGTAACCACACCCCGCCATGGCGAAAGCCCGCATTCTGATCGTCGACGACGAGGAATCCACCAGAGAGCTGTTCGCGGAGCTGCTTCAGCGCTGGGGATACGAAGTCGACCAGACCGCCGACGGTCACGGGGCGTTGAAGATTGCCGCCGAGACGCATCCCGACGTGATCATCAGCGACCTGGTGATGCCCAAGCTGGACGGGCTGGCGCTCGTGCGCGCGCTACGCGAGGAGCAGCCCGACACGCCGGTGGTGATCATCACCGGGAAGGGGACCATCGACGCCGCGGTCGAGGCCGTGCGCGAGGGCGTCTTCGACTTCGTCGAGAAGCCGCTCGATCCCGCCCGCCTCAAGGTCATCCTCCAGCGCGCGCTGGAGAAGAAGGAGACCCTGCACGAGATGCAGGTGCTGCGCCGGCGCCTGGGACAGGTGGACTCCGGCGTCGGGTTGGTGGGCAGTTCGCCGCCCATGCGCCGCGCGATGGAACTGGTGGAGAAGGTCGCGCCCTCGAAGGCGAGCGTGGTGATCACGGGGCAGAGCGGGACGGGCAAGGAGATGGTGGCCCGCGCCATCCACCAGCTGAGCCCGCGCCGCGACCGGCCGTTCATCGCCATCAACTGCTCGGCGATCCCTTCCACGCTGATCGAAAGCGAGATGTTCGGGCACGAACGCGGCGCGTTTACCGGCGCCGATCAGCGGCGACTGGGCGCTTGGGAGCTGGCCGACGGTGGGACGCTCTTCCTCGACGAGGTGGGCGAGATCCCGATCGAGCTGCAGGCGAAGTTCCTCCGTGTCCTCGAGGAAGAGCGGCTCCGCCGCCTGGGCGGCAAGAGCGAGATCACCGTGGACGTGCGCGTGATCTCCGCCACCAACCGCGACCTGAAGGAGGAGATCCGGTCGGGGCGCTTCCGCGAGGATCTCTACTTCCGGCTCAACGTCTTCCACGTCAACCTGGCGCCGCTCAAGGAGCGCCGCGAAGACGTCCCGGTCCTGGTCCAGCACTTCATCGACAGGTTCAGCAAGGACGCGGGCAAGAAGCTGCACGGAGTCTCGCCCCAGGCGATGAAGCTGCTCGCGGACTATGCCTGGCCGGGAAACATCCGCGAGCTGCGCAACACGCTCGAGCGCGCCGTCATCCTCTGCGGCACCGGTATCATCGAACCGGAGCACTTGCCCAGCGAGCTCGCCGCGGGAGGCGGGGAGAGCGCCTATCTCAAGCTGCCGTACGGGCTGCCGCTGCGGGAGATCGAGAAAGAGTACATCCTGGCGACTCTCAGCCGGCTGCAGAACAACAAGGCGCGCACGGCGCAGGCGCTGGGCATCAGCGAGAAGACGCTCTACAACAAGCTGTACCGGTACTCGGGTCGCGGACCCCGCCGTGAGGACGAGGTGGAAGACGAGCTCGATCCTCCGGGGCCCAGCGAGATCAAGGTGACCGGCATCGGCTGAGGCCGCGTAGCCCCTGAGTTGGCTGCGGCGGCCGGGAATGACTTGCGCTCAAGCGTAGCCCCTGAGCCGCCTGCGGCGGCCGGGGCTAGTGCTGGATGTGGGCGACTTCGACGCGGTCGCGCCCTGATCTCTTCGCGCGGTACAGCGCCTCGTCCGCGCGGCGCAGCAGATCCTCCGCCGCATCCGCCGAATCCAACTCGTCCGCGCTCACCGCCGCCACGCCGATGGACCCGCGCACCGGCAGGCCGGCATCCTGGCTCACCTGCACCAGCCGGCGGCGCAGGCGCTCGGCAAATTGCGCGCCCTGTGGCTCGTTGGTCTGCGGCAGGAGCACCACGAACTCGTCTCCGCCATATCGCGCGGCGAAGTCGGTGTCGCGCAGCTCCTCGCGGACGGCGTCCGCCAGCGCCACGATGGCCCGATTGCCGGCGGCATGGCCGAGCTTGTCGTTGATCTCCTTGAGCCCGTCGAGATCGACCATCGCGCAGGCCAGGGGGTGCCCGTAGCGTTGGGCCCGGGAGACTTCCTCCTCCAGCCGCGCATGGAAGGAGCGGAAGTTCGGGAGCCCGGTGAGCCCGTCGGTCTGCGCCAGCGCGCGGAAGTGCTCCTTCTGCGCCGTCAGCTTCAGCGTGCGATCGACGCGCGCCATGAGCTCCTGCTCGCTGAACGGCTTCGCCAGGTAATCGGCCGCGCCGAGCGACAGCCCCTGCGACTTCGTCTCTGCGTCGCCCTGGGCAGAAAGGAAGATCACCGGCGTATCCGCCGTCTTGGTGTTGCGGCGCAGGCCCGTGAGCGCGCCGAACCCGTCCATCCCCGGCAGGAAGAGGTCGAGCAGCACCAGGTCCGGATTGAGCTCCGCAGCACGCTTGAGGGCCGTCTCTCCATCGCCGACCGCGTCGACGTCGTAACGGGGACGCAACAGCTCGGTAAGGACCATCCTCGCGTCCTCATCGTCCTCCACCACCAGGATGAGCGGCTTCTGGCGCCTCCCACTGCCGGGCAGGGGCTCGGGCGCAGGCGCCTCGTCCCGCGATACTTTCGGCGCCCTCAGCCGCGCCGAGACGCGGCTGGCCACCTCGTCGGCCGTGTTCCCCGCGTCATCCGCGCCCGCTTCGATCGCGGCCGCAGCATCGTCGGTCAACACCACGATGGGACCGCCCACTTGCGCAAGCTCGCGCATGGCGATGGACCGGGGCAAATCGTCGAGCCCGCAGACGAACGCGGCCGGTTCACCGACGCGCTCGACCAGGCCGACCCTTGAGAGGGCCGACCGCAGCGACTCCGCCGCCTCCCCAGCCCCCACGACCCGGACGTTCACGCGGTCTCCCAGGCGCACGTACCGAACACCCGCCGGGAAGGTAGCGATTCGGCTAGAGGAACGCCAAGATCCAGGACTGGAGCTGGCTGCCGCTCGCCTGGTTGCGCAGGCGGCGCGGCCGCAGGGCAAGTGCGATGCGGTGCAGCATCCCGAGCGCTGGGTTACCGGCGAAAGCCGCCTCCGCGGCCGAATCGTTGTCGGCCGCTGAACACCGCGCCGCCTGCCGGGCCCGCCATCATGGGTGGCGTTTCGAGCCAGAACTGCCACCATTGCTCACCCCAGCCGTCGAGCTTCAGACGCTTGTCGTTCTGCGCCCGTCCGAGCAGGGTCTTCAGCTTCTCGTCCGACGGATTCTGGGCGACCCCTTTCTGCAGGACCTCGATCGCCTTCTTCTTCTCGCCGCGCTGGTTCTCGCACCAGGCGTACACGCCGTACAGGAGCGTCTCGCCCTTGTTCCCTCGCATCGCGGTGTCGAACACCTTCTCCATCTCCGGGTACTCCTTTCGCCGGTAGAGGATGGCAGCGAGCATCGCCTGCGCCAGCCAGAGCTTGATCAGGGTCGCGGCGCCCTTGCGCAGGTGCGGCTCCGCCTCGTCGAACTTCTTCTGCACGTAGAGGAGCACGCCGATGTTTGCGTGCAGACTGGAGGCGATCCCGAACTGCCAGCGCGAGAGGGAGAACGCGTCCAGGAGCGCCTGCACCGCCCGCTCCGGCTTGCGCGCCACCATCTCCTTCTGGGCGACGCCCATCACCGCCTCCAGCTGCTTGCCGGTGCGGCGTGCGAGCAGGATGTAGGTGCCGACCGCCGCGACCAGGCCGGGGAAGATGGACCCGAGCGCGTGCGCCACGCCGGTCAGGTAGAAGATGAGGAACCCGACGGCGCCGGCTGCGAGTGAAAGAAGAAGGTTGATCACAGAAGCTGCTCTCCAAAAAAAGTGGCCGTCCCCGGAATCGAACCGGGACGGGTTTTACCCCGGTGGATTTTGAGTCCACTGCGTCTGCCAGTTCCGCCAGACGGCCTCGAACGGCGCTTCTATCAACGCCGGCGCGGCGGGGGAAGATCCGTGCAGGTGCCCGTGTAGACCTCTGCCGCCAATCCGATGCTTTCGCCCAGCGTCGGATGCGGGTGAATCGTGCGCCCGATGTCCTCCGCATCGGCTCCCATTTCGATGGCCAGGCAGACCTCCGAGATCAGCTCGCCGGCATTCAACCCCACGATGCCTCCGCCGATGGTCCGTCCGGTCGTCTTGTCGAACAGCAGCTTGGCGAAGCCGTCCTCGCGTCCGTTGGCGATCGCCCGCCCGCTCGCGGACCAGGGGAACACCGCCTTGCCATAGGCTTCCCCGCGCTGCTTGAGCTCGTCCTCGGTCGCGCCCGCCCAGGCGATCTCCGGATCCGTGTATGCCACGGAGGGGATCTGGCGGGCATCGAACGACGCCTTGTGCCCCGCAGCGACCTCGGCGGCGACGTGTCCTTCATGCGTCGCCTTGTGGGCCAGCATCGGCGGTCCGGCGATGTCGCCGACGGCGAAGATGTGCGGGACGTTGGTGCGCATCTGCTTGTCGGTGCGGATGTAGCCCCGCTCGTCGACCGTCACGCCGGCGGCCTCGGCGCCGATCTTCTTGCCGTTCGGGGTCCGTCCGACCGAGACCAGCACCAAGTCGTACACCGCGGGGTCGGCGTTGTCGAAGCGCAAGTGGATTCCGTCGCGGGCGGCCTCGGCCCCGGTAGTCTTCGTCTTGAGCAGGACGCGGCCGAACCGCGGCGCGTTCCGTTTCTGCCAGACCTGCACCAGGTCCCGGTCCGCGCCCGTCATCAGGCCATCCAACATCTCCACCACCTCGACGCGAGAGCCGAGGGTCGAGTACACGGTGGCCATCTCCATCCCGATGATTCCGCCGCCGATCACCAGCATGCGCTGGGGCACCGCCGGCAGCTCCAGGGCGCCGGTGGAGTCGACGATGCGCGGATCATCCGGCAGGAAAGGCAGCCAGGCAGCCTGGGAACCAGCCGCGATGATCGCCTTGTCGAATCGGATGACGCGCTCTCCGACGGACAGCGCGTGTGGCCCGCTGAACCTTCCCTCGCCGGTGACCACCTCCACCTTGCGCGCCTTCGCCATCATCGCCACGCCGCCGCTCAGCTTCCCGACCACCTTGTCCTTCCAGGCTCGCAGCTTCTCGATCTCGACCCGCGCGTCGCTGAACGAGACTCCGTGGGCCGCCAGCGCCCGGGCCTCGTCCATCAGGCTGGCGACGTGGAGGAGCGCCTTGGAAGGAATGCACCCCACGTTGAGACAGATGCCACCGAGCGCCTTGTAGCGCTCGACCAGCACGACGCGCTGGCCGAGGTCGGCAGCGCGGAACGCGGCCGCATACCCGCCGGGCCCGGATCCGAGCACCACCACGTCGCATTCGTACCGGGCGTCGGGAGCGCCTTTGGGAGCTTCGGTGGCCGCCGGGCGGCGCGCTTCATCGCGCGGCGCGGGAGGCGGAGCCGCCTCCTCACGCGAGGCTGGCGGGCGGGCCTCTTCGCGCGGTCCCGGCGCGGTGGCCTGCGCGCCCGCTTCCAGGGTCATGATGACTGACCCCTCCGAGACCTTGTCGCCGACCTTCACCCGGAGTTGCACGACCGTGCCCGCCGACGGAGACGGGACGTCCATGGTCGCCTTGTCCGATTCGAGCGTGACGAGCGGCTGCTCCTTCTCGACCCGGTCGCCGGGCTTCACCAGGACTTCGATCACCGGCACGTCCTTGAAGTCGCCGATGTCGGGAACGCGGACTTCCATCACAGCAGCATCCTGCGCGCATCGCCCAGCAGCCCGGCGAGGAACGCATTGAACCGCCCCGCGGCGGCGCCGTCGACCACCCGGTGATCCCAGGAGAGCGAAAGCGGGAGCAGCAGGCGCGGCTTGAACTCCGATCCGCTCCAGACGGGCCGCATCTGCGCCTTGCAGACACCGAGGATCGCGACCTCGGGAGCGTTGATGATCGGCGTGAAGTACGTTCCGCCGATTCCGCCCAGCGAGGAGATGGTGAAGGTAGCTCCCTGCATGTCGCCCGGCGCGAGCTTGCCATCGCGCGCCTTGGCCGCCAGCGCCGCGGTCTCGCTCGCGATGGCGAGGACGCCTTTCTTGTCGGCGTCCTTGATCACCGGGACGACCAGTCCCTGGGGCGTGTCGGCGGCGAAGGCGATGTGCCAGTACTTCTTGATGACCAGGTGGTCGCCTTCGAGCGAGCTGTTGAAGTTGGGGAACTTCTGCAGCGCCGCAACGCAGGCCTTCATGAGGAAGGCGAGAAGGGTGACCTTGACCTCCTGCTCCTTGTTCAGCGCAACCCGGAACGATTCCAGATCCGTGATGTCCGCGTCGTCGCAATTGGTGACGTGCGGGATCGACACCCAGTTCCGGTGCAGCGCGGGGCCGGCAATCTTCTGCAGACGCGTCAACGGCTTCGTCTCGATGGGGCCGAACTTGGCGAAGTCGACCTTCGGCCAGGGCGCCAATGCCAGCCCGGTGCCTGCAGGCGCCGCGCCTGCCGCCGCGGGCGCGGCAGCTCCCGTCATCACGGACTTGACGAACTTGTAGACGTCCTCGGGCAGGATGCGCCCCTTCGGGCCGGAGCCGGTGACACGGCCCAGGTCCACGCCGAGCTCGCGGGCCAGCTTGCGGACGCTGGGACCCGCATGGGCTTTGGCGAATGCCTGCTCGTCGATCGCGGGTGCCACCGCATCCGGCTCGTCCCAGGGCGGCGGCACCGTCTCCGTCGGACCGCCATATTCCTTGCGGGGCGTCTGCCCCGTTTGCGGGGCCGCTGCCGGTCTCGGCGGCTCCTCGACGAACGGCTTCTCCGGCTCCAGATGCTCGATGGGCGGAACGCGGGGAGGGCGAGCTTCGGCGGCCGGCTCCTCCGGAGGCGCCGGCTTCAGCTGCGTGGCGGCCGGTTTCGTCAGCTCCTCCTTCACCTCCAGCCGCGCGACCGCCGTGCCCTGCGACACCTTGTCGCCGACCTTCACCAGGATCTCGCGCACCACGCCTCCGGCCGGCGACGGAACGTCCATCGTCGCCTTGTCGGATTCGAGCGTGAGGAGCGGAGTCTCGGGTGCGACCTCGTCGCCGGGCTTGACGAGGATCTCGATGACCGGAACGTCCTTGAAGTCGCCGATGTCCGGAACCAGGACGTCCATGGCTAGACCGTCACCGGATTCGGCTTTTCCGGATCCAAGCCGTACTTCTTCATCGCCTCCGCGGCCCGGGAAGCGGGCACCGCGCCTTCTTCCGCCAGCGCACGCAAGGCGTGCACCACGATCCAATAGCGGTTCACCTCGAAGAAGTGCCGCAGCCTGGCGCGGGTGTCGCTGCGGCCGAATCCGTCCGTGCCGAGCACGCGGTAGCGCGCCGGCAGGAACGCCCGGATCGAGTCGGCATGCAGCTTGATGTAGTCGGTCGCGGCGATCACCGGACCCTTGCGGCCCTTCAATGCCTGCTCGACATAGCTCATGCGCGGCTGTTCACCCGGATGCAGCGCGTTCCAGCGATCGGCGGCGAGACCTTCCCGCCGCAGCTCGGAGAAGCTGGTGACGCTCCACAGGTCCGCGGCGACGCCGAAGTCTGCCTCGAGAAGTTCCGCCGCCGCGATCGCCTCGCGGAAGATGGTTCCGGAGCCGAGCAGCTGCACCTGCGCCTTGGGCCGTTCACGGAACGGGTACATGCCCTTGAGAATGCCCGCCTCCGCGCCCTGGGGCATCGCCGGGTGCGCGTAGTTCTCGTTCATCACGGTCAGGTAGTAGTAGACGTCCTCCTGCGCCTCCACCATCCGGCGAAGCCCGTCCTGGACGATCACCGCCAGCTCGTACTGGAAGGTGGGATCGTAGCTGATGCAGTTCGGGATGGTGCTGGCGACGATGTGGCTGTGCCCGTCCTGGTGCTGCAGGCCTTCGCCGTTCAACGTCGTCCGGCCCGAAGTCCCGCCGATCAGGAATCCGCGCGTGCGCATGTCCCCAGCGGCCCAGGCGAGATCCCCGATGCGCTGGAAGCCGAACATCGAATAGAAGAGGTAGACGGGGATCATCTGCACGCCGTTGGTGCTGTACGACGTCCCCGCGGAGATCCACGAGCAGAACGCTCCGGCCTCGTTGATGCCCTCCTGCAGGATCTGCCCGTTCTGGGCCTCCTTGTAGAACATCAGCTGGTCGGCATCCTCGGGCCGGTAGAGCTGGCCGACGTGCGAGTAGATGCCGTACTGGCGGAACATGCCCTCCATTCCGAACGTGCGGGCTTCGTCCGCGACGATGGGAACCACGCGCGGGCCGATGCTCTTGTCCCGCAGCATCGAAGTGAGGATGCGGACGAACGCCATGGTGGTGGACAGCTCGCGCTCGCCGCTGCTCTTGAGCTGGGCTTCGAACACGGGGAGCGCCGGCGCTGGCAGCGGTTCGGCCTTGCGCCGCCTGCGCGGGATCCCTCCGCCCAGCTCCTTGACGCGCTCCTTCAGCCACTTCATCTCCGCGCTGTCCTCGGGCGGGCGGTAGAAGGGGACCTTCTCCAGATCTTCGTCCTTGATCGGAACGTGGAAGCGGTCGCGGAAGGTGCGGATGTGGTCCGCCTTCATCTTCTTCGCCTGGTGGGCGATGTTCTGGCCTTCCATCGACTCGCCCATCCCGAAGCCCTTCACCGTCTTGGCGAGGATCACGCTCGGGTGGCCGCGGTGCTCGGTCGCGGCTTTGTACGCGGTGAACACCTTCATCGGATCATGACCGCCGCGGGAGAGCGCCCAGATCTGGTCGTCGGTCCAGTCCGCCACCAGCGCCGCCGTCTCCGGATAGCGGCCGAAGAACTCCTTGCGCACGAACGCGCCGTCGCGCGACTTGAAGGCCTGATAGTCCCCGTCCAGGCATTCCTCCATGAGCTGGCGCAGGCGGCCAGTCGTGTCGCGCGCCAGGAGCGGGTCCCAGTTCGAGCCCCAGATCACCTTGATGACGTTCCAGCCCGCCCCGCGAAAGTTCGACTCCAGCTCCTGGATGATCTTGCCGTTGCCGCGCACGGGCCCGTCGAGCCGCTGCAGGTTGCAGTTGACCACGAAGATCAGGTTGTCGAGCTTCTCGCGACCGGCCATCGCGATGGCGCCGAGCGACTCCGGCTCGTCCGTCTCGCCGTCGCCGAGGAAGCACCAGACCTTGCGCCCCTCGGTCTTGGTGGTCCCGCGATCCTGCAGGTAGCGCAGGAACCTCGCCTGGTAGATGGCCATGATTGGCCCCAGGCCCATGCTGACAGTGGGGAACTGCCAGAAGTCGGGCATCAGCCACGGGTGCGGGTAGCTCGACAGCCCGCGGCCCTCCACCTCCTGGCGGAAGTTGCGCAGCTGCTCTTCGCTGATCCGTCCCTCGAGGAACGCGCGCGCGTAGAAGCCCGGCGAAGAGTGCCCCTGCATGTAGACGAGATCGCCGCCGTGGTTCTCCGTCGCCGCGTGCCAGAAGTGGTTGAACCCGATGTCGTAGAGCGTCGCCGCCGACGCGTAGCTCGCCACGTGTCCGCCCAGCTCGGTGGACTCCTGGTTCGCGCGCACCACCAGCGCCATCGCGTTCCACCGCGTGATCGCCGAGAGACGGCCTTCTACCTTGAAGTCCGGGGGCCGCTGTGGCTGGGCGCTCACCGGGATGGTGTTGACGTAAGGAGTGGTCGCGCTGAACGGGAGATCCGCTCCCGCGTTGCGCATGCGGCCGATCAGGTTCTCGAGGAGGAAACGGGCGCGGTCGACGCCCTCGTTCGCGATCACGCTGTCGATGGCGTCGACCCACTCTCGCGTCTCGATGGGATCGGCGTCCTGGTGCTTGGGCACGGGCTCTCCTTGCGGACTTCCAGAGAGGCGCGTGCTTAGCGCATGCTTCCGAGACCTACAAGCGCCTCCCATGTGAGTGGAACTGGGGAGATTTGTACCATCGCGGAAAAGCGCCCGCCGCGCTGCGGCACGCGCGGCGAGCCGATTTCAGGGAATCCGCAGGTTTGTCGCGAAGAGGACAGAGGCACGGCCCTTGCTGAAACCGCCCGTCGCACAGGCGTGCCTGCAGGGCATGCCCACAACCCAGGAGCTCGCATGATCCGTTCGATGGCCGCTGCCGTCGCTGCTCTCGCCCTGATCTCGTTCGGCGTTCGCGCCGAGGAGACCGCCAAGCCTGCCGCCGAGGCCGCGAAGACCGAGTCGAAGGAGAAGAAGGCCGAGAAGGCAGAGAAAAAGGCCGAGAAGAGCGAGAAGGCCGCGGAGAAGCCTGCGGCAGAGAAGAAGTAATACCTTTCTCTACAGAGCGGTCGACCGCCAGGACCCCTGTGCCAGCAGGCAGGGGTCCTCTCGTTTCCAGGGGTGGGGAGATTCTCCCCGTTTTTTCAGGCATGGGGCTTGCTCATTGCAATGCCGAACCTGCGCCCGGGATCGTCCCGGGGCATGTCATCACAGGAGTTCACGATGATTCGCACGATCGCCGCCGTTCTCGCCGCTTTTGTTTTCGTCGCCTTCGGGGCCCGCGCCGAGGAGCCCAAGACCCCGACGACCAGCGACGCCGCCAAGTCGGAAACCGCCGCTACCCGGAAGGCTGCCAAGAAGTCGGCCAAGAAGGCGAAGAAGGCCAAGAAGGCCGCACCGGCCGACTCGTCCGCCACGCCTCCCGCGAAGTAAAGCCGTTCTCGGCGATCCTGCTTTTCACCGGGGCCTCCGCGCGATCAGCGCGGGGGCCTCTGTCTTGCGCCCTTGTGTGGCGCACACGTCCCTCGTACATCCCGGCCTGCGATGGCCAAGGCATACGATCCGCGCGACCGCTTCTGGCAGAAGGCGAAGAAGGAGGGCCTGCGCGCCCGCTCGGCCTTCAAGCTCGACGAGATCCAGCGGCGCTTCCATGTGCTCCGTCCGGGCGGCCGCGTGCTCGACCTGGGGGCGGCTCCGGGCGGCTGGTGCCAGATCGCCGCGCGCGAAGTGGGGCCGAAGGGATTCGTCCTCGGCCTCGACCTCGAGCCGATCGCGCGCCTGCCTCCCCCGACCGAAACCTGGGTCGCCGATGCATTCGCGCCCGATCTGCCGGAGCGACTGCGCCGCGAAGGGCGCGCTCCGTACGACGCGGTGCTGAGCGACCTGGCGCCCAAGACCTCGGGCGTCCGCAGCGCGGACGAGGCTCGTTCGCTTGATCTGGCCGGAAGAGCGCTCGGGCTCTCGCTCGAGGTGCTGAGGCCGTCCGGCTTCTTCGTGGTGAAGGTCTTCATGGGCGGTGACTTCGAGTCGTTCCTCAAGCAGTGCCGGCAGGCGTTCCGCCAGGTGCGCGTTGTCCGCCCCGAGGCCAGCGTGGCGCGCGGAAGCAAGGAGGTCTACCTCGTCTGCCGCGAGCCCCGGCCAATGCCGGAATCGGCCACGGCGTCTGATGGTTCCACGCCGGCGAGCGGAATCGGGCCGGAGGGTTCTTGACACCTTCCCGACGTGGTGTTACATGACGCGCCCCCTGCAGCTTCGGGGGCGTGAGCGAGGGCGGAAGCGAGGCCCTTGACACGGAACCGCGCACAGCGGTAGGAAGCGCGCCCCCGTCGCGAGGCGGGGGAGGGCAGTTGGTCGTCCGAAGTGGTGGGGCAGCAGCGCTCGGTCTTTGAAAACCGGATAGCAAGTCCACGAAGCAGATTGCGGAACCGCAATGCTTTGAGTGAAGAGAATTTGTAGTACGTCAGCCCAGGAGCTGACGATCCAAGTCCAGGGGACACCAATGATGGT
>DATBZA010000124.1:0-35158 GCA_036513415.1 Myxococcales bacterium | reverse complement strand
TCTTCGGCTGGCCCGCCGCCTGGGGCGGTTCCGGGCCGCTGCTCGAGCACTGGCTGTCGCCCAGCCTCCCGGCGCAAGAGCGGGTGCCCTTTGCCCACGCGTCGCACTCGACCGAGCTGCTCTTCCAGCTCATCGGCGGCGTGCTGGTCGCGGGACTTGGGTGGCTGGTGGCGTACGCGCTCTACCACGACAACCGGAGCACGGTGCCCGCCCGGCTCAGGGAGATGTTCCCGCGAGCCTGGGCGCTGGTCTTCAACAAGTACTACGTCGACGAGCTGTACGACGCCACGGTGGTGCGCGGCTCGCTGGTGCTCTCGCGCGTGCTGTACTGGATCGATCAGAACGTGATCGACGGCTTCGTGAACTTCATGGGCTGGCTCGGGCGCGCGGTGGCCTACGTCGACGCGGCCATCGACAAGTACATCGTGGACGGCGCGGTGAACGGACTCGCCTCCCTGACCTGGAACAGCGGGAGCGCGCTCCGCCGCGTCCAGACCGGTCACATCCAGAGCTACCTCTACGGCGCGCTGGGCGGCGCCATCGCCTTCGTCATCATCCAGTACGTGATCCGGTAACCGACATGAGCCAACTGACCCCCTCGCTCTTGACCTGGCTGACCTTCCTGCCGCTGATCGGAGCGGCGCTGATCCTGCCCGTCCTGGGCCTGCGGGCGGCCGGCGTCCTGTCGAAACAAGCGGCCGACCAGGTCTCGCGCGTCATCGCGCTCCTGGCCTCCGGGCTGGTGCTGCTGCTCGCGCTCGGCCTCTGGCGCATCTACGACACGTCCAACCCGGCGCTCCAGTTCGTGCAGCAGGCGCGCTGGATCCCGGCCTACAACATCGATTACTTCGTCGGCGTCGACGGGATCTCCATCACCCTGGTGATCCTCACCGCGCTGATCAGCTTCATCGCCACCATCGCCTCGATGCCGTGGTGGCCGGGCAACACGCACCTCGACGAGCACCACTTCACGCAGCAGGGCGTGCCCGGCTACATGGCGATGCTGCTCATCCTCCAGACCGGGATGATGGGCGTGTTCGTCGCCATGGACATGTTCCTCTTCTACGTCTTCTGGGAAGTGATGCTGCTGCCGATGTACTTCCTGATCGGCATCTGGGGCGGGGCGCGGAAGGAGTACGCCGCGATCAAGTTCTTCCTCTACACCCTGGCCGGCTCGGTCCTGATGCTGCTCGCCATCATCGGGCTCTACTACAACGGCCCGACGGAAGTGGTGAACGGGCAGCTCACGCACACCTTCAACATGGTGAAGATGGCCCAGTGGGGCCGCGCCGGCGGGTACATGACCGCCCCGCTGGTCCTGGGGCTCGCGTTCGTGAAGGTGGCCTGGGTGGCGCTCTTCATCGGGTTCGCGATCAAGATCCCGATGTTCCCGTTCCACACCTGGCTCCCCGACGCGCACGTCGAAGCGCCGACCCCCATCTCGGTGATCCTGGCGGGCGTTCTGTTGAAGATGGGCATCTACGGCATCCTGCGGATCAACTACGCCATCCTGCCGCAGGCGACGAAGTGGGCCGCCACCGCCATGGCGGTCTTCGGGACCATCAACATCGTCTACGCGGCGTTCGTCTGCCTGGCGCAGAAAGATCTCAAGCGGATGATCGCCTACTCCTCCGTCTCGCACATGGGCTTCTGCCTGCTGGGGATGAGCGCGTTCACGCAGCAGGGGATCGACGGCGCGGTGCTGAACCTCTGGACGCACGGGCTGATCAGCCCGATGCTCTTCCTCATCGTCGGCGTCATCTACGACCGCGCCCACCACCGCAACATCGAGGGGTTCGGCGGGCTGGCCAAACAGGTGCCGGAGTACGCGGGTCTGCTCGGCCTGGCGTTCTTCGCCTCGCTCGGCCTGCCCGGCCTCTGCGGGTTCGTCAGCGAGTTCACCGTCTTCCTCGGCTCGCTCGCGACCTGGCAGACCATGACCATCATCTCGGCGCTGAGCGTGATCATCACCGCCGCGTACTACCTCTGGGCCATCCAGCGGATGATGCTCGGTCAGCTCAACCCGGCTTACACCACGCTGCCCGACGTGAACTGGCGCGAGCGGCTCACGCTCTACCCGCTGGGCGCGCTGATCATCCTCTTCGGCTTCTATCCGTCGGCGATCCTCAACCTGATCCAGGGATCGCTGCGAAACCTGCTTTTGCCGCTGCAATAGCCCATGGACAACCTCCAGTCGCTGCGCTTTTTCTGGCCCGAGAGCGTGCTCACCGTCGCGGTGATCGCGATGCTCGTGCAGGACATCATCGTCCGGCGCAGCGCCTGGCGGGTGCCGTCCCTGGTGGTGGGCGCCCTCTTCTGGCTGGCGGCGACAGCCTGGGCCACCTGGGCGACGCCCGGCGGCATCACCCCGCTCTTCGGCGGCCTGCTCCAGCACGACCCGCTCCGGATCTTCTTTGCCTGGCTGTTCCTCGGCGCGGCCGCCCTCACCGTCATCATCGTGCCCAGGAGCGGGCAGATCTCGCCGGCGCGCCTGGGCGAGTTCATCGCCCTGCTCTTCGCGCTGCTGCTCGGGATGTTCCTGATGGCGAGCGCCACCGACCTCCTGATGATCTACCTCAGCGTCGAGACGGTCTCGCTGGTCAGCTACGTGCTGACCAGTTTCCGCCGCGCCGACCGCAAGGCCAATGAAGCGGCGCTCAAGTACGTCATCTACGGCGGCGTCGCCTCCGGCGTGATGCTCTACGGGATGAGCATCCTCTACGGTCTCTTCGCCACCAGCCGCGTGGCGGGCCCTTCCGGCATCGGGGCCCAGCTCGCGGACGTCACCAGCCGCCTCTTCATGGCCCAGGCCTTCGGCGGACAGCCGGCGGCGCAGCTCGCCCTGGTGGTCGCGGTGATCTTCGTGCTGGCGGGAGTCGGCTACAAGATCGCGTGCGTTCCCTTCCACATGTGGTGCCCCGACGTGTACGAGGGCGCGCCGACGCCGTTCACCGCTTTCCTCTCCGTCGGTCCGAAGGCCGCGGGCTTCGCGGTGGCGATCCGCTTCTTCTTCGCCGCGTTCGAGCGGCAGCTTCCGGGCGGGGACTACGCGCCCATCACCGACCTTCCCTGGCCGGCGATCATCGGCATCGTCTCCGCCATCACGATGACGTTGGGCAACCTCACCGCCATCGTGCAGAACAACCTCAAGCGGCTGCTGGCGTACAGCTCGATCGCGCACGCCGGATATCTCTTGATGGGCCTCTCCGCCGCCAACGCCGCGGGTGTGCGGAGCATCCTCGTGTACCTGATGGTCTACGTCCTGATGAACGTGGGCGCGTTCCTGGTGATCATCGCGGTCGCCCGCGTCACCGGCAGCGAGGACATCGACAGCCTGCGTGGCCTGGGGACCAAGGCCCCCATCGCCGCGCTCTCCTTGACGGTGTTCCTCTTCAGCCTGACCGGGATCCCTCCATTCGCAGGCTTCATCGGGAAGTACCTCATCTTCGCGGCGGTCGTGCAGCGGGGCGGCTTCTGGTACGTGCTGCTGGCCGTGATCGGCGTCTTGAACAGCGCGGTGTCGCTCTTCTATTACGCGCGGATCATAAAGGCGATGTATCTCGACGAAGCCGTGGACCAGCGGCCGCTGGCGGTGCCCGCGGTCTACACGGGGCTTCTCGTTGCGCTCGCTGTGCCCATCCTCGCTCTGGGCGTGTATTGGACGCCTTTGGTGCGCTGGGCAGCCGCGGCCTTCGGCGGCGGAAACGCGTCCTGATTCAGGATACTTGGAAGTAATTACCGTTCGATTCCACTTCGGGTGGAAAAGCGGCAATAATTTCCGACCATTTAACGAGTTTACTGGCGTTTTTGCCGCTCCGGGCTGGGTAAACGAAGGGAGTCGTGCAGTTCGGCAGAGGGAGACCCCCGCATGGCTGACGCCTTGCAACACGACGACATGCGGGAGTGTGCCCCCAATTGCCCTCGACTTGGACAGACTGGTTGACGAACTCATTCTTCAGGATCCGCGTCGCCCCGGCGGCGATGGCGAAGATCGGCAAATTGTCGCCTCAGACGCAGCAACGGCTGCGTCAGATGCTCCAGGACATCACCGAGCTCGCTGACCTGACTCCCCCCAACGTGCCGCAGACCTGGATGTCCGGCGAGTCGCCGCCTCTGCTCAGTTTGCAACTGGGACGCGTCTGCGTCCGCTACACGATCTCGGAGGAGAGCCGCACGCTGACCGTGCACCACGTCATCGGCGAGGACGACTCCCTCGGGCAAACCGGTTAGCGCGCTCTTCCAGCGCAGCGAAGCGCTCCAGCGGCAGCGTCCGATCGCCGAGCTTGCGCTCCGGCTGCACACCGGGTCCGTGAAAGTCGCTCCCGGCCGTCACCAGCAGGCCGAGGGCGTCTGCCCAGAGCACGAACGCCGCCGCCTGATTCGGCGGATGCTCGGGATGCCACGCCTCCACCCCGTCGAGCCCGGTCTCGGCCATGGACTTCAGCTCCTGTCTGGAGATGCCGTTGGCGCCGGGATGGGCGATGGAGGCCGTTCCCCCAGCATCGTGGACGAGCTGCACGGCTTCGTCGACCGGGAGCCGCCGGCGATCGACCCAGAGGGGCCCGCGCGTGTGGAGGAATCGATCGAACGCGTCCTTGATGCTCTCCGCATGACCCGCGTCCACCAGCACACGCGCGAGGTGCGGCCGGCCCAGGTTCTCGCCGCCGCTGGCGCCGACCACGCGGTCCATCGTCACGCCGGTGAACCCGGCGCTCCGAGCCAGCACGACCATGCGCTCCATCCGCTCGCGCCGCTCCGCGAGCATGAGGGTCGCGAGCCGCTCCAGCGCCGGCGACCGTGCGTCGATGAAGTGCCCGAGCACGTGGACCTCGCGGCCGTGCAGGTCGCAGGAGAGCTCGATCCCGGGGACCAAGCGTACGCCCGACTGCTCTGACGCGACGCGGCATTCCTCCAGGCCGAACACCGTGTCGTGGTCAGTGACCGCGAGCACCTTGACCCCTGCCGCGCTCGCTTCGGCGAAAAGCTGGGCGGGCGTGCGATCCCCGTCGCTGTGCAGGGTGTGGGAGTGGAGGTCGATCACTCTGTTGACGCTCCTTTGCGACGCTGGTTATCTCCCTACCATGCAGCACGTCCTGCAGGTCAGCCGCAAGATCGACTATGGCTTGCGGGCGATGATCCACCTCGCCGGGTTGCCGGTGGGCAAGATCGCGTCATTGCAGGACCTCGCCACCACGCTGCACCTGCCCCGCGAGTTCCTGGCGAAGATCCTCAAGATCCTGACGGACAAGGGCCTGATCCGGTCCAGCCGCGGCGCACACGGTGGCTACCAGCTGGCCCGTCCCGCCAGCGACATCTCGTTCCTCGAGGTGATCGAGGCGGTGGAGGGCCCGGTACAGCTGAACGTCTGCCTGGACCACAAGGACCGCTGCGACGTGAGCGCCGGGTGCACGATGTATCACGTCTGGAAGGTCGGCCAGGACCGCATGCTGGAGGTGTACCGGCGGACCTCCCTGGACCAGCTCGCGGCCGAGCCGGCCCAGCCGGTACCGATCTCGCTCGGCGTTCCCGCGCGGGGGTAGCTGTCGCTGTTCGCCGGGGGAGTCGCGCGGGCGCGAGTCGCTGCCCTTCGTGGTCGCATTGCCGGTCCCGTGGCCAGCTCTTCGTGGACGGCCATGCGGCTTGAGTGCCGCCCCGTCCGCAGGAGCCGATACGGCGATCGTGCGGTGATCGTCCCAGGGGCGGGCGTGCAGGTTGAAGGCGTTACTGCCGCAGGGTAGCCGCAGTTTGCGCGACGAGCTTCATCAGGTAGTGCGCCCAAGATGGATGCCGGCGTCCCCAACTCGCTGGGTCGTCGCGACGAGTTCACCCAGATGAACTAGTTCAACCGGTTGAACTGAGTGTTGACAGTTGAACTCGTTCCGAGCTCGCGCCGCTGGCCGCAGGCTTAGCGGCCAACGATGCCCAGCACCCAGGCGTACAGCGCGACGCCACCGAGCGCTGAGACGACGCGGGCGACATCCCCCAGGCCGTGTCGCAGGCCGGAGTAGGAAAGCTCCAACTCGCGCTGGTCGAGTCGGGGTGCGTCGCTTTTCGCCTTGATGAGGGCGCTTGCCAAGACCATCGCGTTCATGACCCGTACCTCCTCGTGTTGAATCGGTTCATTTGAATCGATTCAAGTACCTCCCCTGTTTTGCGGCGGATCCCGGGCGGTGTCAAGCCTGGATTGAAACGATTCAAAAGATCCTCTATCTTCGAGGGGATGAAGCGGATGGTGAAGCTGGCCGAGGTGGCGAAAGCGGCCGGGGTGTCGCAGGGCACCGTCTCGAACGTCTTCAACCGGCCCGAGCTCGTCCGGCCGGAGGTCAAGGAACGGGTCGAGGCATCGGCGCGGCGCCTGGGCTACGCAGGTCCCGACCCCAGGGGCCGTCTGCTCCGCGCGGGCAAGGTCAACGCCATCGGGATCGTCATGGCCGAGGACACGGCCTACTTCTTTCGCGATCCATTCGCGCGCCTGCTCATGGCCGGCATCGGTGAGGTGTGCGACGAGCGCGGGGCGGGGATGTCGCTGGTCTCGGCCACGCGGCAAAAGGACGCCGCCTGGAGGATCCAGACCGCGGTGGTGGACGGCTTCATCGTTCACTGCCTGAGCGTGGGAGATCAGCTGATCTCTCTTGCCCGCAAACGCAGGCTCCCGTTCGTGGCTGTCGACCTCGACGCCGGTCCTGGCATCAGCTCGGTCCTGATCGACGACCGCCGGGGCGCCTATCTCGCCGCCCGGCACCTGCTCGATCTCGGCCACCGCAAGATCGGATTGCTCTCGATGGAGGCTGCGGAGCCGTCGCGCCTGGGCTGGGTCGATGCAGAGCGATTGCGGTCCGCGGAATACAGGACCCAGCGCGATCGCGCCGCGGGTTATGCCGCCGCGCTGGCGGAGCACGGCATCCAGCTCGACCATGTACCCATCATGGAGGTCCCGAACGAGCGGCAGGCCGCCGCCCGCCATGCGGAGGAGCTGCTCTCGGCACGGCCAGACACCACCGCCATCCTCGCCATGTCCGACGTCGTCGCGCTCGCTGCGATGGACGCCGCCCGGGCGCGCGGCCTGCGGGTCCCGCAGGACCTCTCGGTGGTCGGCTTCGACGACATCCCCGACGCCGCGACCGCCGACCCGCCCCTGACCACCATCTCCCAGCCGATCGTCGAGAAAGGCCGCCTGGCGGCCAAGCTCATCTTCGAAGCCGGTCGGCCCCGTACGGAGATCCTCGAAGTGAAGCTGGTCGAGCGCGCCTCCACGGCCCGGCCGCGTCCTTGAGCCACCCTGGCCGAGGCGCCTTCAGCGACGGACCCGATCAGAACGCCTTCAGCGCCAGATCGAGGGCGCGCGCATGCGCGTGCCAGCCGATCGCCGCGCGCGCGACTTCCTCCGACGCCCAGCGGTAGCCGCTGTGCTCGTCGGAGAGCACCGGGGTCGCGTCGGGCGACACGCGCAGCAGGAATGCGTGCTCCTCGAACTCGCCTCTCCGCCCCCGATAGCGGTGCGCGTAGCCCAGGTCCACCAGCTCTCCCCGCAGTCCGGTCTCCTCGAAGGCTTCGCGCTCGGCCGCGGCCGCCGGGCTCTCGCCGGGGTCCGCCTTTCCGGTCACGGGGTGTTCCCCGCCGGCGCGACGCTCCGGCCGCTCCAGCAAGAGGACCTGCGGGCCGTTGGGTCCCGGGCGGATAATCCAGACTAGCGCCTTGAGCCGCATGCGTCGCGATTCTACCGACTAAGCTATGGTAGATGGGCCCGTCCTGCCCGAGGCTGGAGACTCCCATGGAGAAGCTGCCGCTCGATCTGGACGGTCCGGACCCACGGCGCGGTCTCTCCACGATGTCCCGGGGCCTGGTCGGCTCTGAGATCCTCCGCATCGCTGCCGAGATCCGGGCGGCTGTCACGGCGGGACAGAAGATCGCCAACTTTACCGTCGGGGACTTCTCCTCGCGTGAGTTCCCCATCCCCGACCGCCTGCGCGACGGCACGCTCAAGGCGCTGGCGGCGGGGGAGACGAACTACCCGCCCAGCGACGGCGTGCTGCGGCTGCGCGAGGCCGTGCGCGAGTTCTGGCGCGACCGGCTCGACCTCGAGGTCCCCCTGGAGAGCGTGGTGATCGCCGGCGGATCGAGGCCGGTCATCTATGCCACGTACCGTGCGCTGATCGAGCCTGGGGACACGGTGGTGTACCCGGTGCCGAGCTGGAACAACAACCACTACTGCCACCTGGTGGGCGCGAAGGGCGTGCCGCTGGAGACGGATCCCCAGCACGGGTTCTTGCCCACGGCCGCGTCGCTCCAGCCCGAGCTGCGCAGGGCGCGGTTGATCGCGCTGAACACTCCGCTCAACCCGGCTGGGACGGTGCTCTCCCCTGAAGAGGTGGGGCGCATCGCGGAGGCGGTGGTCGCGGAGAACCGCCGTCGCGAGCGCGCGGGCGAAAAGCCGCTCTACCTCCTGTACGACCAGGTCTACTGGATGCTGACGTTTGGCAGCGCCCGGCACGACACCCCGGTCCACGCGGTGCCGGAGGCAGCGCGGTACACCATCTTCGTGGACGGCATCTCCAAATCGTTCGCGGCCACCGGCGTGCGCGTCGGTTGGTGCATCGGCCCGCGGGCGGTGATCGCCGCGCTCAAGGACATCCTCGGCCATGTCGGGGCTTGGGCGCCCAGGGCGGAGCAAGTGGCGACGGCGGAGCTGCTGCGCGACGCGCCGGCCGTGGACGCCTACCTGCGCGAGCACAAGGGCCGCCTTCAAGAAAGGCTGGACCGCCTCCACCAGGGGTTCACGCGGATGGCCAAGGCGGGTTTGCCGGTGCGCGACATTCCCCCGCAGGGCGCGATCTATCTCTCGGTGCAGTTCGACCTGATCGGCAAGCGCGGTTTCCGGACGAACGACCAGGTACGGAAGTACCTGCTCGAGGAGGCAGGGTTCGCAATGGTGCCGTTCCAGGCCTTCGGGTTGAGCGGGGAAAACGGGTGGTTCCGGCTCAGCGTGGGCGCCGTGTCGGTGCGCGACGTCGAGGAAGCGCTGCCTCGAGTCGAGGCAGCGCTCCGCAAGGCCGTTACGTAAGCGATGAACGCGCCGCCCCAGCGGCGGTCACGAGGAGGCTCCACCGCACGCCGGGACGGCGCCGCGGACACCAGGATCGGTGTCCGACAGGCGCGCCGAGCCTCCTGGCGGCGCTCAGCTACTTCTTGGTGTCGCTCGTCCCGCTGCTGTCGCTGGGGGCCTTGGAGTCGGTGCTGCTCCCGGTGATTCCGGTGGCCGAGCCCGAGCCGGTGGCCGTGTCGGCAACGCCAGCATCGCGGGCGCGAGGCAGGGTGTCACCGCGGCGGCCCTGCGCCGTGTTGTCGGCCGGCGCCTTGTCGGCGCTGGTGCCGCGGTTCTCGGTGCAAGCGCTAGCGCCCGCGATCAGGGCGGCTGCGGATGCGAACGTGATCCATTTGCGAAGGGTCATCGTAGGTGTCCTCTCTCGTCAGGTGACCTCTGAAGCTGGACGCCGCGCGCTGCGACTGCAAGCGAGGAGCGCCCGGGAGTCGGGGGGGCATGCGGGCACGGCACCGGCTGCGGTACACTGGGGCGCATGCCGAAGGACGATCGCACGCACTCCTTCCCGCCGTCCGGCGGGCCGCGACGGGTACCCCCCGCGCGGGAGGACATCCGGGTCCACACCCCGCGGGAGATCTACAATCACCTCGATCGGTACGTGATCGGGCAGACGGCCGCCAAGCGCGCCGTCTCCACCGCGGCGCACCAGCACCTGAAACGGATCGATCAGCGGCGACTGGACAAGCCGACGCTCCTGCGCAAGTCGAACGTACTGCTGATGGGTCCCACCGGTTCGGGGAAGACGCACATCGCCCGCAAGCTGGCTGACCTGCTGGAGGTGCCGTTCACCGTGGTCGACGCCACTGAGTATACCGAGGCCGGTTACTACGGAAAGGACGTGGAGGTGATGGTGGCCGAGCTGCTCTTCAAGAGCGGCCACTCCATCGACGCCACCCAGCGCGGGATCATCTTCATCGACGAGATCGACAAGATCGCGCGCAGGACGGGCAGCGCACGGACCGGCGCCGGCAGCCGCGACATCGGCGGCGAGGGCGTCCAGCAGGCCCTGTTGAAGATGCTGGAGGGTCGCGAGATCTTCGTGCCCCTCAACGTGACGCAGCACTGGAACAAGCACGACTTCGTGCAGGTGGATACGAGCGACATCCTCTTCATCTGCGCCGGCACGTTCACCGACCTCCACCACGTCCAGGTGGACCGGCAGGTGGGGTTCGGGAGCGCGGGGCGCCGGATGGGGGCCTCCCGCCTGCGCGTGAAGGAGCTGATCGAGTACGGGATGCTGGCGGAGCTGTTGGGCCGGCTCCCGGTGCAGGTACAGCTGGAGGAGCTGACGCCCGAGGAGCTGTACCGGATCCTCACCGAGCCGCCCGATGCGCTGGCGCGCGAGTACCGCGAGGCGCTCACGCTCGATGGCGTGGACCTGGACCTTCAAGAAGGCGCGCTGCGCGCCATCGTCGAGTACTCGGTGGAGAAGAAGCTCGGCGCGCGCGCCCTGCGCAGCATCATGGAGGAGCTGCTCGCCGACGTGATGTTCGACGCGCCGGAGAAGCGCGGCGAGCGGGTGGTCATCGACCGCCAGTACGCCCTGACGCGCCTGAAGAAGCTCGACGCGCAGGCGCTGCGGGACTGAGCATGCTGGCGTACACGTTCTTCCACTGGCCGCGCGAAGGCGCATCCGACTACGACCGCCACGTCGCCGAGTTCCTGCAGGCGATGGAGGCGGACAAGCCCCTGGGCTACCTGGGCGGCCTCTCCTTGCGCCACGGGCCGGCGGCGTGGCTGCCGGGGCCGGCCTACCTGGACTGGTACCGCGTCGGCGGGTTCGCGGACCTGGGGATGCTGAACGAGGGCGCGGTGAGCGGGTCGCGGCGTGCTCCGCACGACGACGTGGCGGCGATGGCCGCGGGCGGAGCAGGCGGCGTGTACGAGCTGCAGCAAGGGCCCACGGATTTTCGCGACGCGCGGGTCGCGCACTGGTTCGGCAAGCCTGCCGGCATGCGCTACGCGGAGCTGTTCGGCGAGCTGGCCGGAGTGCCCGGATCGCTGTGGATGCGGCAGATGGTTCTCGGGTCCTCGCCGGAGTTCGTGCTCTTCGCGGCGCGCGACGTCGCGCTGGGGGTGCCGGCGATGCGGGTGGACGTCTCCTGCATCTGGCCGGCGGGCTGAGCTCTACCTGCGCAAGGCGGATTCGGGCGCGCCGCGCGCCGTGAATTTTGGATCCCTCAAGTCTTCCTCGGGCCGCGCAGCTCGGTGATCAGGTTCACCTCGCGCGCGACGTTCAGCACGTGCGAGTGCCCGAAATCCATCTTGGCCAGCGAGGTCTCCTCCATCAGGTGTTGAAAGCTCGGCCGTACCAGCGCGACGATGGAGGCGAACGCCCAGGCCACCAGCAGTCCCTTCGCCGAGCCGAGCAGGAACCCACCACCCCGCTCTACCGCGCGCGTGAACCCTCCGGTCATGCGCTTGTGCAGGTACCTGCCCACCAGCTTCGCCGCGATCTCAGCCGCCAGGAACAGGGCGATGGCCATTGCCGCGGTCGCCACCGCCACCGGGAGGCCCAGGTCCTTCGCGAACGCGTTCCCGAAGCTGTCCGCGAGCAGACGCGCGAGCACGATGCCGCCGACGAAGCCGATCAGGCCGAAGAGCTGCCGCAGCAGCCCGCGGAACGCGCCCCAGATGGCGAAGAGGACGAGGAGGAGGAGGCAGAACAGGTCGAACCCGTTCACCGGATGCTCATGTCGTTCTTGATCAGCTTGCCGGCCTCGTCGCGCTTGGCCTTGAAGTTCGGATTGCTCGGCTCGTAGGTGAGCGCCATCTTGAAATTGCGCTCGGCGGAGGCGAAACGCTGCGCCGCCATGTCGGCCAGGCCGGCCATGAAGAACTTGCGGCCCTGGGGAGTGGCCCCGACCTCCTGCTCCTTTTCCTTCTTCAGCTCCTGCTCGCTGGCCTCGACGAAGCGCAGCTTCTTCTGCCGCTCGGGCCCGAGCACGTCGGCCAGGTACTTGACCCGCTTGGTGTCCTCGCGCAGGCAGACGTAGGCCTCGTTGATGCGCTTGTAGATGCGGCCGATGGTGTCCTTCATCTCGCCGGCCGGGAGCGTGCTGAAGCGATCGGGATGATAGGCGCGCGACTCGCGGTAGTAGGCGGCCTTGATCTCGCCCGGGCTGGCGTTCTGGCCGATCTTGAGGATCTGGAAGTAGTCCAGCTCCTCGAGCACCTGTGCCAGCGCCCGCGCTTCGATCTCGAATGCTTCGTCCATCAAGCGGCAGCCTCACCGCGCGCGAGCTGCGTCCGCGCGTTCTTTTCCTGCGCGGTCTTGATCATGTCTTCCGTCAGACCCGAGGACAAGCGGATCGTGCAGGACGTCTTCTGTCCGGTCTCCACGTCGGCGGCGGTCACGTTGACGATGCCATTGGTGTCGATCTCGAAGGTGACCTCGATGCGCACTTCCCCGCGATATCCGATGCGAAACCCGGAGAACTCGAACTCTCCCAGCATCTCGCACTCCTCCGCCTTGTTCGACTCGCCCTGGTAGACGCGGATCTTCACCCGCTCCTGACCGTCGCGGTTGGTGGTGTACGACTTGCTGCGCTCGATGGGGATGGGGGTGTTCTTGTCGATGATCTTGTCGGTGTAGCCGCCCACCGTGCCCACCCGCAGCGTCAGAGGCGTCACGTCCAGCAGGTAGTGATCGCTCTTGGCGTCGAGGAGGCTGCTGGCCTGGATGGCCGCGCCCATCGCCACCACTTCGTCGGGGTCGATCCCCGCCATCACGTCCCTGCCGAAGTAGTGCTTGACGCTGGTGCGGATGATGGGCAGCCGGGTCGGACCGCCGACGAGGATGACGGCGTCCAGGTCCTGCGCGGTCATCTTCGCGCTCTGCAGCGCCTCGTCGCAGACCTTGAAGGTCCGCTGCACCAGGTCCATCACCATCTTGTTGAACTCGGCTTCGCTGAGGGTGGCGGCGAGATCCATCACCTTGCCGGCCGGGTCCTGGCAGATGCCCTCGACCTGGATCTTGGACACCCCGTCGCGGCCCACGTCGATCTTGGCCCGCTCGGAGGCCTCCTTGAGCATCTGCAAGCAGTACTTGTTGAGGCGCAGATCGATGCCGTGCTGCTTGAGGAAGCCTTCGGCGAGCCAGGTCATGATGCGGTCGTCGAAGTCGTCGCCGCCCAGGTAGGTGTCGCCCGCGGTGGAGAGGACCTCGAAGACGTCCTTGCCGATCTCGAGGACGGAGATGTCGAAGGTGCCGCCGCCGAGGTCGTAGACCGCGATCTTCTGCGTGATGTCCTTTCCGAATCCGTACGCGAGCGCGGCGGCGGTCGGCTCGTTGAGGATGCGGAGCACGTCCAGCCCGGCGATCCGGCCGGCGTCCTTGGTGGCCTGGCGCTGGTTGTCGTTGAAGTAGGCGGGGACGGTGACGACCGCCTTCTTCACCTCGTGCCCGACGTAGTTCTCGACGATCGACTTCATCTCCTTGAGCACGAGCGCGGAGATCTCGGGGAGCGAGTAGATGTTCTCCCGGATCTGGATGCGTACGGAGTTGTTCTCGCCTTCGACGATCTTGTACGGCATCACCGCCTGCGCCTTCTTCACCTCGTCGGAGAAGTAGAAGCGGCCGATCAGGCGCTTGGCGCTGTACACGGTGTTGTCGGCGTTGGTGATGATGTTTCGCTTGGCGCTGTTGCCGACGAGCACCGTGCCGTCCTCGAGGAAGCTGACTACGCTCGCGTGCGTACGCTCGCCCCATTCGTTCGGGATCACGGTGGTTTGGCCGTTCTCCAGGATGGAGACGCAGCTGTAGCTGGTCCCCAGATCGATTCCTATCGCGATGTCACCGGGATCGGCCATGTTGCCGCGAGTCTACCGTGCGGATGGGAGCGGTCAAAGATCGACAATTGGCGCGGCACCGAAGGGTGCGCTACGATCCCACAAGACCCACATTGCGGTCAGGGAGGGCAGTTTGTTTGGCCGAGTTCCTCGCCATTCATCAGTCTGACGCGAGCCTTCTGGGATGTCTTCTCCGCCGGCTCGCGGGCAAGGTCTCGCTCGGAGACTCGGAGCGCGCCGCCGGCGTGGGCTTCTTCCAGAGCGACGATCTGTTGTTGCGCAAGCGTCCCCTGGGCGGCCAGGCCGCGCTCCCCGAGAAGCTGGCCGAAGGCGTGGAGAGCGAGGCGGCCCTGATCTGCAGCGGGGCCGTCGGATCGACGACTCGGTCGTTCAACGAGCAGATGACGCTGCCGTTCCGCTTCAAGCGCTGGCTGTTCGCAACCGCCGGCCAGCCCGATACGCTCGCGCCCGTACGAGCCGCCCTGTTGAAGAACCTGCCGGACTACCTACGCCGTTCGGTGAAGGGCGACTCTGCAGCCGAGGCGCTCTTCTTCACCTTCCTTTCCCGGCTCCGCGACGTGGGGCGCCTGGACGATCACGACCTCGATGCCTCGACCGCGGCCCGCTCGCTCGCCGCCGCGGTGGGGGAGACGGAGCGCGCCTTCGAACAGACCGGGCAGTCGCTCCCCGCGATGGCGGTGGTGGTGAGCAACGGCCGGGTGATGGCTGCGCTGCGGCGGGGACATCCGCTGCAGGTCGGACTCGTGGACGGGTTGATCCCGTGCCAGCGCTGCGAGATCGGGCCTGGGGCGAACGACCTGGATCCGCGGGTGAAGTCACACCGGATGCTGCGGGCGGCGATGGTGCTGTCGGGAACCGCGGGACCGATCGAAGGGTTCCGGGAAGTCGCCGAGCGGGAGGTTGTCGCCATTCCGCGAACGCTGACGGACATCCGGTCGCTTTAATCGGTCTCGTGCCCTTCGCGGCGAATCTTCTGCCATTCGCGCCGGCTTCGGGAAGGTCTGCCCAAATCAATCCGCGCGGGCATTGCGTATCCCTGTCCACGCAGATTGATTTGGGCAGACCTTCCGCCCGTCGCGGGTGGGGTGGCGAAGTGCTGGCAGGAGGTTCCGGCAGCAGCTCTGCCCGGCTTGCTGATGCCCAGCGTGTTACCGGCGTCCAGCGCGCGCTGGGTCGCCCCGCGGTAGGCTGCGGCCTCGGCCTCCTTTCCGAGGCCGTACGGGCTGTTCGCCCAGTGCCAACCAAGGCTTGTGGGATGCCGTTTAACGGGTGGAGAGCCCAGCAGCGAAGTCGGTGATGATGCCCCGATGAAACTCCGTCGTCTGCACCGTCCGTGGGCCGAGTTGAGCGCCCTCCGGCCAGACGTTTAGCCAGCCGTCAAAGGTGAGTGGCCACTGGTTCGACGCGAGAATGCGTTCAGCGTCGCCGTGTTCGAGGCGCTCGAAGCACCAGTAGTCGTCTGCGGTGTCGCATGCGACGTACCACTTCTGGCCGCACCGGCGGCACCGGGACAATGTGAGCCACGGGTTCCGTTTCGCCAGGGTCTCGAACGCCTGGGCGACCTTTTCCGGGAGAAACTCGCTCCCGAATGGAAGCCACTGCCGGTCCATCATCAGCGGACACCCGCACCGACGGGGCAGTTCGGTGGCGAGTCTGGCGCACATGCGCTCCGCATCCGAGCCGGTGACTGGTGCGGGCCAGAAATCAACGTCGATCAATTCGCCGATGCCCTGTCGCAGCGCCGACTTGAGAGAATCAGCATTGTCGTAAAGCCAGTACCCGAACTCGTCGTGGGGCATCTCCCCGCGTACTCACCTCCAGAGCTGCGCGGGGATGTCGCTCACCGGAGCCTCTGCCTACCACGAGTTGGAATTGCGGTGATCGGCTCGTGCCGTGGGGCGTCCGGAAGAAACTTCTCGTTGGTGAGCCAGTCCCGGATGATCCGCAATGCCATGCTCGAAACGCTCCGATCATCGGCCTCGGCCGCGCGCTTCAATGCAGCCTTTCCGAGGGCGAGAGACGACGTTGGCCGTTGCGGGTGCCGGCAGGAGAAGGCTGAGCGGCTCTGCCTGGCTTTCGAGGGCATGGGACGAGCCGGGTTGCTGATCCGCTCGTTGTCGCCAGAGACGACGGTGGCGTTTCGGAGTGCCGGCAAGAGAAGGCTGAGCGCTCTGCCTGGCTTCCCATGGGGTGAGATGCCGAGGCCGCCGTGTGCGTCTTCGGCACGGCCGCGGGCATCGTTTTCTTCGTCTCGGGGCCCCGCGCGAGGGTGTTCAAATCCTTTCTCACCCGCGCGCTCCAGTCCGCCCTGCTCGCCGACGTGACCCCGTGCGAAATTGGGCGTGGGTTGTCCGGGTGGCCGGCTTGCCAAGGTTCCTCGGGCAGCCGCAATGCATGCATCGTCTTCTTGCTCCCGGGGCCGGGCGAGGTCTGCCCAAATCAATCCCCTCCCCGGATCGACGTCTGACTTTGGATGCACGAGCCGCTGGTCCCTACGTCACAGCCGCAGCGCGTGCATCGTCTTCTCTGCTCCCGGGGCCCGGGCGAGGTCTGCCCAAATCGATCCCGTCCCCGGTGGACGCCACTCGCTGCCATCCTTCGCGCAGCAGCCAGGTCGCCGGCGGTGCCAGCGGCGGCGGCGCGCGAGGCTCGAACCCGTGATGCTTCTCGTTTCCAACCACGTAGGCGACTGCTCTCGCGACCTCGGTGGGCGTCCGGAGCTCGCGGACGAAATACCGGTCCTGGAAAACAGCACCGCGATGGCCTGTGATGCGGTTCACGCGCATGGCGATGCTGGTTCCGAGCGAGGCCATCCCTCGCGCCAGCGCCTCGGCGCAGTCGCACTCCGCGATGAGGTGGAGGTGGTTGCCGAGCACGCAGGCGTACACGATCCGGAAGTCCTCCCGGTTGCACCTCCTGCGGATTGCCGCCACGACCTTCGGGTAGACTGCGTTCCGCCGGAGCGACGGGACGTCCTCCATCGTGCGCCAGACCAGGTGCACTGGATGCCGCGCGTCGACCTGGTCGCGTCCGTGATGCGTCACGCGGGTTCCGTTGGGCCGGCCTGCGTTCGGGCGCCATCCACCGTGCCCTTTGCAGGGAAACGAGAGCTGCTTCTTCCGCATGGTGCCAGCGTGCAGGCATGGACCTCACTGCTCGAAAGCACGGACGCTGCGCTCGCGTCCGACGGCGGTCAATGCGCGATCGTGCTCGCCACCGTCATCGGAACCCGGATCGTGGGCGCAAGCATCGGCGACTGCGGCGCGTGGCTGGTGGACGACAGGACGGCCGACCTGACTGCCAAGCAGTTCCGGAAGCCGCTCCTGGGCAGTGGAGCCTCCAAGGCGGTCCCCTTCGAGGCGGAGCTGAACGACGGTGCCACGCTGCTGCTCGCTTTCCGACGGGCTCCTCAAGCACGCTTCGCACGATCGGATCTCATCGCTGGTGCGCGAGCGGGAACCCGTTCCGCGGCGGCCCGTCTCTCGGAGTTGCCGCGGCTACGCTCCGGCGATCTGCTGGACGATGTTGCCGTCGTGCTCTGTCGTGCCTCCACCCGGTGAACCAACACTCGCCTCCGCCGCGACGCGGATCCATGCGATGGCTACGCCCTGGCGCGCCTCACTACGCCGACCGCTCCAGCAGCAGCAGCCACACGTTGCACAGGAAGTGCGCGACGGACGCTCCGACGATGGTTCCCGTGCGGTTCCGGAGCCAGGCGAACAACAGGGCCGGAAAGAACACCGCCAGGCGCCAGGGCGCGGGCGTCAGCAGGTGGCCGAGAGCAAACAGGGCCGCCGCTGCCAGCGCGCTGCTGACCGGACCCCACCGCTCCTCGAAGCGCACCGTCATGTATCCGCGGTAGAAGAACTCCTCGGAGAACGCGACCGCCGCGTTCCCGGCGACCTGCCCGGCGAGCTCCCAATCGAGCGGCACGCGGAAGTGGAATGGATGGTCGAGCACGCTCGGCGTGAGCCACCAGCGAGTCTCGGCGGGCAGATGAGCCGCCCACTTCATGAACAGCACGTACCCGGCCGCGAACAGCGGCAGCACCACCGCGCAAGCCCCCAAGGACCAAGCCAGGTCCCGCCCGAGGCGGTCGAACCGCCAACCCGCGTCGCGCGCGTCCTGCCCCCGGCGCTCGAGGAAGCGGATGGGCACGTACAGGAATGCCGCCACCGCGACGGCCCCGACCAGGCCGCGGACGAGGGGCACCCAGTACCCGAGCAGTTGCAGCGCGGCGAGCCCGCCGATCACGCAGGACCAGACCGTCACCGCCTCGCGGACCGGGCTGCGCGCGCCGTTCAGCGCGTCACCGGCAGACCGAGCGCTTTCCACTGATCCATACCGCCCTGCAAGCTGGTCGCGCTGCGCCCCTGCTGCCGAAGCCATCCTGCGGCGTTGAACGAGCGCATTCCCTTCTGGCAGACCGTCACCACTTCGCGCCCTTCGGGCAGCTCGGCGAGGCGGAACGGCAGCTCGTTCATCGGGATGTTCACGCTGCCTTCGATGCGCCCGACCGCCAGCTCCGGCGGGTTGCGCACGTCGATGACCAGCGGCGGGTTGGGGGCCGCGAGCTTCTGCTGCAGCGATCGGGCGTCGATCTCGTTCATCGGGTCCTCGCTTGCCGGATGTATCGATCCAGGTCCTCGCGGTCGATCAAGGAGAGGATCTCGACCGTGTTTCCTTCTCCGCGCCGGTAGATCAGCCGCACGTCGGTGGCGATGCGGATGCGGTAGTACCCCGGAAGCCCTTCCAGCGCGATGGCGCGGAGCGAGCCGTGGCGCCAGTCGCGCGCCAGCAGGGACACCTTGTCGAACGCCGCGCGCTGCATGCGCCGGTCCCAGCGCTGGATCGAATCGTAGAACTCCCGGGTGAAGATGGGGATGAGGAAGGTGGACGCTTCCTCCGCGCTCGGAAGCGCCTCCTCCTCCACGGGCGCAGGCGCCGGCACTGCAGCGGTGGGGGCGCGCTGCGCCTGCGCCAGTTGGGCGCGCAACGTTTCGCGATCCTCGACCGCCGTCCGCAGCCGCTCGGAGAGGGACCGGTTCTCGTCCGCAAGCCGCCGCGCGTCCGACAGCGCCCTGCCCTCCCCTGCGGCGGTCAGCCGCCCCACCTCGGCGGAGGCGCGGGTCAGCTCGGCGCGCGCCTGGGACAGCTCCTCGCGCACTTCTCCGAGCGTCTTCTCCCGCCCGGCGATGTCCACCCTCGCCGCGGCCAGCTGCTCGCGCAGCGATTCGCGCTCCTTCTCGACGCGGTCGGCGCCCTTGCGGGCCTCTTCCAGCTCCTTGCGGAGCTCCGTCACCTCCGCCGGAAGCTGCGGCTTGCGAGGGGGCGCCTTGGCCTTGGCCGGCGCGTCCAGCGCCTCGATCCCCAGATCGATGGCGGAGAGCGCATAGGGCCGCAGCTTCTCGTCCTCCTCGATGAGCGCACGCCAGGCGAGGCGGGCCAGGTGTTGCAATGGGTCGCCGGTGAACAGCTCGAGCAGGTCCCGATAGTGTTCGTCGGTGAGCGGTTTGCCTTCGAGCACCGGGTTGCGCAACGCCTCGCGGATGGCCTTCTCGAGCAACTGCTCCGCGTCCTTGGCCCCGCGGGCCTCGTCCGCGAGCAGCCGCGCCACCTGGTTGGGCGGCATGGACTCGAGCCGGTACCCGGGGCTGTAGAGGCGGAGCTCACCACAGAGCCCCAGCAGGCGGCGGTCGGCGAAGCACAGCTCGAGGAACTCGCCCAACGCGCGAGCGTCGAGCTGCTGGAGCGGCAACGGCGCGGCCGAGATGGGGATCTCCTGCTCGGGAGAGGGTTCCGGCGGCGGCGCTTCGGCTCTCGCCTTGCCGGCCTTGTTCTTCTTCCCCATCGCGGGCGGCAATAGAGAGCGTATTGTCTCCGGATGCAAGCGCTGGTCACGGGCGCCGCGAAGCGCCTCGGGCGCGCCATCGCGCTGGAGTTGCACCGGGCAGGGGCCCGGGTCGCCGTGCACTATCGCGAGTCGAAGAAGGAGGCGGAGGAGACCGCGGCGCTGCTCGGCGGCGCTCCCCTCATCCAGGGAGACCAGGGACGGGAGCCCGAGCGGATCGTCCGCGAGGCATCGCGCGCGCTGGGCGGGCTCGATCTGCTGGTGTGCAGCGCGGCGCGGTTCGAGCAGGCGCCCTCGGACCAGCTCCCCCGGGCGCAGTTCGAGGCCATGCTGGATTCGAACCTCACCGGACCCTTCTACCTGATGCAGGCGGCGTTGCCGATGCTGCGCGCGTCGCGGGGATCGATCGTGACCTTGCTCGACCTCTGCGGGACCACGCAGGTGTGGAAGGGGTACGCACACTACGCGGCCTCCAAGGCGGGCCTCGCGGCGCTCACGCGCTTGCTCGCGCTGGAGTGGGCGCCGGAGGTGCGCGTGAACGGCGTGGCTCCGGGGGCCGTGCTCCTCCAGGAGGGGGTGGACGCCGCGCGGCTCACGAATCGCATCCCGCTCGGGCGCATCGGAAGCCCGGAAGACGTGGCGCGTGCCGTGTTGTTCCTCGCCCAGGAGCCGTTCATCACGGGCGAAATCCTGACGGTGGACGGCGGGCGTTCTTTGAATCCCTAGTTTTCCGGCCACATCCGACTATACTGAGAACCCATGGAAACCCAGACCCAGACCACCAATCACGCCGAGGCGAAGGCCGAGCCGCCCGCCCCGGTGAAGCTGACGGACAAGGCTGCTGCCATGGTCAAGGAGACCATCGAGCGCGAGGGCTTGCAGGGCTCGGGCCTGCGCGTCGCCGTCGTCGGCGGCGGATGCTCTGGCTTCCAGTACAGCCTGGACATCGAGAAAGACGAACGGCCCGGCGACATGGTCTTCGAGGTCCAGGGCGTGAAGTGCTTCGTCGACCCGATGAGCTCGATGTACCTGCTCGGAGTCGAGGTCGACTACGTCGAAGGCCAGTTCGGGCAGAGCGGGTTCAGCTTCAAGAACCCGAACGCGAAGCATACGTGTGGCTGCGGGTCGAGCTTCAGCGCGTAGTCCCGCCCCCGGCGGGATGACGCGCTCCGGTTCTGGCCTGTAGCGCGAGGCATTGACGAGAGGGAGTGGCCAGGCGGGCCATTCCCTCTTCGCGCTTCGCACCTGCGTGCCCTCGTCGGTTGGAATCGCGCCCGAGAATCTCCAGAGTCTCCCGTAGACAACCAAGGAGGCTCAATGACGAAGATCATCACGACAGCCGCGCTGGCCCTCGCGCTCTCCGCGTTCGCGGCGCGCGCGCAGACCACCACGGATACTGGAAGCACGACCACCCCAAAGAAGCAGCCCACCGAGGACAAGGGCACCGCGGTTCTCCCGGCCGATCAGAACAGCAGCGCTCTGCCCGGCAACTCGTCCAACACCGCGACGAGCAACACCACGCTCCCCAGCAACGACCCGGCGGCCAACCAGACGCCGTCCGCCGACACGAAGGCGAAGAAGGCGCAGCCGCGGCCCGACGACAGCTCGACTGCGGCCGCTCCGAAGAGCAAGAAGATGAAGAAGCGTCAGCCGGCGCAGGGCCGCAGTGGGACAGGGGACATGCACCGCGCGAAGACAACGCCCTCCGACACGCCTCCCGCTGACGAGACCAAGAGCAGCCCCGCGTCGCCCGCTGCTCCGAAGGCGTCGGACGACAAGAGCACCTCGCCGGGCTCGGCGACCGACACGCGCAGCGGCGCCAGTTCCTCGCCTTCCGATCAGGCAACGTCGGGCAGCGTGGCGCGGCCGCCCGCGCCGAGCACCGACAAAGGTGCGAGCAAGGATCCGGGGATGTCCTCGCGTCCCGGCGACGTGACGGGCCAGCCCACCGACACCCAGAAGCCGGTCGATACCGCCCCCTCCGGCAGCCAGCCGAAGGACCGGTAGGCCGCCTTGAAGGCAGGTGGTCCTCCGGACCGTTGTGCACCGAACGGCGCGTGCGCACCTTGCCGGAGGACCGCCGGCCCATCGGCCGGCCTGCGAAGGGAAATGAGAACATGTTGAAGAGCATGATCGCGGCGCTGGCCATCAGCCTTGCGCTGCCTGCGTTTGCAGAGAGCGACAAGGTAAAAGACGTCAAGGACACCGCCGCGAACGCGACCGACAGCGCCAAGGACGCGCTGCACACCGACAGCGGCGCTGACAAGACGAAGCGTCACGCGAAGAAGAACGTGCGCAACGCCAAGAAGCAGGCGCGGGCCACCAAGAACGACGTCAAGAAGGACGTGAAGGACACCACGGAGAAGAAGTAGTTCCGTCCTTGCCATGCCGCCCGGGCGCGCGCGATGCTCGGGCGCATGGCGGCTTCGCCTCCTCCCCAGCAGGACGACACCGGAGTCGACGTCGTCCATGCGCCGCGGGACGTCGTGGGCGACCTCTATCATGAGCTGCTCGGCGCGCCCTGGTCGCTGACCCTGCTGGTCATCGCGGTCATGTTGCTGGCGCTCAACGTCGGATTCGCGCTGGTGTACGTCGTCACCGGCGGGATCGCGAACGCGGAGCATGGATCGTTCGCGGACGCGTTCTTCTTCAGCGTGCAGACGCTGGGAACCATCGGGTACGGGGCCATGTACCCGCAGTCGAGGGCGGCGCACCTGGTGGTGACGGTGGAATCGATCGTGGCGCTGGTCGCCGTCGCGCTGGCGACCGGAGTCGTCTTCACGAAATTTTCGATGCCCGTCGCCAGGCTGGAGTTCTCGCGAAACGTCGCGGTCTACCTGCAGGACGGCGTCCGCACCCTTGCCATCCGGGTCGCGAACCGGCGGCGCAACTTCATCGTCGAGGCGCAGGTCCGGGTGACCTTCATCCGCGCGGAGACCACCCAGGAAGGTGTGTTCCTGTATCGGATGTACGATCTCGACCTCGTGCGCGACCGGAGCTCGGCGATGGGTCGGAGCTGGACCATCCTCCACCGAATCGAGGGGAAAAGCCCGTTTCGGGACGCGACCGAGGAGTCGATCCGGGGCACCGACGTGGAGCTCCAGGTCACGGTGATCGGGTTGGACGGGACGACGTTCCAGACGCTGCACGCCAGGCACCGCTACTTGCCGGAGGAGTTCCGATTCGGTGTGCGGTTCGCCGACATGCTCTCGCAGAAGCCGGACGGAAGGCTGCAGCTCGACTACGCCAGGCTGCACGACACCGAGCCCGCACCTGTCTAGGCGCGCGCCTGGATGAGCCCACTGTCGCGCAGCGCGTGGAGGATGTCGTCCACGCTCCGGTAGCTCAGCGAGAGAGGCTCTTCCTTCTGGTAGCGGATCACTCCCTGGGGATCGACGATGAAGATCGAGCGCCGCGCGCTCCCCAGCAGGCTGCGCACGCCGTACTGGGCAGCGACCTTGCCGCCGGGATCGGCGAGCAGTGGGAAGCTGAGCGCATAGCTCTTCGCCATCCGCTCATGGAGCTCGAGATCGTCGGTGGAGAGAGCCCAGAGGACCGCGCCGGTTTCGACGAGCTTCTCGCGCTGGGCCTCGTAGTGCTGGAGCTGCCGCAGGCACACCGGCGTGAAATCTCCCGGATAGAAGGCTAGAACCACCACCTTGCCGCGCTGGTCGGCGAGATGATAGGCGCCCGATGGAACTCCGTTCAAGGTGAAGTCCGGGGCAGGATCGCCCTCGCGCACGTGCATGAAAGGATGGTAATCGAAATGGACGCGCTAATCATCGACGCTGTTCGCACGCCGGTGGGAAAGTTGCGTGGCGCGCTCTCGGCGGTGCGGCCGGACGATCTCGGCGCGTACGTCATTGAACAGTTGCTCGCTCGCAATCCGGCCGCGCAGCCGGGCGCCGTCGACGAGGTGGTCTTTGGATGTGCGAACCAGGCAGGGGAGGACAACCGGAACGTCGCGCGCATGTCGCTGCTCCTGGCCGGCCTGCCCGAGCATGTGCCCGGCGTGACGGTGAACCGGCTCTGCGCCAGCGGGCTGGAGGCGGCGGTGCAGGCCGCGCGGGCGATCCGGCTCTCCGACATGGACCTCTGCATCGCGGGCGGCGTGGAGAGCATGACCCGGGCGCCCTGGGCGGTGATGAAGCCTGGCGAGGGATTCGCCGGCGGGTCGCTGCAGAGCTACGACACCTCGCTCGGCTGGCGCTTTCCCAACCCGAGGATGGCGCAGCGCTTCCCGCTCGAAAGCATGGGCGAGACCGCCGAGAACGTGGCCGCGAAGTACGGCATCGCGCGCGCTGCCCAGGACGAGTTCGCGCTCCGCTCGCACCAGCGCGCGCTTGCCGCCCACGAGGCGGGGCGGTATCGGGCGGAGCTCTTGCCGGTGACGGTGCCGGGGAAGCAGCCGGTGGTGGTCGACCGCGACCAAGGTCCGCGCGCGGACACGTCGCTGGAGAAGCTCGCCAGGCTCAAGCCCTCCTTCCGCGACGGCGGCACGGTGACCGCCGGAAACAGCAGCTCGATCAATGACGGCGCCGCCGCGCTCCTGCTCGCTTCGGCACGGAAGGCTTCCGAGCTCGGGCTCAAGCCGCTGGCCCGCATCGTCGCCGCCGCAAGCGCCGGCGTCGATCCTCGCGTCATGGGCATCGGCCCGGTGCCCGCGACGCAGAAGGCGCTGAAGAAGGCGGGGCTCTCCGCGAAGCAGCTGGACCTGGTGGAGCTGAACGAGGCTTTTGCCGCCCAGTCGCTGGCGGTGATCGAGGAGCTGGGCCTCGATCCCGAGCGCGTCAACGTGGACGGTGGCGCGATCGCCATCGGACATCCCCTGGGCATGAGCGGCGCGCGGATCCTGGGGCACCTCGCCCATGCCTTGAAAGCGCGCGGCGGCCGGTACGGTCTGGCAACCCTCTGCGTCGGGGTGGGCCAGGGCGTGTCGGTGATCATCGAGTCCGCCTGACGGTTCGTTGACGCGCGAGCTGGGGAAGGTCAGAGTCCTTCCATGCCGGCAGGCAAGGAGCAGTTGTACTTGCAGGCGCTGGTGGATTCCGAGCGCCCCGCGCGCATGGTGGGCCTGTTCACCGGACAGTCGATGAAGCCGCACGACCTGCAGCGGCTGGTGAGCGCGTGCATCAACTCCATGCGGCAGGAGGACGCCGGCGCCTCACTGACGGTCGCGCCCCTCGGCGGACCTTCGCCGCAGGAATTCGCGTCGCAGCGGACCTGGCGCGTGACCGTGGTGGACCGCGCCGACGCGGCCCCCCAGGATTGCCTGGTGCAGGTGTTCGACATGCGCGACCCGGAGAGCCCGCACCGCGCCTTGCTCGACCACATTGGCGGGCGCGATCAGGAGCTGTCGGAGGCCGCCAGCCACCTGCAACAGAACGCGCAGACATACCTGAGCATCGCCAGCGGCAAGCTGGACGAGCACGAGCGGATCCACCCCTTCCAGAACCTGGTCAGCCTGTTCGCCAGCGCCCTGGGGGCGGCCATCGTCGACCCCGCGGCGGCGATCGTCACCACCGATCCCGGCGAGTGGGCGGACGCGATGGAGCAGTCGTTGCAGATCGAGAAGGAGATGGGCGCGCTGCGCCGCTGATCGGGCGGTCAGCGAGAGCCGAGTCGGGCACGATGGAGAAGAGCTTGAATCCATCGGCGACGCCGTTCTTGAACGAGGGCACGATGCGCGCCTTGGTCGTGAGATCGGGGAGGTTGGTGAGCGCGCTGTTGAGCTCGCTCCGCGCCATTACGTACTGGTGCGGCGACAGCTGGCGCACCCCGCCGGCGTCCCCGCGCTGCACCGGTGCCACCCCGGGGATGGGTACCGGCGAGCCATGGAGACTGGGAGCGCCGGGGCCGCTGGTGTCGATGTACTCGTTCACTCCGTCGTGATCGAGCAGCACGCGCTCTTTCTCGATCCGGTAGACGAGGGCACTCTGGTACTTGTCGCCCATCGCGTAGATCTGCGTCTCGTTCAGGTCCGGGTTGGTGATCTGGCAGAGCGAGTACCGGTGCGGATCGGCGATCGCGGTGCCGATCAGCGTCCCGTGCAGGGAAGAGCGGACCGGGACCGGGTTCCATACGCGGGGGCCGTGGGGCTCCTCCGCGGTCTCGGTACTAGCGGACGCCGCCTTCGGGAGGGGGACGTCGAACAACTTCGCCACTCTCTCCGCGTCCAGCTTCAGTGGCTGCGGCTGGTCCGCGACCTGCAACACCGCCCTCGCCTGCTGCACGACGGGCTCCGGCGCGATTGCCGCCGCCACCACGGTGTTCACCGTGCGCGCGGCGAGGTACGCGGCCAGCACAACCACGAGTGCGTAGAGTGTCCAGGAGTGCCTCTGGAAGACGAGCTCCATGAAAGATGGAACAGCAAGCGACATGCCATCGATTCGCTCGGGGTTCCTGCGCAAGGCACGGCCGGAGCGTGGGCGAGCGACAACGTGACAAGCTCCGCCGCGGTTTCGCTGGCAAATTGTCAGGACTGCTCGAACGCGGCAACCGAGTGCAGCGGGGTTTCAATTCGGCTGTGCAGGGATCTGCTGTAGACTGTTCTCGTGACGGAGCGCGCTGCGGGACCGAGGCGACAACTCGCACTTCTACTGCTCGCGGTCGCATTCGCGAGCGCGTGCTCCAGCTTGCGCATCAGCCGCTACTACTGGGGCGCGAACATGCATGAGGACGGCGGGGCCTTGGTTCGTCCAGTTCCCGTCCGCGTTGATGACGACCTGCAGCCATTTTCACGGCAATGCGTCGAAGCAATCCTGCACCAGGACGTGAACGGCCTGCGCACCGTGGCGTCCGGCGACTTACGCGGTGAGCTTGACGACTCCTCGGTCTCCGAGCACCTGCGCGCGACCTCGGAGAAGTACGCGTTCTCCGGAACCTACGAGCAGATCGACTCGACGGGCGGCGGCATGTGGATGGACGAGATGATCTCCCGCGACCCGTACAAGATGTATGAGTTCTTCGTGACGGAATTTGCTCTTCCTGGCAAGACGAACGCGCACGCATTCCTATTGGTGACGCGCACAGATAGCGGGCTGTCGCTATTCGGCTTCGATATCCATTCAGCGGCGCATCAGGGCGCCGACCCTGACCTGAAGCTCATGCCCAAGGCTCTGAAGAGCTGGCGATCGCTCGCACCCAGGTAACCGCCCCGGGAAGAGTCGCCCTCGACCGTACTACAGTGGTAACTGCGCAGGCCTGCACGAAGTCATCTTCTTCGCCAAGCGAAGCGCGACGGGCGTGGCGAGCCCTGCACGAAGGCCCCCAGAATCTCCTTCACGTCGGTCGAGGCGAGCCGCTCATTCCGGCGCACGGTCACTCTGGCATCGCGCGTCGGGATCGCGATCTCCCCGTCCGGTGGCACGTCGCTAAGGCCTCCGACCCAATGCAGCGGGGTACCATTCTGGACCTCGTACCACTCTGCCGTGAAAGCACCATCGCCTCCCGCTGCCTGCGCGTATGCTTCATGGGGGCCGTCCACCACAAGGAAGCTTGGTCCGCGAGCCGGCGACAGGCGATCCACGGCCTGCTCGATGATTCCTACCGAGAGCGCGGGAACCGGCACCTCATCCTCGACCGTCAGCATGAACCCGCGCAGTCCGCCTGGGCAATGAAGTTGGTGTGTGACCTGATCAAAAACTAGCAACCCCAACGAAGCCGCCCTCTCGATAATGTACGGAAGCACGTCAACCGCACGGTCCCCGAAGAACGTCAGCGTCGCTGCGCGGTGCCCGAACGCCTGCAGGAGAGGTCCGGTGCTCCAAACACCCTCGTCGAGGCGATCCTCGGAAAGACTGCAGATGCAGGGGAACTTCGCCGTCAGGCGCTCGTAGAAGCCGAGCAGATCCGGGGCCGTCGCGCCGCTCTCCCCAACGATCGACTCTAACGCTCGCCACGCCTCCTCCCCCGCAGGAACTGGAGGCTTCACGACTATGACGTCATAGCTCATGTTCGAGTCTTACCCCATGTGCTGAACTTCGACCTGGAACTGGTGCCGCATGACGATGCCCCTGGTGAACGCCTCGAAGCACGACGGCGTGATGGTCCTCGAATTGAGGAATCCGCCCGCCAACACGTACAGCTACGAGATGATGCGGGAGCTTGAGGCGCACATCCTCGACGCGCGGATGGACGAGTCCGTCCACGTCCTGATGCTGACCGGCGCGCCGCCGACGCCCGACTCGAAGAAACCCACCGAGTTCTTCTGCGCGGGAGCAGACATCGAGATGCTCCAGAAGAGCGCGCCGTACTTCAAGAACGAAGGGGCGCTGTGACGAGAACTCGATCGAGCGCGACGACCCTCAAGCGCAGCGCCACCGCGAAGAACCAGATCACCATCGTCAAGACGAAGAGCCGGTTCGCCACTCCCCAGTGGTTGCGCGTGACGATGGTGACGATCTGCGCCACGAACGCGGCGACCTGCGCCGCCACCATCGCGAGCGCGGCGCCGCGGAGCGGCCGCCACCGCGGATCCGACCCGAAGCTTGCCGATAGGAGAGCAGAGGCCAGGAGCGAGCTCGTCACGTTCACCAGGAAGCTGATGTCGTGGAGCTTGCCCGACAGCGTCCGCGGCGGGCGAATGTCCATCGGAAAGGCCGCGGAGATCACCAGGCCCACCACCGCGATCCCGAGCAGCACCTCGGCAATGCGCGCCGCCCAGCTCCTGGGCCCGTCGCGAAGCAGGCCCAGGACCAGCATCAGGAGGGCGAGGGCCAACGCGACGAACGCCGAGGCCATCAACGCGCCATCGGGGCCGACCGCATACTGGCTGATCATCGTCCGTCCCGGAGGCAGGTCGCGGCGCAGCAAGTGCAGCACCACCAGCGCGAGCACGAACCAGGTCTCGAAGGCCATCGCCAGGAGCGCCAGCCGCAGCGTTCCGCGATCGCGCACCGCAGGCCGAGGTTCCATCACCAGTTCCCCTCCTCGCCCGCGCGCCGCAACAGCATCACCCCGAGCACGCAGGGCACCATCCAAGGCGCGGCCGGATCGAGAGCACGAATCCCGGCAGCGCGAACCAGTGAGCGAAGCCGACCGAGAGGACAGGGTGCTCGCCCGCTGCACTGCCCGGCGCCGGCGGCATGCTCCTGTCCAGCATCAGCCTGCTCCCGCGCTCGGGAGCAACGTATCAAGCCGCGGGGAATGATAGAAGGCGCCGCATGACGACGCCTCTGGTGAACGCCTCGAAGAGCGAAGGCGTGCTGCTGCTCGAGCTGTCGAACCCTCCCGCCAACACGTACTCGTACCACATGATGAAGGAACTCGACGCGCAGGTGCTCGACGCGCGGATGGACGAGTCCGTCCACGTCATCGTCCTCACCGGTGCGCGGCCCGCGGCGGGGGAGGCTGGCAAGAAGCCCGCGCCCGAGTTCTTCTGCGCGGGCGCCGACATCGGCATGCTCGAAGGGGCCAATCCCTACTTCAAGTACGACGGAGCGCTGTGACGATGGGCCGACGACGCACGGTTCCGGCACGTGTCCTGGTTCGACGTCCCAGGTCCTCGTCTACCGGGGCGACCTCGCAAGGTGGCACCGCCGCTGACGACGATTGCCTGATGCACTGCGTCGAGACGCGGCAACGCCAAGGATCCAAATGGTTGACAAAGTAGCTTCCAGAAGCTACCTTCTATCACCATGCGCTCCGTTGGATTGAAGGTCCTCAAGAACAAATTGAGCGAGTACGTCCGGCTGGCAGCGTCCGGCGAGACGGTCCTGGTCACGGATCGTGACCGCGTCGTCGCCGAGCTCGTTCCGCCGCGAGAAGGCCGCAGCCCATGGCTCGCCGATGCACTGCTTGCGGAGGCTGTGCGCGAGGGCTGGGTCTCGGCGCCGGTCATGGCAGGCGGCGGTCCGCCGCCACGACTGCCCGTCGCGCCGCTCGCGCAGATCCTGTCCGAGCTCGATCGGGACAGGTCAGACCGATGATCTACCTCGACACCTCCGTCGCGCTCGCTTACCTGTTGGCGGAGGACCGTTCGCCGCCGGCATCGCTATGGGACGAGCCGCTCGTTTCCAGCCGACTGCTCGAGTACGAGCTCTGGACGCGAATCCATGCCCGTCGCCTCGCGCGCACCCACGCCGAGGCGGTCCGGGCGCTTCTCGGTCGCATCGCACTCCTCGAACTGGCGTCGCCGGTCCTCGCGCGGGCGCTCGAGCCTTTTCCTGCGCCGGTCCGAACGCTCGACGCGCTTCACCTCGCGTCATTCCAGTTCCTCCACGGCCGCGGGCAGCCGCTGAGCTTGGCAAGCTTCGATGAACGGATGCTCACGGCCGCGCGTGCGCTCCACATTCCCATAACCGCGCTTTAGCTTCGCGCAGGCCTGAATGCGGATTTCGGCCCATCGTGAACGCGCGGATCGGGCCATCGTGAACACCGGGATCGGCGGAACGTGAACGGCAGGATCGGCATCGTGAACACCGGGATCGGCATGGTGAACAGAACTGGCCGGCCGGGCTCACGAGGGTGGCGTGCCGCCCGGATCGGGGCGGTAGGAAGCGAGCGACGCTGGATGGCGCTTGAGCCGTCCGCCTCCACAAACGGAGGCGGGATGGCGACGGAGCGACTGTCCATGGGCAAGACGCGGGAGATACTTCGGCAGAAACCGTACCACGCGAGAGATCCGGCTGCAGGTGGTGGTAGAAGGCGCCGCATGACGACGACCCTGGTGAATGCCTCGAAGCAGGAAGGCGTGATGGTTCTCGAGCTTCGGAATCCGCCTGCCAACACGTACAGCTACGAGATGATGCGGGAGCTCGACGCGCAGATCCTCGATGCGCGGGTCGATCCGAACGTCCACGTCATTGTGTTGACCGGCGCCCGTCCGCTGGAGTCTGCACCGGTACCGAGCGCGAGATTCCTGTCCCGGCGACCTCTGTCACCAGCTCCACGATGGCGACGCCGGGCTGGATAAAACGCAGCGACACGAACTCCACCTTCAGGGTGCTTCCCTTGAACATGCCATTGAAGATGACCTCGTGCCGCTTCAAAACGCCTCGTGGCCGCTGTAGAACTCGCCGCGAATGTTGGTGAACGTGCCGTCTTCCGCGAAATGGCGTGAGTATGCGATCGCATCGCCCGCGTTCCACGCGGCGACCTCATCCTGGACGACCTTGCGGATCGCGGCTTCATCAGCTTTGGAGTCCTTCGCGGCAACCGCAGCTAAAGACAACAAGGAGAGCAGGAGCAGAATGGATTTCATGGTCGTCCCTCCGACGCGGAGCACTCTACGCCGCGGTGAGGCGCCTCGTCTTCTTGACAGCGCCCTGACGGTTCCGCGTCGCGGTCTTGAATACTGGCCGATCGGCAGCGGTACATGGAGCTCATGACGACGGCCCTAGTTTAGTTAATGCCTCGAAACACGAAGGCGTGCTGGTCCTCGAGCTGTCGAACCCGCCCGCCAACACCTACAGCTACGAGATGATGCGGCAACTCGATGCGCACGTGCTGGACGGGCGGATGGGCGAGTCCGTCCACGTCATCGTGAGTACCGGCGCCGGCCAGAAGTTCTTCTGCGCCGGGGCCGACATTACGATGCTCGAGACCGCCAGCCCCTACTTCAAGTACACCGGGTGCTGTGACGAACCATCCGTGCGCGCATTGTTGGCGGTGCCGCCTTCCCTGCGGTGCAGCGGCAGCAACCGCGGCCGCGCCGGAGGCGTTCAGTCCGGGGGCAGGTTCATCTTCTTGAGGAAGGCGGTGAAGCGCGGGTCGATGTGCAGGTTGCGCAAGAACGGGTCGACCTTCACGAGGCGCAGCCCGAGATCGTGCCGCGCGTAGGCGCGGTCAAGCCATTCGAATGCGCGCTCTCGCTCCCCGCGCCAGGCATGGACCCTCGCGACCTGGTAGGCGATGTCGCCCTCGGGACCTTCGACCATCGAGGCGAGCTGATGGAGCGCCTCTTCCGACTCATGCGCGTGATGCAACTCATGCTGGGCGATGGCGACACCCCTCAAACGGCTGGCCGTATGGGGAGACTTCTGCATGGCAATCAGCGCCTCCGCGGCGTGTCCGTCGAGTAAGTCGATAGTAGAAAGGTGTCCAGCGACCTCGTCATTGTTGGGCGAGATCTCCTGAGAGCGCGCGTAAGCGTCCCGGGCTGCTCGGAGTTGCCCGTCTTGAAGGAGGAACGCGCAGAGGTCACTCCAGGCGTCGGCGTCCAGCGGATTGATCTCCACGACTTTCCGCTGGACCTCGACCGCCTCCTTCAAACGCCCGAGCTTCTGCATCAGCCCCGCGTAGTTGCTCAACACACTTGCGGACTTGGAGTTCAAGGCCAGCGCGCGATTGAGATCGCTGTGCGCCCCGGCCCAGTCCCACAACAGCCACCCTCGGACATATCCCCGGGCGGCATGGCCCTCTTCGTAATCCGGTTCCAGCTTGATGGCCTGCTCGGCTTCATCCAGTGCTTCGCGCGTCCTCCACTGGATCTCCACGCGGAGGGCCCGGCGCGTGATGTTGCCGTGCAGTTGGGCCATGAGCGCCCACGCCGGGGCGTAGGCCGGTTCGAGCGTGACGGCCTTCTTGAGGATCGCCAAGGAGCGGCTGATGCTCTCTTCGGTGGCGAGGAGGGCAAGTGAGCGCCCAAGCAAAAAGAGGCGATACGCCTCGGGATCATGCGCAGGGTGCAGCTTCGGAGCCAGTTCAGTGCCGGAGAGGAGCTTCACTCTCAGCGCTTCGACGACTGCCTTCGCGATTTCGTCCTGCACCGCGAAAATGTCGCTCAGGTCGCGGTCGTAGGTCTGCGACCATAGATGAAAGCCGTCCGCGACCTTGACGACCTGTGCGGCCACCCGCACGCGGTTGCCTGCCTTGCGTACACTGCCCTCGAGCACCGCAGCGACGCCGAGTTTCCGGCCGATACTGCGCAGATCCTCGTTCTTGCCCTTGAACGAGAACGACGACGTGCGGCCGGTCACCCGCAAACCGTCCACCTGGGCGAGCGCGTTGAGGATTTCCTCCGCGATGCCATCGGAGAAGTACTCCTGGTCCTTCCCCGGGCTCATGTCCGCGAAGGGAAGTACCCCGATTGAGGGCAATGCCCTGACGTCCGAGGCCGGCGGCACTTCCTCGAGCGTGGCACGCAGAGCATCGTCGCGAGAAGCGGCGCGCACGCCCGGCCGCAGCGCGAAGTACCAGACGACTCCCGGCGCTGCCCCCAGCACGCCGATGCCGACGAGTAGAAGCCCAAGTCGGACGCCGCTCAGACCGCGAAGCGTGGCCGGGGCCGTGCGCTCGAGCCGGCCGGCCTTCACATCGAAGATCCAGGCAAGGCTGACCACGACGGGAAAGCCAACTGCGAGCGCGACCACCACATAGGAGAGGACCTCGTCGGGCCAGTGCAGCCCGTGCATCACCGGCTCGACGATCTGGAGCACGGCAAACGCCGCAATGCCGTAGCCGACGAGGGCACGGAAGACACGGCGGCGCTTCAGTTCGGCCAGCCAGGGGAGGTCCACTGACCCTCCGCGTTGGAACGACCGTATCACGCGGGAGATCCCTGGATCGAAGGTCGCGCGAGCGTGCACCACCACATCGAGTTCGAGTACATGGCGGCCGTGAACTTCGACCTCCAGGTGGTGGTAAAACGCGCCCCATGACGACGTCCCTGGTGAACGGCTCGAAATACGACGGCGTGATGGTACTCGAGCTGACGAACCCGCCGGCCAACACCTATAGCTACGAGATGATGCGCGCGCTCGACGCGCACGTCCTCGACGCGCGCATGGACGAAAGCGTCCACGTCATCATGATCACCGGCGCGAGACCTGCGGCGGCGGAGGCCGGCAAGAAGTCCGGGCCAGAGTTCTTCTGCGCCGGCGCCGACATCAAGATGTTGGAGGGGGCCAACCCCTACTTCAAGTACGACGGGGCGCTGTGACGACGCTGCTCGTGCCGGCCTAAGGCCGATCAGGCCGCGAGAGGATCTGGCCCGCCCATCCGAAGGCGAAGAGCGTGTGACCGACGTGGAAGAGGCCGCGGTCCGCACCGGGAGACGGAAAGTTCGTCCAGCTCTTTCCGTCGAAGAAGAAGTCACCGAGCGAAGTGTTTCCGCCAGCGCCTTCGATCCAGAGACCGCCGGGCGGGCCGGGTGCAGCGGAGAACGGATCCTGCAGCGGCGGAACGCTGGTCCATTTCGAGCCGTCAAAGTGCTCCAACTTGCCGTATCCGGTGAGCCACACGTCGTTCGGGCCGGTGCCGAAGACCATCCGGGACATCGAATCGTAGAAGCCGAGCGCCAGAGACCACGCCGCGCCGTCGAAGTGGTGCAGGAGCATGTGCTGGTATGGGGCCGGGCAGCTGATCCCGTCGCCGCCGGCGCAGATGCCGTCGCCAGAGATCACCCAGACGTCATCGGGCGCGATCGCCGTGATCTGCGTGATCGATTGCTTCGAAAGCGCCGGAATGGCCTCCCACCCCACTGTCGTCCGCAGCCACAGGCCATCGCGGCTGCCGACGTACAACTCACCTTTCTTGGTGGAGGCGAGGACGCCCCATTTCGGCGCCATCTCGCTCGACCACGCTGCACCGTCGAAGTGCAGCAGCTTGCCGTGGCCGTCCTCGATCCAGACATCGTCCGGCGTGGAGGAGGCAACCTGGTACAGCTGCCCGTCCTCGTAGGCACGCGCGTCGGGCGGGGCGACGACCCCAACCGCGACCAGGTCGACCGGCGTCCAGTTCCCGTCGCAGTCGCGATGGAGCACCGCCGCGTTGTCGCCGGTTGCCCAGATGTCGCACTCGCTTGAACCGCCCATTGCCCACAGCAGCGCGGCGGGGAATGCCGACTTCAGCAACGTTCCATCGAAGTGTTTGCGCCGCCCATAGGTGCTGACGATCCAGGCCTCGCCGCCGGGGACCACGGCGAGCGCGACGAACGCCTGCTCGTAAGTCGTCCCGTCACGCCCGCTGGTCCCAAGCGTCTCCCAGGCCGACCCGTCGAAGCGTAGCAGCGCCTCCGTGTATCCGGGCTGGAAGGCCCAGATCCTGCCTTCGCCGGCCGCAAGGACCGGCGTCGCGGGGCCGGCGACGGCATTGAACCCGCCGCCGTCAAAGCCCAACAGGGCGTAGCCCGCGCACCAGACAGTGGAATGGGCGCCGCAGTCGTACGGTGTCTCGTTGGAGAGTAGGACGGGGCCACCCCGAACCCCCGCGATGGCGCGGATGCAGCCGGACGGCGTGGGATACGAACGCCAGGACGTCCCGTCGAAGTGTGACGCCCCGCCGCAGGTTCCGGCCCAGACGTCGTTCGCGGCGACGGCGGCGACGGCGGTAGGCGCGTCGACGGGCGCGCGCGACCAGCCGCGGCCGTCGAAGTGGAGCAGCACTGCGCCGTTCGCCGGACCACCGGGCGGTCCCCAACTCTCGATCGGCAAGGCCGCGCTTGAGACCCAGAC
>DATBZA010000123.1:0-4828 GCA_036513415.1 Myxococcales bacterium | reverse complement strand
CACAGGCGCCAACCGCGCCCGCCGCGCAGCCTGCCCCTTCCCCGCAGCAGCGTACTGCCAATGTCGACGCGCCTCCGCAGCCGCCCGCGGGGCGCTCGGCTCCGGGCGCTGGCCCGCCACCGGGGTTCGCGGATCGCAGGCCCGCCCGGCCGCAAACCCGACCCGCACCCCGGCCGGCGGCGGCAAGCCCTGCGCCTTCCACCGGGGTCGCTCCGGTGGCGCGAAGGGCCGATGCGGCGCCGCGCGTCGCTCCCCCCATCGTTGCTCCGCCGCCGCGCGGCCAGAACGGCTCGGGCGGGATCTCCGCGCTGTTCGACGGCGACGGCGCGTCGCCCGCAGCCGCGGCTCCGGCAGTTCAACGTCCGGCGGTGCCGGAAGGGCCGCCCTGGCCCGCGCCGGTGTCTTTTCCGCTCTGCAAGGCGGCGGCAATCCAGCTCCTCACCGACGAGACGGTCGGCCGTGACGTGCCGAAGAACGTCGCGGCGTCCGCGCGGAAGATCACCGGAATGCTCAGCGTCGGTGAGCGCGCATCGATCCAGCGCGCCGGCCAGGACTCGCACTTCGTCGACGCCCTGGCGGCCCGCATCATGCTGGACGCGGCAGCTGCCGAGGGGACCCGCCTCGCGTCTGCGGGCGCGGCGCCCGTGGTCGAGGCCGACTCGCTAGCAGCGCTGACCCAGATCGCGGACGAGGCGGCCGGGCGCCTGCAGAAGGAAGCGAACTCAGCCATCGCCGAGGGTGAAGTGGAGAGCCTGCAGCTGGTCACCGCGGCCAGCGCTTCGCTCAGCCGCGACCTGCTCAACCTGAAGGAAACGGCAGACCGCTTGCGCGGGGTGGGCGCCGCGCCGCGGCTTGGCGGCCACCTCGACCCGGACATGGTGCTGCCAGGTCAGCAACCGCGCCCGCGGCCTCCCCCGGGCCCGCTGGCGCCGGTGCCCGTCAAGGCCGAGCTGCGCGATTTCCAGGGCCTCGACCACAAGCCGGGGCGGTCCAAGGGACTGATCGCGCTGGTGGTCGTCGTCGCAGCGATCGCCGCGTCCGCGAACGCGTTCTACTTCGCCGTCCCCCACCAGCAGCAGGTCGCCGTCGAAGGCGCCGGCGGCGGGGTCCAGCGCATCGCTGTCAGCGGCAATTCGGCCGTGGTGACCGTCACGCCGGAGTGGCTCGCGGCGCCGGACGCCAACCTGGCGAGGCTCGTGAGAGTCCTGCGCGAGCAGAAGGTGACCAAGGCGCTGCTCACGCTCCCCAACGGAAGCTCGGCGGGGATCGTGGACGTCGCGTCGGGGAAGGCCAGCGGGTTGCCGGCGGCGCCGCAGAAGTGACGGAGTGACTCAGCGTAGCGCCTGAGGCGTCGGCGGCCGGCCGTGTCTGACGCTCAAGCGTAGCCCCTAAGTTGGTTGCGGCGCCGGGGCTAGAAGTCGGGCAGCTCCACGACGTCGGACGTGCCGTTCCCGTGGAACACTTCGGTGTAGAGATAGTTGCCCGTCATTCCCGTCGAGCAGGTTTGCGTGGTCGGGCCGAAGCCAGGGAACGATCCACACGCCTGCAGCGTGACGTCGTGCACTCTGCCGGCATCGTCGGGACCCATCTTGTACCAGTACCGCATGCGGATGGCGCCTTCCGGCGGGAAGGGCAGATCCACCCAGCCGTTGGCATTCGTCACCCAGCCGGCGGGCTGTCCTGGGGAAATGGTCGAGGGAGGGTTCACCTCGCTGGTGATGCCCGCGGCGAGCGTCTGCGCGGTGGAGAAGCTTCCCGTGTTGTCGTGGAGGCTCTTGAAGTAGAGGCGGAACTTGCTCATGGCCGTGTACATCTCGGAGCGGTGCGACCGCGCCGTGATCCTCTGGTACCCGGGGATCGCGATGCTCGCGAGGATGCCGATCAAGCCGACGACGATCATCAGCTCGACCATGGTGAAACCGCGCGCGGACCAGGGCTTCCGTCTCATGTGTAGATTTTGACCGGGCAATCACGCGCCGCGCAACATCCCCGACCGACCACCCCGACCTACTTCTTGCGCGCTGCCAGCAGGTCGGCAGGCAAGACCGCGCCGGTGCCGAACTTTTCCGCGATGGCGTCCAGCGAGCGATTGAGGCGGTCGCGCTTCCTGCGCCCTTCGTCGAACAGCCCCAGCTGCGGGGCGGCTGTGCGCAGATCTCCCGCGTGCACGCCGGTGAGACGGATGGGGTGCGCATCGACCTTACCGAGGAGCCGCACGGCCAGCCGGTAGATCTCCGCCGAGTCGTCGGTCGGCACGGGCAATGTCTCCTGCCGGGTCACGACGCGGAAATCGGCATACTTGACCTTGAGGTGCACGGAGCGGGCCTGGATCCCTGCCCGCCGCAGCCGTGCGCCGACCCGCAGCGCCTGCTCGTGGATGAAGGGGAGCAGGTCCTCGCCCTCGAGGTCCACCTCGAACGTCTCTTCGGCCCCGACGCTCTTCGCGGCCGTGTCGGGCTCGACTGCGCGCGGGTCGATCCCGTTCGCCAGGTCGTGAAGCCACGGCCCGGCCGAGCCGAGTTGGGCTTCCAGGTACGCCACGTCCGCTTGCGCCACATCGCCGATCTTGCGCAGGCCGAGCCGTTGGAGCTGCTCGTCCGTCCGCGGCCCCACGCCCCAGAGCCGGGTCGCTGGGAGCGGGGCGAGGAACTCGCGGACCTGCCCGCGCGGGACTTCCAGCAGGCCGTCGGGCTTGCAGAGCTCGGAGGCGATCTTCGCCGCGAACTTCACCTCGGCGATGCCCACGCTGGCAGTGAGGCGGGTGCGCTCGAGGATGCGGGCCTTGATCCCCAGCGCCTGGTCGCGCGGGGCGCCGAGCAGCGTCTGCGAGTGGGTGACGTCGAGGAACGCTTCGTCCAGCGAGAGGCCCTCCACCTCCGGCGTGAAGGAATGGAAGATTTCGAAGACCTGGTCGCTGACCGCCGAGTACTTGGTGAAATCCGGCGGCACCACGATCAACTGCGGGCAGAGCCGCAGTGCGCGCCCCATCGGCATCGCCGAGCGCACGCCGAACGGGCGGGCCTCGTAACTGGCTGCGCAGACCACGCCGCGGCGCGAGGCCCCCCCCACCGCGACGGGCTTGCCGCGCAGGCGCGGGTCGTCGCGCTGCTCGACCGACGCGTAGAACGCGTCCATGTCGACGTGCAGGATGGCCCGCTCCATGGCCGCCGCATAGTATGCCCGCGCGATGCTGGCGAGCATGGAAAACCACTTGCGCCGCTGGCTGTACCACCCGCGCCCGGTGGGGAGGTGCGCTTTGAATTTGCTCGGCGGGTTCCATCACGCGCGCCCCGACGTGGCGGGAGGCTTCTGCCCCGTGAACGACGTGGCCGTGGCCATCGCGGCCGTGCGCGCGGACGGTTTTCGCGGGCGCGTCCTGGTGCTCGATCTGGATGCGCATCCGCCGGACGGACTCGCAGCGTGTCTGGCCGGCGATCCCTCCTGCTTCGAGTCCTGGTCGTTGGCGGACTAGGTCAGGTCGATGCGCTGGATGGCGTGATACGGAATGATGGTGAGCCGGTCGTTCTCCAGCTTGAGCACGACCGTGTATCCGGCGGCGTGGTGATCCATCTGGAGGATCCGCCCGGCAACTGACTGGCCACCCGCGAGATGCAGCGTCACCGGGCGAAGCTCGTCGGCGAGCGCCTTGAGGTTCAGGGTGTGCGCCCCGGTGGCCTCGATGCTGAACGCAACCGCCTCCCGGTACAGCTCGTTGGTGGTGCGCAGGCGAGACGCGACGATGCCGGCCATGTTGCGGAAGAACGCCGCCGCGATGTCGGGACGCTCGCGCTGCACCTTGGCAAAGCTCTGCCGGGAGAGCACCTGGAACTCGCTTGCCTCGGTGGTCCGCGCGGTGGCGCTGCGGCGCGCGCCGTCGATGAAGCTCATCTCGCCGATCACGTCGCCCGGCCCGAACGACGCCAGCGAGCGGTCCACGTCGCCGCGGATGTTCTTGAAGATGTCCACCCGGCCGCTCTGGACGATGAACAGCGAGTCGCCCGGATCGTTCTCGCGGAACAGCTCCTCGCCGCCGACCAGGTTGCGCTCCTCGCACGCCTTGAGGAGCACGTCGGCGTCTTCGGAGGTGAGCTCGGCGAACAGCCGCCAGCGGTTCAGCTTGCCTTCCTCGGCCACGCAAAATGCATCGCATGGACCCCGAGATCACCGCAAGTTATCCGCGTGCAGGATGAGCGCCGCCTGGATGGCCTGGTGCGCAGGCACGCGCAAGCCGTGCTTCTCCGCCCGGCGGACCACGGCGCCGCTCAGCCAGGGCAGCTCGAGACGCCGGCCGCGCAGCAGATCCTGGGCCATCGAGGACAGCATGCCGGCGGGCAGCGAGTCGATGGTCTCGAGCTGCTTTTGCGCGAACGCATCGTCCAGCCCGGCGCCCTCCGCGCGCGCGACCGCGACGGCCTCCCGCAGCGCCTCGAGCAACAGGCTCCGCGTCGCCGGATTCGCGCGCACTTCCCCGATCGGTTTGCGCGTCAGCGCCGTCAGGCCGCTCAGCGCCGAGAGGAAGACGAACTTCTCCCAGGTGACCCGGCGGATGTCGTCGCTGACCACCGTCTCGACGCCCGCTGAACGGAACGCGTCCGCGGCGGCCTGGAGGCGCGGCGTACGCGACCCGTCCAGCTCGCCGAGCGTGACTCGCTGCAGCTTGCCGGTCTGCGCGATCACCCCGGGCTCGGCGATCACCGCCGCGATGTGCGTCACTCCGCCGAGCACGCGGTCGCGGCCGAGCACGCTCACCAGCACCTCGTCCTTGTCGACCCCGTTCTGGAGCGAAACCACCGCCGCCCGGGGAACGCGCGCGACCGCGCGCGCGGCG
>DATBZA010000122.1:0-14291 GCA_036513415.1 Myxococcales bacterium | reverse complement strand
GGCCAAGGCGGGATTGGCCAGGAATTCGACCTCGTGGTTCCCCATGAGCACGACCAGCCGGCTGCCGGCAGCGGCCGCTTCCGGTTGCAATCCTTCCAGGAGCAGGACGACGCCCACGCTCTCCTTCCCGCCGTTCAGCAGGTCGCCGACCACGAGCAGGATCTGGCGCGACCTCTCGCGGTTCCAGGCGATGCGCCCCGCCTGGTTGACGCACAGCCCGGAGGCGACGAGGAGCTGCTCGAGCTCGCCCAGCCGGCCGTGGACGTCACTGATCGCCCAGAGCATGTCGTAGCGAGCGCGCAGCTCCTCCGTGGAAATGGTGACCCAGGCATCGGACGGGGGGAGGATCGCCCCCGTGTCGGCCCACGCCGCGCCGCCCGCCGACCACAGTGCAGCCGCGAGAGCGAGAGCTCTCATCTCATCACCATCGGCCGCTTTCTTGAGGATGTCACAGGTCCCCTTCGGATGAGTGTAGGAGCGGTGCAGTTCAAGGTTCTTGGGCTCTTGGCCCTCCTCGACGATTAGAATGGTTCCACCGTGGCCATTCGCCAGTATGCTGCCAGTGATGAGCTCAAATTCGTGTGCAACGCGGCCCGCAAACCGAGCTCCGTCTCGAGGCACGTCGGTGAGATGTGCGACGAGCTGCTCGCCGCCAGGGTCGACCTCCGGCCTGGGAGGGCGAAAACGGGTGCGGTTGGCCACCAAACGGCCACCGGCCGCCGAACAAGGAGCGGAACCATTTGAAAATAGGAGAAAATGGTCGGAGCCGCCCTGTAAGCCGGGTTCTGTCTCGCCGGGTTGTTGCCTTCCCGGCGGCAGCGGACATTCCTCTAGGGCCGGCGTTGCCGCCGGCCTCCAGCGAGCTACCCGGGAGCGCGGCGGGCAACCGCATTGCTCCCCTATGTGCTCTTGCTCCGGGTGGGGCTTGCCGTGCCGCCCGTGTCGCCACGGGCGCGGTGCGCTCTTACCGCACCGTTTCACCCTTGCCGGCTTTCGCCGGCGGTTTGTTTTCTGTGGCGCTGTCCCGCGAGTCGCCTCGGCTGGCCGTTAGCCAGCACCCTGCCCTGTGGAGCCCGGACTTTCCTCCCGCGCGGTTTGAATGCGCCGGCGTCCGCCCGGACGGCTCTGACCGGGTCCAATCCTAAGGGGCAGCGCTGCCCAAATCAATTCAGGCCATCTCCTCGTCGATGGCGCGGTTCGACATCTCGTCGGCCAGGGCGTTCTCCTCCCGCGGAACGTGCTCGAGCTGGTAGGCGTCGAAGGTGTGCAGCAGGCGCAGCGCTTCCGCATGGAGTGGCTTGAGACCTGCGTGCCGCACTGCGTACTCGCCCTTCAGCTGACGAATGAGAAGCTGCGAGTCGGCGCGCACCTCGACCTGCCGGTAGCCGAGCTCCTTGGCGTGCTTGAGTCCGAGCAGGAGACCCTGGTACTCGGCGAAGTTGTTCGTCTGCTTTCCCAGGAACCGCCCGAGGCGCGCCACGACTTTGCCGGCGTGATCGACGAGCACCGCGCCCGCGCCGGCGGGCCCCGGGTTGCCCCGCGCTGCCCCGTCCGAATAGACGATGACGGAGTGAGCGGGGGCCGCCTTCTTCCGCTCGGGCGGCTTTTCCTGCTGCAGTTGCCGGGCCGCACCGCGGAGCAGCTTTTCCGCCGCCTCCCGCGTCAGCCCCTGCAGCGCCGCGCGCGACTTCTCCAACGTCTCGTGCTCGGCGATCGCGAGCAGGAGCTGCGCGGGCGTGACGACCACCTAGGCGCTTGCCGCAGTATCGGGTTCGTCGGCGGCGTAGATGAAGCGGTGGCAGTTCGGACAGCTCATGATCTCCGTGCCGGTGAGCAGGTTGTTCGCCATCTGCGGCGGGATGTTCCGCTGGCAGCCCTTGCAGGTCCCTGCCACCACCGGCACCACGGCCACTCCACCACGCTGCTTGCGGATGCGCTCGTACCTGCTCACCAGGGAGCGATCGCAGAGCTCGACCAGCCGCTTCCGCTCCGCCTCCAGCACGGCCATCCGCCCCTGCACGCCGTCGAGGACGCTCTTGATCTCCGCCCCCTCACGCGCGACCACCGCTTCCCTTTCCGCCAGCGCCTGCTCCGCGGACTCCACCTGCTTGCGGACGTCGCCGTATTCGCCCGCCAGCCGCTTGATCTCCTCGTCCGCGGTCTGGTTGGTCTTCTTCGCGATGTCCAGCTCGCGCGCGAGCGCCGCGTACTCGCGCGGCGTCTTCAGCTCGTTGAGGCGCGACTCCCACTTGCGCACCTTGTCTTTCTCGAGCTGCAGCAGCTGTTCGTTCTGGCGCCGGGCGCGCTCGTTGTCCGCGAGCCGGCCACGGGTGGTGTCGAGATGCGCCTTGGCCTGGTTGCGCTCCGCCTCGATTTGCCTCAGGCGGGCCGGGTGCTTCTCGGCCTCGATGGAAAGATCGCGAATCTTGAGATCGACCTGTTGCAGCTCTTCCAACGCCTTCAGCTTCTCTCGCGACAACGTTCGCCTCCCGAGCGGGCCTGCTTTTTCGCGCCTGTGCCGCGAGATGTCAACGCTTGCGAGCGGGCGCTCCCTCCCGCCCACATGGATTGGGCCCGGCAGGAGTCGAACCTGCATGCGACCGGTTATGAGCCGGATGCTCTGACCGTTGAGCTACGGGCCCGCGGATGCACACAGACTATCCCGGGTGGTGGCGTGCGCCCACCATGAAGGAGATACTGCGTCGGTGCGGACGCTCGCCCTGCTGGTCGCCCTGGCCCCGTCCTTCGCGTTCGCCGACGTCGTCGATCTCTCGCGCGAAGGCCGCCGTGATTCGGGTGAGCCTCCGACGCTGGTCGTGCGGGCGGAGGGAGGCAATCAGTACGCGCCATTCGGATACGCCGGTGGCTGCCTGAGCTGGATGATCGACTCGTATGACGTGCTCGAGGTCGGCGCCGGGGCCGGCTTCCCCGGCCTGCAACTCGGGTTCGCGGCCCGCCGCCTGTTCGGAGAAGGCGGTCAGTACCTGGTCGCCGAGCTCTTCCTGTCCGGGAACACGCGCGTGAACCGCGGCGTAGACCAGCCGACCGGCACGACCGCGGCGACCCATGCGACGAGCAGCCTTTGGACCGGGCTTGGCTTCGGCTTCGAGCAGCGAAGCGGCTTTCTCGATTTCAGCCTGGTCGGGAACATCGTGTTCACCAGCACCAGCTTGACCCCGCGCTGGGCAGTGCACGGAGGGATCGGAATCGGCTTCTAGTCCGCCCGCGACAGCAAGACTCGCTCGTCCTCATCCGCCCCAGCGTCAAGTAGTCTCTCTCTCCCTCCTGTTTGCGGCGCGCCGACGCCGCCGGCGCGCAGGTGGGGCTGCGGCTGCGGACATGCAAAAAACCGCGCGTTTACGGAATTCTGCGGCGCGTGGTCCCTAGGTCGCAGCGGCTCTGCCGAGCGCGAACTGGTCTGGCTGTTCGTGGGCGGCGGGATGGCCCGTGTGCTGGTCCCGAGGCAACTGCCATTCCACCGCGTCCGTGTCATCCAGAACGTCTGAGCTACCTGGTCTGGACTCCCCCGGCAGTGTCAGACCCTCTGGCAATCTGTCCCCAATCAAATGGACAGTTCGAACTGAATTGCGGCCATCCGGAACGAGTTCGAGTAGCGCCGCTGCGCTCGTCCGGCCCCGGCCGTGTCGGGCTCCACCGCTCATGGCCGGATAGTACCGGTGTGTCCGTGGGCGTCCGGGAGCTTTTCCCGGGACAAGTTGGTGTTCCTTCCCTGAGCCAAACCAACGCGGGGCGCGGTGTGCGCTGTGCCGACTCAGTGAGCCGCGCGCAGATAGCCGACGGGGTGCGTGGCCCTCGCGCCGACGCATCAGAAAGCACACGACGCGCAGAACGCGCCGCCCCGTGTCTCTCGCTTCACGTGAAGTGCCTCGCCGGCGGGCTCGCTTTCTGCGTGGCGGCGCAGGGCCATGCAGCCCGGCGGCGTCTCAGCGAACGTACCAGAAGCGAGCCTCCCGCCCACCGGCTGGGCTAGTTCTCCACGAAGCTGCGCAGCCGCTTCGAGCGCGAAGGGTGGCGCAGCTTCCGCAGCGCCTTCGCCTCGATCTGCCGGATGCGCTCGCGAGTCACCTCGAAATCCTGGCCCACTTCCTCGAGGGTGTGGTCGGATTTCTCGCCGATGCCGAACCGCATGCGGAGCACCTTCTCTTCGCGCGGGGTGAGCGTCGCCAGCACTTTCCGGGTCTGCTCCGCCAGGTTCATGTTGATCACCGCGTCGGACGGCGAGGTGATCGCCTTGTCCTCGATGAAGTCACCGAGGTGGCTGTCCTCTTCCTCGCCGATGGGGGTCTCCAGCGAGATGGGCTCCTTGGCGATCTTCAGGACCTTGCGGACCTTGTCGAGCGGCAGCTCCATCTTCTCCGCGATCTCCTCGGGAGTCGGCTCGCGCCCGATCTCCTGCACCAGGTAGCGCGAGGTCCGGATGAGCTTGTTGATGGTCTCGATCATGTGGACCGGGATCCGGATGGTCCGGGCCTGATCGGCGATGGCGCGGGTGATGGCCTGCCGGATCCACCAGGTGGCGTAGGTGGAGAACTTGTAGCCGCGCTTGTACTCGAACTTGTCCACCGCCTTCATCAGGCCGATGTTGCCCTCCTGGATCAGGTCCAGGAACTGCAGGCCGCGGTTGGTGTACTTCTTGGCGATGGAGACCACCAGGCGCAGGTTGGCCTCCACCAGCTCCGCCTTGGCCTTCTCCGCCTTCCGCTCGCCAGCGATGATCCCGCCGTAGCTCTTCTTCAGCTCGTCGACCGGGAGCAGCGCCTCTTCCTCGACGCGCTTCACCTTCCGCGGGGCGGCGGCGATGGTGCGGGCCACCTCACCGACCTCGTCCTCCGAGAGCCCCAGGGTCTTGAGCTTCTTGCGCGCGGCCTGCCCCGTCTTCCCCTCGTCCTCGGCGTCGCGCAGGAACGACTTCAGCTCTTTCAGCGGCGCGCCCAGCCGATGCTCGATTTGCCTCAGCTCCCTCTCGACCTGATCGACGCGCTCGATCAGCTTCTTGAGGTTTTCGATGATCCGCTCGATCTGCCGCTTGTTGAGCTTGACCTCGGCGAGGGTCTCCGCCATCGCCGCCTCGTTGCGGCCGATCGCGTCCCGGTACTCCTTGCGCTTCCCGTCGGAGACCTTGCGGATCTTCGAGCCCATCAGCTCGTTGAAATGCTCGTTCTCGCGGTCGAGGCGGCGGATCTTGTCGATCAGCTTCACCACCTGCTCGGTGCGCCCCTGCTCGTCGAAAGTCTCGTCGTCCTCGTCCGGCGCGTCGCGGATCACCTCGCGCACGCGCATCTTGCCCTTCTTCAGCCGCTCGCCGATCTGGATGATCTCCTTGATGGCGATGCTGGAGTGGAGCACGGCGTCCAGCACTTCCTTCTCGCCGTCCTCGATGCGCTTGGCGATCTCCACCTCACCCTCGCGGGTGAGCAGCGAGACCGAGCCCATCTTGCGCAGGTACATCCGCACCGGATCGTTCGACTTGGAGTAGGCGTCCTCCTCCTCCTGCTCCGCCTTCTCCTGGGGAGTGGTGGTGTCCTCTTCCTTGACCGCCACCGGCTCCGGCTCGGGCGGCTTGGTCTCCGGGAGCTTGACCTTGTTCGCCTCGTCCACGATGGCGATGTCGTTGTCGCCGAACATCGACATCACGTCGTCGATCTGATCGGAGGAGACGATGTCCGAGGGCAGCGCGTCGTTGACCTCGTCGTAGGTGAGGAAGCCCTTGTCGCGCCCGAGCGCGAGCAGGTCCTTCACTTCCTTCCGCTCGGTGGCCTTGCCGCCCTTCTTGGGCGGGGCGAGGTCCTCGTCGTCGTCTTCGTCGATCGCCTCGGCTACGACCTCGTCGTCGTCGCCGACGTCCGCCACCACCACCTCGACCTCAGGCTCGTCGCCTTCCGGGCCTTCCTCGGAGTCCGCCTCTTCGTCGCCGCCCTTCGCCGTCTTCTTTGCCTGCTTCGGCGCCTTCTCCTTCTCGCCGCGCTTCACCTTCGCGGCCGGCGCTTCGGCCTTTTCCGTGGCCTTGGCCAGCTTCCTGCGCTCCGGCTCAGCCTTCCTGTCGCGCTTGCCCCTCTTCGCCTCGCCCCTTCCAGGGGCGACGTGCTTCTTGCGTGCGGCTGCGGACTTCTTGTCGGCCATTTCGGTCAACTCCAATGGGATGCGGCGAGCGGGGGAAGGTGGAGATTAATGGACTCAAGGGCTTACCGCCCTTTTTTTTCAGATCGTTTCAAGCTCTTGGAACCCGTGGCGAAGCGCGCTGCTTCCGCTCCAACGCAAGGCTTTGCGCATGTTTTCGCACCAGGTTGGATAGACGCTTCGCGTCAGTCTGGTCGCCTGCCTGCTCCATCTCGGTCACGGCATCGAGCAGGCGCTGGCGCAGGGAATCCGGCTCCACCGCGCGGATGGCGCCCTGCGCGTCCTGCCCCGAGCAGACGGCGTCCGCCGCATCCCGCAGCGAGGGGTGCGCAAACTCTCCCACGGCGCCCGAGTGGGCCAGCTCCTGCGCCAGCTCGGGATGGCGGAGGACGGCGGCGAGGATCACCACTTCCGCCTTCAACACCGAGACGGGCAGGGGTTTTTCGGGCTCGGATCCGCGCTTCGGCGAGGCCTTCGCGGCGGGCTGGGTGACGGCTTTTCCAGCGAGGGCGCGCCGGATGGCGTCCACTCCGGCTCCGATCTTCTCGGCGACCTTCTCGACGTACAGGTCGCGGGCGAGGGGGCTGGGCGCCGCCTGGACGATGCCCTTGACCGCGTCCACCGCGCGCACACGCACCTCGATCGGCGCACCTTTCGGCAGCTGCCCCAAGGCACGATCCAGCAGGAACTCGAGCGACGGCTGCGCCGCGCCGAGCATCTCGCGGAAGCCCTGGACCCCGACGCGCAACACCGTCTCATCGGGATCCTCGCCCCCCGGCGGCACCAGCACGCGGGCCGGCACGCCCTGGGCCGCGGCGATCTCCGAGGCGCGCTGGGCCGCGCGCATGCCTGCAGCGTCGCCGTCGAAGACGAAGACCAGCTCCCGGGCCCCGGCCTTGGTGACCAACTCGAGGTGTTTGTCCGTGAGCGCGGTGCCGCAGGTCGCGACCGCGGTCACCACACCCGCCTGGTGGAGCCCGATGGCGTCGAAGTATCCCTCGACGAACAACGCCACTGCTTCGCGCCGGATGTTCTCGCGGGCCCGGTCCAGCGCGAAGAGCGTGAGACCCTTCTGGTAGAGCGGCGTGTCGGGCGAGTTGAGGTACTTCGCCTCGCTCTGCCCCTCGATGAGGCGCCCGCCGAAGCCGACGATGCGGCCGCTCTCGCGGATCGGGATCATCAGCCGGCCACGAAACCGGTCGTACAGGCCCTGGCCCTTCTTGCGCGGAACCCCGAGGCCGGCTTCCTCGGCCAGATGTGGATCGACGCCCTTCAGGGCGTGGGACTTGATCAACGAATCCCAGAGATTGGGGGAGTATCCGAGGCGCCATGCCTTGGCCGTGTCCTCGGTGATGCCGCGCTTGCGCAGGTGCTCGCGCGCGATCTCCCCTTTGGGATGCTCCCAGAGCACGCGCTCGTAGAAGATGCACGCCTTCTCGTTCACCTCCGCCAGCGCCGCGCGGCGCGCCGACCTGCGGGCTTCCTCCGGGTCCGGCGGAGTGAGGTCAACGCCCGCCTCGTTGGCGAGCTGCTCGACTGCCTCGCGAAAGCTGCGCCCCTCCACCTGCATGACGAACTTGATGGCGTCGCCGGAGACCCCGCAGCCGAAGCAATGGAACATCTTCTTGTCCGGGATGACGTAGAAGCTGGGCGTCTTCTCGCCATGGATGGGACAGAGCCCCTTCCAGTCGTGCCCGCTCTTCTTCAGCGGCACGCGCCGCTGCACCACCGCGACCAGGTCCACCCGGTCGCGCAACTCTTGCAGCTTCTCGTCGGAGATGCTCGCCAAACTCGTCCGCCGCCCGGGCTCCGATTGGACCGCTACTTCGCCAGCTTCGACAAGGCGCTCCTGACCGCGTCGCTGACGCGCTTGCCCTCGGCGCGCCCGGCGATCTTCGGCATCAGCACCTTCATGACCGCGCCCATGTCCTTGGCGCCCTTCGCCCCCGACCCGGCGACCGATTCTTGCACCAGAGCGACCAGCTCCGCATCGGTCAGCTGGCGTGGCAGATAGCTCTCGAGAATCACGATCTCCGCGTTCTCGTTGGCGGCCAGCTCCGGCCGGTTGCCCTTGGTGAACTGCGCCGCGGAATCCTTGCGCTGCTTGATCATCGAGCCGATCACGCCCACCACGTCCGCATCGTCGAGCGGATTGGCCTTCTCGATCTCGCGGTACTTCATCTGGCTCTTCAGCATGCGAAGCGTTCCGAGCCGCCGCGCGTCTTTGGCGCGCGCCGCGTCCTTCATGTCCGCGTCGATCCGTTCGACCAGCATGTCCTGCTCGATCAAAGCCCGGCGCACGAACGGCTCGCAGGGATGGGGGACACCATGCAATGGTGTCCCCAGGGGGTGGGATTCAGAGCAAAAGGACTACATCATGCCCTTCCGCGCCTTCTTGAGGGCGCGCTTCTTTGCCGCCAGCGCCTTCTTCTTGCGCTTGACCGACGGCTTCTCGTAGTGCTCGCGCTTCCTGATCTCGCTCAGGATACCAGCCTTCTCGCACTGTTTCTTGAAGCGCTTCATGGCGTTCTCGAACGACTCGCCTTCCTTGACGCGCACGCCCGGCATTCTCCGAATCACCACCTTCCGGCCCGCGAAGGGCCTCGCTTCACGCGGAGGAGCCCCGCGAAAACGCGGCAGTATATGCGCAGGCAGGGGGCTGTCAAACCTACACGCGCCTGGCATGGGGTCGATTTACTCCAACGGCCGCGCCGAATAGTGTCCCTCGACGGATGACCGAGGCGCGACTGTCGGTGACGCTTCCCGAGTACGAGACGGAGCTCGCCGCCAACCAGCGCACGGCGCTGAGGACGGCGGCGCTGCTCGCCGCTCCCATCCTCGTCGCGTTCACGCTGCTCGACCGCGCGAGCGCGCCTGGCTCGTGGCTGCCGCTCCTCGGGATCCGGCTTGCGGCCGCCGCCACGCTGGCGGCTTTGGCGCGGCTGGCGCCCCGGTTTGCGGGCTCGCCAGTCACGCTGGCGGCGTGCGCGGTCGCGTTGATCTGCGGGACCATCGAGGCCGGGGCTTTCGCCACCGGTGGCGCCAGCAGCCCTTACCTCACCTCCAACATCGCGGTGCTGGCCGGGATCGGCATCCTCATTCCGCTCACCGCCCGCCAGTCGCTGAGGTTGCAGCTGCTCGGTCTGGTCATCGCGCTGGGTCCCGTGCTGCTGCGGCTGGGGCCAGGGGAAGGCCTTGCCCTGCTCACCACCGCCTCGTATCTGGTCACCATCGCCGTGGTGGCGGTGGCGGGCGCCCACCATCAGGATACCCTGCGCCGGCGCGAGCACCGCGCGCGGGTCGAGGTGGCCCGGCAGATCGGGCTCATCAATCTGGGAACGCTCGCCGGCGGGCTGGCGCACGAGCTGTCGACGCCCCTGACCTGGGTCTCGGTAGAGCTGGAGAGCCTGGAGAGCGATCCGCTGGCCGCGTCGGTGCGCGAGAAGGTCCTGGCGGCGCGCGCCGGCACCGCCCGGATGAGGGAAGTGCTGATCGCCATGCGGCAGGGAGCACGCTTCGCGGGGAGCGAATTGCGCGAGGTGATCCTTCCGCAAGAAGTGGATCTCGCCCTGACGCTGGTGGCGCAGCGTATGCGCGCGTCCGGAGTGACGCTCGTGCGCGAGTACGCGCCCGACGCTCCGCTGGTTTCCTGCCAGCCCACGTTGCTCGGGCAAGTGCTGGTCAACCTCCTGATCAATGCGCTCGACGCGATGGCGGGGCAGGAGGGCGCGCATCTCACCGTGCGGATCCGCAGCGGGGACTGCTGCGCGCTGGTCGAGATCGAAGATACCGGCCCGGGCATACCGGAGGCGCTCAGGAGCCGCATCTTCGAGCCTTTCTTCAGCACCAAGGGCGAGAGTGGCAACGGCCTGGGCCTGTGGATCTCGTCGGAGATCGCCCGGGTCCACGGGGGCGAGCTGGTTGCGCTGGCCGGCGTGCGAGGAGCGCTGTTCAGGCTCTCACTGCCCACCGGTTCCTAGGACCTTCCGCCCAACTCCACGGGGGTAGCCTGACTGCAATGCAAAAGTCGCTGCTCCTCCTTTTCCTCGCCTTCGCGGGCTGCCGCTGGCCGGCGTGCATTCCGGAGCGCTGGGACCGGCCCGCCGTCGTGTTCCTGGGCGACAGCCTTACCGCGGGCCAGGGTGTCGAGCGCAGCCAGGCCTATCCCGCCTTGGTGGAAAAGCGGATGCGGAGCGCCGGCTTCGATTTCCCCGTGGTCAATGCCGGCATTTCCGGCGACTCGACCGACAACGGCCTCGCCCGGCTCGACAAGATCCTCCGGTACCCGGTGGCCGTGCTCTTCGTCGAGCTCGGCATCAACGACGCCTTGATGCATCGCCGGAGCCCCGACGAGATCCGCAGCAATCTCGCCCGCATCATCGTTCGCGGCCGCGCAGCGAAAGCGCGCGTCGTTCTCGCCGGCATGAAGATCCCGCCCTGGTTTCCGGAGGACTACCGGCGTGGCTTTGAGGAGATCTATCCGAGCCTCGCCCGCGAGTACGACCTTCCTCTGCTGCCCTTCCTGCTCGAAGGAGTCGCTGGCGAGCCGCGATTCAACCAGGGCGACGGAATCCACCCGAACGCCGAGGGCTACCGCATCGTGGCGGACATGGTCTGGCCGGTCCTCGAGCCGGTCCTGCGGGGCGCGACGCGCTGAATGCGAGGAGCGGCGCGCCCTTAGGCGGTGCCGGTCTCGGACTTGGGCGGCGCCATCGACTGCTGCTTCTGGGGAGCATGGGCGCGATTGACGCGATCGCGCAGCTCCTTGCCGGTGCGGAAGAGGATCCCGCGCTTCGGCTTGACCGGGATCACCTCTCCGGTCTTGGGGTTACGCCCGTTGTACCCCTGGTAGTTCTTGACATGGAACGCGCCAAGACCGCGGATTTCGATGTTGTCGCCCTTGCAGAGGGCGGCCTTCATCGACTCGAAGATCGTCTCGATGGTGAGCTCCGCCTGCTTCTGCGTGAGCTGGCGCTTGGCCACCAGGATGGCGATCAGATCGCTCTTCAGCATGCGTGCACTCCGCGAGGTCCGACGGTCGAAAACGTTCGACGGATGGGAACGTTACATGACCGGACCGGCTGCGGGCAAGCGCCGTGAAGCACGAATATCAGGCAGGCTTGTGCACACTTTGTCCCACCCCTGCCGGGACGGGTTCCGGCAAGGAAGCAGGCTCGGCAGCCGGGGGTCCGAGTCGCCCGAGGAAGGACTCGAGGGACTCGTCCAGGGCGGCTTCCGCGGCGTTCTCAGCGCGCTCGAGCGAATGCGCGATGACCTCGGTGACCTCGTCGGCTTCTTGCGCTGGAAATCGCAAGGACGACCGCGCTGCTGCGCGGACCTGCCCCAGGGTGATCCGGGAGGCGTCCCGGGACAGCAGCCATCCCCCCTGCCTCGTCTCCACCGCCAGGCCGCCCACGGCCAGCGCGGCGAGGCCCTCGCGCGCGAGCCGGGCCGTGACGCCAAGCTCCCGGACCAGCGCCTGCACCCGGACGGGGCCGCCCCGCTCACGGTGGAGCTGCACGAGCGCCACGATGAGGCGGGTCACGAACGTCTCCCGGGCCGCCGCCGCCTGGATCGCCGGTTGCGGTTCGGGCCTGCGCGACGCGTCCAGCGCGTAGCACAGCCTGCATCCCACCAGCGCGATGTACCAGGAGATGTAGATCCAGGTGAGCGTGATCGGCAGCACGGCGACCGAGCCGTAGATCCGGTGCACCTGCACCATCCGCGACGAGGCCCAGGCGAAGAGGAACTTGGCGACCTCCCAGGCGGAGCCGGCGACGAAAGCGGCGAAGAGCGCGTACCGGAACCGCACACGCGCGTTCGGAACCACCTTGTAGAGGAATGCCAGCCCCGCGTACGTGATGGCCACGGACGACAGGGCCGCGGCGACGTGCAGGATCTCGCTGTGCTCCGGATGTGAGTGCGCCGCGTGGGTGCCTTGCATCCGCGAGATCGTCCAGCTCACGTAGACGGACAGGCCGAGCAAGATGGGACCCAGGGTGAGGAAGGACCAGTACTTGAGCAGCCGCTGCACGGGAGAGCGCGGCTTCCTCACCGCGTAGATGTGGTTGAACGCGCTCTCGATGTTCCAGAGGAGCGAGAGGGCGGAGAAGAGCAGCACCGCGAAGCCGATGGCGCCCAGGGTCTTGACCGTGGCCTTGCTGGTGAAAGTGGTCAGCGCGGCGGCGATGGCCGCGCCGGCGCCGATCCCCAGCTGGGAGTTCACGTAGGCCTGGACGCGGTCGTGGAATTGCGCCTCCCCGCTGAACAGATCGAGCACGCTGTACAGCACGGCCAGCAGCGGCACGAGGGCGAACAGGGTCAGGTAGGTGAGCGCGCATGCCCGCAGGGTGATCGCCTCCCCGCGGAATCCACGTCCCACCAGCACGAGCGCGCGAACCAGCCGGCGCACCGCGGGAATGGATTGGACCCGCTCGCGGAAACGGACGAGCAAGGCTGTCGCCTTCGCTTTCAGTCTCCCACCTTGGCGGCGGAAGTCTGCACGGGCGCTTCCGCCTGTGGGCGCGCCTGCTCCGGGCGCTGCGTCGGCGGCGGCTGCTGCTGGCCCCGATTCCCGTCTCGCCGGCCCCCGTCGCGCCGCCCCTGTCCGCGCTGCGCCTGCTGCAGCTCGGGGCGGCTCCACTTGGCATGGAGATCGTACTGCTCGAGGTGGTACTGCGGCTGCGGCCGGACGGTGATGCTCTTGTTGAGCTTCATCATCAGGAGGCGCATCGCCTCGCGCTCCGGGCCCTGCAGGAGCTTCGCCACCTCGGGGTGGCAGGAGATCACCAGCTGGTCCTCGCGGTGCTTGCCGGCGGCGCGCTGGACCTCCCGCATGATGTCGTACGCCATGGTCGTCTTGCTGCGCACGTGTCCGCGGCCGTCGCAGGTCGAGCAGATCTCGGTGGTCAGGCGGGTGATGCTCTCGCGCACGCGCTTGCGCGTCATCTCCACCAGGCCGATGTCGCTGATCTTGAGGACGTTGGTCTTCGCGCGGTCTGCCGCCAGCGCTTCCTGGAGAGTCTTGAAGACCTTCTCCCGATTGGCGCCTTTGTCCATGTCGATGAAGTCGATGATGATGATGCCGCCGATGTTGCGCAGGCGGAGCTGGTAGACGATCTCCTTGGCAGCCTCGCAGTTGATCTTGGTGATGGTGTCTTCCAGCGACGCGCCCGCGCCCTTCTTGCCGACATAGCGGCCCGAGTTCACGTCGATGGCGACCAGCGCCTCGGTCTGGTCGATGATGATGTACCCGCCGCTCTTCAGCCAGACCTTGCGGTTCTGGGCGCGGATCAGCTCCTGCTCGATGCCGTACTCGTCGAAGATGGGCTCCTCGCCGCCGTACAGCTCGATGCGCTCCTTCAGCTCGGGCGCGGCCTGCTCGACGAAGGCGCGCACCCGCTCGAACTCGGCGCGCTCGTCGATCACCAGCTTCTCCACCTCGTCCGAGAACAGGTCGCGGATGCTGCGCAGGATCAGATCGAGGTCCGGGTGGACGCAGGCGGGGGCCTTCATCGATTCGCGCTTCTTCCCCACCTCGTTCCAGAGACCGAGCAGGAACTTGATGTCCGCCGTGAGCTTCTCGCTGGGCTCGTTCTCCGCCACGGTGCGGACGATGAACCCCGTGCCGGGCGGCCGGTACCGGTCGACCAGCTCGCGCAGCCGGCGGCGCTCCTTCTCGTTCTCGATCCGGCGGGAGATGCCGACGTGGTCCACCGTCGGCATGAAGACCAGGTGCCGCCCGGGCAAGGAGATGTGGCAGGTGATGCGCGCGCCCTTGGTGCCGATGGGGTCCTTCACCACCTGGACCAGGACCTCGTCGCCCTCCTTGAGCAGGTCCTGGATCTGCGCGCGGCCCTTGCCGTTGCCGTTGCGCTTCTCCCCGTTGCCTCCGCGCCGATCCTGCCCCACCCAGGGCTTTCCGTTCTCCTGCTGCCGGCGCTCGGTCTTCGGCTGCTCGCCCGCCGGACGTGGCCCCTCGCCCCCACCGCGGCGGCGGCCGCGCCCACCGCGGCGGCGGCCCCTTCTGCCCTCGCGCGCAGCGGGGCGCTGATCCGCGGGGAGGCCCCTGGCGCCCGCTTCCGGAGCTTGTGCTCCGTGGGGTTGCGGCTCCGGAGCCACTGCCTGGGGCTGCGGCTCCGGAGCGGCGGCTT
>DATBZA010000121.1:0-21066 GCA_036513415.1 Myxococcales bacterium | reverse complement strand
CCCGCGGCCAAGGCGCCGGCGGCTCCCCTCATCACCGAGCCCACATTGCCGCCCGCGAATCCGCCGGCGGTTGACGCAAAACAACCCGACACGGGAGCGCTCGCCGAGGAGCTGCAGCAGCTTCGCGACCAGGTGGCGCGGTTAAAGCAGGAACTCGGGCAGGCGCGCGCGGACTCGCAGACGGCGGTGCTGTTGGACGTGGACCGCCACGTCGCAGGCATCGGGGCGCAGCTCGCGGAGAACCAGGCGCGGCACGAGGAGGAGTCCGACTCGGCGCAAAGGGCAGCGGCGCAGAGACACCAGGGGGTGCAGATGCTGTTCGCCGTGAACGGGCGCCTCACGGCTGGCGACCCCGACGTGCTCGATAGCCTCGACGCCGCGGCGGCTGCGCTGCCCTATCCGGCGCAGACCGCGCTCCGGAACGCGCGGGAGCAAATCGAATCGGAAGATTTGTACAAGGCGCGCTACTGGATCGGCGTGGCCATCATGGAATCGGGGTGGTCGCAGCTCCACTGACGATGTGGCCTGTCGATTTCGCGTCAGGTGTCAAGCGGAGCGCGACAGGCGGTTTCTCCACGTCGGGTCAGACGAAACGCGCGTGGTCGATGACGAGCACCGACAGCAGCACGGCCAGATAGGCGATTGAAGCGAGGAACTCGGCGCGGGCCCATCGCTGGCAGGAGCCGGGGCGCAGGCCTTTGAGACCGTGAACCAGGAAGATCGCGCCCCGAGCCGGCAGCCACGGCGAAGTACATTCCATGGGCTACCCGGAACGGATTGAACATCAGGGAAACGGCGACGAGCGCGGCGGTGTACTGCACTATGTTGAGGCGCGCCGCGCGGTCGCCGCCGGCCTCGTTCGGCTGAACCACCAATCCGGCGCGCGCAAACTCACGCCTCCGGAAGAGCGCGATCGCGAGAAAGTGCGGCACTTGCCACAGGAACAGGGTAGCGAAGAGGAGCAACCCCGGAACGTCGATAATTCCCGTGGCCGCGCTCCATCCGATGAGCGGAGGGATCGCTCCGGGAACCGCACCCACGAGAAGCGATGCCGTCGTGCGCCGCTTGAGCGGCGTGTACACGAAGACGTAGGTGACGAATGCGATGGCCGCCAGCACTCCTGCCAATGAACCGACGAAGCGTCGGGCTCATCGCGACAGCTCCGCCTCGGAACGCATGCCGTGCTGCTGTGTGCACGCCCCGTGCCTGCCGGAACCGGCGGCCGTTCCGCGAATGTCGCGACCTCCTGACGAAGTTCGAGCCAATGAGTGCTCCGGAAATCGACACCGTGGTCATTCATGGTCGGGCCACCGTGGGGCGGCTCACGCAGGGACGCACCCAATCGCCTCGGCGCGACCTACACGCGCGGCGCGCAGTCGGTCGGTGGCATCTCGATTGCTCAAGGAGTGACGCGCTTTGGTCCCAGGAGGCGATTGAGCCCGGTTCGACAAGCGAGGGGTGACGGCGCTACCGTCCCGTTCATGGACGTGACGCCCGTGCCGCCTGGATTCGAAGCGATCCGGCGCGAGGAGAAGGCGCGCGCCTTTCGCAGGGTACTGCGCGCGCGCTACCTGGCGCACCCGCTGTTCCTGGCGATCGTGCTCTACATCGGCCTCAACGACTCGAGCTGGTACCGCGCGATCGTGATGATCGGGGCGATCGTCGTGATGCTCGGAGCCATGCTGATCGAGACGGTGCTCATCCGCAGAAAGGGCATTTCACAGTATCGGATCGGCTACCGCGATTTGATCCCTCTGGTCCTCACCTTCCTGTTGCTGGCGCTGTTCAGCGGGGGAACGCGCAGCCCGTTCATCATCGCGACGCTCGCCGTGCTGGTGGGAGTCGCGATCCTGCAGGGACGTCGCGTGGCCCTGGTACTGCTCTGCTCTTTTCTGGTCTTCCTCTGGGCGCTCGTGCTGGTCCAGGGCCGGATTCCGTGGATCATGCCTCCCGTCTTCGTGGACGCAGCCGGCCGGCAGACGTTCGCTTACGACGTGGTGTTCGTGGCCATCGTGAGCGTCATCGCCGTGGTCATTACCGGCCTGGGTATCACTGTCGGCAAAATGAGCGACTCGATGCTGGCGCGATCGCTCGAAGCGCGCAGCGAGGTCCTGCGCGTACACGCGGAACGGCTGACGGATCTGATGACGTTGTCCGGCGAGATCGCGCACGAGTTGAAGAACCCTCTCGCCAGCGTCAAAGGACTCGCGCAACTGATCGAGGCGGATCCTTCCCGCGCCCGGGAGCGGCTCAAGCTCCTGCTAGTCGAGGTGGACAGGATGCGAGCGATTCTCGACGAGTTTCTCAACTTTTCGCGTCCGCTCGTGCCGCTCGTGCAGCAGACGGTCGATCTGGGCGAGCTCTGCCGCGGTGTCGTCGCCCTGCACGAAGGTCTCGCCGGCGCGCGTCACTTGATGCTGGTAGCGCCTGGAGACACTCTAGAAGTGCGCTGCGACCCACGCAAGACGAAGCAGATCCTCGTCAACCTCGTTCAGAATGCGCTCGAGGCGACCCCGGACGGCGGCGAGGTCCGCGTGGCCCTCGGCCGCCAGAATGGGTTCGCGACCGTCCAGGTGATGGATACGGGTTGCGGGCTCTCGTCGGCGATCGGCGACCGTGCGTTCGAAGCAGGAGTGACCTCGAAAGCCGCCGGTTCCGGGCTGGGCCTGACCATCGCGCGCACCCTTGCGGAGCAGCATGGCGGGAGGTTGCGGCTGTCGAATCGCGACGGTGGTGGCTGCATCGCCGAGGTTCACCTCCCCCTGCATGGGTCGACTGCACAATCCCGAGGACTGCCGACATGAGCGCGCGCACACTGGTCGTCGACGACGATTCGACCGTTCGCTACACCTTGCGGGGCATGCTGGAGTTGGCCGGCGTGACGGTCGAGGAGGCTGCGGACGGCGTCTCGGCCCTAGAAAGCCTGGAAACCAGCGCATTCGACCTGGTCATCACCGACCTGCGCATGCCTCGGATGGACGGGTTCGAGCTGCTCAGGAAAATCCGCGAGCGCGGGTCCGCTGCGCCACGCGTCATCGTCGTGACCGCCCACGGGTCCGAGCGTCACGCCGTGGAAGCGATCAAGAGCGGCGCCTACGATTACTTCCGCAAGCCGTTCGACATCGATGAGTTGAAAGCCGTCGTCGGCCGCGCGCTCGAATCCGTCCGGCTGTCAGGAGAGGTCGAGCGGCTGTCGGGAGAACTGAACCTGTCGCGCTCGCTGATCTTCGCTTCGCGCTCCATGAGCGAGCTCGCGGTCCTGGTCCAGCGAGTGGCGCCGCGCGACGTGACCGTGCTCCTCACCGGCGAGAGTGGGACCGGGAAGGAGCGCGTCGCCGAGGCCATCGTCGCGGCCTCGTCGCGTGCGTCGAAGCCTTTCCTGCGATTCAACTGCGCCGCGCTCACGGCAGAGCTGGCGGAGGCGGAGCTCTTCGGCCACACGAAAGGCGCGTTCACCGGAGCGGTCAAGACGCGAGCGGGCCTGTTTCGTGAAGCCGACGGAGGTACGATCCTGCTCGACGAGATCGGTGAGCTGGCGCCCCTCCCGCAGGCGAAGCTTCTCCGCGTCCTGCAGTCCGGTGAGATTCGGCCCGTCGGAGAGGACCGTCCAGTTCGGGTGGACGTGCGCATCATTGCCGCCACGCATCGTGACTTGCTGCAGCTCGCGACGGAGGGAAAGTTCCGCGAGGACCTCTACTACCGGCTGAAGGTCGTGCACCTGAGGATCCCGCCGCTCCGAGATCGGCTCGAGGACATCACTCTTCTCGCGCGGCATTTCCTGGGCGAGTACTCGAAGCGTTTCGGAATCGGGCCGTTCCAGCTGACACCCGCGCTCCTCGATCGTCTGACCGCCTACGATTGGCCCGGGAACGTCCGTGAGCTGGAGAACGCAATCGAGAGCGCGGTGGTGCTGGCGCGTGATGAGCTCGACGTCTCGCTGTTTCCGCCCCCTGGTTCGACATCCGTCCCGAACACCGCAATAGCCGTTCCGGACATCGCGACCGCGTCCACGCCCGAATTGAACGCCAGGGTCGAAGCGTATGAGCGCGGACTGATCGTCCAGGCGCTCCAGGCCAACAGGAACAATCGCAGCCATACCGCGCGCGCCCTGGGGTTGGGTCGCACCACGTTGCTCTCCAAGCTGAAGAAATATGGGCTGGCAGCGGGTGACGAACCCACCGATGAGCCCGACGGCGACGCGGCGTAGCTGTCGCGGTGGCTCTCTACGGCGTCGCGCAGGAAGCGCTCGGCAATGCTGCAAAGCATTCGAAGGCGAAAGAGGTTCATGTGCGACTCATGCGCGCCGACGGTATGGTTCGCCTGACGGTGTCCGACGATGGCGTCGGTTTCGTCCCGCGCAGCGCTGGCGATTCCGGAGGCGTCGGCCTCGTCAACATGCGCGAGCGCGTTCGGTATCTCAACGGCACGCTCGTGCTCGAGGGCGAACCCGACCATGACACGACCATTCGCGCCGAGGTCCCCTTTCTGAACCCGAGCAATCCAACGGCGCGGCAGCAGTAGATCGCTCGCCACGGAACGCGGTAAAGAGAAGATCCTCCGGACGGCGCCGGGTCTCGCGATGAAGGACCTGCTGGGACAGCGACCAGATCTGCTCAAGCGTTATGGGTTTGCGCTGCTTTGCGCGGCGCTCGCGCTGCTCATCCGTGGCGCGCTTCGAGTCCCACAGGGCACCACCATCTATCAGCTTCCCCTTGCGGCGGTGGTGGTGAGCGGCTGGTACGGCGGCCGGGGACCCGGGTTGTTCGCTTTGCTCATTTCCGCGACCGGGATCCTGTACTGGTTCATCCCTCCCGTGGACTCGTTCGATCTCCCGGCGGACTACACGCTTGGACTCGGCCTCTTCATCGTTCTCGGGTGGTTGCTCACCGAGTTCAGCGGGGCGCGGCGCCGTGCGCAGCAGGCGCTGCAGGAGAGCCAGATGGAGATCATCGCGGTGAACGAGCGGCTGATGAAGGCGCAAGAGGAGGAGCGCTCGCGAATCGCCGGAGAACTCCATGACGGGATCGTCCAGCAGATAACTACGGTCAATCTGTTGTTGGGAGCTGCCAAGCGGCAGGTTCCACCTGATTCGCGGCCGAAGGGAACCATTGACGAGGCGCAGGAGATGTTGATCGCAATGGGATCGGAGCTCAGGCATCTGTCTCATGAGCTTCAACCGGCGTTGTTGAAAGAAGCGGGGCTGCCGAAAGCGCTCTCCTCGTATTCCAAGGAGTTCAGCAGGACGCGTGGGATTCCAGTCACGTGCGAGGCGGAGTCCGAGGTCAAGGAGTTGTCTCCGGAAACCGCGCTGGGCCTCTACCGCATCGCTCAGGAAGCGCTCGCCAACACTGCGAAGCATTCGAAGGCGAAACAGGTTCGCGTCCGGCTCATGCGCGCGAACGAATTCGTTCGCTTGATCGTCTCCGATGATGGCGTGGGTTTCGTTCCGGGCCGCCCCGGCGATTCCGGAGGCGTCGGCATCATCAACATGCGCGAACGCGTTCGCCATCTCCATGGCACGTTCGTGCTCGAGAGCGAACCTGGCCACGGCACGACCATTCGCGTCGAGGTCCCCTTCCGCCCTGCGTGATCGGGAAGCGCAGTCAGCGGACGAAGACCAGCTCCAGGAAAGTCGTGCGGCGGCCCTCGAGCAGGACGAGGCAGCAGCGGAGCCATGTGCGGATGCCGAATTCGCGGACGATGGGGTAGCCCCGCAGGAAGACGTCCTTGCTGGTGATGAGTCCCTGGATCATTCGACGCCTCTAGCGCCGGACAGAGAGCAACATCCATGCCAGCAAGGGCGTCGATTGGCGTAACACTTCGGTTCTTCAGCACCGTATCGGCGGGCGCGCCCGACCGAAAGGCGTAGGCGACCTAGACCTAGCTCTAATGGGTGCCTGGCCTGGGAGGGCGTATCGAAGCTGCGTCGAGGCATTTCTCTCCGGAGCGAGGCGATTGTGGTGGCAGAGAAGCCGATGATCTCCATCGTGGACGACGATCCCGCCGTTCGGAGCGCGCTTTGGCGCCTGATGGATACGGTTGGCCTCGTGGCCGAGACGTTCGCGTCCGCCGAGGAATTTCTTGCTTCGCCGTCGATGTCTGTCACGAGGTGCCTGATTCTCGACGTCCGTATGCCAGGAATCGACGGGCTGGAGCTGCAGCGGCGCCTGCGCGAAGCCAACTGGAAGATCCCCATCATTTTCATCAGCGCGCACGCGGACGAGGAGGCGCGCGCCCAGGCACTGAAAGGTGGAGCGGTCGCTTTCTTCGCGAAGCCTTTCAGCACCGACGCTCTGCTCGATGTGCTCGATGCGATCGATGCAGGGCGTGCGGGTGGTCCCCCCCCTTCCGCGGACGTCTGAGCCGCCCGAAGGCGCACGCTCGGTCGTTTGACTGCAGCGGCGCGCTGCGCCATATCTGCCGCGGCGGAGGACCGAGTGTCGGAGCGCCCGCGCAGCGATGAGCCGACGGTCTATCTCGTCGACGACGACCCGGGAGTGCGTCGCTCGGCGAAAGAGCTGATCGAGTCGATCGGCCTTCGCGTCCAGGCGTTCGGTTCCGCGCGAGAGTTCCTCGAAGCGCAGCGGGCGGACGCGCCCGGCTGCCTGGTCCTCGACATCCGACTGCCCGGCCTGAGCGGCCTCGACCTGCAGCGCGAGCTGGCAAAGACGAGCAGCCCGCTGCCGATCATCTTCATCAGCGGCCACGGCGACATCCCCATGACCGTCCAGGCCATGAAGGCCGGAGCGATCGAGTTCCTGCCGAAGCCGTTTCGTGACCAGCAATTGCTCGATGCGATCTCCCAGGCCATCGAACGCGACCGCCTCGCTCGGAACGAGCGACGAGAGGTGGCCGAGCTGCGGCGCCGCCACGACTCGCTCACGCCGCGAGAACGCGAGGTGATGACGTTCGTGGTCAAGGGCCTGTTGAACAAGCAGGTCGGAGCCGAGCTGGGGATGAGCGAGACGACGGTCAAGCTCCACCGCGGCCAGGTGATGCAAAAGATGAAGGCGGAATCGCTCGCGGACCTAGTTCGGATGGCCGAAAGGCTGCGCCCCGCCGCCGACGAGTCTAGATGACCTAGACCAACGCGGTCTAGGCAAGCTCTGCGCATCCGCCTAGCTTCACCCCCATGGCGCGGCGGAATTCCACGGCACTCGAATCCGGAGATCGCTCGTGCAACTGCCGCGTCGAGGGAGGACCCGTGCGCATCGTCGACCTGGACGCGTCCATGGAACTGCAACACAACGCAGCCGCGGCGCGCCTCAGCGATCTGACTGCCTGGTCCGGCGAGATGGCCCACGAGCTCAAGAACCCTCTCACGGGGATCAAAGGGCTCGCGCAGCTCATCCAACTCGACCCTTCCCGTGCCTCGGAGCGCCTCGAGCGCCTGTTGGTCGAAGTCGACCGGATGCGAGGCATCCTCGACCACTTCCTCAACTTCTCGCGTCCGCTCGTGCCGTCCGGGCAGGAGACCGTCGATCTGGGCGAGCTCTGTCGCGAGGTCGTCGCGGTGCACGAAGGCATCGCAGCCACGCGCGAGGTGGTGCTAACTGCACCTCGAGACACCCTCCAGGTGCGCTGCGATCCTCGCAAGACCAAGCAGATCCTCGTCAACCTCGTGCAGAACGCTCTCGAAGCGAGCACCGACGGCGGCGAGGTTCGCGTGATCGTCGGCTGCAAGAACGGGTTCGCCAGCGTGCGCGTACTGGATCGAGGTTGCGGGCTTTCGCCGGCGATGCGGGACCGGCCGTTCCAACGCGGCGTGACGTCGAAAGCCGGTGGTTCCGGGCTCGGCTTGAGCATTGCGCGCAGCCTGGCCGAGCAGCACGGCGGCAGCTTGCAGCTTTCGAATCGCGATGGCGGTGGCTGCATCGCCGAGCTGCTGCTACCGATCGGCGATAGACCTCGCAGCGTGACGCAACTTTGACCGGCTTTTCGTCAGGACCTGCAAATGCTCTCGACACCTGCGTTCTCGAACGGGACGCACGCGACATCGTGGAGGCTCGGCTCAACCTGCCTTGAGCTGCAGGCACACCGGATGCAGGGCAACTTCGTCGAGCGCAGCCGGCGCACGACGTGTCGCGCACGGTCGCTGAGATAGTAGACAAGGGAGAAGGGGTGGAAACGTCCGCACGCAAGAGACGAATCGTGATCGTGGGAGGCGGCTTCGTCGGCCTCTTTGCAGCCCTCCACCTCGACCGCACCATCGCCCGTGAGCCCGGTATCGAGGTGACGCTCATCGATCCACAGGACTTCGCGTTGTTCACGCCCATGCTGCACGAAGTCGCATCGGGAGCGCTGGACCCCAGCTCGACCGGGATCGACCTGGCCAACCGGACGGTGACGATTTCCTATGGTCTCGACCCGCGAAGCCGCACGGTGGAATTCGACCAGTTGCTGATCGCCGCTGGCTCGCGGACGCGCTTCCCGCCCGGGTTCCGCCAGCACTCATTCGGCATGAAGACGACCGACCACGCACTCGTGCTGCGCAACTGGCTGATCGGCCTCCTCGAGCGTGCCGAGATCGAGAAAGACGCCGCGCGGCAGAGAGCGCTTTTGACCATCGTCGTCGCCGGCGGCGGGTTCTCCGGCGTCGAGACGATCGGCGCGATCCACGATTTTCTCCGCGACGTCGCTCGTCACTACTCGCGAGTCTCTACCGATCGGATTTCGTTCGTGCTGGTCGAGCCGCAGGAACGTCTTCTCCCCGAATTCGAAGCTCCGCTCGCTCGATACGCGGAGTCGAGGCTGCGAGCGGCCGGGATCGACGTCCGGCTCGGCAAAGGCGTGGGCATTTGTCTTCCTTTGCTGAAGTGCAAACGTCGAGCGTGTGCTCGGCGATGATGAGCTTCGCTTTGCACGCGCCGTGCCCGCCTGCAGACCGTCACTTGTGGAGGGCAGCGACCCCGAACGCGAACATCGCCAGGATGAGCCCGCCGAGGAAGACATTGTACGTCATCCGCAACATCTGGGCGCGCCAGTTGAGCATCCGTCGCACGAAGTAAGTCGCATCGAGCCTGGCCCTGCGCAAGGCGGGAAGGTCCTGGGCGAGTTTCTCCATCGCGTCCTGATACGCGGCGCGGGTCATGGGCAGGGGGTTCGCAGCGAGGAGCAGGTTGCTGTCGGGCGCGGCTGCGTCTTCCTCGCCCACGTCACCCAGGAAACGCTTGAGCGAGCGGGGCGCGCGCATCGACAGGATGGAGATGAGGACGGCAAGCAGATTGACCGCGAGCAGGAGCAGCGTCGGCACGCGCAGGTGTGGATGCGTGTCGATGTGCCGGAGCAGCAGCGTGACGATGAGCGACATCATGATCGCGTTGACGTGCACCATCGTGGCGGTCCGGCGATCGGCGACGCTGAGAAGCTTGAATTGGCTCCGGGTGATGTCCGTGTAGAGTTCCTCGATCGTGTTCGCCCGTCCCTTCTCGGCCTTCTCCGCCTGGAAGCGCTCTTCGGCCGCCTCCTCGCGTTGCTCGCGCAACAGCTTCTGCAGCCGCACGAGGTTGTCGGCGCGGCCGCGGTTGTACTCGAGCTGCGCGTACCGCGTCCTGAACGGGTGCTGCTCGACGAAGCTGATGCAGCGCTCCGTCCACTCGACGTCCGACAGTGGCGTGTCGCCGCGCCGCTCGTTTTCCCGACGCAGCAGGCGCAGCTCGCGCACGTAGTCCTTGCAGGCCGTCGGCACGAGGAGAGCGTCGTGAAGGACCTCCTGCGCGCCGTTCTCGAGCACTCCCTCGCTGGCGGCGCGCATGCACGCCTCGATGGCGTCGGCCAGTCCGGCCGGCTCACCCTGCGCGGTGAGAAACCGGCGGGCAATGGCCGCGCTCTCGACGCCATTCGCGTGCGGTCCTGCGGTGCGTCCCACGTCGTGAAACCACGCGGCGAGAAGCGCGACACGCACCTCGCTGTCCCCGAGACCGCAGCCTTTCGCGATCTCCCTGCACGCCCTCGCGAGCTCGCGAGCCCGATCGTAGCCGTAGTAGACGAGCGCGCCGTCGCGCGAACCGTCGCGGAAGAGCGTGAACACGTGATCGGCCGCGTTCCGGATGATGTCCTTGTCGCGCTTGCTCATTGGTCCTGCTTTGGAGCAACGAGCGTGCCACGCTCGTCGCGGTCCTGCTCACGAGACGACGCGCTCGAGTCGGATTGGACTTGTCATTTCCGAGTGGGTCGTACGCCGGCCGGGGGCGAGGCATGTCGAAAGTCGGCGCACCACCGTCAGATCCTTGGAGGCCATCCCCACGTCAGCCGGGCACCAGGCGCCGGAGACTTGAAGCGGCCGTCCGAGAGTATGTCGTCGATCTGGATGGCTCTGTCACTGCGGGAATCCGCCCGCGTCCAGGCGTGGCACACCGGGTGCAGAGGTGGCCAACGAACCAACCGATTCGTGGAGCCGACGATGAAAGCAGTCCCCAGCGTGACGATTGCGGTGGCCGCCCTCCTGTCGGCCGTAACCCCGGCTGTCGCCGGCGGCAACGACGCCCCTGCGCCGGTACTTTCGCTCGAGCAGGCCGTCGACGTCGCCTATCGCCACAACCACCTCCTCGCCAGCACCGCGCGCGGCGTGAGCGAGGCGGAGGAGCGCGCGGCCGCGATTCGCACGCGCCGCCTCCCGGCGCTTCACGTCGACGCGTTCGGCGGTCGCCTGCTGAACTCGTTCCAACTTGCCATCCCCGCCGGTGCCCTCGGAACGATCGGCGCGTTTCCAACGAAGGACAACTCGCTCACGGTGCCGACATCCTGGAGCGGCGCGGCGATGGTCAGCATCAGCCAGCCGATCACGCAGCAATACCGGATCGGCCTCAACCTCGACATCGCGCAGCTCGATCGACAGATCGCCGCGGAGGACCTGCGGCGCGAGCGGCAGCGCGTCGCCGCGGAGGTGCGGACCACCTATTACCAGATCTCCGCCCGGGAGGCCGGGATCGTGGCGCTCCGCGACCTGGTCCGCTCCGTCGAGGAGCTGGACTCGGTCACCTCGCGCTACTTCGCAGAGAGCCTGGTGCTCCGCTCCGACGCGCTCGAGGTAAGGGCGCGCCTGGCGCGCGAGCGCCAGCGTCTCGAGGCCGCCGAGAGCGAGCTCGCGGCGCACCGTGAGCACCTCAACCAGCTCCTCGGGCGCGACGTGCTGGAGCCGTTCAGGGTGGCGAGCCCCTCCGCGCTCGCCCCGCCGGCGGCCTCGCTCAATCTCGAGACGTCGCGCCAACGCGCCCAGGCATCGAGGGCGGAGGTCCGCGCCGCGTCGCTGCGCACCTCGCAGGCGGACACCCAGCGCCGGCTCGCGACCGCCGGTTGGATTCCCGACGTCTCGCTCGTGGCCTCGTACACGCGTCTGACGAATTCCGAGGCGACGCCCCAGAACATCGGGACCGTCGGGATCTTCTTCAGCTGGGAAGCTTTCGACTGGGGGCGCAAGGCCCACGAAGCGAAAGAGCGCGCCCACGCGACCGAGCAGGCGCGCGAAGGCCGCCTCGAGGCCGAGCAGCAAATCGCGGTCGAGGTAGGACAGCGCTGGCGAGCGGTGAGGGATACCGCGGCGCTGCTCGAGGCGACGCGGCTGGAGGCGGACGCATCCGCAGCCAGCCTCGACACCGACCGGAGCCGTTACCGCGAGAACGCGGCCATCCTGCGCGACGTTCTCCGCACCGAGGCCCGGGTGTCGGGCGCCCGGCACGATTTAACCGATGCGCTCGCCGGCTACTGGTCGGCGGTCGCGGAACTCGAGAGGACGATCGGCGATGAAAACTAGAAAAGTGCTCCTGGCCACTGCCTGCGCGCTGCTGGGCTGCGCGCAGAAGGTTCCTCAAAAGCCCCTTCCCGCCGTCCGCGTCGAGGTGGTGACGTCCGGAACGGCCGCCAGCGGCAAGGTCGCGTACTCCGCCGTGGCGCAGCCGACGACGACGACGCCGCTCGCATTCCGCGGCCCCGGTTACATCGTCCAGATCCTGACCGTACCGATGCCCGGCGGCGGTGTCCGCGCCCTCGGCGAGGGCGATCGCGTCCGCCGAGGAGAAGTGGTGGCTCGGCTGCGCGACGCGGAGTACCGCGACAAGGTGGAGCAGGCGACCGGACAGCTCGCCGCGGTGCGGGCGGGGGCGGAGAAAGCGCGGCTCGAGTTCGAGCGCACGACGCGCCTGTTCGCCACCCAGAGCGTGACCAAGCCGGAGATGGAGACCGCCAGTGCGCAAGCGAAGGCGACGCAGGCACAGGTCGCCGCGGCCGAGGCGGCGCTGGAGGAAGCGCGTCTGGGGCTGCGCGACACGTCGCTGACCGCGCCCGTCGACGGCGAGGTGATCAGGAGGAGCGTGGAGCTTGGCGCATACATGGCGCCCGGAACGCCGGCCTTCGTGGTGGGGGACGTCAGCAGGATCAAGGTCGTTCTCGGCCTCCCCGACATAGCGGTGACCCAGGTCAAGCCGGGGCAACCCGTCTCCGTCACGACGGAAGCGCTGCCGGGTCGCACCTTCACGGCGCGCGTGAGCCGCATCGCGGCGGCTGCCGATCCGGTCACGCGCAACTTCGACGTGGAGGTGGAGTTCCCGAACGCCGATCGCCAATGGAAGCCGGGGATGATCGCCTCGGTCGAGCTGGGCAGCGTGGCGCCGGGTGCCGCGATCCCCCTGTTGCCGCTCACCGCGTTCGTCCCGGCCGGGGGTGAACGCGACCGCTTCGGCGTCATGGTGATCGAGGGCGACGCGCCGCAAACGCGGGCGAAGCTCCGGCAGGTCACGCTGGGCGACGTGATCGGCAACCGCGTCGCGGTCGCCCAGGGGCTCACCGCGGGTGAGCGCGTGATCACGCAGGGAGCAACGATGCTGAAGGACAACGAGCGCGTCGAAGTGATGCCGGCGGAGGAGCCATGAGCCAGGACCAGAAGGTCGAGGCAGGGCGGTCCAACATTGCCCGTTTCTTCGTCAACCACCGCCAGGTCGCCTCCGCGCTCCTCGTCCTGACGCTGGGCGCCGGCGTCGCCGGCTACCAGAAGATGCCGAAGCGCAAGGACCCGGACATCCCGGTGCGCGTCGGCCTCGCCATCTGCCCCTGGTCGGGCATCAGCGCGGACAAGGTCGAGGAGCTGGTCACGCGCAAGATGGAGGAGGCAGTTTCCGGGAACTCGAAGATCGAGAAGATCGAGTCGACGACCCGCGACGGCGTGGCCGTTCTCTTGGTGCACCTCGAAGAGGGCGTGAGCGACACGGTCGAGCAGTTCGCGGACATCGGCCAGCGTGTCACCCACATCGGCAATCTGCCGAACGGCGCCGGCCCGGTGACCTGGGTCAGCGATTTCGGGGACACCGCCGCGCTCATGCTCACGGTGGCGAGCCCGAAGGTGGGCGAGGCCGAGCTCCGCATCCGCGGCCTCGCGCTGGGCAAGGCGATCGCCGCCGTGCGCCCCGCGGACGCCGGCGCCGATCGGGTCACGGCGCTCTACTGCTTTCCGCCCAGCGTGGCGGCGTCGGCCGTCGAGCGCCCGGTTGCGCTCTTCGCCGCCGACGCCGTGCGCGACGGCGTGGCGCGCGACGTGCGATCCGTTTCGGCGTCGAGCTGCACCGGCCTTGACTTCGCGACGTTCCGGAGCGACGGGGAAGTGCGCGCGTACGTGCAGTCGTTCGTGCGCGATCGGCTGGGAAATGTCGACCTGCACCCCGACGCGTGGGGGCCCGTGCTCGTCCGGAATCCGGCGGAGGCTCCGGACCGCCTCGCGGAGATGGCGGGAGACCTCTACACGTACCGGCAGCTCGACGATTTCTCCCACGAGATCGAGAGAAATCTTCAAAGCGTCCTCGTCTCGCCTGCGGAGAAGACCCCGATCGTCGCCAAAACGAGCCGCAGCGGCGTCCTGCCCGAGCGCATCTTCGTCGAGTACTCCCAGCAGCGGCTCGCGGAGGCGGCGCTCCGGCCGTCGCAGCTGGCGGATGCGCTCGCCGCGCGCAATCTGACGATGCCTGGTGGCGTGTTCGACTCGGGCGACCGGCACGTCGTGATCGACCCGAACGTCCGCGATCGCAGCTTTCGGGACATGGACGACCTGATGATCGGCACGTCGTCATCGGGCACGCCGGTGCGGCTGCGCGACCTCGCGACCCTCTCGCGCGGGTACGAGAGCCCGGCCCGGTTCCTCAACTACTTCGTCGCGCGCGATACTGAGGGCCACTGGCAGCGAAACCGGGCGGTCACGCTTGCCATCCAGATGCGCTCGGGTGAGCAGATCGGGCAGTTCGGCGCCGCCGTCGACGAGGCGCTCAGCAAGTTGCGTCCCAAGTTCCCGCCCGACCTGATCATCGCGCGCACCAGCGACCAGCCACGCCAGGTGAAGGAGAACATCGACCTCTTCATGGTCAGCCTGTACGAGGCGATCGTGCTGGTGGTGGTCGTCTCGCTGTTCGGGTTCTGGAGCTGGCGGACTGCGCTCCTGGTCGCCACCTCGATCCCGCTGACGATCGCGATGTCCTTCGGGGCGATGCTGTTCCTCGGCGTCGACCTGCAGCAGGTGTCCATCGCCACCCTCATCATCGCGCTCGGGCTCCTGGTGGACATGCCGGTGGTGGCGGGCGACGCAATCCAGCGCGAGCTGTCCGAGGGAACGCCGCGCGCGATCGCTGCCTGGATCGGCCCGACGCGGCTGGTGCGCGCGATCGTCTTCGCCACGCTCACGAACATCGTCGCGTACCTGCCTTTCCTGGCCCTCACCGGCGACACGGGCAGGTTCCTGCACTCTTTGCCGATCGTGATGACCGTCAACCTCGTCGCGGCACTGATCATCACGTTCACGTTCATCCCGCTCATCGCGTTCGGGATCGTGCGCGCGCCGAAGCGGGCGGAGAAGTCAATCGAGGAGCGGCGAAGGACGGGATTCACGGGGTGGTACGCACGGACGATCTCGTCCGCAATGCGCCATCGGAAGGCAGTGCTCGCCGGCTCGCTCCTGATTCTCGTCGGCGGAGGGTTCGTCTTCTCCCGGCTGAAGAGCGGGTTCTTCCCGACCGACCTGCAGTACCTGTCGTACGTCGACGTCTGGGTGCCCGAGGACGCACCTCTCTCCGTGACGAACGCCGCCGCCGCCGAGGCGGAGCGCGTCATCCGGGAGCAGGTGGAAGAGTTCGGGAAGCACCACGGGCACAAGGACATTCTCAAGTCGCTCACCACGTTCGTCGGCGGTGCCGGTCCGCGGTTCTGGTTCTCGATCGATCCCGAGCAGCAGCAGCTCAACTACGCGCAGATCCTCATCGAGGTGACGGACAAGCACGTTAGCAAGGAGCTCGTCGCCCCGATCCAGGCGGCTCTGTCCCGGATCCCCGGCGCCCGCTGCGACGTCCGGCAGCTCGAGACGGGCAAGCCCGTCGGCATTCCCGTCTCGATCCGGGTCTCCGGCGAGGACATCACGACGCTGCGCAAGTACGCCGGCGAGGTGGCGGATACGCTCCGTGCGGCGCCGACCTCGGCGCGCGTGCGCGACAACTGGGGACCGCCGGGGCTGCTCACCCACCTGGCGATCGACGACCACCGCGCCAGCCTCTCGGGGGTGAGTCGCCTCGACGTGGCGAACTCCACGGCGGCGGCGATATCGGGCATCCCGGTCGGCTCGTTCCGCGAGGGAGACCGGCTCATCCCCATCGTGGCGCGTCTCCGGGCGGACGACCGGGCCCGCGTCTCGGACCTGTCGAGCGTGTACGCGTTCTCGAGCACCAGTGCGCACAGCGTACCGCTCGGACAGGTGGCGAGGGTCGAGCGCGAGTTCAGGCCCTCCAAGATGTTCAGGCGGAACCAAGTCCGGACCATGACCGTGTCCGCGTATCCCATCCCGGGCTACCAACCGTCGGAGGTCCTCTCGGCGGCGTTGCCGACGATCGACGCCATCAAAGCCAAGTTGCCGCCCGGTTATCGCATCGACATCGGCGGCGAGTACGACGAGCAGCAGAAGGGATTCGGCGAGTTGGCAGTCCTCATGGCCGCGTCCTGCGCGCTCATCTACCTGGCGCTCCTCTTCCAGTTCGACAGCGCGGTGAAGCCCCTCCTCGTGTTCGCGGCGATACCCTACGGCGTTGTCGGCGCGGTCGTCATGCTCGCGATCATGAAACAGACCTTCGGGTTCATGGCCTTCCTCGGGATCGCGAGCCTGGTGGGCGTCATCGTCAGCCACGTCATCGTGCTCTTCGACTTCATCGAGGAGGCGCACCATCGCGGCGAGTCGCTCGAGGACTCGCTCATCGACGCCGGAATCGTCCGCCTTCGTCCGGTGATGATCACCGTCGGTGCGACCGTGCTCGGGCTCATCCCGCTCGCGGCGCACGGAGGGCCGCTGTGGGAACCGCTCTGCTATGCGCAGATCGGCGGCCTCACCATCGCAACGTTCATCACGCTAGGACTCGTCCCTCTCCTCTACACGGTGTTCGTGCGCGACCTGCGCCTCGTCAAGTGGGAACGCGAGACGCACGAGCCGATTGAACCCACTCCAATCCGGCATACGGGGAACGGGGAATCGCGAGCTTCCACATGAACGTCGCCGATCTCGCGGAGGAACCAATGGACACGATGAAAGCGTTGAAGCAGGTTTTCATCTTCAAGGACGTCGCAGATCCAATCCTGCGGATCATTGCCGAGGCAGCGGAGGAGGTCACGATCGGCGCGGGCGAATCCATCGTGGGCGCCTCCGAACTGCCGAAGGCGCTGTACGTGATCCGCCATGGAACCGTGCGCGTCGTCGTACGAGAAGGTGTACCTGCAGTGCTGTTCGGAGCGGGAGAGACGATCGGCGAGGTGGAGCTCATCGACGGCGGGCCTGGCCCCGCAGGCCTGACGGCGCTGGAACGGGTCGACGTTCTCATGCTCCGCTCCGACAGATTGGCGAGGGCGCTGGCCGGTCACCCTGAGGCGGCATACGAGCTCTATCGCGCGATCGCGCGGTCGCTCGCGGGGCGCTTGCGTCGGGCTGTCGCGATGCTGGCGCTCGGACACGAGTCGAATCGCTCCATCTCCTCCGGCGCTGACGCCTCCCGCGGCACCGATCATTCGCAAGCCGGGTGACCGGAAGAGCTCTCGAGGGAGGCGGGCGCTGTCCTTCCGTACGAGGAGTACCTGAATCCGACGCAGATCGAGGATGGCGCTTGCCGCGTGCGCCTGCCGCAAAGCGCCGCGGCTAGAACGCCCCGCCGAGGCTGAACGCCGCGCCACGCTGCGTTGCGGCGAAGGAAGGCATGACCGTGCCGAGCGCCGATCCGCGGCGGTGCTGGAGCGGGAAGAGCACGGCGCATCCGGCGCCGAGACGCTCCGACGACGTCGGCGAAATAACGCGACTCAGCGACCATGCGGAGCGTTCCGGCGGCCACGGTCGCGACGCCGGCAGCTCCCCACACCTTCGCCGTCGGGATGTCGGTAGCGCTCGTCCTCTGGTCGATTGCAGGGTGGCGCGGGCATTCGCTGCCACGCGCGCTTGCGCTCTACGGCGCCGCCTGCGGTTTGCTCTGCGCGGTCTTCGTCTTCTCGGGCGCGCCGCTCGACGTCCATCGCTTCGGCGCGCTGGTCCTGGCGCAAGCCATCTTCTTCGTTTGGGCCGGGGCGACGCTGCTCGCAGGCCCCATTCCGGCTGCTGGAGCGCTCCATGGAGAGGGCGGATAAGCCTTAACTGGGTGCAATGTCGCGCAGGTACTGCGAGGATTGCGGTATCCCCGAGAGACGCACGACCGAGGCTGGACATGGATGGGCTTCCAACGAGCGCGGATCTCGACGTTCGACCCGCAACGGACGCTGACGCCTTCGCGATCTCGTTTCTTCTTGAGGATCTCGGTCATCCGATCGAGCCGGCGCGCATCGTGGAGAAGCTCGCGGAGATCCGCGATTCCCCGGTTGATCGCGTCTGGGTAGTGGAATCACACGCCAATGCGGTTCCCGGCGACGGCCAGGCTCTTGCCGGACTCCTCAGCTTGCACGCGATTACGCTGCTTCACACAGCCGGTCGGCTGGCACGCATCACCGCGCTGGTAGTCCATCCCAAGTTGCGCGGGAAGGGAATCGGGCGAAGGCTCGTCGACGTTGCCGAACACTTCGCGCGAGGCATCAACTGCGAGCGCGTGGAGGTCACGAGCGGCGAGCAACGCCATGATGCGCACCGCTTCTACACTACGCTCGGCTTCTCTCCGCATTCGGCTCGATTCGTGAAACGCCTGGACTGAGGGCAACCGGTCGCAACACCGCGTCCTGAAGGATAAAGAGTTCTCGCCGCATGTCCTCGCGATCCCGTCGGCACGCACCCTATGGCTCGACCGTCATCGAAGCGGTAAACCGCTGGGCCATGAGCAAACAGCTTCGGGTTCATCCGCTGATGCCACAAGGAGGTGCCGAGCTTGCCGCCCTCACTAACGCGATGCAGACGGTGACGACGACCTGCGCTCCCGCAACCGACATCCAAATGGAGAATGCGATCCCAGAACCTGCTGACCCCAACGCGGTGCTAGGGTCGTTGGTAGCGAAGGGACTCCTTAGGTCGACTGCTAGCGGCTTCGTTCCGACTGCGAGAGCCCTTGTCGGACGCAAGGACAACTATTCCGTAGCCTTGCTAGAAGCCCTCGAACAGATCGTTCAAGTTGGAATGCAAGCGTGCAGCGCAGAGGTAGACAACATCACCCGCGAAGAGCTTGCGCGAGAAGTCAAGCGAATGGGTTTTGCTCCCCTCGACAAGAGGGAGAGGGTGGATAAGCGTCGTTCTGTCCACTCGGCCCCCCGCTCCGCATGCTCGCGAGCCTAGCAAAGTCTCGCGTGGCCCGCTCGGCGGAGCGGCCGCGCACTGATGGGCTCGCCTGCCGTGCGCAGCGGCGTAGAATCGGCGCCATGGGACTCTTGACCTTCACCCTCAACGTGACGCTGGACGGATGCTGCGACCACCGCGAGGGGATCGCGGACGACGAACTGCATCGCTACTTCACCGAGCTGATGGACGAATCCGGGGCGATGCTGTTCGGACGCACCACCTACGAGATGATGGAGAGCGCCTGGCCGGCGGTGGCGCGCGACGAGAAGGCGCAGCCCGCGATGCGGGAGTGGGCCGTCAAGCTGGAGGCCAAGCCGAAGTATGTGGTGTCGGCCTCGCGCCGGGACTTCCCGTGGAACAACACCTTCCGTATCGAGGGGGATTTGCAGGAGGCCGTGAGGCAGCTCAAGGAGAAGACCCCGCGCGGCGTGCTCGTGGGCAGCCCCACGCTCGCGGCCGGGCTCGAGCGGCTGGAGCTGATCGACGAGTACCGTCTGGTTGTCCACCCGATCCTCGCCGGCCACGGGCCGACCTTGTTCCAGGGCCTGGAGCGCTCGAGGCGCCTCGAGCTCGTCTCGACGATGCGCCTGAAGTCAGGAGTGATGGCGCTGCACTACCGGCGAGCGGCGTCGTGACCTTCTCGCGGGATTGGCTGCTGGCGCGATGAACGACGATCCCCTCGCTGGCGCGTTCACCGGACGCAGCGCGCCAGGGTGCCTGCCGACTCCGAGAAAGTGCCGTCCGGAGAGATGGCCAGGCCCGTGACGGACATCGATGGGTCCGCCGTCGACGACCAGAAGACCTGGCTGGGCGTACCGGGAAGGCGCCGGGATCGACGGCAGGCACTTCCGCGCGTGCTGCAGCATCACCCCGTGCGGCACGCGCCGCTTGGGAGAAAACTTCGGCAGTGGATGCGCGGGGTCCGGCGCCCAGTCGCTGCGCGCCTGATCCACCTCGACAAAGCCCGCGCGCAACGTCAGCGAGGGATGGCGTGAAGTTGGAGATCGTCAGCGTCTCGTCGCGCAGCCCTGTCGTTGGCCAAAACTCGATCCGTGATCTGACCCATTGGGCTACAAGTTTCTCCCGTTCTTGGTGCGCCAAGAGCGAGCGAAGGCGGCCACGGCGGGTGGCGAGAGCCAGATTGCCTTGACGACACGCAGGTGCTCGAGACGACCCTCGGCGCAGGCCTTGCGAAGCAGATACTCCGGGATCTGGAACCGAGTTGCCGCCTGCTCCGGCGTCAGCGGCTGCTCGTCGTCGGCTTCCTGCTGACGCACGCCAGCCGTGCTGACCACCGGCTGACCAAACTTCTTGTGATCGTTTGATGCAGTTTGCATCGCCGACGCTGAATGCGCGCTCAACGAGTCGAGAGATTCCGCCGGGTTGGTACGCTCTGATGCCGCCTGCAAACCTTCAGCGGTTGTCTCATAACCCGAAGGTCGCAGGTTCAAATCCTGCCCCCGCAACCAATCTCAGACACAACCTCGCCCCTGGGTAGAACCAGTGCCCAGGGGCGTGTCTTCAACTTCAGCAGCCAGCCCTTCGTCCAGATTCCGTCCAGCGGCGTCACGACGATCTCGCCGAAGAGCTGGCTCGAGCCCGACGCGGGCCTGGCCGGTGTCGATCTCCGTGCCCGAGGCCCTTTCGACTTGTCAGCCCGAGACCTGGACCGCCTCGCGCCGGCCGGATCACGGTATGAGAATTCACAGTTCTCAGTCGCCCGGCCGCAGCTTCCGTCAGCGGCCCGCGCGCCATCATCCGGGCCCGCTCCTCGTCGTCGAACTGCCCCCGAGTGCAGAGCAGGATGGCGAGCGTCATCGGAGTGCCTTCTCTCCGTGCGGGAATGGGTGCTTGAGCTGTGAGACATCCGCAGGCGTGCTGCGCGGCTTACAAAGGCAGAGATCAGTGCGACGCTGTCGTTGCGGGCTTGCCGTCCGGGCCTTCGCCCACCAGCTCCTTCAGCCATGCGCGCGTCGCGTCGTACCAGAATAATGAGTTCTGAGGCTTCAGCACCCAGTGGTTCTCGTTGGGAAAATAGACCAGGCGGCTGCGCACGCCGCGGTTCTGCAGCACATTGAAGAGCGCAAAGGCTTGGTCGACGGGGACGCGGTAGTCGAGGCCGCCGTGGATCACAAGGGTCGGCGTCGCGTACTTGGCCGCCTCGACGTGTGGCGAGATTTTGTGAAAGAGCAACTCGTCCTCCCAGTACTCGCCGAACGGCTTGCGTTGCCCGCCCACGTCAGAGGCGTACCACGCGTAGAAGTTGGACAACCCGGCGTGCACCACCAGGGCCTGGAAGGGGTGAGCGCGGCCGAGCA
>DATBZA010000120.1:0-3978 GCA_036513415.1 Myxococcales bacterium | reverse complement strand
GGCCTGGTCAAACAGCCGGGCGCGTCCCGAGATGACGCTCTGGATGTTGTCGAACGCGATGAACGGCGTGATGCTGCTCTCGCCGGCGGACCCGATCACCACGTTGTCGCCCGTTCCGCAGGCCGCGGCGGCGAGCAGGAGAGCGGGTGCGACCTTTCGCATGAAACCTCTCTAGCATGGAGTCGGAACCCCATTGCATCGGGGGTCGACGCTGTGTAGGAAGCCGGATTCATGCGCTGGGAGGACATCGCCGGCCAGGAACGCGCCGTGAAGCTTCTGCGCGGCGCGCTGGCGCGCGGCCAGCCGCACCACGCCTACCTGATCGCCGGGCCGGAAGGGGTAGGGAAAGAGCTGCTGGCGCGCACATTTGCGCAGGCAGCCAACTGCGAGGCCGGAGACCCGGATGCGCGCCCCTGTGGAGCCTGCGCGAACTGCCGTGGGATCGAGCGCGGGAACTTTCCCGACGTCGCGTTCCTGATGCCGCAGACGGAGCTGCTTGCGCGCGGGCTCGTCTCCCGATCGGATCTGGAGGCCGCCCCGTCGAAGGAGATCCGCGTCGACGGCGTCCGCGCGCTGGCGCGGCAGCTCTCGTTCGCGGCGCTGCGGGGGCGGCGCAAGATCGCCATCGTCACTCCCGCCGACGCGATGAACGAGCGCGCCCAGAACACGCTGCTCAAGACCTTGGAGGAGCCGCCTCCAGCCACCACCTTCTTGCTGGTGAGCGCGAATCCAGACGCGCTGCTGCCCACCGTCCGCTCCCGCTGCGCGCGCGTGCAGCTGGGCCCCGTGCCGGAAGAGGCGCTGGTCGCGCGGCTGCGCGAGCGGATGCCCGAGAGCGAGGCGAAGGAGCGGGCGGCGCGGGCGCAGGGCAGCTTCTCCCGCGCGCTCGCCGTCCAGGGCGAATGGCGCGAGCTGCTCGAGCGCGTGGAGGAAGCCCTGGCCGCCTCCGACGAGCGGAGCGCATTGGACCTCGCCGAGGCCCATGGGGAGCGGGCAGCGGCCCTGGAAGTCGCCGAGGCGGTCGATGCCTGGACCCGGGACCTGCTGGTGGCGCAGTCGGGAGGTGTCCCGGATCTTCGAGAGCTCGCCGGCAGGGCCCGCGAGATCGCGGACCGCGTCCACCCGCGGGCGCTGCTGCGGCAGGCGGAGCTCTGCGCCGGCGTGATCGAGGCGCTGCGCCAGAACGGGAACGGGCGGCTGCAGCTCGAGCGCTTGCTGATCGGGGCGCGGGAGCTGCGGCATGGCTGAGATGGCGGAGCTGCTCGAGGAAGTGGCGGCGGGAAAAGCGCGCCCGGTGGTGCTGATCGAGGGCGACGAGTACCTGGCGCGAACCAGCGCCCGCGAGCTGGCGGACGCGATCGTGCCGGAGAAGGACCGCGCGCTGAACCTGGTCATCCTCGACGCAGCGGCGGGCGCGCGCGAGATCGCCTCGCATCTGGTGACCGTGGCGATGTTCCCGGCCCCCAAGGCGGTGCTGGTGGAAGGCGCGGACGCGTTCGCCGAGGAGGTGGATGCGGCGCGGGAGCTGTCGCGAGCGCGCGACCTCTGGCAGGGAAAGCGACCGCGCGACGCCGCGCGCCGGCTGCTCAAGCTGGTGCGGCCGGCCGGCTGGGGAGCGGCGGAGGTGGCATTCGGCTCGAAGACCGGCGTGTCGGCGGCGAGGTGGCGCAAGGAGATCGGCGAGGCGCCCGAGGAGACGGACAGAGAGTGGCTGCAGGAGCTTTCCGCCTGGGCGCTGGCCCAGAACGTCGCCGCGCCGCCGGACGATCTGGAGGTGCTGGTCAAGACGGTGGAGCGGGGCCTCCCCCCGAAGACGCACCTGATCCTGGTCGCGGAATCGCTCCCCCAAAGGCACGCGCTGGTGCGGCTGGCGCAGGAGAAGGGCGCGCATCTGAAGCGCCGAGCGGAGCGGCGCGGCCGCACCATCGATACCCTGGACATCTCGCCGCTCGTCTCCGAGGAGCTCGGTCCGCTGAAGAAGAAGCTGGCCCGCGACGCCGAGGCCGAGCTGAAGAACCGGCTCGGCGACGACCTGCGCCTGATCGCCTCGGAGCTGCGCAAGCTCGCGCTCCACGCGGGCGAGCGCGCCCAGATCACGCGGGAGGACGTGGAGGCCGTGGTGGCGCCCGTGCGGGAGGAGGAGTTCTTCGCGCTGGCGGAAGCAGTGGGAGAGGGGGACGCCGCCAAGGCCCTGCAACTCTTCGGCGACGAGCTGCGCCGCAAGGCGAACGCCTCGGCGGTGGCGCTCCCGTTCCTGGGCGGGGTGGCGAGCGCCGTCCGCAAGGCCCTGGCCGACAGCGCGCGTTACGCCGGATCGGGGGAGCGCGAGCTCGGCTACAACGAGTACCAGGCCAAGCTGTTTCCTGGCCTCGAGGAGGAGCTCTCCGCGAAGAAGCAGAAGGTGCCGCATCCGTTCGCCGCGTGGCTGGGCTACAAGCGGGCGCGGAGAAGGCCGCGCGCATTCTGGCGCCGGGCGCTGGTGCGCTGCGCGGAGTTGGACTTCGAGCTGAAGGACGGCGCCGATCCGCGGTTGGCGATGGAACGCCTGCTGGTCGAGGTGTGTGTTAGAGGGCAGTGCTGATGACTTCCCGCATGCTGGTCACCCACGCCCTGCCGTACGCCAACGGCAGGCTGCACCTCGGGCACCTGGTGGAGTCGGTGCAGACCGACGTGTTCGTCCGGGCGATGAAGGCCATGGGCAAGGAGTGCGTCTTCATCTGCGCCGACGACACGCACGGCACTCCCATCGAGATCAGCTCCCGCAAGGCGGGCGTTCCGCCCGAGGACTGGATCGCCAGGATCCACGCCGAGCACAGCCTGGATTACCAAGCGTTCGAGATCGATTTCGACCTCTTCTACACCACGCATTCGCCGGAGAATGAGCAGCACTCCCGGCGCATCTTCGAGGCGCTGCGCGCGGACGGCGCAATCGACAAACGGGACGTCCTCCAGGTCTATTGCGGCGTGGACAAGCGCTTCTTGCCCGACCGGTTCATCCGGGGCGAGTGCCCGGTCTGCGGAACCAAGGACCAGTATGGCGACGCCTGCGAGAACTGCGGAAGCACGTACGAGCCGACCGCGCTCAAGAATCCGCGCTGCGCGATCTGCGGGAACACGAACCTCGAGCTGCGCAGCTCGGTGCACTACTTCGTGAAGCTGTCGAAGTACCAGGACTTCCTCCGCGAGTGGACGCGGACTCCGGGAAGGTTGCAGCCCGAGATCAAGAACTCCATCGACGCCTGGCTTTCCCAGCCGCTGCGCGACTGGGACATCTCGCGGGACGCGCCGTACTTCGGGTTCAAGATCCCCGGAGAGCAGGACAAGTACTTCTACGTGTGGTTGGACGCTCCCGTCGGGTACCTCTCCAGCACCGACAAGTGGTGCAAGGACCACGGCCGGCGGGTCGAGGAATTCTGGGGACCGGACGCGGACTGCGACGTGGTGCATTTCATCGGCAAGGACATCGTGTACCACCACACCCTGTTCTGGCCAGCGATGCTGCATGCCTCGCGCTGGAAGGTGCCGGCCCGCGTGCACGTGCACGGGATGCTCACGGTGGAGGGCGCGAAGATGAGCAAGTCGCGCGGGACCTTCCTCAACGCGCGCGACTACCTGGACGCCGGGATGGACCCGGAGTGGCTGCGCTACTTCTATGCCGCGAACCTGGGCCCGACGCCCAGCGACATCGATCTCTCGCTGAACGAGCTGAAGAACCGGGTGAACGGAGAGCTGCTGGCGAACGTCGGCAACCTCGCCAACCGCGCGCTCTCGCTGGTCTGGAAGAACGGCGGCAAGCTCACCACCTCCGCGCCGTCGGAGGTGTTCGCCCAGGCGCGGGCCACCGAGCGCGAGATCGCCGATCTGTACTCCCGCTGCGACACGCGCGCGGTGGTGCAGAAGGTGCTCGACTTCTCCTCAACGGCGAACCAACGGCTTCAAGCGCAGAAGCCTTGGGAGAAGCTGAAGTCGGATCGGGAC
>DATBZA010000119.1:0-39972 GCA_036513415.1 Myxococcales bacterium | reverse complement strand
GTGTCGCAGTTGACGCCTTCGACGCAGGTCGACTCGTTCGCGGACCCGGTTCCGACCGCAGTCCCGGTCCATGCGAGCGCAGGTCCGGTCGGGGTGATCGTTCCGTCGGGCGGGGACGCAGCGTGCGCGGTTCCACCTGGTTGGAGGGCGCAGAGGGCAAGTACGGCGAGCAAATGGATTGAGGACGTCCGCGGACGCGAACGAGTGCCGGAAGGAGCCATCTCGATTTCTCCCGTGTGGCGGTTGGCGGCCAAAATGAAAGCGCGGTTGATTCCACAGCCGCGGGGCCTGTTGGCCGCACGGCCAGTGAGGAAGTTCGTCCGGAGACAATCGACAGTCGCCGCGCGGCGTCCCGGCGTCCCGCTTCGCTGGATCTTGAACGGTTTTATCGGGTCTGCCGGCCGTCCCTGGGCGCCGGACGAAGGCTGTCCAGGTACGTCGCCAATGTCTCCAGATTGGATCGGAGCATGGTTCGGCTGTTGGCGCTCTTGGCCAGGCCGTACGAGCCCTCGGCCGCGGCCACCAGAAACGCGGCGACCTTCCGCGCGTCCACGTCCTGCCGCACGGAGCCGTCCGATCGTCCGCGTTCCAGCGCCTGGGCGAAGCCTTTCCTCCAGGCCTCGAACGTAGCGTCCACGAGCCGCCGGAACCGCTCGTCGAGGGGCGACATTTCCTGGGCCAGGTTGTTGAGAGGACAGCCGAGCTCGATCTCGTCGGCGGTGAGGCTGGCTGCACGTTGTCGGAGCACGCCCTGCAGCGCGGTCAGCGGATCTCCCGCTTGCTGGTCCAGGAGCCCCAACCATCTCTCCAGCAGCAGTCCCTTCACCACCTCGTCGACCACCGCGTAGCCGAGCGCCGCCTTGTCGATGAAGTGATGGTACAAGGCGCCCTTGGTCACCCCCGCCTTGGCCAGGATCCGATCGAGGCTCGCGGCCTGGAATCCGGACCGGTAGATCTCCTCGAAGGCGGCGCTCAGCAGCTTCTGGCGGGTGACGTCGGGTGCCCTGGTGCGCTGTTTGGTCGTGCGTTTCGCCATATCTTCCCGTCGCGAGCGGCTCCGTACCGACTGGTATGTAACGGCAGGCTGCCACCAGTGTCAATCCAGGTTGACGAAGACCCAGCGGGCGAGATACATACCGAACGGTATGCTGGTGTGAGTGAATCCGGAGGCAGCTGCGGTGCACCGGCGCCAGCTCGAGGAAGCGCGATGCGGCGGCGCGCACCGTCTCGTCCCGGACCAGCGCGCCGTCGGGCGCATCGTTGGCCGCGAAATCCGCGGCGTCGTCGAGCGGCTCGACCATTCGCCGATCGTATCGGCGCAGCCAGTCCAAAGCGCGGTGGCAGGCTGGTCCCAGGGTGGCTGGACGGCCGCGAGGTGATCGCGGTCCTTCGCGATCCCCGCGAGTCGCGCCCCGTCTACTTCATGGAGTTGACGCTCGCCGGCGGGCTGGTGGCCGCGATCCGCGACTTCCGTTACGTGCCCTACATCGCTCGGGAGGCAGCGATCGAAATGACGCGCTGAGACCCGCCCCGGGATTTCCGGAACGAGTTCAAAATGGACAGCCCTGACCGGAAATGGGACCCGCGGCTTGCGGCTGGCCGCCCGGACCCGTGGGAAGGTCTGCCCAAATCAATTGGTGTATTGAGGCTCGTCGTTCCGGCCGCACGCGGCCGGTGCGGCACTCGTTCTGGAATTCATGATTTCGGAATCGCCGTCGTGGCGACCCCCGAGTCCTTGGGACCGAAAACACGGTGGTGTCCCGAGCGCGGTGCTCGGGGTGTTCGCGGCGGTGTACGCCGAGCGCGCCGCATTGCGGGCGTTGTCCGAGCACGGCAGCGCTGAACCCGACCCGGGCTGACGTTTCAGGGTCTCGTTTTGGTATCCGACGGTCCCATTTCGCGCTCGTCCCGGGACGGGACGCAGCGCGTCAATGCTCGGTCCATACAGCTCACGAGTTGGCGCCTCGGGGACTCGGGACATGACGGACTCCTTGGGTGCAGAAATTCCGTTGAAAGCCGGTGGAGGTCTCAGCGGGCAAGGCCGACGATCTGGCGCAGATGCTTCCCGTGTTCGAGCTCACCGAGAAGAAAGTGGGCCACATCGGCGCGGCTAATGAAGATCCCGCGGCGTGGCAGGCGGCCGTCCTCGACGCGGTAGCGTCCCGTAACCGGGCCATTCGTCAGCCGCGGCGGCCGCGCAATCGTCCAGTTCAGACCGCTGGCCACCACGATACGTTCCATCTCGGCCGAGTCCCTTGCCACATTTCGCAGGAAAGTGCGGCGCGGCAGCCAAGCGAACGGGGCGTCCGGGAACAGCACCGCAGCGGAGACCACGAGCAGGCGGCGCACGCCGGCCGCCTGCATGGCTGCCACGGTGCTTGCTGCGCAGTCGCCGAGGAGCGTGGTGCGCCCCAATCCGGGCGGGCCCAGCGCGGACAGCACTGCATCGTGGCCAGGAAGTGCGGCGCGGAGCTCTGCAACGCTGTGCGGGTCGCCCGGCCGCACGGTCACGCCCTCACCGATCCCGGCGAGCTTCTGCGGCGACCGCGCCAGCGCGGTGATCCGATGCCCCTCCTTTCGGCCTTGCTCGAGCAGCGCCCGCCCCGTGCCACCGGTCGCGCCCAGGACGAGCAACCGCAGACCGGGCTGCCGGCGCTCCGCGATTCTCGAATCGGCTGAAGCCTCCTTCATTGCCGGGATTCCCGCCGTCACCATGGCTTCACCTCCATGAGAACAGCGACGACCGCGATGATCGCGCACATCGACCAGGCGCCGCGGACGACTCCCTGAAGGGGCCGAGCGGATTCACGCTTTCGCAGCGCGCGCCGGGTCCTTCCGTTGATGGCGCCGAGAACGAGCAAGAGGACGATGGAGAGCCGGAACCACCACGCCTCGTGGTAGCCCCCTCCGACCGAGTAGTCGATGAGCGCGCCGGAGAGCAGCATCAGCGCGAGGCTCCAGGTCGTTCCCCGCGCGAGCCGCCCCAGCGCGGTCCAGGTCGCAGGCGCGACAGGCGCTTCGGTTTGCGCCGAGGAGGCCAGAATCGCGATCCCTGCCACCTGGCCCAGCCCGAGGATGGCGGTGACGACGTGGATGGAGACGGCGACCGGGTAGAGGGTCATGACCGGCCTCGGCGGCGGAATCCGGATGGAGGCATGCGCGCTTCCTTTCTCGTCTCGGGATCCGAGACATCGCGGGCGAAACGCCCTAGGCTGTGAGCGATCGCTCACCGAGGTTAGTGAGCGCTCACTAACGTGTCAAGGGAGAGCGGCTTTGGCGGAGACGCGCGAACGCATCCTCGACGCAACGGTGGGCATCATGCGGGACCAGGGTCTGGCGCGAGCCACCACCAAGGAGATCGCGCGTGCCGCGGGTCTGTCGGAGGCGGCCCTCTATCGGCACTTCCGCAGCAAGGAAGAGATTTTCTTGCGGGTGATGCGGGAACGGCTGCCGCGATTCATCGAGGCGATCAAGGACCTTCCCTCGCGCGTGGGCCGGGATCCCGTAGCGGACACGCTGGTGGAGATCGCGCGCGCCGCTGTCGCCTACTATTCCGAGGCCATCCCCATCATCAGCTCGCTATTCTCGGAGCCGGAGATCCTCGTCCGACACCAACAGGCGCTGCGCGAGGAGAACGCCGGGCCGCAGCTCGCGCTCAGCGCGCTCTCCGCCCACCTTCGAGCCGAGCAACGGATCGGTCGGCTCTCGAAAGCGCTCGACGCGGAAGCCGCCTCGGCTTTGCTGCTTGGCGCATGTTTTCAGCGCGCCTTTCTGCGCCAGTTTCTCGGGACACGGGCCGTGGATCGGGACGAGAAGCGCTTTGCGCGGAAATTGGTGAGCACGCTGTTGCGCTAGCGCCCCGCCCGTTTACCGGGACATGTGCTCGTGGTAGCCGACCTCGTCGGTGATGTTCCGGACGAAATGATCTCGCCACAGGGAAGCGATAGGCCATTGGTACTGCCAGAACGCTCTGCCCTTGGACATCAGGTCGCTCAGGTGCGCCCGTCTCTTCCCGACAGCCGCCATTGGGCTAGCGTCTCCCCTGAGCTCGGCCCCTTTCGTTTGGAGCGACAACCCGATCATGCGATCCAAGAACGTGGCGCCCGTTTCCAGTCGAGAGCCGGCGGCGGTGAGCACGGCGGCGGCACGATCACGCAGTGCTGGGTCGGCAGTTGCGGCAGCCCTTCGAGAAAGGGCCAGATGGATTTCGAGAGGGAGCGCTCCAGTGGTCTCGAAGAATGCTCGCGACTGCGCTTGGCCGGGGTCGACCTGCTCGTACGCGGCCTCGAATGCGTCATAGAGGGCACGGATGGGAAGCGCGAACGTCTTCCGCTTGAGCGCTTCCTCCAGGCTGGCGAGATCTGAATCAGTGAGTGGCGCCTGAGCGTCCGACCGGAGCAGCACCACTCCGCTGGAGAGATAACCCTCCTCCGGATGGGAGCGAGCGACCCGGGCGAGGAGATCGAGCGCGGCGCCTTGCGCCAATAATCGCTTTTCCTGCGGCACCGCTTCATCCATGAGAACGTGCATGGCCACAAGGTGGACGCCGAGAGGGCGTTCGGCGGCGTTTGCTTCGGCCAGGGCCGCTTCGATGAGATCCGATGATCCCTCCTGATCCCTGCCGAACTCGAGTAGCAGTCTGTCTCCGGGCCTTTGCGCCCGCGCGAGAGCTGCTTGGTCGATGGGCCGGTGAGAGTCGATCGTCCCGAGAAGCGGCTTCGCCGCAGGGGTCGGTCGCCCCGATGCGCTCCAGGCCCGAGCGGCAACATCCGTCCATCGATCGTCCGGTGCGCGTTTCCTTTCCTCGATCAGCCTGGCGAGAACGACCGCCTCGGGTGCACCGGGCCTCACCGATGCCAATCGTTGCGCCAGGCTTGACGCGCTCTCGAACCGAAGTTCCTCCAGTTCGATACAGGCAAGCACGAACAGCGCAGATGGATTCGAAGAGGTCACAAGACCTTCGAGGAGGTGACGTGCTTCAGCCGTCTCTCCTCGAGCAGCCATTGTTGCAGCGCGATTCACGAGGCCGACCTTGTTGGCCCCATTGGCGAGAAGCATCACGGCGAGTGCGACCGCGGTCATCAAGACTCCGATTTCCGGAAGCGACATTCTGATCACGACTCCCGAAAAAACCTCAGGAGGGCGCGGAAGGACTTGCTCTCGCGCTTTGCGCGCAGGACGCGATCCCCTTCTACCGTATTGGCCGGCGCGAGCATCTCGGTTCGCGGCGGCAGTTTCATCGAGGCGGTCCCCAGCTTGCCTCCGTCCGGCCCATGGCACAGGACGCAGGACTGCCGCACGGGCACGAGGGGCTGGCCGTCGGACCGCGGGGAGACGGAGCTCATTTGAGGCAGGAGATCCTGCTCCCCGAAGGGCTCCAGGCTCAGCCGCCGAGGGGATGCAGAGACGGCCAGCCGAGGGGCGTGCAGAACCGTAAAGGCGCCGCCGGGAAGGACAACGCGCGCCTGCGCTGCCAACAGCAGAGGAACCGGATGCAGCTCGCCATCGGCAGATAGCGCGAGAGGGGTTTCGAGGAGGAGTGCGGTAGTCCCGGAGGGCAGGCCCCTCCATCCGCAGGGACCCTGCGCCGCCGACTCCGACCTGCCTGCCGCGCGCCCGTGGGTCGCCGCGAGGTGCTCTCTGAGGCAGCCCTCCCCGCCGGCCTCGGGCGGGACGCGCACGAATCTGCGGAACACGAGCCGCCAGCCCGCGCGACGCGCATGCATCGTTGTCCCGCCTGCGGGCTCTGACCCCGACCCGACGTCGAAGTAGGAGACCAGCTCGCTCCAGCTCGAGTCGGCCTCGAAGAGGCGGGGATCCAAGAGGTCCGGCTGGTCCTGGGCCGCCTCCGTGAAGCTGGGTCGAATGCCAGCCAACTCATCCGTCGTCAGCGCGACCCTCGCCATCAGCCGAGCGAGGAGCCGCGCCAGTGGCATCGCGCGCGAGCTCTTGGCCGCCAGCGCGTGGAGAGCGTCGAAGCGATTCCAGAGATCCTGCTGGAACAGGATCCGGGCCTCGGGACTCCGACCGGGCAAGGTCGCGGAGCTGATCTCCGCCTCCAGGGCGGAGCGCAGGCGGCTGCGGCGCGGCTCCTCAACTAGATACGCCGCGTCCGGCGGAAAGAAGAATTCGGGGAGGTCCCCGCCCTCGAGCCTCGTGATGGAGCTCCAAGGGGCCTTTGAGTTCTCCGTGGTGGCGACCCGGGCCCGAAGCTTGCGGGCGTAAAGCAGGTGGAAGAGCCGGTTCCACGGATCCCGTGGATCGGTCGAGTAGACGGGTGCGGGCTCGTTGCGCCGGAGGGAGCCCCGGAGAGGGCCGTCGTCGTGGTAGACGGCGGCGTCTCGCGCCTTTGCTGCAACGGGAAAGGCGGCCGCCACTGCCGCCGCGATGAGGGCCGCCTCGCGCATGCTTTGATCTTAAAGGAAGCGCCCTCGGCGCGATGCTTTTCGGCCCTGAACCGAGCGGGACCGGCTCGCAATCACGGTCCTAGGAATCGGAGCCCTGCTTCTCGGCCCGCCGCTTGATCGCGCGCAGCCACATTCTGCGGATGAAGCCGCTCCCAGGGCGGATGGCGGTCCAGTACCTGGCGAATCTGTGCCGCGCCGACGCGTCGGTCGCGTGCACGCGCGTCTCCGTGGAGACGAGCCAGGCGCTGTCACCTTCATCCTCGATGCGGAAGTTCATCACCGCCCTCGCGATGCCGGGAGCTACGAGCTCCTTGAACTGCTCCGGCGTGGCCGGTCTCTTCACGCCGCCTGGAGCGATCACGACGGCCCCGACGACGAGCTCGCGTTCCGGATCGTCCGCCAGCAGCAAGAATCCCGTCCGGGTCGCGACTTCGAGAAGCGGCTCATGGCTCGGAGGATTGAGGATGCTCTCGGGACCCGCTCTCCCGAAGCGGCGGATCCAGATCAGCGCGCGAAACAGCGTGATCTCGCCAGCCGTCACTTCCTTGATGGAGCGATAGATCCGGGCCCTCGGCGCGCGGATGCGGATGCGGTGAAACTCGTGGAACTGGTACACCGGAGCAAATTCCTCGAGCCTGCTCATGCCGCCTGGGCGGACTTCGAATCGAGGCTGCTTGCGTTCCACGAAGTCAGCATACCGGCTACCATGCCGGCGTTGCGCGGCGAAGGAAACGCTGAGGTCATTCCAATGAGCGGACCGAAACTCGAGCATTTCAGCACGCGCTCGCTGTCGATCGCCTGCGAGGTGTCGGGACCCACGCAGGGCAAGCCGGTCCTCGTGCTTCATGGCTGGCCCGACGATGCACGGACCTGGGACCGCGTTCTTCCGGCGCTGCATGCTGCCGGCCACCGAACGATCGTTCCCTACCTGCGCGGCTTTGGCCCGACGCGCTTCCATTCGCCGCAGACGCCGCGAAGCGGACAGCTCGTTGCCCTGGGACAGGACGTCCTGGAGCTGGCTGACGCGATGGAGCTGCAGAGCTTCGCAGTCGTTGGGCATGACTGGGGCGCCCGCGCGGCCTACATCGCCTCCGCTTTCGCCCCCGATCGCGTCACCCATGGCGTGGCGCTCTCCGTGGGCTGGGGAACCAATGACCCCGGGCAGCCTCTTTCGCTCAAGCAGGTTCAGAACTACTGGTACCACTGGTACATGGCGCTGGACCGCGGAGCCGCGCTGCTCCGAAGCGAGCGCCGCGAGTTCACGCGCTACATCTGGACGATCTGGAACCCGGGCTGGCGCATGTCCGATGAGGAGTTCGCGGCGACGGCCGCGTCGTTCGACAATCCGGACTGGGCGGAGATCGTGCTGCACTCCTACCGCGTCCGGTGGGGGCTGGCGCCGAAGGATCCCGCTTACTCCGATCTGGAAGCGAAGCTTGCGCGGGACCCGGCCATCAGCGTTCCGACCCTGGTCATCCACGGCGGCGGCGATCCGTGCAACGACCCCTCCACTTCCGAGGGGAAGGAGCGCTTCTTCCGCTCGCGGTACGAGCGCATCGTGCTCGATCGCATCGGTCATTTCCCGCAGCGCGAGGCACCCGCAGCAGTCGCCGACGCCATCGTACGATTTCTGGGACGATGACGGAGCCCCCGGCGAGCTGAATCCCCGTAACCGCGTTGGCATCAGCTAGTTCTCTGGCTCTAGTTCCCATCGTCCGCCGAATTGGACGATGGAGTGCTGCATGCTCGATCTCAACGACTTCCGCTATTTCGTTCGGATCGTGAAGGGCGGCAGCCTGACGGCCGCCAGCCGCAGTCTCAAGGTGCCGAAATCGACGGTGAGCCACCGCCTCCAGCAACTGGAGGCATCGCTCGGCGTCCGGCTCCTCAACCGGACGTCGCGCAGCCTGAGCATGACGGATGCAGGCGAGCTCTTCTATCGGCATGCGGTCGCCACCCTGGAGCGGGCCGATCTCGCCGAAAGCGCGGTCCGGGAACGGCTCATCGAGCCGTGCGGCACCATCCGGTTCACGACGGCCGTCGCAACCTCGCTGTTCGCCATGCGGCCGATACTGCCGGAGTTCATCCGGCACCATCCGAAGGTCAGCGTGGTCCAACACACCAGCGACGACCAGATCGATATCGTCGGTGAGAGCTATGATCTTGCCGTTCGGGCGCACACCGGGCCGATTTCGGACTCGACGCTGGTGCAGCGGACGCTGGCGCCGGCGCCGTGGTTCGTCTTCGCCGCGCCGGACTATCTCGTTCGCCGCGGAGTGCCTCTCGTGCCGGAGGACCTTGCGGGGCACGATGCGCTGATCATGTCGGGACGCGGGCGGCCAACGTGGAGACTCAAGCATCCGATCCGGGGCGAGGTCGTCGTGCCGGCCAATCCACGCCTCGCCGGCAATGACATCCTCATGTTGAAGCAGGCCGCGCAGGATGGTCTCGGGATCGTTGCGCTACCGGGATACATCTGCCGCGAGGACGTCAAGTCGGGCACACTCGAGCGCATCCTTCCTGATTGGCTCGCACGCGAAGCCAGCATCACAGCGGTGATGCCTTTCCGGAGCGGCATGCTTCCTTCTGTCCGCGCCTTCGTCGACTTCCTGGTCGAAGAGATCCCCAAGCTCGTCGGATGACGGCGATCGTCCAACTCGCCGGACGCAACATCCAAAAGTTCATCTGGTTGCCTGCGTGATCCGCGGCTACCTCAAGGATCATGAACTTCGATATCATCATCGTAGGTGGAGGCTCCGCGGGCGCGGTTCTTGCGGCGCGACTGAGCGCCGATGCGCGACGCCGTGTTCTCCTTCTCGAAGCAGGGCCGAACTTCGCCCCCAACAGCTACCCCACGGTCCTGACCGAGGCGAACGTCGTAGCGGGCTCGCCCACCTTCGATTGGAACTACCACACCGAGGACGCCGCCCGGCTCGGTCACGACATCCCAGTGCCCCGCGGCCGCGTGATTGGTGGCAGCTCGGCGGTGAACGGCACCGTGGCGATCCGCGCGAGACCAGCCGATTTAGCGCGCTGGGCCAAGCGCGGGATCGAAGGATGGTCATGGAAGGCGGTGCTTGCTGCCTACAAGGCCCTGGAAAATACTCCGACCGGCGAGGACGCCTGGCACGGCCGCAAGGGTCCACTGCCGATCCGCCAGCGGACGGCGGAACAGAATACCCCTGCGATGCGTGCCTTCGTCGAGGCCTCGCAAGCCGTGGGGCTGGCGTACGTCCCCGACTTCAATGGCGCGACCCAACATGGCGTCAGCCCCTACCCGCTCAACGTCGTCGACGGCGTGCGCATGAACACGGGGATCGTCTATCTCACCCCCGAGGTCCGTGCGCGCCCGAACCTCGTGATCCAGAGTGATGGCGAAGTCGACAGCGTGGTGGTCAAAGGCCACCGTGCAGTCGGCGTGAAACTCGCCGGTGGCGAGATTCCATCCGCGGGCGAAGTCATCCTGTCGGCCGGCACTTTCGGCAGCCCCGCAATCCTGATGCGATCCGGGATCGGACCTTCCTCGCATCTGTCCGAGCTGGGCATTGCGACGGTCGCCGACATGCCAGTGGGCGATCGGCTGCAGGACCAGCCCTTCTTCTTCAACGTGTATGCGCTGAAGCGCGAGGCAAGCGCGATGAGGCCGGCTGCAGGCGCGCTGATCTGGACGCGTTCGCGACACGCGGAAGCTGACGATCTCGACCTGCAAATCTCGGGCACGCATTTCATCGACCCGACTGCCAGCCCGACTGGTGGGGCCATCGTACTTGCTTCCTCCGTGGTGCTGCCGAAATCGATCGGGCGGCTTCGGCTGTCGAGCCGTGATCCGCGCGCGGCGCCCCATATCCACTACAACTTCTTTGACGATCCCATCGATCTCCAACGACTGATGGAGGCCGTGCGGCTCTCCCGGAAGATCGGCCGAACCGCACCCTTTTCCGATTTGATCGATCACGAGATGGCGCCAGGGAACGCGGTGGACGACGGCGAGGCGCTACGAAAGAGCATCGTCGCCAATGTCGCCGCCTATCTGCATCCGACATCGACCGTACCGATGGGTGCCCCAACCGATCGGACGGCGGTCGTCGACGCCTGGGGCAAAGTCTGGGGCATCGAGGCGCTGCGAGTCGTCGACGCTTCGATCCTGCCCGAGGTTCCGTCCGTCCCGACCAACGTGACGACGATCATGGTGGCTGAACGCATCGCTGCAAGACTGTCCGCATGAGGATTCGAACAATGACCCAATCCATGAAGAACCGTACGCTCGGGACTACGGGTCCCACTGTCTCCGCCATCGGCCTCGGCGCCATGGGCATGTCCGATTTCTACGGACCCGCTGACGACGACGAGAGCATCGCCACCCTGCGCGCCGCGCTGGATGCGGGCGTGACCCTCATCGACACCGGTGACTTCTATGGGTCGGGGCACAACGAGCTGCTCATCCGCGAAGCCCTGCGGGGCCGCAATCGCGACCAGATCGTCCTCTCGGTGAAGTTCGGCGTGCAACGAGACCCGATGGGAAACTTCTTGCCCGAGGACCTGCGGCCCGACTCGATCAAGAACTTCCTCGCGTACACGCTGCGCCGCCTTGGCACCGACTACGTCGACGTCTACCGTCCCGCACGCGTCAGCGACCGGGACCGGGTCGAGGATGTGGTGGGCACGATCGCTGAGATGGTGAAGGCCGGCTTCGTGCGCCACATCGGTCTGTCCGAAGTCAACGCCCAGACGCTGCGTCGGGCCGCTGCTGTGCACCCGATCTCCGATCTGCAGATCGAGTACTCGCTGCTGTCGCGGGGCATCGAAGCAGAGATCCTGCCGACTGCGCGCAAGCTGGGGATTGGCATCACCGCCTATGGCGTCTTGTCGCGCGGTCTGCTCTCCGGCCATTGGGACAACCAGCGTTCGCTGTCACAGTACGACTTCCGAAAGTTCAGCCCGCGTTTCCAGGGCGACAACCTGGAGCACAACCTCGCCCTTGTCGAGGCGTTGCGAAAAGTCGCCGACCGCCAGGGCATCGAGGTCTCGCAGGCGGCCATCTCATGGGTGCTATCGCGGGGGAAGGACATCGTGCCGCTCGTCGGTGCGCGGAGTCGCAGGCGGCTGGCCGAAGCGCTCCACGCGGTCGAGGTCGAGCTGAACGCCGATGACCTGCGGGCGATCGAGAGCGCGATCCCAGCCGACGCCGCCGCTGGCGCTCGTTACCCCGAGCTCCTGCTCGCCCAGATGGACAGCGAGAAGAGGCTTTCATGAATCGCTCATCGCGCGCTTCGCGTTCGCAGTGAAACCGAAGCGCCGCGCGTAGCGCGGACAGTGGCCGAATCGTCGAGGCATCCAGTGCATCTCTTCTCGGGGAGGAGCGGACACGATCCGAGGAGCATCAACATGGACACGGCAGAGAGCGCGATTGCACCGCTGGTCGATGAGACGCCTACGTCGGAATCATTGAGCCAGGGCGACAGCGTCAAGACGGTGGGCGCGGCGAACCAACTCGGGGAAATCGTCGTCTTCATCGATAGCCAGGCGGCGACTGCAGGCATCTTGGAGTCTGCTGCCTCACTCGCTCAGGACCACGGCGCGCACCTGACCGGCGTATTCATGCAGCCGCTTCCTTCGTCTACTCCGCCGGAGATGTTCGCCCGTGGCCAGGGCATCTGGGACGTGATCGACGTACACCGCGCGCAACTCGAGGGGATCGAGGCGGACCACCACACCCTGTTCGCAGACACCGTCCGCCGTCACGGGATCCACTCGGAGTGGAGATCGGTGCCCTACTTGAGCGGGGACGTGGAAGTGCACGCGCGCTACGCGGACCTGGCGGTGGTTGCCCGCCCGGACCCCGCGGGCCAGACAGCCAGCCCTCCTGGTCTCGTGGAGTCCCTCGTCCTGACCTCCGGCCGGCCGGTCATCGTGCTCCCGCCACGCGGCACGGTATTCGGGGTCCGCCGCATCCTGGTGGGGTGGAACGCGGAGCGCGAGGCGGTCCGGGCCGTGGCGGATGCCCTGCCATTGCTAGTGACGGCCGAGGTGGTCGAGGTGTTGGTCGTCGACCCTGAGGGCCGCCGGGCGGCTCACGGCCAGGAGCCAGGCGCGGATATCGCGCGTTACCTGGCGCGTCACGGCGTGCACGTGGAGGTACGACGCCTGTCGTCTGGCAGCGAAGACGTGGGCCATGTCCTGCTCTCTCACGCCGCCGATTTCGGAGCCGATCTCGTCGTCATGGGCGCCTATGGCCACTCCCACCTGAATGAGTGGATTTTCGGTGGCGTCACCCGGACGGCCCTGCGCGAGGCGGGCCTCCCGGTCCTGATGTCCCGATGAGGGTTTATCCGCGCGCGTCTGGCCGACCAGATCTGTCGGTCAGTTCGCGACGTGGATGACCACCGCAAACAAGCCCGTGCCTACGATGATCTTGCCCGTCACCTGAGCCCTCTCCCCCTGGCGGAGGCTCGAGAGCGGCACGATATTGTTCCCACGGAGGATCAACGTCTTGGCATCGGCCTCGAGCACCTGGCCAAGAACGGTGAGGGTGTTCGAGGTGACGCTGTCGATCGGTCCACTGAGCGAGACCAGCTTGGGCAGCGGCCGGGGCACGAGCAGCACATCGATGGTCTGCGCGACCAGCCTGCCGCCGTCCCCCGGTTTGGCTTTCACGACGACGGATTGGTCCACCTTGAGGTCGGAGAAGGGCACCAGGGCAGCGTTGCGGCGGATGACCGTCGCGTTGGTGACGGAGAACTGGATGCCTGCGACCGTGATGGTCGTGGCGTCGACCGCTTCGATCGGTCCCTGAGCTGCGGCCGCGGCGGGAGGCGGTCGGAAGACGTGGACCACCTTGGCGAGCAGTGAGCCATCGATCCGCTTCACCGCATCGGCGTTCGCCGTGTCGCCCACCTGCAACTCCGCGAGCGAGGCCGGAGCGTCCGGGGGGCCCTCGAATCTCGTCTGAGCATCGACCGCGATCACCGTGTCCCCCATCGTGAACGTCTGCGGGTCGATCGAGATGGCAGTCACCGCTCCTACGACATAGAAAGCCGGTTCTTCGCCCGGTAGCGGAACGCCGCCGTCAATCGCTGCGCCGGTGAGCCCAGGGGCACCCACTCCAGAGCCGCACGCGGCCAGCAAGAGCAACACGATGCAGGACAATCGGAGCGCGATCCGCATGGGCTTTTCCCCTCGAGCCAAGCGACCCCATCGCAATATCCGCCTGGAATAAACCCATGCGGGTACTCATGGGACTTGCAACAAGCCGAACCCTCAGAGGGTGAGTCTACCGCAAGTGCCGCCGGCGACGGACAAGCTCGCCCGAGTCGGGCGAGGCGGCGTGCCGGCTTTCATCCGATCGAGATCCGGAAACCGATGACATCCCGGCTATTTATAGAGGCGCCGGCCTTTGCGTCGTCTGCCGCGCAAAAGCTGACATTTCCTCCGGCGATTATCTCAGGATCGCGCGGAAGAGCTCGGCCCCGGGCTTTGGTTGGATGACGCGGCTTCATCATCGACGACCGTAGGTTCGGAAGGACTGAGGGACTCGGAGAGCGTGTGCTTGCGGTGCCCGCTCTTCTTGGCTGCACGCTTGGCCTTGGTAGATTTGGCCGCTGCGCTCGACTCTCCTTCTTGCTTCCGCAGCGGCAGTCCCTTCTTGCGAGTCCCCTTTGGCTTGAGCCACCAGCGCGGATCTGCGGACGCTCCATCGGTCAGCGTCGAGACGTCAACGCGGACGATGGTCCCATTCTCCAAATCGATCTCTGCCTGCGAAACCCCGGAGAGGGCGGCCAGGACCGAAGAGAGCTGCGGCTCGTGACCGACGATGGCGACAGCTTCCGCCTTGCCGGCGCGGCTCGCGATCGCATTGCGTACCGCCTGGACGTCGAACTTCGGATCCAGCTCCGCGAGCACGGTCACCTCGCCAGGCTCGGTCTCGCCGGCGAGAATCTCCGCCGTCTGCACTGCGCGGACCAGGGGGCTGGTCAGGATCAGGTCCAGCTTGCGGCCGAGCTTACCGAACGCGCGGGCCGTCTTCTGGAAGCGGCGCCGACCCTTGTCCGTGAGGGGCCGCCACTCGTCGGGAATTCCTTCGCCACTTTCGACCGCGATGCCGTGCTCCACTACATAGAGTTGCATGACGTGTCCTGCCTCAGGAGAAAGGCGCGCAGCCTGGCCGCGCCCGTTGTCCGGAACCTGCTCGCTTCCTCCAAGCTCCCCGGATTCTAATGGAGTCTGCGGCTCGACTTCGGAAACCTTCGCGGATTCTGACGACGGCCAAGCTTCCGGATGACTCTCTTCGCTCGGCCTCGAGATCACGTACCGGATCTCTGCATAGTGGAGCAGCCGCTCCCTGAGGACCGCCAGGAAATCGGACTTCCACTTCCCTCCAAACAACTCGATCGTGGTCTCGACAGGATGGCCCAACCTGTGCCGGAGCGTGTGCGCCATCCCCTGCATGTACTCCTCGCCAGGCCAGCGTGCGAGCACGATCTCACTTCTTGACCTCTGTCGCAGCTAATGCGGCGCGCCAGTCGACCACGCGCACCCTCTCCTGCGCCGCACGGAGCACGATCTCCGTGCGCTCGCCCATCGGGTCGCCGCCGATCTGGAAGGGCATCGGCCGCGAGAAGCGCATCCGCACTTCCGTCGCGAACCAGTCGTACATGCCCTCGACGTCGAGGCCGCGCCAGATCTTCGCGGCGTTCAGCAGCGCGTCGAGCACGTGCCCCTGATAGATCCGCACACTGATGAAGCCGGGTTTGAGTCCCGCGTGCGGGAAGGCGCGCAGGCCGTAGCCCCACTCGCGCACGCTGGAGGCGGCGCCGGCGCTGATCGGTCCCTCGTGGAGCTGCGTCGCGCCCGGCAGTGGCACCGGCTTGCCATCCACGACGCCGAACACCTCCGGCCCGAGGTTGTCCAGCACGACGTGCGCGTGCCCTTCCTTGTGCAGGCGCATCCACTCCTCGGGGACGGTGATGCGCGCGAGCGAGTAGAGATATCCGCGCGCGCCCTTGTGCAGCCACGACGCCAGGCGGCTGCCGACCAGCTGCGAGCTGCGCTTGTCGAGGTTGCGCTGGTAGTCGTTGAGGATGCGCGCGTCCCAGCCGACGCCGGCGAAGTGGCAGAGATGGTTCTCCACCTCGACCAGCGTGACCTCCCGCACCGGCAGCTTCTCGCCGTTCATGCGCGCCAGTCGGTGCACGTGCGAGAAGAATTGCGGCGCGCCGACCCCGCGCGCCCAGGCGTTCCCGGTGCCGAGACGGAGGATGCCGACGATCGGCAGCTCTCGGCCGCCCCCCTCGCGCCAGAGGTTCAGGAGGCGCATCGCCGCGCCATCCCCGCCACCGGAGAGGATGACTTCGGGGCGCTGCTTGATGAGCTCGCGCACGTGGCGGCGCGCCTGATCGAGGTCCTCGCTGACCAGAATCGTGGAGTCCGGCAGCGCGTGGCGGAGCGCGCGAACGACAGCGGGCGTAACCTTGCGGGCGCGACCGTTGAGCAACGCCGCCAGAGCAGTTCCCATGCGGGGGGGCTTCTAACATGTGTCGGGACCCCACGCCGCAGAGGCTGGTCCTGCTTCGTCGCGTGGCCAAGGCGGCCGCCGGCCTAGGGCCGTGGACGGCGGCCGCTCGGGAGGCGCTCCCGCTGCATGCGGCGACTCACCTCCGCCTCGTCGGGGCGCTGCGCGAGCTTCACCTGCATGTCCAGCTTCTTGCCCTCGCGGACGACCTCCAGCTTCAGGGTCGAGCCGGGCTGGTGCTGCCCTACGGCGCGGGTGAGCTGGGCGTCATCGTTGATCGGCTTGTCGTCGACGCGGACGATCACGTCGCCCGGCTCGAGACCCGCCTGCGCCGCGGGACCGCCCTTCTCCACCGCCGCGACCAGCGCTCCCTTCTTCGACTCCAGCTTCAGCTCCTCCGCCATGTCCTGCGTGATCGGCGCGAGCAGGACGCCCAGATAGCCGCGGTCCACCCGCCCTTTCTCCTTGAGCTGCGGCAGGATCTGCTTGACCAGGGAGATCGGAACCGCGAACCCGATGTTGTTCGCGCCGCCGATGATGGCCGTATTGATGCCGACCGCTTCCCCCTTCAGGTTGAACAGCGGCCCGCCGGAGTTGCCCGGATTGATCGAAGCGTCCGTCTGGAGGAAATCCGCGTAGGGCGTCTCGGGGTTCACCGTCCGCTCCTTGGCGCTGATGATGCCGGAGGTCACCGTCGCTTCCAGGCCGAACGGCTCGCCGATAGCGATCACATGATCGCCGACCTCCAGCTCATCGCTGTCGCCCAGCACGGCCCCCTTGAGCGCCTTGACGTGCTCGCCTTCGATGCGGATGAGCGCGATGTCGCTCTTGGGATCGGTGCCGACGACCTTCGCCGGGTATTCGCGACTTCCGTCTGGAGCCGTTTGATCCGTGATCACCTTGATGTCGTCCATGGGCCGGAATTTCCTCGACCCCGGATCCTCGACGCTGACGACGTGGTTGTTGGTCAGCACCAGCCCGTCGCCGATGTAGAGACCCGAGCCCAGGCCTTCCACTTCGCGCTCCTCGGGCGCGGGCGGGCTTCCGAAGAAGCGACGGAACCTCTCCATCGGATCCTCCGCGTCCTGGTCCCGCGGCATCGCCTGGAAGCCGGGCGGGTAATGCGGCCTCGACGCGGCTCCCCGAAGCAGGCGCGGCTTGAACCGGGAGTTGATGTTGACGGTCATGGGACGGACCCGTTTCACCAGCGGCGCGAACGAGGGGATAGGGGCGAGCGTCCGGTCGGTCAAGGGCGCCACGCCCGCGGCGGGCGATAAGGTGAACTCGGCATCTGCCTCGCGCCGGCAGCCCGGCAGCACGAGAGAGGCGAGCACGATTCCAGAGAGGGCGATGCAGAAAAGGCCAAGACGAGGCGAACGCCAACGGTCCATGGGGGCCTCCTGCCCGCCACCCTACGCCTGCCATGGGCCGGCCGCCCATCAGATGCGAAGAAAGCGCTTCTCGCCCTATTTCGCCGCGGCCTTGGAGCGCGGGTCGTCGGCGGGGTTCACGTAGGTGATGCCCCACGGTCCCATTCCGTGCAGCTGGACGATGGTCTCGCCTTTGGTCATCGCGAAGTGGGACTGCTTGGCGGGCATGACGACGAAGCCACCCGTGGGCAGTTCCTTTGTGGCGGCCTCGTCGAGCTTGTCGCCCATGCCCATGTAGAACGTCCCGCTGATCACGGTGATGTGCTCATCTGCTGGGTGCGTGTGGGGTGAAACCTTGTAGTTCGCCGGGAACTTGAGCCGCATCGTGAAGAGGCCGGGCTCCTTCGGGTTTCCTTCCATTCCCGCCACCTTGGCGCCCGGCGGCAGCGAGGGCGGTCCGTCCACCCACTTCAGATCGCCGCTCGTAAACATGACGTGCGTGCTTCCGGCTGCGGGCGCCTTGGTCGCCTCCTCTGCGAACAACACCGTCGCGCCGAGCAGGCCGACCGCGACGACTCCGATTCCGAGAGCTCGATACCGCCGTGTCGTTTGCATTGCTTTTCTCCCGCTGTGTTCTTCGGCGGTGGTCCGCGCGGAAGCTGCGGGGAGGGACCCGGCATGACTGGCGGCGGTGCCACCTCGGAAGAAGGGCAAATGACACCAGCCGATCCCACGCTGTCAAGGAGCGGGGGTCATCTCTTTCTGCCCAGGACCAGCAGCACTGCACCGGCGCCGATGGCTGCAACTCCGGCCCAGGTGGGAACGTCGACGGTCTCTTTCTCCTTGATCGACAGCTTCACCGCTCCCAGGTCCGCATCGTGTGATTTCCGGGTGTAGCTGAACTGCCTGTAGACCAGACCGAGAATGCCGAGGACGATAAGCACGATCGCGAAGATCCTGAGCCCGCTCATGGCCTCCTCCTGACGACAACCGCCGACTCCGTTCGTCAGCGCTCGATGGGAAGCCTCTCGACGTTCCAGTCGAGCATGCCTCCGTTCATGTTCCAGACATGCTCGAAGCCCAGGCCCGTAAGCATCTCGGTGGCGGTGCGTGGCCGCGTCCCGTTACGGCCTGCGCATATCTCTCCCCTTCTCGACTGCGCCAAGCCTTGCACTCCCGAAGCGGGGCCGTCAAGCGAGTCAGTTGTTCCAGCGGCGGCGACGTAACTGCGCCGCAGGCCGAACTCCCAGGCGAGCTTGTCTGGCGCCATGCCGGTGACGCGCATGCGGCCGCCGTGGATGCCGTGGAGGTGGTGGGCGGAAAGCCTTGCAGGCCATGTCGATGCCCGGCGTTCCTGAGATGGCCGTCGACTCTCCCGAGGGGGCGCTTCTCGGGACGGTCTCGCGAGCGGACATTGAACGAGCGCTCCGGCTTGCGGAGCTGCAGCGGTCTACGACGGAGGGTCTAGCGAGTCTGCGCAGACGGCTGGTATGAGCGTTATGGATCCGTCATGGGTACACGGGCCCGTCGCGAGAGATCTGGGCCGTGAACGTGCGCGGCCCGCTTCTGCTCACCCGCGCGCTGGCGCCCAAGCTGGCGAAAGGTGCAAGCGTGGTGATGGTGACGAGTGGGCTCGGCGCGCTCTCGAGCCAGGCCGACTCGCTGGTGCGCAAGCTACGGAGTCCGGACCTGAGCTTCGAGGATATCCTGGCTCTCTGCGACCGGCCACCTGGCGGATATGGGTCGAGCAAAGCCGCGTTGAACTCTCTCACTCAGTTGTTCGCTCGCGAGCTTCCCGAGGCCCGTGTGAACACTGTCGACCCGGGATGGGTGCGGACCGACATGGGCGGCCCCGGAGCGCCTCGCTCCATCGAACAAGGCGCAGCCTCGGTGCTCTGGGCGTGTCGCATCCCTCCGGATGGACCAACTGGCGGGTTGTTCCGCGACGGCCGTGCAATTCCGTGGTGAGCTCCCGCGCCGCCCCGGCGCTCACCAGGTCAGAAGACGAATGCAAATCCGGACCCCTTGGTCGCGAGCTCGATGTGCACGCCCGGGGGACAGCTGCCGCGATCGATTACCGCAGCCGCTCGTCCCCCGGAGCTTACGACCTCAGGTCCGGGTCCGGACCCAGCCGTAGCGCATGTTGCTGCGCTCTGTGCCCGCCTCCAGGTACCTGGCCTTGATCTTCGACAGATTGTCGTTCTCGGCGGTCATGTCGGGCTTGCCGTTGTCGAGCTCGAGAAGCGTCTTCAGCTGCTTGGGCACGAGTGAGGCGTAGTTCGACGGAACGGCGTTGTACTTCCTGACGTTGCTGTCCAAGCCGTAGAGCCGCGCCGCGTTCAGGCCCAGGATCTTGCGCTTGGCGGTGTCGGTGATCTTCGGGTAGCCCCACTTCTCGCGGATCTTGTCGGGGATCTGGAAGCGCCAGAAGGCCTCCAGCTGCCACTGCGGCGTCCCGTACCAGAGCGAGTCCGATCCGAAGACGATCTGGTCCTCCCCCTTGAACATGAGGAGTTGGCCGATGATGTGGGCCCAGAGCGTCGGGAACGTGATGATGGAGCCTGCGAAGGTGCTCCCCAGCTCAGCATAGGAGTTCTTGAACCTGCCGGTGAGGTCGCAGTATTCGGTCGTCCAGGAGATGTCGGGCACCCGCCGGCCTTGCACGACCCTGGTTGAGCCGCGATCTCCCCTCTCCGCCGCCAGCACCTCCTGCCAGGCGAAGTAGTCGAAGAAGGTGTCCTTGATGCAGGAGTGGTAGGTGATGAAGTTCAGTTCCGGGAAGTCGGAACAGGCCGCAGGCAGGTCCGCGGGATGCCCGTACTCGGGGATGTCGTCCATGCCGTGCGCCAGGCCCTTGTGGACGCAGATGTTGTTGATCCCAGGAATCTGGTCCTTGAGTTTCCGGGCGTACTTGGTGATCAGCTCGAACGTCGGGTAAGCAACCTCCTCGTCGTCGTGCCGCCACAGCTTCATGACGGCGTTGGGTGACGTGTCGAGCGGAGCCCTGTTCTTGCCCGGCCCGGTGGACAGCGCCGACCTCCCTGGCTGGGCCGCGTGGGTGATGCAGTACCCCTTCCACGCGTCGGGCCGGTGGTTCTCGGCCTGGTACTGGATGTACTCCAAATTCGCCTTGCCCACGTACATCAGGCCGTGCGCCATCGCCCGGCGCGACCCGGCGATGTCGTTGATGAAGTTGCGCGCGTTCGCCGTCTGGGCGGCGGTCAGGATCTCGGCGGTGCGGGCCTCGTCGACGTTGGTGACCGGAAGGTTGGTGCCCGGCTGGGCCGCCACGAAGGTCGTGACGTTGCTGATCAGCCCGACCGTGACCTGGCTGTCGAGGAAGATGCTCTTGATGAACCGCAGGAAGTGGAACGCATCTCCAGCGCCTTTCGCGTCCAGGTTCTGGACCCCCGAGTAGGGCGCCGTGAACGCATTCACTTCGTTCACGTACTTGTTCGGATTCGCCAGGTACTCGGCCGTCAGCGCCTTGTTCCAGGGATAATAGGGTTCGTTATGCGTCTCGTCGGGGAAGTTGTCCGGGTTGAACGGGTTCTGCGCGAACCCGAAAGCGTCGGAGAAGAAGTTCCCCTCCCGGGTCTGGCCGCCTTGGGCAATCGCCCTCAGGGACGGAGCGCCCAACGTGGTCCTCGTGTTCCCGCGCACGAAGTGGAGCTGGTCGTCGACGACGAACAGGTCTTTCGGCGGGCGGTTGCCCTCGCCGGCGTTCTCGTCGAGCATCTCCTCCTTGTCCACGTTGAAGAACTTGCCATAGACGTCGTTCATGGCCATGAGCGAGGCTGCCATCCCGCCTGAGCTCGCAAGGAAGTCGCGGCGGCTGACCCCCAGCTTCTTCGAGGCAGAGTCGGCGAGCTCCTTGATCCGGGCTTCGACCTCCTTCTGCTTCTCGCTCTGAGGTTTCGGCAGGTACTCGCCGTTCGATACGTTCTGGGTGGGGATCGGGGAGCAGAAGTCCTCTGAATCGACATCATACGCGCGGGAGCACTGGGCCAGCTCCTCCGGAGACATCCAAGTCTTATCGGACACGGCTCATCCTCCTGACTGAACTTCAAGATTTTTCAGGCTCGAGTTGGCAACTTCCGCGAGCCGACGGGATGCCGGCCCACATTCCGTGCGTGCTAGGCAGATGCGAGTTCGGGGATCAAGGCGCCCCACGTCGTGGAGCTTTCTTGCGCCGTCACTAGCGCCGAAGAGATCAGACCTGCGGAGGAGCGATTGGACGCTCGCTTCCGCTCCAAGTGGCGGCGTACAATTTTCCGTCGCTGCCGCGCGCGAACACGTCGAGCTGGAACTTTCCCCACGCACACGCGACGGATGCGGCGGTGAACGGGATCAGGGCGCCTTGCGGCGTGGCCGGGCAGCCGACGGATTCGAACGCCGTCCAATCTTTACCGTTCCACCACTTGTGCAGCAGATCTCCGCGCTGCCCGCGGGCGAACACGTCGAGGCGCGTCGAGCCGCCGCCGGCGCAGACCGGGGGGCCGGAGAGCGGCACGGGCACCTTCACGGCCGGATAGAGCTGGTCGGGCTCGGCAGCGAGCCCGAGCGAAGCGAAGGGCGACCATTTCGTGCCATCCCACCACTTCACGAGCAAGTCGCCGCGCGGCCCCCGCGTCGCGACCGCGATCGATCGAACGCCGCACGCCGTGGCCGAGATGGGCAGGATCACGGGGGCGCCGCCGTCGGTCGCTGCGGCCCCGAGCGATTCGAATTCGGCGAACTCCTTCCCGTCCCAGGGGCTGTGCAAGAGGTTGCCGGACGCGCCCAGGGCGAAGACATCCATCGTGCCCGGCAAGCAGCTGCACGCGACGGGCGCGCTCGTCAGGCCCATCGGCACGCCGACCGTGCCGAACCACGCGGCGGGGGAGCCGATGGATTCGAAGCCGCCCCACTCCGTGCCTCTGAGCGTGCCGTGGAGCAACTCGCCTTCGGGCCCGCGCGCGACGAGCTGGATCTCCCCGGGGTTCGTGGCGCAGGCGGCGATCGGCCAGTCGACCGGGATGGTGGTGCTGCCCTGGCGCGCGAGCGGCACCCCGAGGGAGCTGGGCGGCTGGAACTCGCCGCGCTCGCCCCGGATGACGAGCAGCTCGGCGGCCGGGCCGCGGCAGAAGACGGTCACGCCGCGCTCGCCGCTGGCGATGGCGACGGGGGAGGAGACGTTCTCCGCGATTGCGGACCAGCGCAGGGGATTTGTCACTGCCGTGATGATACTCCACTCCGAGCCGCCAACCTCGGCGCTCGATGGAAGCCTTTCGCCCACGCGCAGCGCTGCTCAGAACTGGTACCTGAGGGCCACTCTCCCGAGCAAGTGGCTCTGTCCCGCGCCCAAGGCGAGAGCCGGTCCCGCGGTCGCGGACAAGCTTTGGCCGAACAGCGCCGCCGAGACCATGGGCCCGATCAAGTGGCGCGGGCCGCCCTCCGCCTCCTGATCAACGATGCCCTCGAGGTCCTGGCCGACATACTCCACGCCCGCGCGCACCGTCTCGAGCACCCGCATCGTCGCTCCTGCCGTGACGATCAGGTCGATCTTATCGCGCCCCGTCGCGAACAAGCGCTCCCCGTGCAGCGAGGCGGCAAAGCGCGCCCGTCCTTCGTCATGGCCGAACGAAGCGCGAGCCCACGCGCCGGCGCTGCCTTGCAGCTCGCGGAGAACGCCGCCGCTCAGGACGAGTTGGGTCCTCCGCAGGACACGCGGAAGCACTGACCAGCGCAGGCCGAGCATCGCCCCGGTCTGTCCGGAGCCTGCGCCGTTGTCTCCCTGCGCGCCGATGGCGACGAACGAGAGGCCGTCGACGAGGCCGACCTCACCGCCGATCTCGAAGAGCGCGCCCGCGGTGGCGAGATTGCCCGAAAACGGGCGCGTGGGGCTGCCACCGCCGTACGTGCCGCGCATCAGTCCGACCGCGTGACCCGGCGCGGGAGCGCGCGCCGGGTCGTTGTAGAGCCACGAGCGGTCCACCGCGGTCGCGGTGCTCTCTACCGCAGACACGATCGCTTCCAGTGCGGCGTCGTCGAGTCCCCCCGGCTCTTCCGCCTTCGCGCCCGCCGCACAGAGCGCGACCGCGGCGACCGCCCATGTCCTCATGGCGCCGCGTCCTCGTCGCTCTGCGCCGCCGGACTCGATACGCTCCGCGCCGGATAGGGCCTTCCGCTCATCAGCCCATCCCACAGCACCTTGTTGAACCTGGTGGGGGGCACACGGTCGGCGTCGGAGAAGTCGAAGCCAGCCGTGACCTTCGCCCAGTACCTGGCATCGTGCTTCGGCTTGACGCGCGGGCCCTTCGCGAAGCGCACGCCCAGGCCGCCTGGGGCCTGCGCGAGCATCGTGCCCTGCAGTACGGTGGAGGCTTCGGCCTGGTAGCTCCACTTTCCCGACGACTTGATGTCGAAGACCTCGGTCATCGGCCGCTGGAAGGCCGTGTTCAGGTTCAGGTGCTGCGTGCCGAGGACGTCCTCGATGGTGCGCAGCGCGTTGACCTGGCTGTAATGCGTGCTGACCACAGCGCCCTGCTTCACGTACGGGCCCACGACATAAGCCGTGGCGCGGTGCGAATCGACGTGGTCCGGGCCGTCCTGGCAATCGTCCTCGGTGACGATGATCAGCGTGTCGGCGGCGTAGGGGCTCTCCGACACGGCCTGGACCAGCCGGCCGACCGCGAGGTCGTCGTCGGCCTGCTGCGTCTCGGGCGTGTTCACGCCACCGAGCGCCGTGCCGAAGCTGCCCATGTGGTCGTGGCTCACGCGCATCAGCGAAAGGCTAGGCAGGTTGCCGTTGGCGACGTACTGGTCGAACTCGCGTTTCCACTCGTTGTAGCGCCACAGATCGGGATAGTTCTGATCGTAGCCGCGGAAGTAGACGTCGGTGACCGGCGCGAGCGACGGGTCGAGCGGCGCGACCTGCACCACACCCGCGGCGAACGGATCGCTGATCGGCGACGCCTTGGTTCCGATGCTGCCGATGTTGTTCGTCAGGAACCCGTAGTTCCGCACGGTCCCGCCCGCCTGCATCACGGCGTTGAAGATGTAGCCCTCCTGGATGCCGAAGGGAGCATCGGCGGAAGCGTGGTTGCCCGTGCCGGTGAGGACGTTCGCGGTCCCGCCCGGTACGCCCGCTGTGGCGGCCGAGTATCTCGTGGTCCCTGCCGGTCCGGCGGCGGCGTCACGTTCGGCGACCGTGCCGAAGTTCACCGGCACGTTGCGGTTCGTGCCCTCGGACTCGTAGGACAGCCCGCGGTTGACGAAGGCGTAGTTGATCTGCTGCGTGATGGTCTCCGTGTTGGTGACGCGACCCTGCAGACTCCACGCCCAGCCGTCCATGCTGCCGTCGCCCGGATCCATGAAGTTGTCCAGGGTGACGAATTGGCGGGCCAGGCGGTGGAAGTTGGGCGTGATGCTCTCGGGGAACTGGGTCAGCGAGGGATCGCCGTTGGCGCCGTTGCCGAGGTCGCCCAGGATCTGATCGAACGTGCGGTTCTCCTTGACGATGTAGATGACGTGCTTGATGCGGCGGCGCAGGAACTTCATCACCTTCTGGTCGTCCTCGCGGTCCGCGCTGTAGAAGTTGTTCGCGGCGACCCGCATGGTCAGGCGCTCGAGATCTTCCGAGGTCGGCGCAGGGGCGCTGACCAGCGAGGCGCGCTCGAGCTGGAACTGATACTGGTTCGAGGCCCTGGCCGCAGCGGCGGCCGCGGCACCGACTGGCGGGCCGCCCGGACGCGTAAGGGTGATGTTGGCGGTGGAGCCGGCCAGGTGACCGGGGTTCGGCCCCGTGATGCTCTTGCCGTTGACGATGTACATCCAGCTGCCGTCGGCGCTGAACGTCACGTCGTGCGGTTCGTAGGCGGTCGGGATCAGGCCTGCGACCCGGTAGGCATGCTCGCCCCGGAGCGGGATCACCGCCACGGAGTTCGCGCCCGCGTTGACGGCGTAGAGGGTCTTGCCATCGGGAGAGAGCGTCACCGCGAAGGTCGCGGCGCCGGTGTGGCGGGTACGCTGGTCTACGCCGTCGTCCTCCTGGGATCCGGCCAGGATGCCAGCCGGGGCGCGCGCATCGATCTTCGCGACCACCGCATTGCTCGCCGTGTCGATCACGGCGACCTGGTCGGCGTTGTCCTCCGCCACGAACAGCTTCGAACCCTGGGAGTCGAGCGTCATGCCCAGGGCATTGCCGTCGAGCTTGATGCGCTTGACCAGGTGGCCGGCGCTCGCGGAGCTGATGTCGATCACGACGACTTCACGATCGCGGTCCGAAGACACGTACGCGGTGCCGTTGCCCTTGACGGCGACCGCGAAGGGGAAGCTGCCGCCGACCCCGCCGCTGGTGCCTTCGTTGTTGGCGAACCAGGGGCGCAGGTCGTGCTCGTACCGGACGGTGCCGCTCGCCGTGTCGACCACGCTGATCGAGTCGTTGTAGTTGTTGGCGACCACCAGCGTCGTGCCGTCGGCAGAGATGCCGAGGCCGCTGGCGTTGGGCCCGACGCCGACGCCGACTCCCTTGCCGGCATGGCCCAGGCTGATCGTCGCGGTCCGCGACCAGGTGTTGGCGGTCTTCGTGTAGACGTAGACCGCGTCGTCCTTGCCTCCGGCGGCGTAGAGCTTGCCGTCCGGCGAGAAGACCAGGCCTACGTGGGCGTTCGTCTGCTGGATCACCTGGGTGAGCACGGGCGCTTGCTTGTGCTGGCCGCTCACGTCGTACAGGAAGATGTACTGAGTCGAGTTGGCCACGTCGAGGTTGCCGGCGGCATCGTCGAGCGAGTTTTGGCCGGCGCAGAGGATCGCCAGCGTGGCGCCGTCGGGGCTCAGCTGCGAGCGCACCGCCTCGCCGGCGACGAAGCTCGGGTAGGCGGGTAGCTGTGGATTCAGGAACTGCTGCGTCGATCCGCGCAGCGCCGTCGGCGTGATGTACTGGCCTGTAGCGAGCTGCAGCGAGGCCGCTTTTGGCGTCTCCTGGGACTCGGCGCGTGCCTGGAAGGCGGGTTGGACGGCTGAAGCGACGATGCAGGACGTGATCAAGGCAAGAAGCTTCTTCGTCTTCATCTGCGGTCCTCCTTGTTGCTGCCGTGCACTGCGTTCGCGATGCGAGCTGCTTTGCGGTGGCGCGGCATCTCACGGCGCAGACGCCGTGGACAAACAACATTGCGGTTTCAAATTGGTGAACCGGAGGGATGCGTCGCAGAAGACTTGGCTTTCTTGGGGACGCTGGACGTTGAAGCGCCGCCGCGCGGAGGCGATTGTACTTTTCGAGCAGAGCAGCGGACGGGAGCGTCGCGAGAAATGCTTGCCGCGCGGCGCGAGTTGTTTCAGGCGGCGGCCACGTAGCTGCGACGCAGGCCGAACTCCCAGACGAGCTTGTCCGGAGCCGTGCCGGTGACGCGCATGCGGCCGCCATGAATACCGTACAGGTGGTGAGCGGCACAGAGGCTGATCAAGTTCTCGGGCTCGTCGCTGCCTCCCTGCGAGCGCGGCTTGATGTGGTGCGCGTGCACCGCGGCCCTGCTGCAGCCCGGGACCTGGCAGAAGTGCCTGTCGCGGGCGCGGATGCGGCGCTGCAGCGTGTTCGCCTGCTTGACTTCTTTTCTCCAGGTCTCCACGAAGTGCTCCGCCAGCGTCACAAGGCATTCTCCCGCCCCCAACCAGCGCTTCGCCGCCGCGCGGGCTGCGCGGAACGCGGCCTTGACGATCTCCGCGACGCTCACTGGCATCCAGACGGTAAAGGTCCCGCGCGCGCACATCTGCGCCTCGTCCTTGTCCTGCATGGCACGACGCAGCGCGACGCAGGTCATGGTCTCCGCCTTCTCGATCCAGCCCTGCACCTCCTCTCCATCCGCATGCCGCGCGATGATGCGCGCCTTCTCGTAGCTGATCCGCTTCTCTCGCAGCGCCCGCCGCAGCAGCGGGATCCGATCCAGGCTGAGCTCGAGCGCGACTCGCTGCGCGACGGTGCGCTCGGCCATTCCCAGCCGTTCCTCGCAATAGTGGCCGAAGCTGGCGAAACCGAGAGGCTCCCAGGCGCGGCTGCTCTTGAACACCATCGCCACGTGCCCGAACACCTCGTCCCAGCGGGTGCGCTTCTCCACCAGCCCCTTAAGCTCCGCGTCGATGCGCCAGGGATCGATCTCCCCGCTGAACTGCTGCGCCTCGAGCGGTTCAACCGTCGCGAGGCCAGCCCATTGGCGGCTTTCCTGTTCCAGCAGTTCCTTGAGGGATTGGAGTTCGTCGTCGGGAGCGAACAGCACGTCGTCCGCGCGCTCGTCGGCAGGCGCCGGATGCGAGCCCAGGTATTCCTCTCCCCAGACGGCGACCCGCTGCTTCTTCGTCGCCGAGGCACCCAGGATCACTCCGGCGACCCTCAATCCCTCGTCGAGCTTGGGCCAGCTTTCGGGCGAGACCTCCGCGCGAAGGTTGAACCACTCCTCCTCGTCTGAGTCAGCCGGCGCCTTCACCGTTACCTTGAGCGATCGGACCGTCTCCCCCTTCGCCCGCAGGATCCACCGGACCTGATCGCCGCCGACCGCCACCGGCGCGATGATCTCCGCCTTGCGCGCGCTCAGCTCCCCCCGCCGCACTGCCTCTCTCAAGGCCGGCCGTTCCCGGAGCCTCCGCGCCAGCCGCGCCATCTTCACCGCCGTGCTCGCGTTGATGCCCAGCTCTTCCCGGGCGTAGTCGCCGATGTTGGAGTAGCTCAGGTCCATCGCCCGGCGTCCGACGGACAAGGCGTCCAGGCCCTCGCCGAGGGCGACATCGAGAGCGTCGTAACCGCTGGTGACGTTCCTGAGCAGCGCATCCATGGCGTGCGCCATCCAGCGGGCGGTGGCTGGATCCCGCACCCGCGGAAGCCTCGAGCCGAGCGGAGCGGCGGCCTTCGCCACTGCCTCCAGCCTGGCATCGAGCTCGGTGCACGCCTCGCCCATGTGATGAGCGTAGCAGCCCCCTCTGACATTCGACGTGGCATTGGTTCAGCTGGCGGCTCTCGTTGTGCACCTGGTGCTCGGTGCCGGTCGGGCCCAGGCGAGCTGCCCTGGGCCCCTATTCCGGTGGGCAGCCTGCGTGGCTCAGCCGTCGTCCGCGTCGTCCTCACCGCGTCCGGCGGAGCGCGCGCAAGGAAGCTCGCGGCGCAGTTGGGATCACCGGGCAGCGGCAGGTGGCTCGGTGATGGCGCGGCGGATGGGCGCAAGCGGCGCAAGATCGTCGAACTCGACCGCCGTGCCCCGCAGCGCGACCCCGAGCCGGCGAAAGAGAGCGCCGAGATCGACTTCGGTGGGCGCCGAACCCATCTTCGCGTATAGCTCCTCGAGCACCTTCGTTCCCACTGCGCGGTCCCCGACTTCGAGCGCGCGCCGGAGCGGCCAGCGCTGGGCGATGCTTCCCCCCTGCGCGACCACGGCGCGAAGCGCGTGCTCGAGCCCGAAACGATTGCCGGTGCGCTCCCGGATCTCCACGTCGGCGAGCAGCCAGAACAGCGCGCCGCCCCAGTAGGTCCGGCCCCAGGTATGCGTCCGATCGAGGCCCTCGTCGCCCTGCCGGGGCAGACCTTGCGGGAGGCCGCGCACGAGATCGCCCCACACCTTCCCGGCGCTCAGCTCGCCGACCCGCGCTCGCGCGATCGGCTCGACGTAGGTGGCGAGGCCTTCCTCTACCCAAAGGTGCCGCCGAGGCAGCGAAGGGAAGCCGAGATGGACCATCTCATGCACCAGCTCCCAGCTGCGGCGCGCTTCCGCGAGGTCCACTTCCGTGCCCAACGTGAAGAGGATCGAAGCGCCGCCGGTCCCCCGGCAGCGGCCGTGGATCTGGTGGCCACGCGCGGGCAGCACGAGGAGGAGTGCGCCGTCGGCGGGGAAGCGCCCGAAGTATCGCTCGATGAGCGCAGCCGAATCGCGGATCCAGCCGAGCAGCTCTTCCTCGCTCTGGCGGCGCGGCACCTTGGCGATGGCCACGGTGAGCAGGCCCGTCTCCACGCGCAGATCCCCGAAGGCCGCGTAGGGCAGATCGCCCAGCTCGGAGGCGCTGATCGGTCCACGAGGCAGTCCCGCGACGAAGCGCAGATCTTGTGGCGTGGAGACGTTCAGCTCTGCCGTGGCTTTTTCCGGTGTCCGCAGGGGACGCAGGAGCCAGGAGCCGGGCGGCGATTCGACGACGTCTCCGTAGACCGCTGCAACGTCATCGTCGTCGCGCGCTTCGCCCGCCTCGCGTAGGGCGAAGCGGTAGCGGATCCGGCAGCCGCCAGCGGCGCAGCCGGGAGCAAACCAGGAGTCGCCGCGCCGCTCGAGGCGGGCCTCTCCTTCCTCGGAAAGGATCGCCACTTCGCGAATGAACTCCTCCGCCCCACCGCTGACGCTCAGCTCGCCCTCGCGATCCGGGAAAGGCGGAATCCGCGCTTCGATCGCGAGATCGCGGGCGCCTGGGCTGACCTTCACTTCGTAGCGGAGGGCGGCCGCGACGACCACGGCCGCGGCGAAGGCGGTCACACCGGGACCTTCGGCTTCAACTGCGCTGCGTACTTCTTGCGCAGCACACGACCGAGGAGATGGTCGAGGCTGACCCATCCGGGGCCCGAGAAGAAGAGCCAGAGGAAGCTGAGCGCGTAGAGCGGCTCGTCCAGCTCGACGAAGTCGTCGAGCCCTTCCACCTTCTTCAGCCTCACCGCCAGGACGGCCACCAGCATGTTGATGAAGAGCGGGATGGAAACGAGCCGGGTGAAGAGACCCAGCACGATGAGCAGGCCACCGAGGAACTCGGTCCACGCGGAGAGAGCCGCGTTGAAGGCCGGCGCGGGGATGCCCCACTCGGCGAAGCGTTCGGCAAAGGTGTCCAGGTTGTGGATCTTCCCCCACCCGGTCTCGAGGAAGAAGTAGCCGACGAAGAGTCGCACGAGAAGTTGCGGCACCCACTGCGCCTCGGTCAGGCGGCGCAGCGCTCCCTCGATTCGTGCGGGCAGTGTCATGTCGCCTCCGCGGCGAACACCCAACCCTCTGCGAACCAGCTCGAGATGGCACGGAAGGCCACCTCCACCGCATCGGGGCGCTCCACGAACGCCTCGCAGACGGCGCCGAGCGGCTCGCCCGACTGCGCCAGCGCCAGCGCCAGCGCCCTGGCCTCGTCCTGGTCGATCGGCGCGTGCAGCACCTCGAATCCTTTTCTCCACACTGCGACCGTGTTCCGGCGCGCCGAGGGGGGACCTGGCGGAACGCGATCTTCCAGCGCCTGCCAGAGATCGCCGAGATCGTTTCCCAGCTCGAGCACCCGGAGTGCCGGCACGAAGCGCAGGCGAAGGCGCGGCAGCTCATCGCCGGAAAATGAGCGCATCTTCTCAGGCGGCACTGGCTCGACGTTCGCCTCCTCGAAGACCTTGGCTCGCGCCCACTCTAGCTCGGCGAGATCGGACAGGTCGCCCCGCGCGCCCTCCCCGCGCCACTCGCGCAAGAATCCGGGCAGCTGGCGTCCCAGCTCGGAGAGCGAGGCGTGTCGCGACGGGTGGGCCTTCAGATAATCCTCTGCCATGGCGTAGAACGGCCCGGCGCCGAGGAGAAGGGCGAGTCTGGGAAAGTCCTCGCGCAGCGCATCGATCTGCCGCCAGATGAACATGTCGGCGTAGATCCCGATTCGCGCCGGCGCATCCAGCTCGCCAGTACCGGCGAGCAGCGCCGCGGGATCGAGGTCCGCGCTTCCGGGCGCCCGCGCGGCGAGCTGGTAGAACAGACGCTGCATCTCGGCGAGCTTCACGACGCTACCGCCCTGCGGCCTAGAACCTCCGCCTCGAAGGCTGCGGCCTTGCGGCTCTCGCCGACGAGGACCTCGAGCTCCGGGATGTGATCGTCCCACTCGATCAGCGACGGCACCGGGCCGAAGCGGGCGACGGCGATGCGGTAGAGATCCCAGACCGACTCGGGTACCTGCGCGTCGTGCGAATCGAAGAGGTAGGCGCCCCTGTCGCTGTGCCCGGCGAGGTGGAACTGCGCGATGCGGTCTGCGGGCACTCCCGCGATGTACCCGGCGGCGGAGAACCCGTGGTTGCGCGCGCTGACGTAGATGTTGTTGACGTCGAGGAGGATGCCGCAATCCGCGCGCCGGGCGACCTCGCCGATGAACTCCCATTCGCTGATCGCCGACTCGCGAAAGGCAACGTACGAGGAGACGTTCTCGAGCAGGATCTGTCGCCCGAGCGCCTCCTGCACTTGCCCGACGCGCTCGACGACGTGCGCCAGCGCTTCCTCCGTGAGCGGCAGCGGCCAGAGATCGTGGACGTAGCGGCCGCCATGGCGTCCCCAGCAGAGGTGGTCAGAGACGATCGCCGGCTGGATGCGATCGACCAGGGCGCGCAGCGCCGTCAGATAGGTCTTGTCGAGCGGATCGGTGGACCCGATCGAGAGCGAGACGCCGTGCAGCGCCACCGGCACCTCGCTCCGCACTTTTTCGAGGGCAGCGACGGGCCGGCCGCCGGGAGCGAGGTAGTTCTCGCTCACCGCTTCCATCCAGTCGACCGGAGGCCGCTCGGCGAGCAGCCGGCCGAAGTGGTTCGGCCGGAGCCCGATGCCATGTCCCAGACCGGGTCGCGGAATGCTCATGCGGAACTCGGACCGGAAGCACGGCCTCCGGCCCGAGGCTCCCTACATCTTCTTCGACTCCACCTTGCCGCCCTTGGCCTCGCAGGCCTTCGCGTTCTTGGCCATGGTGAAGCTCTGTCCCTTGCAGTCGTTCTTGCCCTTGCAGTCGTGGGTTCCGCCCTTGCAGGCGCCCTTCCCTTTACAGTCGTTCGCGCCCTCGCAATGGACCCCCTTCGCCGCCTTTGCCTTGGCGGCGAAGGCCACCGCGGGAGCCATCATTGTGGCGAGCGCTCCGGCGATCGCCACGCCCTTCATCGTGCCGCTCTTCATCTCTCGAACCTCCTTTTGGTACAGCGCCTTCTGCCAGAGCCATGTCCGGCCTCCGCGCCGGAACGGCAGTTCGCCTTCGCACGCGGCAGGCTGCCGCGCCAGCAGTATTACGCCCGAACGGGTGATCGTGTTTCAGACGAACGGCGCTTCCAACGCGTCGCGTCAGTTCGGCTCGCAATTTAGCTCTGCCTCGTCGACCCGAAGACGCGGGCGATGAGACGAACCCGCTGCTACGGCTCCACGGGCCGCAGTTCGTCGCCGATGCGAATCTCCCCGTCCTCGAGCACGTCGGCCCGCAGCCCGCCGCGGTGCGAGAGCGGGTCGAGCAGCGGCTTGGAGACGACGCCATCGAGATACCTGCATGGCTCGCACAGGCGCTTCCCCTCGCAGAGGACGCTGCCGATGCGGAAGCGACGTCCGACCAGCGCGTTCAACGCGATGCCGCGGGTAGTGACATTGCGGCGCGCCTCGCCAGGCGGCAGCGCGATTCCCAGGCTTTCGCGCAGGGATTCGAGCGCCTCGGCCTCGATTAGAGTGAGAGCGCGGCCAGTGCCCGGCGTGCCGGAGAAGTGACCCCGCCCCGTCGCATACCGGTCGCCTTCCAGGCCAAGTCCTGCAAGCAGCCGGATTCGAGCCGTCGCCCGCATCGGCTCCCCTTCGCTGATCGCGACGTGGATGCACTCGACGCGGCCCGGCTCAGCCTCGTTCGCCATGCCCCCTCATACCAGCTTGCCCGGAAAATGCGGGCAAGCGCCAGGCACGAATTCCGGGAACGTGGCGGGCGGGGCGTTTTCTTTTCGAGGCGCTCGATTCGACTAGAGTTGGATGCATGCGGTCGCCTGATCCCGCGCCTACCGCGCTCGACCGCTATTTCCGTCGAATCTTCGGCGACGACGAACTCACCGGATTGGGCTCCGGCTGGGTCGGTGGAATTGCTTCGCTGCTCGGTGGCGCGCTGGGCCTCTTCGGTGTGCTCTGCTTGCACTTTCCCCAGCTCCTCACTGCGCCTGTCCTTCGATCGCACTACCCGGTGGCACTGCTGCGCGGAGTCCTGCAGACCGTCTTGATCGCGTCGGCGTCGCTGGGACTGTTCAGTGTCGCCCGCCGCCGTCGAAAGGTCCTGGGGCTCACGGGCATCTTCCTGGCGGTCTCGGCCATGGCGTTGGGCGGTGCTGCGGTGCCCCTGCCCGATTCGGTGGAGACGAAGTTCGGCCTGGGCCTCGAATGGTTTGCGCTCAACCTGCTGGTGCTTGCGCTGATTTTCGTGCCGCTCGAGCGCGCGCTTCCCCGCAATGGCGACCAGCGGGTGTTCCGGCCGGAGTGGACCACGGACGGCGCGCACTTCCTGGTCAGCCATCTCCTCGTGCAGGCGTTCAGCTGGGTGGCGCTGTTTCCATCCGGGATCTTACGAGACGCGCTGGTGCCCGAGAGAGGATTCGCCCTGCTCGGATCGCTTCCGCTGCCGGTCCAGTTCGTCGCCGTGCTAGCGCTGGCCGATTTCACCCAATACTGGATCCACCGCTCCTTTCATCGGCTTTCGTTCCTCTGGCGCCTCCACGCCGTTCATCATTCGAGCATGGCGATGGACTGGCTGGCCGGCTCACGCATGCATCCCCTCGACGCCGTGGCGACTCGAGCGGGCGTGATGACCGTCCTGGTGTGCGCGGGCGCGTCCCCCTCCGCGGTGGCGCTCTACCTGGCCTTCGTCTCCTTTCACGCGGTCTTCATCCACGCCAACTTCGGCGCGGAGCTGAGGTGGCTGGAGCCCTTTCTGGTGACGCCCCGCTACCACCATTTCCACCACGCTGCCGAGGCCGAGGCCATCGACAAGAACTTTGCGGTCCACCTTCCGATCCTCGACCGCATGTTCGGGACGCAGTTCCTGCCGGATACACGCTGGCCGCGAGGCTACGGCATCTCGGACGGCCGCGTCGCGAGCACATACCTCGCGCAGATTGTCGGTCCGTTTCGCGTTTCGAGCTCGAGCGCGTTGGAGTGACTCTGGTCGTTTGCGGTCCGTGGACGGACGAAGTTGTGGAGGGCGCGGAGGTTCAGGTTTCACGCGGCGGCCACGTAACTGCGCCGCAAGCCGAACTCCCAGACGAGCTCGTCCGGCGCCGTACCGGTAACGCGCATGCGGCCGCCGTGGATGCCGTCGTCCGCGACAGGTTCGAGCAACGGCCTGCCGCGCCCCGCATCAGAAACCAGATCATGGACATCCTCAGCGCCATCGGGAACACGTCCCTCGTTCAACTTCGAAAGGTCGTTCCGAGGGATTGTGCCGACATCTTCGCGAAGCTCGAGTGGGAGAACCCGACCGGCAGCATGAAGGACCGGATGGCCCAGGCCGTCATCCTGCGTGCGGAGGAGGACGGCCGGCTGAAACCCGGAGACACCGTCGTCGAGTACACGGGTGGCAGCACCGGAACGGCGCTCGCGCTCGTGTCTGCCGCCAAGGGGTATCGGCTCCGGATCGTCACCTCCGATGCGTTCAGCCTGGAGAAGCGGGATCACATGGCGGCGCTCGGCGCCGAGCTGACTCTCGTGCCCAGCGAAGGAGGTCTCACCACCAAGAAGCTCATCCTCGACATGATCGAGGCCGCTCGCAAACTGAGCGAGGAGCCTCATACCTATTGGACCGACCAGCTCAACAACCGGGACAGCATCGGCGGTTACCACCCGCTCGGCGAGGAGATCTGGACTCAAACGAAGGGGGAGATCGAGGCATTCGTGCACTGCGTGGGGACGGCCGCCTCTTCTCGCGGCGTCGCCAGTGTGCTGAAGCGGCACAGGGCAGGGATTCGGATCGTGGCCGTCGAGCCCGCCGAATCCTCGGTCTTGCTGGGCGGGCCGCCAGGACCTCACAAGATCGAAGGAGTCGGAATCGGCTACGCGCCTCCGCTGTGGGACGCGACCCTCGTCGACGAAATACTGGCCGTAAAGACCGACAACGCAAAGGAGATGGCGAGACGGCTCGCCCGCGAGGAAGCGCTCTTCGCCGGGACGTCCTCCGGTGCGAACGTGCTCGGGGCGATCGAGGTGGGCAGGCGGCTGGGGCCGGGTGCGAAGGTCGTCACGCTCCTGGTTGACTCCGGGCTGAAGTACTTGAGCACCGATGTGTACAGACGCCGCGCCTGAGCGCGCGAGCGGCGACGGGCGAAGGTTCACATGAAGCGCAGCTGAGCTCCGCCCAAGGCAAGATGCGGACATGAAGGATCGCGTGCTGCTCATCACCGGCGTTCCCGGCGTGGGCAAGACGACCGTAATGCGCAGGGTCAAAGACCTCCTGGCAGGTAAGCCCGATGCCGCTTGCCCGGTGATCGCGACGGTCGCCCAGCGCGGGAGGGGGTTCATCGCGGGGGTAAAGCGCCATCCCCGGGCCGAAACGTGGGAGGTCACCCGGACGAACCGCGACGCGATGTCGGGCCGCATCGCCTCCTGGCTCGACGAGGAGCGGCCCTGAACGTGAGCGTGACTCCGCAGGATTGGCTTGCCGCAGACGCGTCGAGGATCGGCCTCGGCTGCATGCGCCTCTCCACCGAGCAGGACCGTGACGAAGAACGAGCCCTCGCCACCGTCCACGCGGCGCTCGATGGCGGCGCCACGGTGTTCGACACCGCCCACGCCTACGCGCTCGACGATAGCGAACTCGGACACGACGAGCGGCTCCTCGCGCGTGCGCTCGCTTCGCACCCGCTGGGCGGGCGCGCGCGCGTGGTCACCAAGTGCGGCATGGCCCGTCCCGGCGGAGCCTGGCGCGCGGATGGCCGCGCCCGGTCGATCGCCGCCGACTGCGAGAAGAGTCTCGAAGCCCTCGGTGGGAGACCGATCGACCTTCTCCTCCTGCACGCTCCCGATCCGCGCGTTCCGTTCGCGACCAGCGTACGTGCGCTCGCCGCGCTCGTCGATCGCGGATTGATCCGCCGCATCGGCGTCTCCAACGTCAACCGGAGCCAGCTCGCAGAGGCTCTCGAGCTCGCCCCGCTCACCGCAGTCGAGGTGGCGCTCGGGGCCGGCGATGATCGGGCGCTGCGCGGAGGAGTGGTCTCGCTCGCCCTCGAGCGCGGTCTGTGGGTGCTGGCGCACGCGCCCTTCGGCGGCCCCGCGCGCGCCGGGCGCCTCGCGCGCGATTCCGCGCTCGCGCGGGCGGCGGAGAGGCTGGGCGCGAGCCCGGCGCAGGCGGTGCTGGCCTGGCTTCTCGCGCTTCACCCGCGCGTCGTCGCGCTGCCAGGCGCGCGCCGGCCGCAGACGGCGCACGATTCGGCAGCGGCGGCGCGCCTCGTCGTCGATGAGGAGACGCGGGCGATGCTCGACGAGCGGCTTGGCTCGCTCCAGCCCGCGCCTCGCGCGCCAGCGCGGGCCGACGCGGAAGTGGTGCTCATCGCCGGACTCTCCGGCTCCGGCAAGTCCACGCTGGCGGAGCGCCTTGCCGCTCAAGGCTACACGCGCCTCAACCGCGACGAGCGCGGCGGGACGCTCGCTGGCATCGCCGCTGCGCTCGAAGACCGGCTCGCCGCCGGCGCGACGCGGGTCGTGCTCGACAACACCTACCTGACGCGCTCCAGCCGGCAGTCGGTCCTGCGCGCGGCGGGCCGGCATGGGGCGCGCGTTCGCTGTCTGTGGCTGGAGACACCGCTCGCCGAGGCGCAGCGCAACGCCATCGAACGCATGCTCGAGAAGCACGGAGCGCTGCTGGAGCCGGAAGCGCTTTCGCGCGGCAAGGACGATCCGACGCGCCTCGCGCCGCGCGTGCTCTGGACGCAGGCGCGGCAACAAGAGCCACCGGAGGCGGACGAGGGCTTGGATTCCATCGAGCGCGTCGCCTTCGAGCGCCGGCCGGAGGCGGGGCGCAACCGGGCGGGACTGGCCGTCGCGCTGGAGGCGCTCGCAGCGGTGGGCCCTCCGGTTCTCGATCGCGGCGAGCCGGGTCCGCGGCTGGTCTTCGCCTGGCTGCCGGACGGCGACGCGGCGCTGGCCGCTGCGACTCGCGGCCTTCCTGTGCAGACCGCCGCCTGCCTTCATCCAGCCGGACCACCGCGCTGCTGGTGCCGTCCGCCGCTGCCCGGACTCCTGCTCGACTTCGCGCGCCGCGAGCACATCGATCCGGCGCGGCTTCTAGTGGTGGGCATCAGCGACGCGCATCGCCGGCTCGCCGCCGCGGCGGGCGCGCGCTTCCTGCCGGCGCGCGACGCCGCCAGGCAGAACTGACCCCCCTCGGACTTCACTCGTCGTAATCTGGTCGGGAGGAATCGCCATGCCTAGCGAAGAGACCCGCCGCCTGCTGAAGCTGTTCGGAATTGCCGTCACGGACCTCGAAGTCGCCGTCGACAAGGGAGCCACGAAGGCTGGACTCGCGAGCGAGCTCGCGGAGGTGGACAAGCGACTTCGGGAGGTCCAGGAGCTGATCGAGCGGCTGCGGGCGCGGGCTCGATAGCGGATATATCTTGGGAGCGCCACCGAGTTGGATCGGGCGTGCGACTAACCCATTCGCTATTCGTCGAGCCTTCTCGACAGTGCAGGGGGCGCCTTGAGCCGCCAGGCCCGCTCGAGCCGCATCCGGCACTCAGTCACGGACAGTTTGGACAGCCTCGCGAGCACGGCCGGCCAGCCGCGATAGTGCTCGGTGATGAAATAGATTTCCGGCCGAGCGCGGATGAGCCACTCCTGCTCGTCGACGCTTTCCAGAAGGAGCACGACGCTCCTGCGATTTTCCTTCAATCTCACGAACCCCTTGCCACGGACTTTGAGCGCGGGCGTACCGTACCAGGGGGCATCTACGACCTCGGGCAACTCGCGGGCGAGCTTGCGGAGCTGCTCCCATTTCATGGGTCCCAAGTATAGGCGCTGCTCGTACCGGTCGGGCCCGGGCGACTGCCTGGGCCCGTATTCCGGTGGGCAGCCGCGCGGCTCAGTCGTCGTCTCCGTCGTCCTCACCGCCTCCGGCGGAGCGCGCGCAAGTGAAGCTCGCGGCGCTGTTGGGATCGCCGGCGCCGTCGTACTTCGGCCAGGACAGCCACTCGCAGACCGGGCGGGTGCGCCCCCTGGTCGCGGCATTCTGATCGGTGGTGACGAGGCCCGACGGCGCCTGGCGGATCCCAGGAGGCGAAGAACCCGCCGCCCGCTGCACTCGGGCTCCCGAGGACGTGTCCCAGACCCGGGATGGTGTAGTAGCGCACGAACTTGCGCACCTTGCGCGCGCCCATGTCGCCGATGAGCCGGACGTAGTACTCCGTCGTCGCCTCGGTCGCGACCAGTCCGTCGGCGAGGCCGTGCATGAGGAGCAGCTTGCCGCCTCGCTTCGCGAACGCGGACAGGTCGGTCTTGTTCACGTCCTGCAGGCCGAGCAGATCCGAGACCCGGTCGCGGTACGGTCCCGGCCGCTGCGGGTCGAGCGTGAGCGAGTCGAACCCGGAGTTCCCGGTGATGAAGTACTTCACCCACTGATCCCAGAACACCGAGAAGTACGGCATCGCCTTGTACGGGCAGCTCTGGGTCGCCGGGTTGCATGCGGCCGCCGCGGCGTTGTCCGAGGTCATCAGCTCGTGGGTCGGTTGCTGCGTCTTCAGATCGAGGCCTCCCGTCAGGTCCGCGCCGACGAAAACGCTGAATCCGGGGTAGAAGAACTCGCCGCTGCCGGTGCGATACGGAATGAAGAGCGGCGTCCCGTACACCCGGATCGACGCGATCTGCGCGTCGGACAGGCAGACATCGCCGGTGTCCGCCCCGCCCGGGCACCGTACCGTCTCCGGCTTGAAATGGCAGGCCGCGACGTTGCTGACCAGCCCGTCCACGAGACCATCGAGAGCATCGCAGGCGTTGACGACCGCGTTCACCCACACGAGTTGCTTGGCCGGGTTCGGATAAGCGCCGTCCTTCGCCAACGCCCGCGTGGTCCGCCCGAACTGCAGATCGAGGCTGGCGGCGTTCCACGCGGGGTACGTGGCGACGGCACCGTCGAAGTCCTTCGGCGTGTTCTGCACGACCCAGAGCGCCTCACGACCTCCCGAAGACCCGCCCACGAAGTAACTCCGCCGCGGCGCGCTGCCTTACCGCTTGACGATCAGGTACACCGCTGCGTCGCGCGTCTTCTTGAGCGCGTCCCCGGCGAAGTTGTGGAGCGCCTCGGAGTTGACGCCGAAGGATGCATCCTGGCTGCCGAGGCCGTTCGCGACGTGTCCGGAGTTGCTGCTGAAGGTCGCGTAACCTTGGGCGAGAGGGGGAGGCGTGCTCGCGAGCGGCCCGTTGGTGAAGTTGACGGTGGCGTTCGGGATGCTGCCGTCGTAGCCGCCGCCTCCCTGCATCAGCGCCTTGCTGTTCCATGTCGAAGGCGGGTTCACCCGCGCGAGGATGTCCGGCGCGCTCGGGTCGACCGGGTTGATGGCCACGTCGGCGCGGCAGTAATCGCCGGCTGGGGGTGTGACCGCGGTAGTGGTGACCGTCGCTCCGGTCGTCGGAAGCCCGAGGGCTTCCTTCGGGATCGAAGTGCCGTTCAGCTCAGCGCAGGTCGCGGCGCGTGCCGCCCTCGCGGGGAGGAGCGCCGTGGCTACGGCGGCAAGGAGTACCCAGCAGCGGGCCAGATCGTTGCGTTCATGGTGGTTACCAAGTGAAGGGTGGGAGATGAGGGGGCGAAGAAACGACCGGCGACCTACCTTCCGTGCAGGCGTGAGCACACCAGGACTGGGGGCCGAGGGATCGAGCCACGTGCTCCGGCATAGGGCCGCCCGCCGCGATTTTCTTGCGCTACTCCCTACGACTTGCTCCAGCAGCGGCAGCACGCTGATCGGGAGAAGCCCGGGCGG
>DATBZA010000118.1:0-25577 GCA_036513415.1 Myxococcales bacterium | reverse complement strand
TCCGAGCGGTCCCGCGCGCTTGTCGAATCGAACGACGTCCAGATCCGGCAATCCCTCCGCTACCCTGGCACGGCCGGCCGCCAGGAGGAGATCGACGCGCGCTTGCGGCAACGCGCGCTGCAGCGCCCGCACCAGCGGGATCGTGAGCAGGGCGTTTCCGACCCGGTCATCGGTGCGCACCACCAACACGCTGCGGATCTCCTCCAGCGCTGGCGTCGCCTCCGGCACCGGCAGGAGCCAGCTCGCGAGCCGGGCGATCACCCGCACGGCGACTCCGGGCGGCGGATCGAGGCGCGGGTCCATCAGGAAAGCACTTCCTGGCAGGCGAGCGCGACCCGCTCCGCGTCGAGCTCGCGCAAGCAGCGGTGATGGCCCAGCGGGCAACGGTGGGATCCGTGCGCGCTGCAAGGCGAACAGTCCAGGCCCAGCGACACCGCACGCTCGCGCGCGCCGAATAGGTGGACGTCGGAAGGCGTCGGTCCGAACACGGCGACGGTGGGTATGCCCAGCGCTCGCGCCGCGTGCACGAGGCCGGTATCGCCGCCGATTGCCAGACTCGAGAGCGACAAGACGGCGAGCGCCTCCCCCACGGAGTTGCCGGTGGTGTCGATGCACCGTTCCGCCGTTGCGATCTCCCGCGCGAGCGCGCACTCGCGGGGCCCTCCGAGCAGCACCGGCCGCAGGCCGCTGGCCGCGAGGCGCCGCACCAGATCGGCCACGTGCGCCTGCGGCCAGATCTTCGTCGCCCACTCCGAGCCCAGGCAAACCGCGGCCAGCTTTACCCCGCTCGCCGAAGCCAGCGCTCCGCGCGCGGCGGCGAGCCACCCTGGCCGCGGGACGAGCTGCATCCGCGTGGGGCCGGCGCCCAGGCCGCTCGCCAGATCCGCCTCGCGCTGCAGGAACGCCTTCGCTCGCGTCTCCACCCGCGCCGTATAGAGGAACGACCCGGGAGAGCCGGCGAATCCGACGCGCTCGGGAATGCGGGCCAGCCGCGCCAGCAGCGCGGTGCGCACCGACCGGTGCGGAAGCACAGCCAGCGGGTACTGCCGGGTCGCGAGCCGTGCGGCCGTCCGGCGCAACCCGGAGAGCCCACTGTCGGCGCCGCGCTTGTCGAAGACGTGCACGTGCCCGATCCCGGGATAGGCCAGGGCCACGTCCCGCCCGCGAGGCGCGACGCAGGCGTCGATCTCCGCCGCGGGAAAGCGGCGCCGGAGCGCGCTGACCAGGGCGGAAGTAAATACGGTATCTCCGAGGTATGCGGTCTGGATGACCAGCACCCGCGCCGGCGGCCGCGAAGCCAGCTTCTCCGCGAGCGTCACGTCCGCAGCGGCTTCGCCTCGTCCACCAGCATGACGGGGATGTCGTCCTCGATGCGGTACACCAGCTGGCAAGCCTTGCAGACGATCTCCTGCCGGTCCTCGCGGAACTCCAGCTCGCCCTTGCACTTCGGGCAGGCCAGGATCTCCTTGAGCTCCGGCGCGATGGGCATGGAGGCCAGATATCACGAAAAACGCGAGAGCTCCCAGAGGCGGGCGTAGCGGCGGAAGGCCTCGTACGCCCGTGCCCAGGCCATCGCCGCCCCGGGCGCGCCGTCGAGAAATCCGAGGCGCAGCACGTAGCCGCGGACGAATCGCCAGAGCGGCCTGGCCGCGATCTCCCACGCTCCCGCGCGCACTCCCCGGGCGAAGAGCATGCTCGCCGCCTGCTCGCCGTAGCGTTCCATCTTGGTGAGACAATCCTGTAGCGAGTCGTAGGTGTAGTGGAGAATGGGCGCGTCGAGGCGGGCGATGGGCCCCTCGACGATCAGCTTCTCGTGGACCGACCGTTCCGGATCATACCGGCAGGCCTGGCGCCGGAAGAGGCGCACGTGGCGGTCGGGCCAGAAGCCTCCGTGGCGGAGCCAGATGCCGCGGTAGTGGTTCTTGAAGGGCAGCGAGTAGGCCGCGGCGCTGCCCGGGGACACGGCGCGCAGCTCGGGCGAGGCGCGCTCGTCGGCGTCGATGGAGAGGACCCATTCGCCGCGCGCCTGGGAGCGGGCGAACTCGTGCTGGCGGGCGAAGTCGTCGAAGGGCCGCCGCAGCACGCGCGCTTTTAGATCCGCGGCGACCTCCGCGGTCCGGTCGCGCGACCCGCCGTCCACCACCAGGATCTCGTCGCAAAAGCCCTGGAGCGAGGCGATGCAGTCCGGCAAGTCGCGTTCCTCGTCCTGGGCGACGATGGTTGCGGAGAGCCGCGTCACGGCAGGGTCTTGAGCCGCGCGATCAGGTCCGTAGTGGAATGGTCCTTGGGATCGCCGGCGACGAGGGTGCGTCCGCCGAAGCTCGCCACCAGCTCGCGCTCGGGCACCGATTCCGGTGTGTAGTCGGTCCCCTTCACGTGCAGATCCGGCCGGAGCGCGGCGAGCAAACCCGCCGCGGTCGGCTCGGCGAAGAGAACTACCCGGTCCACGCAACGAAGCGCATCGACGAGCTCCGCGCGCTCCTGCTCCGGCACGATCGGACGCGACGGCCCCTTCATGCCGCGGACGGAAGCGTCCGTGTTCACCCCAACGATCAGGATTCCGCCCCCGGTCGCGTCCTTCGCGGCCTGCAGGTAGCGGAGGTGACCCACGTGGAGGAGATCGAACGCCCCGTTGGCGACCGCGACCCGGATGCCGCGCCCGCGCGCCTCCTCCCGGAAGGCCTGCGCTTCAGCCAACGTGCAGATCACCTGCGCCCTCGCGAGGCTGCGCGCGGCTGCACCGCCAGCGTGGGCTGCGCCACCTCCGCCCGCGCCAGCTCCGCCTCGATCTCGGCAGCGGAGACGGGCACCGTCCCCGGCTTCTGCACCTTGAGGGCGCCGGCGACGTTGGCGATGCGCATCGCCTGGACCGGATCGCCTCCCGCCGCGATGGCGGCGGTGCATGCTGCCATGACCGTATCGCCGGCGCCGGTCACGTCGACCGCATCCGCCGACCCGTGCACCGGAACCGTGGCCGTCGGCGCCCCGGGCCGGAGGAGCGCCATGCCGTGCCGGCCGCGCGTGACCAGGAGCGCTTGTGCGCGCAGCGCCTTCAGCAGCTCGCGCCCCGCTTCTTCCAAAGCGAGCGGGTCGTCGCCGATGGGCCGGCCGACGGCCTGCTCCAACTCGACCTCGTTCGGCTTCGCCAGGGTCACTCCCCGGTACTTCGACAGCCCGGTGCGCGCGTCGACGCAGACCGGCCGGCCCTGGGCGGCCAGGGAGCGCACCGCCTCGATCAGCGGCGGCGCAAGCAGGCCGAGGCCGTAGTCGGAAACCATGATCGCGTCGCACTTCGCCGCCGCCTGCGCCAGGGCCTTCACCAGCTTCTGCGCCAGCGCCGAGGCCGGAGCGCGGGGACCGTCGCGGTCGATGCGCAGCATCTGCTGGCGCCGCGTGTTCTTGCCTCCCGCCAGCACGCGGGTCTTCGTCGAGGTGGGACCCTCGACCGAGAGGATGCCGGAATCGTCTGTACCGGCGTCGCGGAGCAGCGCGCGGAGGCGCCGGCCGATCTCGTCGTCTCCGACCAGACCGACGGCCTGCACCCGCACCCCCAGGGCGCAGAGGTTCATGACGGCATTGGCTCCGCAGCCCGGCTTCAGCTCCGCGGATTCGTAGCGGACGATGAGCACCGGCGCCTCGCGGCTGATGCGCTCGGTCTCGCCGTAGACGAACTCGTCGGCCACTAGATCGCCCACGGCCGCGATTCGCGCCCGCGAGAACCGGCCGAGGAGCTGCCCGAGGTCGGAATTCATGGGCATCAGTCTACCCCGGCCTCGTCTTCCAGCGGCCTCGTCTTCCAGCGGCGGTGCACCCAGAACCAATGATCCGGATGCGCCCGCACTTCGTCCTCGAGCGCCCGGTTGAGCTGCCGGGTCAGGTCCTCGACGGCCGCGTGCCCTGCCAGCGCGGTGGTGAACGGCCCGCGCATCCGGACCAGGTGCGTGCCGTCGGGGCGCCGGACGGGAATGGCAGTGAGGATCGGAGCGCCGCAGCGCAGCGCGAACACCGCGGGAGCAGGAGTGGTACAGGCCTTCTCGCCGAAGAAGTCCACGAAGATGCCCCGGCTCGGGCGCATGTTCTGGTCGACGGGGATGGCGAGCACTTCCCCCCGGCGTAGGACCGCCAGCGCGGCCCCGGTGGCGCCGCGCTCGGGAAGATGGCGGACGCCGCTCCGCAATCGGCTGGCGACCAGCCGGCGCCCGAGGGCGTCCCCCAGGGCGCGAACGATGATCGACAGCTTCATCCCGCGGCGAACGGCCGCGCGCGCGATCAGCTCGAAGTTCCCGAAATGTGCGACCGCGAAGACCACTCCGCGCCCCTGGGCCAGAGCGGCCTCGTAGACGTCCCAGCCCTCGAACCCCACCGCGCTCTCCAACTCGGGTCCCTTGGGCGGAAGCAGGATCTCCACCAGGCTGCGCCCCAGCTGCAGGTACGAGGCGCGGCCGATCCTTCGCCGCTCGGAATCGGAGAGCGCCGGAAACGCCCGGCGCAACCCGTCGAGCGCGACGGATCGCCGGACGCCCAGCGCCCACGCGAGCGCGCCGAGCCATTCCCCCGCCCGCAACAGCATGCGCCTCACAGCACCTCACCCAGCGCGCGATCCAGCACGTCCTCTCCGCCCAGGATGCGCAGGTCAATGCGCACGGCGACGATCTCGCCCGGCTGCTCGATCCGCACCAGATCTTTTTCGGTGGTGACCAGCAGGGCCCCGGCCGCCACCTCGCGCAGGCGCGCCAGCTCGCGGGCGGTATAGAGATGATGGTCCCGGAACCACTGCGTTCCTACGATTTCGCCGCCCAGGGCCCGGACGGTGGCCAGGAAGCTGTCCGGGCGCGCGATTCCCGCGAAGAGGAACACCCGTTTACCGCGCACCTCGCCTCGGCCGTCGTAGGCGCTTTCGACTGCCGGAAATGCGCGCAGCTCCGCGGTCCGGGGATCGCGCGGAAGATCGCAGCGCGTCAGCCAGACCAGGCCCAGGCGCACGCGACCCAGGGCCGAGACGGGTTCACGCAGCGGACCTGCGGGAAGCAGGCGGCCGTTGCCGAACGGATTCGAGGCATCGGCGACGATCACGTCGAGATCGCGCGCCAGCGCGTGGTGCTGCAGGCCGTCGTCGAGGAGGAGGACGTCCGCGCCGCGCCGGATGGCGAGCTCCGCGAGCGCCACGCGCGCGGGTCCGACGAAGACCCGACAGCCGCGGCGCGCCATCAGGAGCGGCTCGTCGCCGGCCCCCTCGATCGCCGCGCCGGGCGAGACCTCGAGCGGCTCGCGCGATCGCCTCCCGTACCCGCGGCTGAGGACGGCGGGCCTCCTCCCGCGGGCTTCCAGGCGTTGCGCCAGGTGGAGGGTGACCGGCGTCTTCCCCGCTCCGCCCACGGTCAGATTCCCCACCGAGATCACGGGGACCCGTACCTTCACCGGCCGCGAGGCCGCGCGGTGAAGCACCGCCCCGGCGTGGTACACGGCCGAGAGCGCGCCGAGCGGCGCGGACCATGCGGGGGGAATCCGCTGCCACCAGAAGTTCACGGCAAGAGCTCCGCGATCAGGCGGGCGTCGCGGGCCGATGCGCCGCGGACCGAGGACACCGACTCGCGGGCCAGCTCCCCAAGCTTGCGGATCTCGTCTGGACGCGCGAGCAGATCGCGCAACAGCCGCAGCAGCGCCATGGGGTCCTTGACCTGGAGGCCGCCGCGCCCCACCAGCACCTGGACACTATCCTGGAAGTTCTCCATCCGAGGCCCGAACAGGACCGGCTTCCCGCAGGCCGCGGGCTCGAGGATGTTCTGGCCGCCGCGGCGGCCGAAGCTGCCTCCCACGAACACCACGGTGGCAAGCTGGTAGGCGCGGACCAGCTCGCCGATGGTGTCGAGCACGATCACCGGCTCGGAGCCGCCGCCCTGCGAGCGAAGGCGAGCCCCGAGGCCCATCAAGCGCGCCAGCCCCAGAACCCGCTGCGCCCGCTCGATGTAGCGCGGAGCGATCAGCAGGCGCAGATCGCTATGCTCGCGCTGGAGGAGGGAAAATACCTGGAGCAGCCCGCCCTCCTCGCCTTCGTGCGTCGATCCGCACACCCAGAGCCGCTCAGCGCCGAGCCCGAGCGCCCGCCGCAGGGCGGGGTCCTCCTCCGCCGGCACGCTCACCGCCAGCGCGTCGAACTTGGTGTTGCCCGTCACGTGGACGCGCTCGCGCGGAGCGCCGAGCAGGAGCGCCCGCTCTGCCTCGTCGTCCGCGCGCATCATGAGGACGTCGAACTTCTCCAGGAGATTTCCTGCGAGGCGGAAGAGGAGCCGGTACCGCGGCACGTTGCGCGGCCCGAGGCGGCCATTGGTCAAGGCGAGCTTCACCCCCGCCGCGGAGGCGGTCTGGATCAGCTGCGGCCAGAGCTCGGTGTACTCGACCACCAGCACGTCGGGACGGAGCGCGGCCATGGCCCTGCGACAGGAGCCGGGGAGATCGTAGGGAAGGAACGTGACCAGCTCCGCCAGCCCTTGTGGGATCAGCCGCTGCCGCGCCATCGAAGCGCCGGAATCGGTGATCGCGGAGACGATCACGCGCGCGTCGGGCCGCAGCGCCTTGAGCTCCTGGACGATCGGCACCAGGCCGAGCACGTCGCCGGCGGACGCGCCGTGAAGCCAGACCCGAGGGCCGGGGGGGAGCGCCGGCAGGCCGCCGTACAAACCGAGCCGGGAGCGGATGCCCTGGCGCACGCGCGGATGCAGCAAGAGGAAGGGCAGGAGCAACCAGAAGACCAGGTACTCGAGCGCGATCGCTGCCCAGCTCAAAACCGCGTCCCCACCGACACGCCCGGCTCGAAAAGAAAATGCGTGACCGCGTTGGGCCCGGGCTTCGTCGCCAGCTCGACGGCCACGCCGGGAGAGAGTTGAACCGGACCGAGATCGAAAGCGGCGGCGACGCCCAGGCCGGCCGAGAGGACCGGCGACCACTGCAGGGTCGAGCGCGAGGTGGTGAGCCCGACGATCCGGTCGTGCCAGGCGCGGATCCAGTAAGCGCGCAGGAACGGCGAAGCGGTCACGGCGAAGAGCGGATTCACCCGGTAGGTGGTGATCAGCGGCATCTCCAGGCCGAGCGACCGGTAGTTCCACACGTCGGTCTGCGACTTGCCGTCGGCCGACCGCTCGATCTGCTGCTCGGCGCTCACGCCGACGGCACGCAGGCCCATCTCGATCGCGAGCCCGCCGCCGGGCGGGTTCTGTCGCAGCCGCACCCGCGCGCCGATCGCTCCCCCGACGATATTGGGCGTGAACGGCACCACCGGAGTGGTGAGCTTCAGCTGCCCTTCCAAGGTGACGTTGGCGGCCGCCTGCCAGCGAACGGAGAGATCGGAGGCGACCCAGGTGGAGACGTCGTACTGCTCCGCTCCCGGCGGCGTGGCCGGCAGGTCGCGGATGTCGCTCGGTCCGGCGAGCACGCGGCCCGCTTCCAGGGAGACGCTGGCGTGGACATCGCCCTTGGCGAGGTCGCCGGCCGGCAGGAAGGTGCCGGCGCTGACCACAGGCATCACGCAGCCCGAGCACAGGAGCGCCGCCAGCGCCCGTTTCACCCGGCGAGCCCCGGGAAAGCGTCGCGCAGGCCGTCGAACATGAACTGCACCGCCAGGGCCCCGATGATCAGGCCGATCACGCGATTCATCACGTTGAGGCCCGTCACGCCGAGCAGCCGGAGGATGCGCTCCGCAGCGACCAGCATCAGGTAGCTCGCGACGCAGGTCAGGGCGATGGAGAGGATCACCGGGACTGCGAAGAGCTTGCGGCCCGCCCGCCCCATCAGCGCGGTCACCGTCGCGATGGAGCCCGGGCCGGCCAGCAGCGGAATCGCGAGCGGGAAGATGGCCACGTCCTCTCTCTCCGCCCCCTCGCGCTCCTCCTCCGGTGTGACGCGGGTCCGCTGCTGCGTAGCGCGGAGCATCTCGATCGAGGTGAGCAGCAGGAGGACGCCGCCCGCCACCTTGAAAGCCCCCAGCGTGATGCCGAACACCTTGAAGATCAGCGTGCCCGCCACCGCGAACGTACTCAAGATGAAGAAGGCAGCCAGGCAGGCGCGGCGGGCCATGTCCCGCCGCTTCTCGGGCGAATCGTTTCGCGTCATCGCCAGGAAGACCGGAACGGCCCCCATGGGATCGACGACGAAGAAGATCGCCGAGAGGGACAGCAGGCTGAAGCTGAGCCACTCCTTGATCATGCCTTCGCGTCGCCCTGCCGTTCGAGCATCCGCAACCAGTCGTGGAAGCGCTGGCTGTTCACGTTCTCGCTGTGTACCATCCTTTGCTTTCCGGCGCGCCTCGCGCCGGATACCATCGGCGAGTGGAAGACGCGAACTACCGTGAGCTGGTGGAGAACGCCAGCGACATCATCTATGCCCACGACCTCGAGGGCCGGTTCACCTGGGTGAATCGCGCCTGCGAGCGCGTCACCGGCTATACGCGCGACGAGACGCTGCGGCTGCGCATCTGGGACCTGGTGGCGCCCGAGTACCGGAGCGCGATGGAGAAGAACCTCTCCGGAGAGATGCAGACCTTCGAGGTGGAGGTGCTGGCCAAGGACGGGCGCCGCGTTCCGCTGGAGCTGAAGAGCCGCCTCGTCTACCGCGGACAGATGCCGGTCGGGGTGCAAGGCATCGCCCGCGACATCACCGAGCGCCGGCGCGCCGAGGAGGCGATGCGCGAGAGCGAGGAGCGCTACGCGCTCGCCGCCCTGGGCAGCAACGACGGCCTCTGGGACTGGGACTTGCGAGAGAACAAGATCTTCCTCTCCGCACGCTGGAAGGAGCAGCTCGGGGCCAAGGAGACCGAGCTGGGCGACGATCCCGACCAGTGGTTCGAGCGCATCCACCCCGACGATCGCCAGCCGTTCTTCGGCGACCTTGGCCTGCACCTCGAGGGGCGCACGCCGCACTTTCAAACTGAGCACCGGCTGCGGCACCTCGACGGAAGCTGGCGCTGGATGCTGGTGCGCGGGGCGGCGGTGCGCGACGCCGCCGGCAAGGCGTACCGGCTGGCGGGATCGCAAACGGACATCACCGAGCGCAAGCGCGCCGAGGAGAAGCTGCTGCACGACGCGCTCCACGACGGGCTCACCGGCCTGCCGAACCGGTCGCTCTTCATGGACCGCCTCGGGCAGGCGCTGGCGTTCCAGCAGCGGCGCTCGGACTATCGCTTCGCGGTGCTGTTCCTGGACGTCGACCGGTTCAAGACCGTGAACGAGAGCCTGGGGCATACGCAGGGAGACGTGCTGCTGGTGCAGATCGCACGCCGCTTGCGCGAGATGGCGCGTCCAGGGGACACGGTGGCGCGCCTGGGAGGAGACGAGTTCGCCCTGCTGCTCGGCGACTTCGCCGACCCCGAGGAGCCGGTGCGGACTGCCGAGCGCATGCAGGAGGCGCTCTCCGCTCCCTACGATCTGGACGGCACCGAGGTATTCACCACCGCCTCGATCGGCGTGGCGGTCGGATCGCGCGAATACTCGCGGCCGGAGGAGCTGCTGCGCGACGCCGATACCGCCATGTACCGCGCCAAGGATCTGGGCCGCGCCCGGCACGCCGTGTTCCACCCCGACATGCACGCGCACGCCCAGGCCCAGCTCCAGCTCGACACCGACCTGCGCCGCGCGATCGAGCGCGACGAGTTGCGGCTGCGCTACCAGCCCGTGGTCTCGCTGCGATCAGGGCAGATCACGGGCTGCGAGGCCCTGATCGTCTGGGAACACCCCACCCGGGGCGCGATCCCGCCAGGCGACTTCATTCCCACCGCGGAGGAGACCGGCCTGATCGTGCCCATCGGCCGCTGGGCCCTGGCGCAGGCCTGCGCGGACGCCAAGGCCTGGAACGACGCGCTTCCGCGCGGTCCCGGCGTTTCGGTCAGCGTGAACCTCTCGGGAAAGCAGCTGGTCCGGCCGGAGCTGCTGGAGGACGTGCGGGGCGCCCTGCGGCAGAGCGGGCTCGAGGCGCGCCGGCTGCGGCTGGAGGTCACCGAGAGCGTGATCATGGAGAATGCCGGTTCCGCCGCGCTCCTCCTCAACCAGCTCAAGGCGCTTTCGGTGGGACTCCTTCTCGATGATTTCGGTACCGGGTACTCGTCGCTCAGCTACCTGCATAATTTTCGCTTCGACACGCTGAAGATCGATCGCAGCTTCGTCGCCCGCCTCGAGCAATCCGGGAAGGAAGCGGAGATCCTGCGCACGATCGTCGGCCTGGCTCGGGCGCTGCAGATGGAGGTGGTCGCCGAAGGCGTCGAGAACGCCGGCCAGGCGCAGCAGCTGCAGGCGCTGGGGGTGGACTCGGCGCAGGGATACTGGTTCTCGCGGGCGCTGGACGCGAGAGTGTTCCAAGAACTGGTCTCCGCGCGAAAGACGTTTGCGTTGCCCATCCAGGCGGCGGCGCAGGCGTCACAGGCGCATCACTGAAACGGAGCATCAGCACCGGGGCGCGCTATGATACAGAGCGCGCGTCAATGGCTTCGCCTCCTCCATCGCTCGCCGACGAGCTGAAGAGCCTGCGCATCGACCGCGCTCCAGCAGGGCGTTCGCTGCCGCGCTGGACCGTGCCGGCGGTGGCGGTCGCGGCCGTGGCCGTGGCGGCGCTGATCGGCTGGAGGACGCTGGGCGGCCGCGTCTTCGCTCCCGAGGTGGACACGGCGACCGTGGCGCTGATCACGCCCGCGCAAGGCGCCCAGCTCCTGGTGGCGACCGGCTACGTGGTTCCGCAGCGAAAGGCGAACATCTCTCCGCGCATCGGCGGCCGGGTGGCGAAGATCTTCGTCCAGGACGGCACGGTGGTGAAGGCGGGACAGGTGATCGCGGTGCTGGAAGACGCGGATTACCGGGCTCAGCTTGCGCAGGCGGAGGCGGAGGTCAAGGGGGCCCAGGCGCGGGAGAAGCGGGCAAAGGTGGACCTGCTGGACGCGCAGCGGCAATACGACCGCGAGCAGATCCTGCAGCGGCAGAGCGTCTCCACCGCTGCCGCGCTGGACACCGCTTCCGCGCGCCTCGACGGCGCCAAGGCGGGGCTTCTGGCGGCCGAAGCCGACGTTGCGGCTGCGCGGGCCCGCGTCGAGGTGGCGCGCGTGAACCTCGAGAACTGCTACGTGCGTGCGCCGTTCGCGGGGCGCATCACCCAGAAGCTGACCGACATCGGCGAGATCGTGTTCGGGTTCACCAGCGCGGGAAACTCGGGCAACGGCGGCATCGCCTCCCTCGCCGACTTCGACTCCCTGCAGGTGGAGGCGGACGTGTCGGAGTCGCAGGTCGCGAAGCTCGCCATCGGAACGCCGGCGGAGACCGTGCTCGACGCTTTCCCGGATCGGCGCTACCGCGCGAAGGTGGCGGAAGTCCGCCCGCGCGTCGACCGCGCCAAGGCCACGGTCACGGTGAAGGTCGCGTTCGTGGACGAGCCGAAGGACGTCCTGCCCGACATGGGAGCCAAGGTGACGTTCCTCACCCGCCAGCTCGACGAGGCCGCGCAGAAAGCGCCGCCGACGCCGGCCGTCGCTCCCGACGCGGTGGTCAACCGCGGCGAGACCAAGGCCGTTTTCGTAGTGCAGGAGAACGAGACCGTGAGGAGCGTCCCGGTGATCACGGGGGCACCGCTGGGGAGCCTGGTGTCGCTTCGCGAAGGACCTCCTCCGGGCACGCGGGTGGTGCGCTCCCCCCCGGCGGATCTCAAGGACGGCATGCGCATCAAGGAGAAGCACTGATGGCCGAGACGGTTCCCGCCTCGCAGCTCGCGAGGCCGATCATCGAAATTCGCGATCTCCGCAAGGTGTACCGGCGCGACCGCCAGGAGCTGACGGTGCTCGACGGGATCGACCTCGAGGTTCCCGACGGGGCCTTCGAAGCGCTGATGGGCCCCTCCGGGTCGGGAAAGACGACGCTGCTGAACCTGATCGCGGGAATCGACGCGCCCACCAGCGGATCGATCCGGGTGGCCGGAGAGGAGATCGCCAGGCTGTCCGAGACCGCCCGGGCTCAATGGCGGGCGCGCACCATCGGGTTCATCTTCCAGTTCTACAACCTGATGCCAGTGCTCACCGCCGCGGAGAACGTGGAGCTGCCGCTGCTGCTCACCCGGTTGCCACGGGCCGAGCGCGTCCGGCGGGTGGAGGTCGCGCTCAAGCTGGTGGGCCTGCAGGACCGCCTCGACCACACCCCGCGCCAGCTCTCCGGCGGCCAGCAGCAGCGGGTGGCGATCGCGCGCGCCATCGTCGCCGACCCGAGGATCATCGTCGCCGACGAGCCCACCGGCGACCTGGACCGCAAGAGCGCGGAGGAAGTGCTGGGGCTGCTCCGGACCCTCAACGAGACCCTGGGCAAGACGGTGCTGATGGTGACGCACGATCCGCACGCCGCCGAGGCTGCCAAGGTGCGCCGCCGGCTCGACAAGGGGCAGCTCACGTGACGCTCGCCGGCCTCTCGGTGCGCAACGCCTTCCTCCGCAACAAGACCCGCGCTTTCCTCACCGTTCTGGGCGTCGTGATCACCACGGTTGCCTTCCTCTTCCTGCGAACGGTGCTCACCGCCTGGTATGCGAGCAGCGAGGCGTCCTCGGCCGACCGCATCGTCACCCGGAACGCCATCTCGCTCACGCAGTCGCTGCCGCTCTCGTATTCCGACCGCATCGCGCAGGTCCCCGGCGTCACCCGCATGACCTGGAGCAATTGGTTCGGCGGCATCTACAAGGACCGGAAGAATTTCTTCGCGCAGTTCGCGATCGACGCGCCATCGGCGCTGGAGGTGTTCGACATCCGGTTCGTGCAAGGGAACAGGGCGGACTTCCTGGGCGACCGCAACGCTTGCATCGTCGGCAAGAGCCTGGCGGAGAAATTTGGCTGGAAGGTAGGCGACACGGTTCCGCTCTTCAGCGAGATCTATCCCGGCGACTGGAAGTTCCGCATCGCCGGCGTCATCGAGGGCGCCGACGACGCCAGCATCGCGAACACCATGTACTTCCACTGGGCGCGGCTGAACGAGGGGCTGCCCGATCGCATCAAGAACAGCGTCGGGGTGTTCACGATGAAGGTGGCCAACGCGAACGAGTCTCCGCGCGTGATCCGGGACGTCGACGCGCTCTTCGCCAACAGCGAGGCGGAGACGCACACCGAGACGGAGAAGGCGTTCCGGCTGCAGTTCGTCACCGGATCTTCCGCCATCCTCACCGCGCTGCAGGTCGTCAGCGCCGTGATCCTGGTGATCATGGCGCTGATCCTGGGGAACACGATGGCCATGGGGCTTCGGGAGCGCACAGGAGAGCTGGGCGTCATGCGCGCCATCGGGTTCTTGCCCAAGGACGTCCGGGCCCTCGCCTTCCGCGAAGGGGCCATGCTGGGCGCCCTCGGCGGTTTGATCGGGTGTCTTCTCGCCCAGCCCGTGCTGCGCGGGGTCGGCAAGACGGCCGCCAGCATCGGCTTTCTCTCCAACGTCTCGTACACGCTTCCGACCGCGGCCTTGACGGTGGCCATTGCGGCGCTCATCGGCGCGGCCGCGAGCGCGCTGCCCGCGGTCCAGGCGGCGAGGATGGAAATCGTGAACGCGCTGCGGAGGCAGGAGTGATCCCGCTCGCCTACAATGTCCGCTCGATCCTGCGGCGCCGCTTCTCCGCCGTCGCCACCGTGGGCGGACTGGGCCTGGTGGTGTTCGTCTTCGCGGCGGTGCTGATGCTGGCGCGCGGGGTGCGGGAGACGCTCAAGTCCACGGGCTCGCGTGAGAACGCCATCGTCCTGCGCAAGGGGAGCACGTCCGAGCTGACCAGCTTCCTCCCGCGCGACGCCGCGAAGACGTTCGCGGCCGACCCCACCGTCGCGATCGAAGGCGGCAGGCAAGTGGCCTCGCCCGAGCTGTTCGTCATCTTCCAGCTCCAACGCGCGGACGGAAATGGCACCGCCAACGTAGGTTTCCGCGGCGTGACGAAGGACGGATGGGAGCTGCTCCGGTCGAAGTCGATCAAGGTGGTCGAGGGCCGCTTGCCCCAGTGGGCGACCAGCGAAGTGATGCTCGGCAGGTCCACGGTGGGCCGCTACAAGGGAGCGCGGGTGGGGGAATCGATCTCGATCGCGCGCCGGCAATGGTTGGTGGTGGGGATCTTCGACGCAGGCGGGAGCGGGTTCGACAGCGAAGTGTGGGCCGACGCCGACCAGATCGCCGACGCCGCTCGCCGCACCGGCTACTCCATCGTCACGGTGAAGCTGAAGAACCCGTCGGCGTTCGACGGGCTCCGCGCAACCGTCGACGGCGATCCGCGCTGGAACCTCGAGGCCAAGCGCGAGGACCGCTTCTACGAGGAAGCAGCGGGACCGATGGCGACCTTCATCCAGGTGCTGGGCACTGTCATCGCCGTGTTCTTCGCCTTCGGCGCGACGCTGGGGGCGATGATCACGATGTATGCGCAGGTCGCGACGCGAGTGCGCGAAGTCGGCACGCTGCGCGCGCTCGGATTCCGGCGGCGCTCAGTCCTGGGCAGCTTCCTGGTGGAGAGCCTGATCCTGGCGCTGCTCGGCTCGGTGGCCGGATGCATCCTGGCGTCGCTGCTCGGCGCGGCCACCTTCACCACCACCAACTTCGGGTCGTTTACCGAGATCAAGTTCCGCTTCCACTTCGCGCCCGAAATCGCGGTGAAGGCGACGATTTTCGCGGTCCTGATGGGACTCTTCGGCGGCCTCTTGCCCGCCGTGCGCGCCGCGCGGCTGCAGATCGCGGAGGCGACCAAGGGATGAAGACGCGCGCTGAAGCCCTGGCGCTCCTGCACGAGTTCACGCAATCCGATACACTGCGCAAGCACGCCCGGGGCGTCGAGGAAGCGATGCGCGCGTACGCCCGGTGGTTCGGGGTGACGGATTCGCCGGAGATCGAAAAGTGGGGCATCGTCGGGCTGCTGCACGACTTCGATTACGAGCAGAACCCGACCGAGGCGACCCACTTGCACGTCGGCACGCGGGTGCTGCGCGAGCGCGGCTGGCCCGAGGACGTGATCGAGGCGGTGGCGTCCCACGCGGACTACATGAAGATCCCGCGCGACACGCCGCTGAAGAAGGCCATCTATGCCTGCGACGAGGCCGTCGGATTCATCGGCGCCTGCGTCAAGGTCCGGCCGACGAAGAAGATCGCCGATCTGCCGGCGGAGTCGGTGCTGAAGAAGCTGAAGGACAAGGCCTTCGCGCGCAGCGTGGATCGGAGTTACGTGTACGGCGGCGCGGAAGCCGTGGGGCGGCCGCTGGCGGAGCACGTCTCGTTCCTGATCGACGCGCTGAAGCCGATCTCCGACGAGATCGGCCTCTGATCAGCGGGGCCGCAGCAACAAAACCCTCGAGTAGCCCCGGTCCCAGCCCTGGGCCACGATGTTTCCCGCCTCGTCGATTCCGTTCGCAATGGTGAGGTTGTAGGGCGTGCCGTCGACGAGCGTGTTCAGATCGATCATCCTGCCGGCGCCGTAGATGACGGCACGCTGCGGACCGTCGAACGAGGTTCCCACCGCCACGGAGGACCCGTTCACGGCCAGCAGTTGGCTGTACGTCATCCCGGGCAGCGACCCGGCGTCGGTCAACTTTCCGTCGGCGTACATGAAGCCGTGATACGCGCCGCTCGCATAGCTAGCAGCGCCGACAATCACGCCCGCATCGTTGATCGCCGCCGCCATACCCCAGCTGCCGCCGAAGGTCCCCAGATCGTCGATGACCCCTGGTTCGCGGAAGCGCACCGGCCGCGTCCCCGAGTCGCTGCACGATTGGCCGACGATGACCCCCTTCGAGTTGATGCCAGAGGCGGACGAGCACGCGTTCCAGCCGCCTCCCAATGAGCCGAGGTCGACCACGGTGCCCTTCGAATTCCAGTAGGCCGCCCGGCCAATACCGTCCGCGCGCAAGGCCGAACCGACGACGATCCCATCCGTGTTCACGCCATAGGCCCAGCTGCCCGAACCTCCGAGCGTAACCAGATCGGTCATCGTCCCATCCTTCCAGCGAAAGGCGTGCCAGGCACCCGAAGAAGTGGGATAGCTGCCAACAACGGTCCCTGAGTCGTTGACTGCTGCAGCCTCCCCGCCCGACGGACCGATCGCCCGCATCGTCCCATCCCAGAGGAATGCCTGCGACGGGTAGCCCCCCTTGCCGGTAATGAGCGTTCCGTGTGGACTGATGCCGGCGGAGATGCTCCAATAGGCCCCCGGCGTGGTCCCTAGATCCATTGCGACGTAGCGGCGTTGCTCGAACTCCGCTCCGGCCGCCGCGTCCGCCTTGAGCGCCAGAGTGCAGGCGGCGCCGCTGCAGCTTCCGCTCCAGCGGCTGAACTTTGAAAGCGCGTCGGGAGAGGCCGACAGCGCCAGCGCGGTGCCCTCGGCGAAGCTCCCCTCGCAGGTTCCCGGACAGTCGATTCCGGCCGGAACCGACATGACGCGCCCGCGCCCCGTGCCGCCCGCAACCACGACGACCTTGAACGTCGGGATCGCCGCGAATGCAGCCTCGACCCGAGTGTCCGCCGAGAGGTGCAGCGCGCAGTTGCCGCCGCTGCAAGCGCCGGAAAACGCGCGGAAGCTGAATCCGGCCGCCGGCGTGGCCGTCAGGGAGACATCGCTGCCCGCGTTGAACGTCGCCGAGCAGATCCGCGGGCAATCGATGCCGGCGGGCCTGGACAGCACGGAGCCGCTCCCCGAGACCTGCACGGCCAGGTTCACCGGCCGCTGCACGAAGGTGGCCCAGGCGGAGACGTCGTTGGAGAGCGTGAGGGTGCACGAAGGTCCGCTGCAAGCTCCTCCGAATCCGGCGAAGTCCCAGCCCGCCGGGGCCGAGGCCTCGAGACGCACCGCCGTGCCGGGCGGGAAGTCAGCAGAGCACGTTCGCGGGCAATCGATTCCGGCCGGATCGCTGCGGACCGTTCCGCCGCCGTTCAGCGAGACTTGGAGATGCCGCGGCTTTCCCGGCGTGAACGTCGCCGCCACCGAGACGTCGACTCCGGGAGCGAGATCGCACGCCGCGGTTCCGCTGCAGGCACCGGACCAGCCGGCGAAGGTCGCCTCGCCCTCGATGACCGGCTCCAGGTGCACCGGCGTGTCCCGCGGGACCGAGAACCAGCACGTGGCCCGGCAGTCACCTTGGAGCCCTGAAGAGCGTACCGCGCCAGGTCCTGATACCGCGACGGTAACGGTGGCCTTGGCCGTATAGTGGCCGCAAGCAGTCGCGAAAGCCGCGAGCAGCAACATCCAACGAAGCATGTTGGAACCCCCGCGGAAGCTTGCGCACGGACATCCGCAGGAGCGAGAGGGATGCGCCCGCTTGCCCGCCCGTCGTGCGGTAGCATGCGGCGTGCGATTGCGCCGCGGCGAGGGCCGCCTGCTCCTGCTTCTCTTGATCGCCTACGGCTGGCTCTTCGTCTTCTTCGAGAGGCTCAACAATCCTAACGAGATGGTCCGCGTCTACGCCGCCCGGGCGCTCGCCGAGCAGGACACGTGGAAGATCGGCACCCGCGAGCTCCAGCCCGGCCGCTTCCTCGATCGGGGACCTGTGTACTCGGACTGGGGCTACGTGAACGACAAGGCGCTGACCTGCGACGATCCCCGCGCGCAGCCGCCGGCCTGCGCGGGGCGGCTGTTCGCGGCAAAAGCTCCGGCGGCTTCGCTGCTGGGCGCGCCGGTCCTCGCGGCGATGAGGATCTTCGGACCGCTGAAGAAGACGCCGGCCGTGTTGGCGCTGCGTTGGATCTGCGTGATCCTCCCTTCAGTAGCCTTCTGGATCCTGCTGCGCCGGTGGATGCTGGACTCCGGAGTTCCGGAGACCGCCACCCTGGCCTGCACGCTCGCCGGCGCCCTGGGATCCCTCTCGCTGACGTACGGGCAGATGTTCGCCGGGCACCAGATGGCGGCACTTGCGCTGGGCGCCGCATTTCTCTGCGCGTTCTGGGGCGATTTCCGGCCGTCCTGGTGCGGGTTCTTCTGCGCGCTCGCGGTGGCGCTCGAATACCCGTCCGCGCCGGCGGCGGGTATCGTCGCCGCCGCCGCCCTTCTCCGCCACCGGCGCGGCGCCCTGCGCCTTCTAGCCGGCACGATTCCCTGGGCCCTGGTGCTGGCGCAATTCCACTGGAGCGCGTTCGGCGCGCCCTGGTCCACTCCGTATAGCCATCTGGAGAACCCCGGGTTCGTGCGCGACATCGCGCCCGGCTTCATGGGGATCTCCCCACCGACCTGGGAGCGCGTCTACGGCTCGCTGTTCTCACCCTGGCTGGGCCTCTTCTTCTGGGCGCCCTGGACGGCCCTCGCGCTCCTCGCCCCACGCTGGCTGCGCCGCTTCGACCTGGTCCCCTTCCTGGCGGTCGCGTATTTCCTGCTCTTCCAGATCACCCATTCCCTCTGGCGGAGCGGCTGGGTGATCGGACCTCGCTACATCACCCCCCTCGTCCCCTTCGCGGCGATGTCCGTCGCCCTCCTCCTCCGCGAAGCGCCTCGCCTTCTCCCCATCGCCCTCGGCCTTGCCGCGGCCGGTATCGCAACCACGGGCCTCGCCTCCGCCGTCTCCCAGGGTTTCCCACCCGAAGTCCAAAACCCCTTGCGCGAAGTCGTCTGGCCCCTCCTCTCCCACGGTTACATCCCGCCCAACCTTCTCCAGCTCCTCGGCATCCCCGGCCTCTGGAGCGCCCTCCCCCATTTCGCCGCATTGGCCACCGCCATCATCCTTCTCCTCCGCCGAAGCTTGCTGGCCCTGGCCATCGCCGCCCTGGTCATCGCCGCGCAATGGTCAGCCCCCTCCACCCCCGACCTCAGCGCCGCCCGCTTTCTCGCCGAACAATGGCAACCGAACCCTCCTCCAGGCGCCCATCGCTTCTGACCCTCAGCCTTCATGCCGGGCCCGACCCCTCTTGGCTGTCCGGATAGGTACCGGTGCGTCCGTGGGCGCCGGTCCGGGAGCTTGTCCGGGGACAAGTTGATGGAGGCGCATGGTCCCCAGGTCCGAGCTGCTCCGCCGAGCGCGAGCTTGGTCTGGCTGTTCGTGGGCGACGGGGGCGCCCCGTGTGCTGGTCCCGAGGCAATTGCCATCCCACCGCATCCGCGTCATCGATGTCGCCAGTCCAAAACGTCTACGAGCTACCTGATCTGGACCCCGCCGGCAGCGTCAGACCCCTCTGGCAATCTGTCCCCAATCAAAAGGGACAGCCTGAACCTGAATTGCCGCCGTTCCGGAGCGAGCTCGAGCTGCGCAGCTACCCACGCCTGGTGTTACCTCGGCCGGCACCGGACCATGCGCGTCCCCTGCCGGTTCAACCGGTTGAACCGCGTGTGCGGTGAAGGACGGAACGAGCCCGAGATCCAGTTCGTCGTGAGCGTGCCGGATGGCGCTGTCGAGCCCCACCGCTCTTAGCTGTCCGGATAGGGGCCGTTGCGTCCGTGGGTGCCGGTCCCGGAACTTGCCCCGGAATCCCCGGAACAAGTTGGTGTTCCTTCGCTGAGCAACCCAACGCGGGGCGCGGCGTGCGCTGTGTCGACTCGGCGAGACGCGCGCAGATAGCCGACGGGGTGCGTGGCCGTCGCGCCGCCGCATCAGAAAGCACACCTCGCGCTGTCCGCGCCGCTCCGTGTCTCTCGCCTCACGTGACGTGCCTCGCCGGCGTGCTCGCTTTCTGCGTGGCGGGGCACGGCCATGCAGCCCGGCGGCGTCTCAGCGAACGATACACAGAGACACAGAGACACAGAGACACAGAGACACAGAGACACAGAGACACAGAGACACAGAGACGCTACCCGACGTCGAGCCACTCGGTGAACGCATCAAACGAAGCGGCGCGCCCGAGAAAGGACTCGACGAGCTTCGCTGCGGGAGCTCCGCCGCCCGGTTCGAGAATGGCGCGGCGATAGCGCGCGGCGGCTGCCGGATTCAAGAGGCCGTCTCGCCGGAAAACACCGAAGAGATCCTTCGCGATCACGAGCGACCACATGTACGTGTAGTAGATAGCGGAGTAGCCCTCGAGATGGCCGAAGCTCTCCTGGAAATACGTGCCGGGCACGTGCCGGAAGGGCGTGTACCTCTCCTGCAACTCGGCGCCGAGCGCCGTCGTATCCAGCCCCCGCGGATCGCGGTCGTGAAGGCGCAACGACGTTGCGGCGTAGAACATCTGCTGCCGGACTCGGAGTCCCTTTCCGAACTCGTCCGCAGCGCGCATGCGCTCGACCAGGTCCGCCGGGATCGGCGCGCCCGTCTCGACGTGACGCGCGAATCGCTGCAGCACGGACGCGTCCCAGCACCACTCCTCGAGCATCTGCGAGGGCGCCTCGACGAAGTCCCACTCGGTGCGGACGCCCGAGAGGCCAGCCCAGGGCGTGTTCCCGCCGAACAGGTGGTGCAGCAGGTGCCCGAACTCGTGGAAGAACGTCACCACCTCGCCGTGGTCCAGGAGACCTGGCTCCGCGCCCGGCCGGTGGAAATTGCAGACCAGCGCGCCCTCGGGCAGCGCGCCCTCCCGCACCCCGGAGGCCAGCGTGAACTGCGCCGCGTGCTTGTACTTTCCCTCACGCGGGAACAGGTCGAGAAAGAACCGGCCCAGGGTCCTGCCCTGCTCCACCACCTCCCAGGCGCTGACGTCGGAGTGCCAGACCGGCGCGTCGGAGAGACGGCGGTACTCGATCCCGAACATGCGCGCGGTGGTCTCGAAGATCCCGTCCATGATGCGTCCGAGCTCGAAGTACGGACGCACCGACTGCGAGTCGAAGCCGAGCTGCTCCGCCCGGACGCGCTCCTTCAGCGCTTCCGAGTCCCAGGCGTCGACGCGCTCCGCCGATGGCTGGTCCCGGCGTTTGCGGGCGAGCAGCGATTCGTAGTCCTTCCCGGCGCGCGCCTCCGCCGCGCCAGCAATGCGCTCGATGAAGTCCGCCGCTGCGCGGGCGCTGCCGATCATCTTGTCCTCGGTGACGTAGGCAGCCCAACTCTCGTATCCGAGCAGTCGTGCCAGCTCGTGGCGGCGCCCGAGCATGCGATCGAGCACCATTAGGTTAACGGGATGCGCGCGCTGACGGTAGATCTTCCACAAGCGTTCGCGGGCCGGGCTGCTGCGCGAGTACGTCATGAAAGGGACGTAGTCGGGGGAGTCGGTGGTGACGATTCCCGAGGCATGGGCGCGGATGTAGTCCGCCGGCAGCCCTTCCAACTCGCCTGCCGAGACCTGGATGCTGCGGACGTCGTCGCGGATGTTGCGCTGGAACTCCTGGCCGATCCGGACCAGCTCTTCATTCAGGGCGCGAGCGCGGGCGCGGGTCTGGGCGTCCTTGTCCACGCCGGCGCGCCGGAAGTCGCGGAGCACGCGGAAGAGGTACCAGCGCGTCGCTTCGTCCTCGCCCGCGGCGTCGACGCGCGAGAGCGGCGCGTAGACCTCGGGATCGAGCGCCAGCCCGGTGGAGAGCGCCTCCGCCTCCTGCTCGCAGCGCTCGCCGGCGTCGCGCATGGCGGAGTCGGGATGCACCGAGCGCAAGAGCGACGCGCGGGCGCTGGCGTCTCCGATGGCGGCTGTCGCCTCGTCCCAGGCGCGGAGCGTCTGGAGCGAGGGCGGAAGCGATTTGACCCGGGCGACCGCGGCGCGCGCGCGGGCCAGGGCCTCGCTGGATGCGCGCACGAACGCATCGGGCGAGCCGGAGAGCAGCGAGGCGGCGGTCATGCGCTCTTTCATGCAGCGAGCAACTTCTCGCGCAGGCCCTGATAAGCGGTGATCGTCGCCTGGAGGGTGACCTGGTCGCCTTCCTCGACGCGGCTGGCGCCGACCGGATCGAAGGTCGATTCGCCTCCTCGCTTGAGGAGATGGATGATCAGCACGCCGCTCTCATCGCGGAGCTGCCCCACCGTCTTGCCCGCCATCAGGCCGCCCCGGACCTGGATCTCGGCCACCACCATCAGCCGGCCGCCCACCTCGAAGGAGTTCTTGATCGAGGGATCGAGCGCGGCCATCGCCAGCGCGGGCGCGGCCAACGCCGAGGTGGAAAAGGCCTGCGCGTCGAAGCTCTGGCGCGTCTTCTCCACCAGATCGTCGTCGAACAGCCGCATGACCACCCGGATGCCGGGCCGCAGTTTCCGGGCATCGAGGGTAATATTGAGATTCGCCAGGTCGTCGTCGGTGGCGCAGACGATGGCGCGGGCGTCCTTGACGTTCGCGCGTTCCAGCGCCCCCGCCGAATGGACGTCGTCGATCTGCACCGGAACGCCGGCGGCGCGGATGATGGAGATGAACGGCTTGGACTCGTCGCGATCGATCATCACCATCGGGACGCCGAGGCTGTGCAGCCGCTCGAAGATGCGGAATCCGACGCGCCCGGCGCCGCAGACGATCACGTGGTCCTTCAGGGTATGCGCGAGCACGGTGGCCCACTCCTTGTCGTTGCGCGTTTTGGAGAAGAGGAGGACTGCGAAACGGATCAGGCCTTCGGCCACGGTCGTCAAACCCAGCGGCGGGATCAGCACCACCAGCAACTGGACCGCGGCGTCGTCCGGAATGTCGACGGTGGGCTGCGCGAACATCAGGAAGTATGCAGCCACCATGGATTTCGCGAGCCCCATGGGCTGACCGGCGCGGCCGAAGAGCACGTGGAGCCCCCACCCACCGCCCACCACGATGGCCAGCAGCATGACGAAGGTAAAGCGGAAGCGCTTGAGCAGCGCCCAGAAGTAGAGCGCCTGCGCTTGCAGCGCATGGCGGCGAGGCAGCAGATCCATCCCGCGCAAGAGTCGCACGCCCGACGCCCTCTGTCGACGCGCTATCTCCGCTGTCGGCCGCGGAGGCGCTGCTCGGCCAGGCCGGCCTCCGCGGCGGAAGGGCCGTCGTTCAGCATGCGCGAAGCGTGGGCGAGCACCAGGCGCTCCAGCGCGACTTCCTCCGCGAGGCGCGCCAGCTCGTCCGCCGCTGCCTCGCCGCCGATTGTTCCCCGGGCAGCTGCGATCTCGGCGGCCGACGCGCGCAACCCGAGCTCGCGCGCCCAGCCCGCCAGCAGCGCACGGCGCAGCCCGGCGTCCGCGAGCTCGCTCTGGACCGCCGGCGCCGTCGCCAGCAGCCTGCGCCTGCGGGCAAACGAGGAAGCAGGCGGTTCCCGCGGACGCACCGGCAGCCGGCGGGCGGCGCGCGCCGCCCTCAAGACCTGGCGCGCATCCTCCGCCTTCAAGTCGATCAGCCGGAACCGAGCGCGCCAGCGCGGTGGCACCAGCTCGAGCACGCGAGGCAGTGTGCGCTCCTGGTAGAAGATGCTGCCGGAGGCGTCGATCAGCGCCTTGGCGGCCCGCGGAGGAAGCCAGCGGCGCGCCGACCAGCGCACGTTCACCTGGGGCACGGTGAGCGGCCGGAAGCCGTGCTCCGCACCGCCGTGCAGCAGCGCCACCTCGGAATCGTCGATCACGGTCCCGTCGCGGTACCAGCGGAAGATGCGGCCGGCGCCGGCCATGCCCAGCGTGTGCAACTCGGCGGCGCGGAGCGCGCCCATGCTCGCTCCGCCGACCACCGGGATGCCCGCGTCGAGCGCATCGAGGATCTCCTGGTGCCAGATGCTGGGCTGCGATTCGAACACGCCGTCGATGAGCGCGATCGCCCGGGGACGGAGCGCGATGGCGCGCCACACGTCACCCTGCCGCGCCGGCGGTAGCAGGTGGAATCCCTTGGCTTCGCGCGCCGGCAGCGAGGGGCCGAGAAAGGCGACGATCACAGGAGCTCCGACAGGCGCAGATCCGGCGCGAAGACCTTCACCACGTGTAGAGGCTCGCGCTCCAGCTCCACGACCGCAACCCGCGCGCCACGGAGCGCCCGGCGGAGGTCGCGGTGCGCGGGCATTGCCCGCAGCATCCGCCGAGGCCGCGCGCGCTCGCAGGCCGCACGCAGCGCCCGGTTCGACGAAGCGTCCGAAGGCGCCACGTCCTCGCGGGCGCCGTGCACGTCCGTCAACCGCGATTGGGCGGCCTCGAGGAGGGCGCCGCGGACGGCATCCAGGGGCCGCAACGCGCAGGCATATCCGGCGGTGAGCGGAACGGGGCCTTCCTCCAGATCGACCAGGATGGCTCCCGCGACGGGCAAGAGGCCGGACAGGTCGAAGACGTGCGCCTCGAGCTTCGCGTCGCGCAGCCTCCGCCAGAGGGGAAGTCCCGATACGTCCAGCTTGCGCTGCACGATTGCCGCAGGCGTCCACCCCCGTGGAAGCGCGCGCGCGAGCTGATCCCGCTCGACGGCCTCGAGCAGCGCATGGCGCAGGGCCAACGCCCGCCTCGGGTGCGCGCCCATGCCGTTGGTGGTCCAGCGGATGGCGGCCGGTCCGAGCGGGGGCCCGGAGCGCGGCGGGCAATGCACCGCCTGCGCAGGGACCAACACCTCACGCCCGCTGGACAGCTCGCGTGCGCGCCTCCAGGCGACCCTCGTGTCTCGCGACCAGAGGCGGGGCGCGACCAGGTCTTGCGGCTCCCAGGCGTCCGGCAGCTCGCGCGCAGAGCCATAGACGAGGTCCCGCGGCCGCTCCGCCGCCCAGAGCTCCGCCGCTTCCGAGAGCGCCGAGGCGCGCGCCTCGTCCCAGCTCTCCCCCTTGCCATTGGCGACCTGCAGCACGTACCCGAGCGGCCGCACCGCGCAAGCCACCTCGATGCCGGAGCGATCGAGACCGGTGACGCGCGCGACCCGCGTCACCCCGATGGCCCTCTGCAGTGCATCCACGGGGGCGGCAACGTACCATGGGGCTGCCATGCCTCCGCTGACCAGCGTCGAATCCGCGGCGCGGATCAACTTGCGCTGGATCGTGCGCCTGCGCTGGGGCGCCGTCGCCGGCCAGGTGATCACCATCCTGATCGCGCGCCAGTTCGTGCGTAAACCTCTCCCGGTCGTTCCGCTGCTGGGCGTCTGCGCCGCCCTCGCAGTGGCGAACCTCGCGGTGCAGATCTGGCTCGATCGCGGCGGGCGGCCCACCGACCGGGCTTGCGCCCTGAACCTCCTGGCCGACATCGCCGCGCTCACGGCCCTGCTCGGACTGTCGGGCGGCAGGGAGAACCCGTTCGCGGTGCTCTACCTGGTGCACATCACCATCGGGGCGGTGATCCTCCCCGCGGGTTGGAGCATGGCGCTCGCGCTCGCCAGCGTGATCGCGTTCAGCTCCCTGCAGATCCTGCCTTCGGACGAATTGCCGCTGGCGGGGGATGCTCCGCTCCTGCACCTGCGCGGGCGCTGGATCGCCTTCGGAGTGGCGGCGGCGTTCATCTCCACCTTCTCGCTGCGCATGAGCCAGTCGCTGCGGCGGCGCGGGGAAGAGCTGGACCGGGCGCGCTCCGACGCCGAGGCGGCGGAGCGCCTTGCCGCCCTGGGGTCCGTCGCCGCCGGCACGGCGCACGAGCTGAACACCCCGCTCGGCACCATCCAGATCCTCGCCGGCGAGCTCGTGGCGCAGCTCGAAGGGGATCGGCGCAAGGATGCCGAGGAGATCCGGCGCCAGGTGCAGCGCTGCAAGGAGATCATCAGCAACATGCTCGCCCCCCGCGGCGGCGCGGACGTGGAGGAAGCCAAGGAGTTCGAGGTCGCGCCCGTGCTGGAGGCCGCCGTCCGCCGCTGGCAGGAAGGTCGCCCGGGACCGCAGCCGAAGCTCTCGGTGGATCC
>DATBZA010000117.1:0-7464 GCA_036513415.1 Myxococcales bacterium | reverse complement strand
CTGTGACCGCCTGCGCCTGTACATCGACATCGACAAGCCGGTGACCGCCGACGAGCTCGCGCGATTCAAGCCGCTGATCCAGCGGCGTGGGGCAAGAGAGCCGGTGGCGTACATCCTCTCGGCGAAGGAGTTCTACGGGCGCCGCTTCCTGGTGGCACCCGGCGTCTTCATCCCACGCCCGGAGACGGAGCTGCTGGTGCGCATCGTCCTCGACCGGATGGAGAAGGGCGCCCCGGGTCGGGTCCTCGACCTCTGCGCCGGCTCGGGCGCGGTGGGCGTTTCCGTGGCGGCGGAGCGGCCGGAAGCCCGCGTCGACCTGGTGGAACTTTCGCCGGAAGCCGTCGAAATAGCGCGGCGGAACGCGGAGGCGCATGCCCTGGGCCGGGCGCGCGTGCTCGAAGGAGACCTGTACGCGGCGCTGCCCGAGCAGGTCCGTTACCATGCCATCGCGGCGAATCCACCGTACGTGCCCATCGCACATGCAGAGAAGCTCGCACCCGAGATCCTCGCTGAGCCGCACCTGGCGCTGTTCGGGGGCGCCGACGGGCTACTCGTGATCCGGAGGATCGTCAGCGGCCTTGCGGATTGGCTGGTGCCCGGCGGATTGTTCGTGACCGAGATCGACCCGCCGCAGAGCGAGGCAGTTGCGCAGATGCTGCGGGACGCAGGCCTCTCGCAGGTCCGAGTCGAGCGCGACCTGGCGGGCCTCGAGCGCCACGTGCTGGGGAAAGGACGGTAGATGGACGCGATCGAGATCATCGGGGGGAAGCCGCTGTCCGGCGAGGTCCAGGTCTCCGGGTCCAAGAACGCTACCCTGCCGCAGATCGCGGCGGCGCTCCTGGCGCCGGGGCGATCCGTGTTCCGCGGAGTGCCGGATCTCGCCGACATCCGCACGCTGGGGAGGCTCCTGGGAAACATGGGGGCGCGCGTGGAGCGCGACGGCACCACCCTCCAGGTCGACGCGGAGCAGGTCGCAAAGCCCGAGGCGCCCTACGAGCTGGTGAAGACGATGCGCGCCAGCGTGTTGGTCCTCGGGCCGCTGGTTGCCCGGTTCGGGCGCGCCCGAGTGTCGCTGCCCGGAGGCTGCGCCATCGGCGCGCGTCCCATCGACCAGCACCTCAAAGGACTGCAGCTTCTCGGAGCCCGGATCGAGCTGGCGCACGGATACGTCGAGGCCACGGCAGCGCGTTTGCGGGGGGCGAGGATCCTGTTCGATCTGCCGACCGTCACGGGGACCGAAAATCTGATGATGGCGGCCGCTCTCGCGGAGGGCGAGACGGTCCTCGAGAACTGCGCCCGGGAGCCCGAGGTGGTGGCCCTCGCGGAAGCCCTGAACGCGATGGGTGCCCGGATCGGCGGCGCCGGCAGCAGCATCATCACGGTCGGTGGAGTGACCTCGCTGCGACCCATGGACCTCCAGGTGATCCCGGACCGCATCGAGGCCGGCACGCTGCTCGCTGCGGCCATGATCACGGGCGGCAACGTGCTGGTGCGGGGCGCCCGCGCCGACGACCTCGACGCGGCGATCGCCAAGATGCGCGAGGCCGGCGCCAAGGTATCCGTCGAGAAGGGTGGCCTGCGCATCGCGGCGCCCGAGCGCCCGGAAGCGGTGGACTTCATCACCGCTCCCTTCCCCGGGTTTCCGACCGATCTGCAGGCCCAGCTCATGGCCTGCCTGGCCGTCGCCCGGGGCGCGTCCCGGGTGGTGGAGACGGTATTCGAGAACAGATTCATGCACGTGCAGGAGCTGGTCCGCATGGGAGCGGACATCGCCATCGACGGGCACACGGCGGTCGTGCGGGGGGTCTCCCGGCTGTCGGGAGCGCCGGTGATGGCCACCGACCTGCGCGCCAGCGCCTCGCTGGTGCTGGCTGGGCTGCGCGCGGAGGGAAAGACCGTGGTCCATCGCGTCTACCACCTGGATCGTGGCTACGAATCGCTGGAAAAGAAGCTGGCGGCGCTCGGGGCGGGCATCCGGCGCGTGAAGGGCGCATCTTCGTAGCCGCTGCCCTTTGCACACGGCCTGCGTCTTGCCCGTTGCTCTCTGGCGACGCGCTGCGCTAGGCTTCGCATCCCACCTTTCACCGGAGCACGACGAAGCCATGGATTGCCCGCGAGACGATACGGAGATGTCCGAGCTCACCGACGGAGAGGACCGTCTCCTCTTCCGTTGCGCCGAGTGCGGAGGTCTCTGGCTCGACGTCGCGGACCTGAATCGCATCCTGCTCCACAACGGTCTGCCGACGTTGGAGGCGATGGGAGGGCGGGCGAACCCCGAGGAGGACGCGGGGGAGTGCCCGGTCGACAACGTCGGCCTGCTGGCGGTGGAGAGCCAGCACAAGCGAAACCCGCTGGTCTACGAGACCTGCGAGAGCTGCGGCGGCATCTGGCTCGAGTCCGCGGACTTCGCCGAAGAGGGAGAGTCGGCGGAGGAACTGACCAAGGGGATCGTCGAGTTCTACAGGGAGTTCGCCGCCAAGTTGAACCAAGGTACGAAGGCCGCGCGCAAGTAGATGCGGCGAGCCTTGGTTTTCGCGGCGCTGCTCTGCGCCTGCCGCGAGAAAGCCGCCCCCGCCCCACCGGCCGAGCAACAGGCGCCTGCCGCGCCCGAGCGCGTGCGGGAGCAGGAGCCGAACGATTTCCAGCGCGCTCAGCAGATTCCGGCGCGCGCCCTGGTAACAGGTACTCTGCAGGCGCCACGCGACGACGACTGGTACCGGGTCGGCGCCGGATCGGGGAAGACGCTGGCGTTGCGCGTCGAGCTGAAGGGCGTTCGCGATGCCTGGCTCGAGACCTATGACCGCGACCGGAACCGGCTCCTGCGAGTCCACGCCGGAGGGGACGATCCCGGAGTGGTGCCGGCCATGGCGTGCCTGGAGGCCTGCTTCGTCAAGGTCTCCGGGACCGGCCTTCAGGAATACGAGCTGACGGTGCTCGGCGGAGAGCCGCGGCCCGGGGAGGAGCTGGAGCCGAACGACCGCGCCGTGGACGCCACCGAGCTGCGGCCGGGCAGCCCGGTGCGCGGCACGTTTCTCACCGCAGACGACGAAGATTGGTATCGGCTCTCGTTGCCGGACGGGTCCGGGGACGTCCTGTGTATCGAGGTCACGCCAGTCGAGGGCGTGCGGCCGGAGCTGGAAGTGCGCGCGCTTGGAGATGCCACGCCGCTCGCCACGTTCCGCGGGACCGAGGGGCTCTTCGTGCGCAATCTGTCGGTCCATCTCGGAGAAGCGGCGGATGCCGGCGTTCCGGACGGCGGGCCCGCGCCCGCGGGGTACTACCTGGTGCTCAAGGGCAAATCGCGCCATGGCGCGCCGCTGGCGCCCTACACGCTGACGGCAACGCTCGAGCCCGGCGCCCAGGATCTGGAACTGGAGCCCAACGACGACCCCGAGCATGCGACGCCGCTCCGCGAGACCGCTACCGGGTTCCTCGCACCGTCCGGCGATCAGGACTGGTATCGGGTCCACGCGGATGCGCCGTCCGTGTTGCACGCGGAGTTGTCGGGCGCCGATCGCGCCGACCTCGAGCTGGCGGTGTACGCGGCGGCGGGGACGGAGAAGCCTCGCCTGCTCGCGCGCGCGAACGAAGGAGGGCCGCGCGAGCTGGAGGTGCTGCCGGCGGTCGGCATTCCGGCCGGCGACAGCTATCTGCTGGTCCAGGCCGCGGCGCGTCAGCTCGACGGCAAGTGGGTTCGCGACGGCGAGGACCGGCAGACGCCATATCGCCTCGCCGTGCAGCTCTCGCCGGACGACGGGTCGACCGAGCGCGAGCCGAACGACGAGGTCGCCACGGCCCAGCCGCTCTCGCTTCCCGTCGCCGTCAAAGGCTGGATCTGGCCGCGCAAGGACGTGGACCTGTTCCGCTTCCACGTCGAGGCGGGGCATGCGCCGGTGAACGTGATGCTCCCGGCGGTGCGCGGCGTGGATCTGCAACTGCGTCTGTACCAGCTCCGCGGCGATCGCCCGCCGGAGGTGATCGGCTCGTCCGACGCAAAGCGTGGCGATGGTGAGGAGAAGCTGATCGCAGTGCCGCTCAAGGAAGGCGACTACGCGGTGGAAGTGTCGAGCCCGCGCCACAAGGACGCGAGTGCCTCACAGGCCTACACGCTCACCGTCCAGTAGTCCTTGACGGCACCGGAGGCCGCGACTAGCCTTTGCGTTCCGAGCGGGAATAGCTCAGTTGGTAGAGCATCAGCTTCCCAAGCTGAGGGTCGCCGGTTCGAATCCGGTTTCCCGCTCCAATCCAACCTGCTGATTCTCCGAGATCTCGATCGTCGAGTTCCGCACGCGGGGAGGCGTGGACCTCGGGTCTTGCAGCAAGGATGCAGCAAACGGCGCCGGCGGAAGCAGGTTGATCGCCTCGCGCAGGTCCTCGACGACGAGATGGCCGTACGTGCCGGTGGTCGTCTTCACATTCGAGAGACTGATGTTTCCAGGAAGAAGCAAGGCAAGGTCGTCGACGAGGCAGTTGGCGTCGAGCGTCGGCGGACAGGCGGCACTGCTGCGGGGAGACCTGGGGTACGGAAGCGCGGAGGGATGGACGACGGTCTGGGCTTTGACAGCGGAAGGCTTCGAGATCGGGTCGCAGCTCTTGAACCTGAAGCTGGCGAGGGTACCGAAGCACGACGTCGGACAGTCCTTCCTGAATCACGAGGTGATGCTGAATGAGGTCTTCCTCGGCCTTGTTGCCCAGGACGGGAAGACGCCGGCAGAGGTGCCGAGGGGCTTCCGCTGGGTTCTGGGCGAGTACCTCGATCTGCCGTTCAACGAATTCGCGAAACTCGGCCCAAGCCTCGAGAGCCGTCGACTGCAGCCAGATGCGCTCCTCGAGCACCCTGCCGGCAGGCGCCGCTACTTCATCGAATACGAGACGGGCAGTGCGACCGTCCGCGATGCGAAGAAGTCGATCTCGACCATGGCCAAGCAGGATCGATACGGCACCTTCTTCCGAGCTCCCGCCGGCGACGTGTTCGCGGGCGAGCGCGAAACGTTCTATACGCGCGCGTTCAAGGACTGCTGGCCAGCGGAGGTCCTCTTCATCACGCCGAGTGATGCCAGGCGTGATTCGATCGCGAGGGTGATCGCGGCCCGCGAGCACAGCGACAAGTACAAGTTCGCCGCCCGCGCGCTGACGCTTGCGGAATCGCGCCGCGTTCTCTGCCGCGCACTCTACGCAGCAGACCAGCCGCCGGGGATCACTCGGCAGGGAGCGCGCACCCCGGCCGCGCCGCCGGCGCGCCCGAGTGCTGCGACAGAGCTCCCCGCGCGAACCGCCGCCGAGGAGCGACTACGGCGCGGACGCGTCTCTGTCCGCGGCGAGCAGCTCGTTACGTTCGAGAAGTTGCTGCGCAGTTCGCTCGGGGCCCTGAGCAGCGCTCAAGAGGTGCTCACGCGTCTCCGCGCTCCGACCGAGACAATCCCTGCAGTTCTGGCCGCTGCTTCTGAGACTATGCGCATCTTGGCCGAGTACGCCCGGCGCGGACGAGAGGCGCTCTCGCGCCACGGTCTCACGGCGGCCGATTAGCTTTCGGCTTGCGTTCATCCACGAGCATGAGCGTCGCGACGGAGGTGATGGCTTCGTCATCGAGATAGAGTCGCTTCCTTAAGGACGCCCCGGCCTACATCCTGCTTTCCGAACGTTTCGTGGTAGACGACGCGGTCGCCCGAGATCACGAGCGCAAGCACTCCCTCAAACGTCGCCGTGACGGAATCCTGCAAGCGACGACGTCGCTAGCAGCGCGAGGAGCAGGAAGCTCATAGTGCTCCCCCGGTCGGCGCAGTAGCATACGCTGCCGGGAGCCTGGCGTGGATGCAGGGGCGCTCATCTCGGAGTTGAAGCGGCGGCGCGTCATCCGCGCCTTGGTCGGATACGGAATTGCGGCCTTCGCCGTGCTTCAGATCATCGAGCCGGTCATGCACGGGCTGCGCTGGTCCGACGAGGTGCTTTCCTATGTCGTGGTGGCGCTCGCGGTCGGTTTCCCCATCGTCGTGAGCCTCGCCTGGATCTTCGACGTGAAGGCAGGCCGAATCGAACGAACAGAACCTGCTGCATCCACGACGCGACTGAGCGGGGCAAGCCTGGCGCTACTGCTCGTCGGAATCGGCGCACTGGCGGCGACTCCCGGGATGGTTTGGTACTTCTTGCTGCGGTCGCGTCCCGCTGTGCCTTCGAGTGATGCGGCGCTGCGCCGAAAACTGGACGCGGCGCCGCCCGCCTCGGACATACGGGCAGCGCCGTCGATTGCCGCCCTGCCGCTTGTCAACCTGAGCGGCGATCCCAACCAGGAATATTTCGCGGACGGCCTCACCGAGGAGCTACTCAACCTGCTCGCGAAGGTCCCTGGCCTGCACGTCACAGGCCGCACCTCATCGTTCGCCTTCAAGGGCAAGAACGAGGACCTGCGAACCGTCGGCCAGAAGCTCGGCGTCGCGACCGTGCTCGAAGGAAGCGTGCAGAAGGCCGGTGACCGCGTTCGCATCACCGTGCAACTCATCAACGCGGCCGACGGCTACCACCTCTGGTCGGAGAGCTACGACCGCAAGCTGACCGATGTGTTCGCGGTCCAGGACGAGATCGCCCAAGCGGTCGTCGAGGCTTTGCGGATCAAGCTGCTGCCGGGGGAAACGCCTACCTCGCGGGGCCGCACTGCGGACCCCGAGGTCTACAACCAGTACTTATTGGGAAGGCAATTCTTCAACCTCGGGAACATGGATGGATGGCGTCGCGCGGTGGTGGCCTATGAGAAATCGGTCGCGCTCGACGCAGGCTACTCTCCCGCTTGGGCCGGGCTCTCGATGGCGACTTACTGGGTGGCGGACTCAGCCGACACGCCCGAGGCATTCACCGACGGCATGCGACGGGCGCGCTTGGCGGCAGACAAGGCTGTGCAACTCGCGCCGGCGCTGGCCGACGGGTACGTGGTGCGTGCCTTCTTCCGCACCAGTTATTCCTGGGACTGGGAAGGCGCGCGCGCGGACATTCAGCGCGCTCTTGCGCTGAGACCTGAGGACCCCGATGTGCTGATCGGCTACGGCGGGCTGCTCGTGTCGCTCGGCCGCGCGATGGAGGGGGCGGCCGTCCAGCGGAAAGTCGTCCAGCGGGACCCGCTGAACGCGAGGGCCTGGCGCGCGCTGGGCGCGGCTCTCTTATTCAGCGGACAGTTCGCCGAAGCGCGAGAGCCGCTCAACCGCTCATTGGAGATCAGCCCGGTACAGTCGATCGCTCCGATGCTCCTGGGGACCACTTACCTTTGGGAAAAAAATCCCACGGCGGCACTGGCCATGTTCGAGCGCTCCAGTTCGGACATGTTACGGCGCTTTGGGTTGGCTCTTGCGGCGCACGATCTTGGCCGCGCCGACGAATCGCAGCGGGCACTTGACTCGCTGATCGACCGGGACGCCCACACGGCGGCCTTCCAGATCGCGGCGGTTTATGCTTGGCGGGGAGAGAAGGACCGGGCGT
>DATBZA010000116.1:0-6883 GCA_036513415.1 Myxococcales bacterium | reverse complement strand
CACCGAGGCGCACCAGGGAAACAGCTCGGCGCCGCGCAACCAGACGCGCTGGCCGGGCGGCGGATCCTCCCACGGCCCGATCGCTGTGCGGCGGAGAGCAGCGAGATGCGCGAGCGCGCCGCTGGCACGGCCGAGATCGCGCACGAGCGAGCGCACGTAATACCCACCGCCCGTCACCAGCAGCAGCGTGCTCGAGGCGGGTAGGCGGTGGGAGATGAAGCGGGCTTCGTGCAGGTACACGCGCGAGGGAGGCAGCTCGAACGACTCCCCGCGATGCGCCTTGCGGTATGCGCGCTCGCCATCCACGCGCTTGTTGCTGGTGGTCGGAGGCACCTGCTCGCGCCACCCGAGGAAGGAGGTCAAGGCCCGCTCCAACGCGTCTACCGACAACTTCGAAGGATCGGCGCGCGCCACGATCCGCCCGAGCGGGTCGCCATTGTCGGTCTCGGCCCCCCAGGCGATCTCCGCGACGTAGGTCTTGGGTATCGGGTGCAAAAGCTCCATCAAGCGGGTCGCCTGGCCGGCGAGCAGCAGCATCAATCCTTCGGCAAACGGATCCAGTGCGCCCCCATGGCAGACCGGCAGCCGGTCGCGGCGAATCCCAGCTGCCTGCACCTCATCCATGAAGGCCTGGACCAGCGAGAAACTGGTGTGGCCAACCGGCTTGTGGACGCGGTAGATGCCGGGACCGATAGGTGCTCGAACGAAAGGGACTGACATGAAGATCTTCGCGCTCCTCGCGCTCGCCGCCCTCCCCGCCTTCGCGCAGGCCGGCGACAAAGGCAAGACCGAAGTGACCTGGTACGGACACGCCGCGTTCGTGGTGAAGACCCCGGGCGGCACGACGCTGGCGATCGACCCCTGGATCAACAACCCCTTGAACAAGGACAAGGGAGCGATCGACAAGATCCAGAAGCTGGACTACATCCTGATCTCGCACGGGCACTTCGACCATGTCGGCGACGCGGTCGCGCTGCAGAAGAAGACCAATGCGAAGATCGTCGCTGCGTTCGAGCTGGGCGCGCAGCTGGCTGCGGCGGGCGTTCCGAAGGAAGCGACCGGATTCGATACGCTCGGCAACATCGGCGGCATCCTCAAGCTGAACGACGAGGTGAGCGTCGCCCTGGTGGAGGCCGTCCACAGCTCCGGATTCCAAGCGAGCGAGAACGGGCCCATCCTGTACGCCGGTCCGCCGGTGGGCTTCGTCGTCCAGATCAAAAGCGGGCCGACGCTGTACCACACCGGCGACACGGCCTGGTTCGCGGAGATGAAGCAGATCGGCGCGCGCTTCCATCCGGACGTCGTGCTCGCCTGCATCGGTGATCACTTCACGATGGATCCGCTGGACGCCGCACAGGCGGTCCATGACACGGGCGCGAAGACCGCTGTGCCGATGCATTACGGGACGTTTCCCGTGTTGACCGGCACGCCCGCGCAGTTCTCCAAGGCGCTCAAGGCCGGAGCGCCGCGGGCCAAGATGTTGCAGCTCCAGATCGGCGAACCTCACGCGTTCTGAAACGCACTGGCTCAGGCCGGCGGCAGGTCGCGGATCCGCCGCCAGAACGCCAGCGTTTCGTCCGCGGCCCGACGCGGTGTGAACGAGAGCGCCCGATCGCGCGCTGCCCTCCCGAGCCGCCGGGACAATTCGAGGTCGGAGAGCAGCTCGGCCAACGCCGTCGCGATCGCGCCCGGGTCGCCCGGTGGGACGACCCTTCCCGTCTCGCCGACCAGCTCGGGAGGCGCTCCGTCGTCGCCGGCGACCACCGGGACCGCGCAGGCCATCGCCTCGAGGACCCCGCGGCAGGCGCCGTCGTTCCCCTCCCGCAGCCAGACCGCGACGTCGAGAGCGCGATACGCTTCCAGCAGTTCCGGGCCGCGCAGATATCCTCCGAAGACCGCGCGCGAGAGCCCCAGCTCCGCGGCGAGCGCGCGAAGCGCCCGCTCGTCCTCGCCGCGCCCGACCAGCACGAGCCAGGCCCCGGGCACCTGTCGCTGCACCTCGGCGAACGCCTGCAGCAGGGGTCGGTGCCCCCGCTCCGGCTTCATCCGGGCCACGATCCCTGCCAAGGGGGCGCCGGCCGGGATGCCCCACCGGGCGCGTAGCTCCGGCGCCCGGCCCGGCGAGAACCAGCGCCCATCGACGCCGGCCGCCACGTGCGCGACGCGGCGGGCATCGAGCCCCTGCCCGAGCAGCGCCGCCCGATAGCTGGCGCTGTGAACGAGCACCCCGTCCGTCCTGCGCAGCGCCCAGAGCCGCTGCCCCAAGGCCCCGGCGCTCACGTCGAGCCGCCGCTGCGCGGCGCGGACCACGCGCAGGTCGGGATTGCGCGCGCGGCGCGCGGCCCAGAGCGCGAGCGAGTGGTCGTGCGCGAAGGCGGTGTGCAGCACGTCGTACCGGCCGCTCCGCGCGAACGAGGTCAGCAGCCCGGCGTCGTGCACCAGGTCCCGCAGGCGCACCTTGCGGGAGAGCCGCAGCCCGCTCTCGCAGGGCACTCCGGCCAGGGCGAGGTGCTCGCCCAGGTTCTCGCCAGGGCGCACCGTATCGCCCGCGAATCGCGCGTCGAGCCCCTGCGCCCGAAGCTCCCGAGCGAGCGAGATCAGGCCTTCGGCCGGCCCCGTCCGGGACGAGCTGGAGACCATCAGGAGCGGCGCGCGCGGCCAGCTCACGCCGAGAGCAGCGGCAGGCGTCCCGCGGAGAGCAAAGGCGAGAGCGCGCTCCAGGCCCGCTCTTCGGTGAGATCGAGCATGCAGCGGAAGTGCCCGCGCGGGCAGCGCCTCCGGCCGAAGAACGAGCACGGGGCGCAAGGAATCCCGGCGAAGAGGACTTCATGGCCGCGAAAGTCGAACATGGTCGGGTCGGTGGACCCGAAGAACGCCAGCGTGGGGACGCCCAGTGCGCGCGCCATGTGCATCGGGCCGCTGTCGTTGGCCGCGAAGGCGGTGCAGCGAGCGATGAAGCCGCCCAGCCCGCGCAGGTCGAGCTTGCCCGAGAGATCGACCGCGCCGGGGGCGAGGCGGGCCACGGCCGTTCCAAGCGGGGCTTCCGAAGCGGTCCCCTGCACCGCGACTTGAAGACCCCGTTCGAGGGCGCGGCGGGCGAGGCCGGCAAACCGCTCCACGGGCCAGCGCTTGGTGGCCCAGTTCGCGCCGGGAGAAAGGCCCAGCAGCGGTCGATTCGGATCGATCCCGGCTGCGCGAAGCGCAGCATCCGCCACCGCGAGATCGTCCGGCCCGAGGAAGTACTGCAGCTTGCCCTTGGGCAACTCGCGCCCGACCACCTTTTCGACGGCCGCGTGGTAGCGATCCGCGAAGAGCATCGACGCGTGGTAGGGGCGCAGGGCGAGCTTCACGGGAAGCGTGTCGCGGAAGTCGCGCTTGTGCCACACCACCTTGGGCACTCCCGGCAGCAGCGCGCGCAGGATCCTGCTGCGGATCTTGCCGTGAAGATCGAGCACCACCGAAGGCCGTGCGGCGCGCAGCCTGCGCGCGTAGGCGAGCGGCCCCTCGCCGTCGCGCAGCGCGATCACCTCGTCGACGTTGGGGTTGTGCTCGACCAGATGCGACAGGCGTTGCTTCACGGCGTAGACGATGCGCGCGTCCGGCCATGCGGTCCGCAGCGCATGGATGGCCGGACCGGTCAGGACCACGTCGCCGACCGCGCTGAACCGCAGCACCAGGACGGTCTTGGTCACGCGGCTCCTGTCAGCAGATCAAACGGCGCCGGCAGCCTGCAGTTGCGCAAGGGGATGAGGAACGTGTCCGCCAGCGCGTGCTGCCCGGAGACGCAGGCGTGCGAGACGCCGTCGGTGAGCACCATCCAGGCCGAGAACGGCGCGAACGAGAAGCGGTGGTGCGGCGGCTGCTGGAACGCGGGAGTGTCCTTCATCCAGTTGTGGAACTTTCGCATGCGCCGGTCGTAGGGAGAGGTATCGATCACCCGGGCCATCGGGAACGCGCGGGCGGCGACCTTGAGCATTCCGCTCCAGGCGCGCTCCGTCACCCCCGGCGTCAGCCCGCCCTTGCGCACGCCGGCTTCCTCCCCATGCCGGCCCAGCAGCTCCTCGAAACTGCCCTTGCTGATCCAGACGCGCTCGGCGGTCGGATTCAAGTTGACGAAGAAGCGGAGGATGCGGTCGCCATGCGTCGCGCCATAGGCGCCCGCATCGACGTGGATCAGCTCATTGCTGGCGTGCGCAGAGAGGCCGCGCCCCCGTTCTTCCAGTGGACGGAAGCTGGACGTCCCCGGGGTCCAGGAGCGGGTGAGCTCCGGCATGCAGCGGTGCAGGAAGTCGCGCACGCGGGCGGAATGCGCGCTCAGGATCCGGCCGGCCCGGTCGATGACGGAGCGCGGCGCCTTCAGGCCGGTCAGCTTGTCCGCACCCGGGTAATAGCTGACGTTCTTCCGCTGGAGATAGGGCGCAAGGGCCGTGCGCAGGAACTCCTGATCCGCGGACTCTGGAAGCGCAACCGGACACTGCGGGAAGTGGACGATGCGACCCCGTTCCAGCGCATCCGCCCAGTCGCCCCGGTCGGCTTCGTGCAACATGAGGACCGCGCACCTTAGCATAGCTACGCCGCTCTGCGTCGAAAACCATTCAGTATCGCTGACGATTTTGTCGCTTGCCGCTGGCCCCTTGTCCGCCCCTGGGCGTAGCATCCGCCGCCTATGAACATCCGGACGATCCTCGTCGGCGCAGGTGTCCTCGCCCTCGGCGGGTATGCCCTCTACGATTACAACAGCCCCGAGTCGAAGCTCGCGCGCGAGCTGAAAGAGATCGAGCAACTCGAGCCGGACATCAAGCCGCCCGAGTGTTTCCCCAAGGGACAGAACGCGAAGCTCTTCGCGGCGGCCATCCAGCGCGACCGGCGGCCCAGGAGAGAGCTGACGGACGAAGTCACGCGACGCTCCGCCATCACACACGATTGCATCCGCGGCAACGACCCCAAGACGGTGGCGCGCGTGGTGAAGGCGCTGGGGCCCGCGGGGGTGCCCGTGTACGCGGAGGTGTTGGAGAAGTGCCCCGTGGTGAAGGACGAGTATCCCGTCTACGCGTGCTTCGCCCTCGACGCCCTCCACTTCGAAGGCGGCAAGGACGCCTCGGCGGCGTTGGAGAAGGCGCTCACCAACAAGGACAAGGGCCGCAAGAACGTCTACCTCGGCGCGCTCTACCGCTTGATGAACACCACGGGCTGGAAGACCAATGCCCAGCTGGCGCAGATGATCCCAGTCGAGCCGGTGTGGGAGGCGAAGCAGCTGCTGATCGAGCACATCCGGCACCACAAGGATCCCTCCGCCAGGCCCGACCTCGACAAGGCCTATTCGCTGGAGCAGGAGCAGCAGGAGAAGGGCCTGATCCGGGCGGCGCTGCTCGAGATCGACAATCCCGGCAAGTGCGTGGTCTCGGATGAGGGCCGCGCCGAGACCGGCCTCTGCCGCTACACCTGCACCGAGATCAATCGCTGGTTCAGCCTCCCGAAGCCCAAGACCGGGTGCGCCCTGGCTACGGATCCGCCGGCCGAGACCCAGCAGGGGGAGCCGGCCCAGTCTCCTCCGGTGAACTCGGCCGGTGCGATGTCTCCCGCCGCCGCCTCGGCAAAGAGGAAGTAGGCCGCCGGCTCCAGCGAACCAGCGTCTAGGAGGTGGTGCGCCGCCCACGAGCGGCCGGCACTACGAGCACGCTGTCAACACACCCATTGATTTGGGCAGACCTTGCAAGGGTCAAGCGCAGAGGAGCAGGCGCCCCGGCCGCCGCAGGTGGCGGAGCGGCTACGTTGGATCGCGATGACTCGCGAGACAGGGTCATGAGATGCGTTTAGACTGCCGGCGTGCGAGTCGCGGTGATCGGGCACGTGGAGCACATCACGCTCGGGCGCGTGCCCGCGGTCCCGCGCGCCGGCGAGATCGCGCACCTCGAGGAGCCGCGGTTCTTTCCGGGCGGGGGCGGAGGGATCGCCTTCTTCCAGCTCACCCGCTCGGCGGCAGAAGTGCTGCTCTACACCGCCGTCGGAAACGACGAGGCCGCCGGCGCCGTGCGCGGGCGGATCGCGGCCACCCGGGCGCGGATCTTCGTCGCCGAACGGCAGGCCGCGCACACGCGCGACCTGGTGATGATTACCCCGGACGGGGAGCGCACCATCGTGGTCGTGGGCGAGCCGCTGCATCCGGAGCGCGCCGATGCGCTGCCCTGGGACGAGCTGTCTTCCTGCGATGCGGTGTACTTCACGGCCCAGGATCCGGCGGCAATTGCCGCGGCGCGGGCGGCGCGGATCCTGGTCGTGACCGCCCGGCGGCGGGCCGCCTTGATCCGATCCAGAGCGCGGGCGGACGTGGTCCTGGGCAGCGCGCTCGACCCGCGCGAGGCGTGCACGCTGGACGATTTCCCTCCAGAGCAAAGGCCCGCTGCCCTGGTGCTGACCGAGGGCGCGGCGGGAGGCGTCGTGTATACGGCGGAAGGCGCGCGCCGCTTTCCGGCCCCGCAGCGGAGCGGCAAGGTTCGTGGGGCCTACGGCGCCGGGGATAGCTTCGCCGGGGCGTTGACGTACTACCTCGGCAAGGGCCTTCCGGTGCTGGAGGCGTGCACGCGCGCCGGGCACCATGGCGCAGCCGTCCTGGGCACGCTAGAGCCGCTCGAGGCTCAAGCATGGCTGGACTGACCTGAAAAGCAGCTCGCGGGTCACCGCGCCATCAGCGCATCCAGGTTCCCGTTGATCTTCACGCGGACTCGCCGCGCAGCACGTAGCGCTGGATCTTGCCGGTCGCGGTCTTGGGGAGATCCGGGACGAAGTGGATCTGTCTCGGGACCATGAACCCGGCGCAGCGCGACCGGACGTGCTGGCGCAGCTCCTCGGCCAGCTCGGGCGATCCCTGCTGCCCCTGGTTGAG
>DATBZA010000115.1:0-54801 GCA_036513415.1 Myxococcales bacterium | reverse complement strand
ATCGTAGCCCGCCACGGCCGCCTCCACTGAAGCCTGCAGCGCGAGCTCCCGCGCGAGCACGCGCGCGTCGATGATGGCCTGCGACGCTCCGTTCGAACCGACCGGAAACATGGGATGGGCCGCATCTCCGAGCAGCGTCACCCGCCCGAAGCTCCAGGTCGGAAGCGGGTCCCGATCCACCATCGGGTACTGGTAGATGGCCTGGGCGCGGCGAATCATCGCAGGAACGTCGAGAAAATCGAACACGAACGAGGCGAATGGCTCGATCACCTGGTCGGCGCGCGCCGTGTGTTCCCAGTCCTGAAGCGGCATCGGCTGATCGGGCGCGTTCTTGAGCTCGGCGACCCAGTTGATCAGCGCCCCGCGGCCGTCCTCGTGCCGTCTCGAGATGGGATAGACCACCATCCGCCGGCCGAAATGACCCGCCATGATCATGGTGCGGCCGGTGAGAAACGGCTTGCCGGGAGTGACCCCTCGCCACATGGTGATCCCGTTCCATTTCGGCGGCCCTTCATCGGGGTGGAAGGCGCGCCGCACGGCGGAATGGATGCCGTCGCAGCCCACCAGGACGTCCCCTTCGTCCCGGGACTGATCCCCGAACTCGGCCCAGACGTGGTCCTTCTCCTGGCCGAAGCGGACCAGGTGATGCCCGGTGTGGACGTGGGCGGCGCCAATGCGCTCGACGACCGCGCGGTGGAGGATGCCCAGCAGCTCGCCACGGTGGATGGAGAACTGGGGCCAGCGGTAGCCGGCGGCGAGGCCGCGGGCCTCTGCCCAGATGCGCTGCCCTCGTCTCGAGTAGTAGGCAAGCTCGCCGGTGGGAATTCCAGCTGTGCGCAGATCGTCCAGCAACCCGAGCTCGGTCAGCTCGCGCACCGCGTGGGGCAGGACATTGATGCCCACGCCGAGCTCCCGCAGGGCCGGCGCCGATTCGTGGATCTCCATCTCCCGAAGGCCGGCGTCGTGAAGCGACAGCGCCAGCGCCATCCCTCCAATCCCGCCGCCGACGATCACGGATCTCATGACCGCCGCCGCATCAGCTCGCTCAGCCGGTCCGCTGCGGCGCGCAGGGGCGGCAAGAACCGCTTCACCATCTGCTGCGGCGACGTCCGGTTGGCCTGGCCGCTGACGTTGAGCGCGGCCAGGACGCGGCCGCTGCGCTCGCGGATCGGCGCGCTGATCGAGACCAGCCCCTCCTCCAGCTCCTGGTTGACCAGGGCCCAGCCGCGGACGCGCACCTCGGCGACCAGCCTGCGCAGCTCGGCGCGCTCGGTGACGGTGCGCGTCGTGCGCGCCTCGATCCTGGATCTGCGCAGGATGGAGTCGACCTCGGCATCGTCCAGTCCCGAGAGGAGGACCCGCCCCATCGACGTGCACCACGCCGGCAGCCTGCTGCCGGGACCCAGGCTGATGGTCATGATCTTGTGGGTGGGAACGCGGAGCACGTAGACGATGTCGGTGCCGTCGAGGACCGAGGCGGAGCTGGACTCGTGCACCTCCTCGACCAGCGCTTCCATGATCGGCTCGGCGAGGTTCCAGAACGGCATCGAAGAGAGGTAGGCGAATCCCAGATCGAGGATGCGCGCGGTGAGGCGGAACTGCCGCCCGTCGGCGGTCACGTAGCCGAGCTGGGCGAGAGTCAAGAGGATGCGGCGCGCGCCTGCCCGCGTCAGGCCGGTTGCCGCCGCCACTTCGGAGAGCGTCATCGACGGCCGCTCGGAGCTGAAGGCGCGGATCACCGAAAGGCCGCGCGCAAACGACTGCACGTAGGCGTCCCCAGGGGTGAGGACTGGCTCGGCGCCGTTCATGTCGCGGATATTAGTCGCTGTTCGCATCTCGAACAAGCGTTCGCGTGGCGAAGGAGCGCTTGACCCGCTCACCCGGCAGACCTAGGCTCCGCACCCTGCGCGGAGGTGCGGCATGGGCCGGTACACGACGGTCACCGGATCGCTCGACAAGTTCGAGAGGGGCCAGCTCACCATCATCGACGACGACCCCAAGCACTACTGCTACTCCAACGTCTTCGAGGTCGCATCGAAGTCGAAGCCGTACGACAAGATCGCGGTGGCCAGGAACCTCGAGTACGTGATCGAGGCCATCCGCGCCGAGGGCACCTCCGATTGGCTCGCGTGCAACCACGACGAATTCGTGGTGGTGATGGACGGCGAGGTCACCGTCTCGTTCGCGGAGCCGGGCGACGCCGCGCCGCCTCAGGGCAAAGACGGAACCCAGCGCCTTTCCGGCCCGCCCAAGGGCAGGAAGATGGGCCGCATCCATCTGAAGCGCGGCCACCAGGCGCTGCTCCCCAAGGGGGCCGCGTACCAGTTCAGCGCGGCCCGGCCCTCGGTCATGATCCAGCAGACCATCCTCGGCGGTCTGACGCAGCAGAAGTGGGCGGAGATCTGCACTTCCTGAAGGAGACGGCCATGGCAATGCCCGAATCCCAAGCGGTCCGACGCCCCGCGAAGGCGCCAGAGTTCAAGGTCGTGATGAGCGAGCCCGACCCGAAGACCGGGTTCCGCGCCTTCGAGTTGGGCGAGTTCCATTTCCTGCGCGACGAGTACTTCGTCCACGTCAGCTGGCCCACCAAGCGCGGCCGTCTCGAGCACCGGATCTCGGCTGACGCGTTCCTGCGCGCGCTGATGCGCGACGTGGCCTGGGGCTTCTTCTACGGCTGGGTGAACTTCGACGCGATGTTCGGCAGCCGCAACCTGTACGGCCGGGTGGAGTTCTTCGCCGGCCGGTACCACGAGGCCTACCACAAGGCAGGTCTGTCCTACGTGGAGGAGTTCGACTCGCCGTTCGCAATGGCCACCTGCAAGGCCATCCTTCGCGACTGGTGCAACGCTGGATTCGATCCCTTCGCCGCTCCGGAGGAGACGGGTGCGAGCTGGGCCGGTACGAAGAAAGGCGAGAACATCGCCGCAATCGAGCGGACCCGCGTCGCCACCAAGCGGATGCCCGGCCTGTTCGGCGACTCTCCGCTCCGCGACGACCTGCCGGTGAATCGCGCCTTCGCGGACGTCCCGCAGGACGAACCCGTGATCGAAGTCGAGCCCGGCTTCGAGGGCAAGCTGCACGGCTTCAACCTCTTCAAGTACCTCTCGCGATCCGACGTCACCTGGAACCCGTCGGTCACCTCCGTCTGCCGCGAGTCGCTCTTCTGTCCCACTACCGAGGAATACATCCTCCCCATCATCCACGGGAACGACCGCGTCGAGTGGTTCGTGCAGCTCACCGACGAGATCGAGTGGGAGGTCGCCGACAAGGAGACCGGCAGGCCGCGCGCCCGCGTGCTGATGCGCGCCGGCGACGTGGCCTCCATGCCGGCCGACATCCGCCACCAGGGGTTCGCCACCAAGCGCTCCATGCTGCTGGTCTGGGAGAACGCACGCATGGATCTGCCCAAGCTTTACGAGACGGGGCAGCTCAAGCCGTATCCGGTCGAGTTCTGAGATGCGGCCTCCGGCGGGGACCGATGTCTGCTCCCTGGACCGATTCGCAGACTGAGAGGTCCGGATGGAGATCCAGCAGCGGCTCTACATCGGCGGCAAGTTCGTGCCGGCGGAGGACGGCGCCACGCTGCCGTCGCTCAATCCGCACGACAACACGCCGCTCGCCGATGTGTCGATGGCCGGCAAGGCGGACGTCGACAAGGCGGTGGAGGCGGCGCGCGCCGCCTTTCCGCGCTGGAGCCGCCTCGCCGCCGCCGACCGGGGCCGCCTCTTGCTCAAGCTCGCCGACAAGATCGAGGAGCGAGCCGAAGAACTGGCGCGCCTGGAGACGCTCGACACGGGCCACCCGCTGCGCGATACGCGCGGCGTCGACACGCCGCGCACCGCCGCAACCTTCCGTTACTTCGGCGGCATGGCCGACAAGTTCGAGGGTTCGGTCATCCCAGTGGAAGCGGGCTTCCTCAATTACCTCTTGCGCGAGCCGCTCGGCGTGGTCGGGCAGGTGGTGCCGTGGAACTTCCCGCTCATGTTCACCAGCTGGAAGATGGCGCCCGCCCTCGCCGCCGGGAACTGCGTGGTGATGAAGCCCGCCGAGCTGACGCCCCTCTCCAGCCTGCGGATGGCCGAGCTCATGGCCGAAGTCGGCTTCCCTGACGGCGTGGTGAACATCGTGCCGGGGCTCGGCGCGGTGGCCGGGCAGTACCTGGCAGAGCATCCAGGAGTGGCCAAGATCGCCTTCACCGGCTCGACCGCCACCGGACGCCGCATCGTCCAGGCGTCCGCCGTGAATCTGAAGAAAGTGCAGCTCGAGCTGGGGGGCAAGGGCGCCAACATCGTCTTCGACGACGCGAATCTCACGGCGGCGGTCAACGGCTCCGCTTTCGCCATCTTTCACAACCAGGGCCAGGCTTGCGTGGCGGGGGCCCGTTTGCTCTTGCAGGAGAAGATCGCGGAGGCATTTCTCGCCCGCTTCGTGCCGCTGGCGAAGTCGATCAGGCTCGGCAACCCCATCGAACCCGCTACCGAGATGGGCCCGCTCACCTCCGCGATGCATCGCGATCGCGTCCTCTCCTACGTGCAGGTGGCGAAGGACCAGGGCGGTGAAGTCCTGCTGGGCGGAAAGCCGCCGGAACGTCCCGAGCTCTCACGCGGCTGCTATGTCGAACCGACGGTGGTCCGGGCCCGACCGACCGACCGCGTCTGCCAGGAAGAGGTGTTCGGGCCGTTCGTCACCGTGACCACCTTCCGCGATGACGATGAGGCGCTCGCCATTGCCAATGGGACCGAGTACGGCCTGGGCGGCGGCCTGTGGACCGCGAACGTCCAGCGCGCGCACAGGTTCGCCCGCGAGATGAAGAGCGGCATGGTCTGGATCAATTGCTACAAGCGCGTGAACCCCGCCTCGCCGTTCGGTGGCACCGGCAGCTCCGGCTACGGACGGGAGATGGGATTCGAAGTGATGCGCGAGTACACCCAGACCAAGTCCGTCTGGGTGAACGTCGACGCCCAGATCCCACCCTACTATCCGCGCCAGGATTGAGCATGGTGGACAAGACCGTGGTCTCGCTGGAAGCCGCCGTCGCCGACGTCCGCGACGGCGCGACGGTAATGATCGGCGGATTCGGCTTGGCGGGCCAGCCGGCGGCGCTGATCGACGCGCTGATCGCGCAGGGCGCGCGAGACCTGACGGTGGTCAACAACAACGCCGGGAACGGCGAGCTGGGCCTGGCAGCCCTGCTCAAGGCGCGCCGGGTGCGGAAGATCATCTGTTCGTTTCCGCGGCAGTCCGATTCGCACGTCTTCGACGCGCTCTACCGCAAGGGAGAGATCGAGCTGGAGGTCGTGCCTCAGGGCAACCTCGCCGAACGCATCCGGGCGGCGGGAGCGGGCATCGGCGCGTTCTACACGCCCACCGGCCACGGCACCCTGCTCGCGGAAGGGAAGGAGACGCGCGTGATCGCAGGCCGCCCGCACGTGCTCGAATACCCGCTGGCGGCGGATTTCGCGCTGATCAAGGCGCACCGCGGCGACCGGCTGGGCAACCTCGTCTACCGCAAGGCCGCGCGCAACTTCGGGCCGATCATGGCGAGCGCGGCCGCCTGCACCGTGGCGCAGGTCGACGCGCTGGTCGAGGTGGGCGCGCTCGATCCGGAGGCCATCGTCACGCCGGGCATCTTCGTCCGCAGGGTGGTGGCCATCGCATGAAGCGCCTTTCCCGCGATCAGCTCGCCTCCCGCGTGGCGCGCGACATCCCCGAAGGCGCCTACGTCAATCTCGGCATCGGCCTGCCCACGCTGATCGCCAACCATTTGCCTCCCGATCGCGAGATCTTCCTGCATAGCGAGAACGGCATCCTGGGCATGGGACCCGCGCCCGCCCCGGGTGAGGAGGATCCCGACCTGATCAACGCCGGCAAGCAGCCGGTGACGCTCCTGCCCGGAGGGTCGTTCTTCCACCACGCCGACTCGTTCGCGATGATGCGCGGCGGTCACCTCGACATCTGCGTCCTGGGCGCGTTCGAGGTCTCCGCCTCGGGGGATCTGGCCAACTGGCACACCGGACAACCTGATGCGATCCCGGCGGTGGGCGGCGCGATGGACCTGGCCATCGGCGCGAAGCAGGTGTTCGTGATGATGGAGCACGTCACGCGGCAGGGCCAGAGCAAGATCGTCGAGCGCTGCCGGTACCCGCTCACCGCCATCGGCTGCGTGGACCGCATCTACACCGATCTTGCGGTCATCGATGTCGGTCCGGACGGCCTGCACGTGCTGGAGATGGTGGGCGGGCTCTCCTTCGCCGAGCTGCAGCAGCTCACACGCGCGGCGCTCATTCCACCACCGCAGGGCATGGTCGCATGACACTCAAGGAGGTTGCATGGCAACTCGCCGGTCATTGCTCAAGGCAGCTGCGCTCCTCACCCTGCCGCGCGTCGCGTTCGCCCAGAAGGGGCCCGTGCGCATCGGCTTCGTCTCGCCGCAAACCGGGCCCCTGGCGCCGTTCGGCGAGGCGGACCGGTTCACCATCGACCAGATGAACAAGCTGTTCGCGAAGGAGAAGAGCCCCTTCCAGATCGTGCAGAAGGACAGCCAGTCGAGCCCGAATCGCGCGGGCGAGGTCGCGAACGATCTGATCCTCAAGGAGAAGGTCGACCTGGTGCTGGTGTCGTCGACGCCCGAGACCGCCAACCCGGTCTGCGACGCCTGCGAGCTGAACGAGGTCCCGTGCATCTCCACGGTAGTTCCTTGGCAGCCCTGGTTCTTCGGCCGCAAGGGCGACCCCGGCAAGGGTTTCGACTGGACGTACCACTTCTTCTGGGGCCTGGAGGACGTGATCGCGAACTTCCTGGCCGGCTGGAAATCGGTGCCGACCAACCGGGTCGTGGGCGGGCTCTTCCCCAACGACGGCGACGGAAACGCCTGGGGCGACAAGGAGCGCGGCTTCCCGGGTCCGCTGGCGAAGGAGGGCTTCACGCTGATCGATCCGGGCCGCTTCCAGAACATGAACAACGACTTCTCCGCGCAGATCGCCGCCTTCAAGAAGGCAAGCGCGGAGATCGTGACCGGGGTGGTCATCCCTCCCGACGCCAAGACCTTCCTCACCCAGGCCCGGCAGCAGGGCCTGCGGCCCAAGGTGGTCACGCTCGGCAAGGCCCTGCTCTTCCCAGGCGCGATCGAAGCGCTCGGCGAGCTGGGCCAGGGGCTCTCGACGGAAGTGTGGTGGTCCCCTTCGCACCCGTTCAAGTCGTCGCTGACCGGACAGACCGCGCGGCAGCTCGCGGATTCATACGAATCGGGGACCAAGAAGCAGTGGACACAGCCCATCGGCTTCGCGCACGCGCTCTTCGAAGTGGCCGTGGACGCCCTCCGGCGCGCGAAGGATCCGCACGACAAGGTGGCGCTGCGCGATGCGGTGGCGGCGACGCAGCTCGCCACGGTGGTGGGCCCGGTCAAGTGGGGTGGCCAGGGACCCTTCAAGAACGTGTCGAAGACACCCCTGGTGCTGGGCCAATGGGTGAAAGGCAAGAAGCACCGGTACGAGCTGGTCATCGTCAACAACCACGCCGCCCCCGAGATCCCCGTCGGCGGCAAGCTCCAGCTGATCTCCTGAGGATGTCCGCCATCCTCGCCGTGGAGGCGGTCTCGAAGAGCTTCGGCGCCCTTCGGGTGCTCGACGCTCTCTCGCTCTCCGTGGCGGAGGGCGAGACGCTCGGTGTGCTGGGTCCGAACGGCGCCGGCAAGACGACCCTCTTGAACCTGGTCACGGGCGAGCTGCGGGCGGACGCCGGGCGGATCCAATTCGCGGGCCGGGACGTCGCCCGCGAGCCGCCGCACCTTCGCTGCCGGCTCGGCATCGGCCGGGCCTACCAGGTCCCCCGGCCGTTCGGGGCGATGACCGTGTTCGAGAACCTGATCGTGGCGGCCGCATTTGGCTCGCAGCGGCACGAGAAGGAGACGTATGCCGGCGTCGTCGAGATCCTTCGTCAGACCGGCCTGCTGCAGAAAGCGAATTGGCTGGCGGGTAGCCTCACCCTGCTCGATCGCAAGCGCCTGGAGCTCGCGCGCGCCCTCGCCACCCGGCCGCGGCTCCTGCTGCTCGACGAGATCGCCGGCGGGTTGACCGAGCACGAGTCGGCGGACCTCATCGAGGAGCTCCGCCGGATCAAGCGGCAAGGGGTGACGATGCTGTGGATCGAGCACGTGGTGCACGCGCTGGTCGCCGTGGCCGACCGGCTGCTGGTGATCAACTTCGGGCGGAAGCTGGCCGAGGGCGCGCCCGCGGCAGTGATGGGCGATCCGGAGGTGCAGCGCGTCTACCTGGGGCTCGCGGCCTGAATGGCGCTCCTCCGTACCCGCAGGCTCGAGGCGTACTACGGCGACTTCCAGGCCTTGTTCGGCGTGGACTTCGAGATCGACGCCGGCGAGGTGGTGGCGCTGGTCGGTGCGAACGGCGCCGGCAAGTCCACCTTCCTCAAGACCGTCTGCGGACTCTTGCCGGCGCCGCGAGACGCTGTCGCGTTCCTCGGTGAGGAGATCGGTGGGCTTACTGCTGCGAAGATCGTCCGCCGGGGAATTGCGCTGGTGCCCGAAGGCCGCCGGCTGTTCCCCAGCCTCTCGGTGGAGGAGAACCTGCGCATGGGCGCGTACGTGAAGCGCGCCGGCCCCTGGCGTCTCGAATCGGTGTATCGGCTGTTTCCGAGGCTCGAGGAACGGCGAGCGGTCTCCGCGACCGCTCTCTCCGGAGGCGAGCAGCAGATGGCGGCAATCGGCCGCGCGCTGATGGGCAACCCGCGCCTGCTGATCTGCGACGAGCTGTCGCTCGGCCTCGCACCCGTGGTCGTGAAGGAGATCTACCAGGCGTTGGCCACCCTCTGCCACGATGGGCTCACTGCCGTGATCGTGGAGCAGGACGTTGCCGTCGCTCAGCGGGTGTCGCGGCGCCTGTACTGCATGCAGGAGGGACGGATTACCTTGTCGGGGGTCTCCGGCGAGCTGACCCGCGAGCAGATCTCCCAGGCCTACTTCGGCGTGTAACGATGCTGAGCTTCATCGACACCATCGTGCAGGGCATCCTCCTCGGCGGGCTCTACGCGCTTTTCGCCCTGGGCCAGTCGCTCCTCTTCGGCGTGATGCGGCTCACCAACACCGCCCACGGCGACTTCATCATCCTGGCCGCGTTCGCGGCCTCTTCGCTCGCGATGGCAATCGGGCTGCCAGCCGCAGCGGCGCCCTGGGCCGCCTTGCTCCTTCTCTTGCCGCTCTCCTTCGGGGCGGGTTACGCCTTGCAGCGCTTCGTGCTCAACGGGACGCTGGGCAGGGATCCGCTGCCGTCCCTGGTGGTGACGTTCGGGCTGGCGATCGTCATCCAGAATGCGCTGCAGCAGATCTTCACGGCCGATCCACGCTCGATCGAGTCGGGAGGCCTCAACACCGCCAGTCTGAGTCTCTCCGCGGGTCTTTCGGTCGGTGTGCTGCCGCTGCTCATCTTCGGTGCAGCGGTCGTGCTTACTTGTGGTCTGCAGCTCCTCTTCGATCGGACCGATCTGGGCCGGGCGTTCCGGGCGGTGAGCGACGACCGCGAGGCCGCGGAGATGATGGGCATCGATCACCGCCACGTCTACGCGTTGGCCACCGGCATCGCCTTCCTCCTGGTCGCGGTGGCCGGCACGCTGCACGGCATGAAGACCACCGTCTCGGCCTCCGACGGACCGGCGCTCCTCCTTTACGCCTTTGAGGCGGTGATCATCGGTGGCATGGGATCCTTCTACGGGACGCTGGCAGGCGGATTGATCCTTGGCGTGACCCAGGACGTCGGTTTCCGCATCGACCCGGGCTGGGGTATCTGGTCGGGCCACGTCGCCTTCCTTGCGATGTTGCTGCTCAGGCCGAGCGGGCTCTTTCCGAGGACGCGGTGACTCCCTCCTTCACCGTCTCCCGCGCCACGCGCGCCAGTCGCCTCGGCGGCGCGATCGCCGCGGCGCTGGTCCTCGGGCTCGCCAGCTTCCCCTTCTGGGCCGACTCGGGATGGATGCGCGACTTCGACGAGATGGCTTGCTACTTCATCTTCGCGCTGATGTGGAACCTGCTTGCGGGCTATGGCGGGCTGGTCTCGATCGGACAGCAGGCCTTCTTCGGTCTCGGCGGCTACGCTCTGCTGGTGCTGGGCAATCACGCACAGATGAATCCGTTCCTTGCGGTGCCGCTCGCGGCGCTGGTCGCGCTCGCCGTCGCCTGGCCGGTCTCCCGGATTGCGTTCCGCTTGCAGGGTGGGTACTTCGCCATCGGCACCTGGGTGATCTCGGAGGTGTTCCGCCTCTCGATTGCCAACGTCTCGGCCGTCGGCGGCGGCTCCGGCACCAGCCTTACCGCGCTGCGCGGAATCCCCCGCGCGACCCGCGAGTCGGTGACCTTCTGGCTCTGCCTCGGTGGCGCCACCGCTGCGCTGGCCCTGGCCTACGCGGTCCTCCGCTCGCGGCACGGACTGGCATTCCTGGCGTTGCGCGACAGCGAGATCGCCGCTGAAAGCCAGGGCGTCGACGTGGCCCGGACGAAGGTCTTCCTTTACCTGACCGCCGCGTTCGGCGCGGGCCTGGCCGGCGCGCTCTACTTCTTGGGAAACCTCCGCATCTCGCCGGACGCCGCCTTCACGGTGAACTGGAGCGCGTTCTCGATCTTCATCGTCCTGGTGGGCGGAGTGGGCACGCTGGAGGGTACGATCGTCGGGATCGTCCTGTTCTACCTGTTGAACAAGCTGTTCTCGAGCTATGGGACCTGGTACCTGGTCGGCCTCGGCCTCTTGGCGGTAGTGGTGGTGCTCAAGCTCCCGCATGGGCTCTGGGGCTTCGTTTCGGCGAAGTTCGACCTGCACCTCTTCCCGGTGCAGCGCCGCTTGATCCTTCCCGAGAAGGAATGAACGTGCGCAACCTGACGGAAGCCAATCTGACCGAGGCGGTCCTCGCGCGAACGGCCGGCTGCAAGGACGCCCGGACGCGGAAGATGATCCAGAGCGTCATTCGCCATCTGCATGAGATCGTCCGCGAAGTGGAACCCACTCCCAGGGAGTGGCTGGCCGCGATCCATTTCCTCACGGACACGGGGAAGATGTGCGACGAGAAGCGGCAGGAGTTCATCCTCCTCTCCGACACGCTGGGGATCTCGATGCTGGTCGACGCGATCAACAACCGGATGACCGCCGGGGGCACCGAGAGCTCCGTGCTTGGCCCCTTCTACGTCGAGGGCGCGCCAGTCCGCGAGCGCGGGACCGATCTGGCGGCCGGCGATCCAGGCGAGACCGCCACCTTCCAAGGCCGTGTCCTGACTGCCGGAGGAGGACCGGTTGCCTCCGCTCTCCTCGACGTCTGGCAGACCTCGGCGAACGGGTTCTACGACATCCAGGATCCTTCGCAGCCGCCGATGCACCTGCGGGCACGGTTCCAGACCAGCGCCGACGGCCGCTACGAGTTCCACACCTTGAAACCCGTCAGCTATCCGATCCCGACCGACGGCCCGGTGGGCATGCTCCTCGCTCTGCAGGGCCGGAAGCCCTACCGCCCCGCGCACACGCACTTCATCGTTTCCGCTCCCGGCCATCGACGGCTGGTGACCGAGCTCTTCGCTGAAGGCGATGCGCAGCTCGACTCGGATCCGGTGTTCGGGGTCAAGAGCTCGCTGGTGGTGGAATTCAAGCCCGACGGAAAGGATGCGCAGGGGCGCGCACATTTCCTGGTCGAATACGACTTCGTACTCGAGCGGGCGTGAGCAGCGCGTCCAGGAGTCCTGCCTGCCATGCTACCATCGCTCTCCGGTGATCCGCCCGGCCGGCCTGGTCCTGCTGTTTCTCGCTGTCCCGCGTCTCGCCCGCGCAGATGGGCCCGTCACCGACCGTCACTACACGATCGACGCCTACCGCGGCGCTGCGGTCGCCGACTATCGCGTGGTCGGGATGGGCGGCGCGTCGCTCGCCACCGCTGAAGGCGCCACCGGCCTTCTCGGCAATCCGGCGGCCGCGGCGTCGAGACCGGCGACGGCTTCCGGCTGGTTCTACTGGGACTTCCTGTTCGACGTCTACACGCCTGCGCTCGCGGTCGACTACGACAACAGCGGGACGCGGCAGGATCAGGCCATCGGAAAGACCGGCGCTTTGAACGCCGGCCTGCTCGGCATGTTCGGCGCATGGGGAACTGCGATCACGGTGGCCGGCGAGGTGCGCAACTTCACGCTTCCGGGTGGAACCGAGGCCACGCTGTCATCGGCGATCTGGCGCCTGACACTGGCGCGCTCGTTCGCCGACGGCGAATGGATCGCCGGCGCGAGCCTGGTCGGTGGCGGCTTCAACCTCAGGCTGCCCGCGAACGGCGTCGACCTGGTGAACGCCACCGACTGGTCGGTCGAGGCGGGCGGCTTGTGGAGACCGCCCGAAAGGAACCTGCGCATCGGCGCAAGCTTCCGTCCGACGATGAAGCCGAGGATTGAAGGGACCGCGTGCGATCCGAACAATTGCTTCGGCTACATCCTGCCCGAGCACGTCGAGTTCCCCTGGAATGCCGGCGCCGGGGTCGCCTTTCACTGGGGACCCACGCCGTGGAACCGGCGCATCGCTGAAGACTTCCGGGACGAGAAGAGCGTGATCCTCGCCGGCGACGTGCTGGTCAGCGGTCCGGTGGCCGGCGGCAGCGGCCTCGAGGCGTTTCTGGAGAAGCGCCTGCAGCGATCGGGAAAGAACGCTTCGGTCTCTCCGCGGGTGGGCGCCGAATACGAGTGGATTCCCGGCTGGCTACGGGTGAGGGGCGGGACATATTGGGAGCCCGCCCGCTTCGCCGATGTCTCGGGCCGGCTGCACGTGGCGCTCGGCCTGGATGTGCGCTTCTGGTCCTTCTCGCTCTGGGGCGCGCGCTATCGCCTGCGGGTCTCGCTGGCCGCCGACGCCGCGCGGCAGTACGGGAACACGGTGCTGTCGCTCGGCTTCTGGCACTGAACGGCGCGGTCCTCAGGTCCCCTTTCGCGTCTCGGAACGAGTTGCAGCGCAGCTCGCGCCTCGTGCACGCGGTCCGCCGGCACCAGCCACTGCAGCGCCACCGCGGCGCCGCAGGATGTTTTTCTGGTCCACCGCCAGGATGCCCCGTAGCGGCGTTCTTTCGTTGGCATGACGCCTGCTGTTGCCCTCGGATTGCGGAGGGTCACTCATGGCGACGATCAGTGTGCTTTCCATCGACGGCGGCGGCATCCGCGGCATGATTCCCGCCGCGTTCCTGAACCGCCTGGAGCAGCGAACCGGACATCGCGTATCCGACTTGTTCGACTACGTGGCGGGCACCTCGACGGGCGGGATCCTGGCGCTCGGCCTCGGAGCGAACCGGCCGGGCTGCAATTCCCCATATACGGCCGAACAATTGGTGCGCCTCTACAAGACGGAGGGTGGCCGTATCTTTTCGCGCAGCCTCCTTCATTTCGCCCGTGCCCTCGACAACTTGAACGGGCCCAGGTTCCCGGAGTACGGCATCGACGAGGTGCTCAAGCGCTACTTCGGCGATACACGGCTCAAGGATGCGCGCACGAACGTCGTCGTCACCGCATACGCAATCGAGCAACGACGCCCGTTCTTCTTCCGCAGCTGGCAAGCGAAGGCGCCGGGCACGAGGCGTACCCACGACTTCCCGGTCTGGGAAGTGGCCCGCTCCACGTCGGCGGCACCCACGCTCTTTCCGCCCTTCAAGGCAACGGCGGCGGACGGAAAATCGTATGCGCTGATCGACGGGGGCGTGTATGCGAACAATCCGGCCCTCTGCGCCTGGGTCGAGGCACGCGATCGACATCCCCGCCACGACATCCTCGTCGTCTCCCTCGGCACGGGCAACGAGAACCGGGCTGTCGACTTCCATCGTTCGAAGCGGTGGGGCCTCGCAGGGTGGGCCCGGCCACTCATCGACGTCATCTTCGACGGCGTCAGCGATACGGTCCACGTCCAGCTCGACGAGATGCTGAATCCTGGGGATGCCCGCAAGTACTTCCGGTTCCAGCAGGACATCCCGCCTGCGCAGCAGGCCTTGGACAACACGTCCGCCGAGAACCTCACCGCGCTTCGCAGAATCGGCGAGGCGATGGCGCAAGGAAAGAAGTTCGAAGATCTCTGCGCGCAGCTGGGCGCCATCGCCGCCGAGAGGACCGCCTTGAACCAGGTGGCCTAGCAAATTGTGAAAGCTGGTGACGGCGCTGCGCACCCCCGCACCTTACCGTCATCCTCGGGACCACATGAGGTGACGCGCAGGGCCTCAAGTACGAGCCGCGCCTTCACCCGCCCCCATTGTGGCGCGGTCGATTTTCGGCGGAATAACCGGGTCCAACGGCCTGCGCGACGCGCCCATCCCGGAGAGCGGCTTCGATGCTTCTAGGAACAGGCGATTTCTCCTCCGTCGTGTAAGCTCGTCGCGCTGCCCGGTCGAAGGTCGAGTCTCGCCAAAACGAGGGGATATGCCGCTGGACGAGAAGTCCCAACAGCGTGGCCGCGAGCGGATCGCGCGGGTGTTTCGCTACCTCAAGGCGCTCAACGAGCACCGCAACCCAGCCAAGCGGGACTTGTCGGAACAGCCCTGGACGCTCTGGTTCCGCCAACTGCCCGACCACCCCGCCATCCAGCGCCGCGTGTTCAACGGACACCAGGCCGACGAGGACGGCGACTTCGTCTTGAAGGTGGGAAGGCCGACTTTCACCCAGGCCCCGCAGCCGCCGCTGCCGATCGTCGACTGGTTGGAGGACGACTGGGAGGACCCGGACGCAGACGTCCAGCTCTCGGAGACGAAAGCCAATGGCTCCGAGCCTCTGCGCTTCGACGCCGAGCCCCGCCGTGCCGAGGCTTACGAGCGCTGGCGCGCCCAGCATCAAGCATGGGCCGCCACCGAGCGGCCCGCACGCGCGGCGATGAGAGTCTTCGAGCAGCTCTACGAGCTGTACGGACGGATCGAGCGCGAGGCCGAGCACATCGAGTTGGTGCTGGGCGACGGCATCCTGAGCTGGAAGCGGCTGGAGGGCAGCATCTACCATCCCGTCCTGCTCCAGCGCATCCAGCTCGCCTTCAATCCCAGCGTCCCCGAATTCACGCTGATCGAGACCGGCAAGGAGGTGGAGCTGTACTCCGCTCTCTTCCGCTCGATGCCGGACATCGAGTCCAAGACCCTGGCGCGGTCCCGCGAGGAGCTGGATCGCGGCGGCTTTCATCCCTTGGGGGGAAACGACACGCTCGAGTTCCTCCGCCGCTTCGTGGTGCAGCTCTCCCCGCGCGGGCAGTTCGCCGAAGGGCCGCCGGAGAAGGAGGCCGAGGACCCGAAGATCGGCCGCGCACCGGTGCTCTTCCTCCGCACCCGGACCCTCGGTTTCGCCACCGCCATCGAGGGAACGCTTGACGATCTCGCCGTTCGCGAGGACCTTCCGCTGGCGCTTCTGAAGATCGTCGGTCTCGATCCCCCGCCCAAGGAGGACGAGCAGGCCGAAACGTTCGAGCCGGGCGATGAGCCGGAGGAGGTGTTGCTCAGCAAGCCTGCCAACCCCGAGCAGATCCGGATCGCGGTCCGGCTGGAGCGCGAGGGATGTGTCCTCGTCCAGGGGCCCCCGGGGACGGGGAAGACCCACACCATCGCCAACCTGATCGGTCACCTGCTCGCCCAGGGCCAGAGCGTGCTGGTGACGAGCCACACCACCAAAGCGCTTCGGGTCTTGCGCGACCACGTGGTGGAGAAGCTCAGGCCTTTGAGCGTGAGCGTGCTGGAGAGCGACATCGACAGCCGCAACCAGCTCGAAGGCGCGGTCTCCACCATCATCGAGCGCCTCACCACCGGGAACCCGAAGAAGCTCGAGGCGGAGGCGGAGCAGCTCGCCATCCAGCGCAAGGAGCTCCTCGATCAACTGCGCAAGCACCGTCAGGAGCTGTTCGAGGCCCGCGCCGAAGAGTGCCGGGAAGTGATCTTCCTGAGGACGAAGCTGTCGCCCTCCGACGCTGCGCGCAAAGTGGCGGCCGAGGCGGAAGTCCATGGCTGGCTCCCCGCTCCCGTCGAGGCCGGCGCGGCGCTCCCGCTGTCGAACGCGGAGATCAAGGAGCTGTACGCGAGCACCGAGGCCATGAGCGTCGAGGACGAGAAGGAACTGCGTCAACCTCTCCCCGAGCCGAAGGGGCTGCTCTCCCCGGACGAGTTCGAGCAGGCGGTTCAGGAATACGATCGGTTTTCGAAAGGGAAGCGGAGCCACCGCCAGGAGCTCTGGACGGCGCCTTTGGACGAGGCGGCCACCGCGGCGCTGGACAAAGTGCTCGCCAAGGCGACCAAGGCTGTCGAACTGCTGAACCGGGAGCAGCGCTGGAAGATCTCCGCGGTCGCCGCCGCCAAGGAGGGAGGAGCCCGGCGCGCAGAGTGGGACGGGCTGGTGGAAATGATCGACCAGCTCATCCAGGAGACTGGCCGGGCGACGGAAAGCGCTCTGCGCCATGCTCCCGTGCTCGCCGACGGCATCCCGCTCGAGGAGCAGCTGCAGATCGTCGACGAGATTCTCGCCCACTGCAAAGACGGGAAGACCGTGGGCAAGCTCGCGCTCCTCACGCATGGTCCCTGGAAGCGCTTCCTGGCCGAGAGCCGGGTCGCCGCGGGCGAGCCGAAGACCCCCGTTCACTTCCACGCGCTGCGCGGGGCGATCGTCCTGGCGATGATGCGGCGGGATCTCGAGGGCAGGTGGGACCGCCAGATGGTCCCCCAATATGCGCCCGCCTGGGCGGCGCTCTCGGAGAAGCCCGAGGAGGGCGCGGCGGAGTTCGCGAAGGAGATCCGCCGGTGCCTTCAATGGCACGCGGAAGAGTGGGGGCCGATCGAGCTGGAGCTGGAAAACGCTGGATTCCGATGGCGTGAGTTCATCGCGGAGCAACGGCTCGGCAACGGCACCGAGGAGCAGCTGCAGCGGCTCAAGGAGGTGGTTGCCGTCGGCTTGACGCAGGTGTTCATCGCGCGCAAGGACATGGCTCGCTTCGGCGAAGTCGCCGCCCGCTTCGCGACCCTGCAATCCAAGCTGAAGCTGCCCGAGAACGAAGCCCCGGCACCGGTGCTGAAGCGCCTGTCGGGCGCGGTCGAGCGGCAGGCCCCAAGGGACTACCGCGAGGCGCACCAGCGGCTGACGGAGCTCGACCGGCATCGGAAGCCCGCCTCGCGCAGGCGGGAGCTACTAGCTGCCCTGCAAGCAGTGGCGCCGGCATGGGCGCAGGCAATCCAGGAACGCCGGCCACCGCACGACAAGTCTTCGGCCCCGGGCGACGCGCAGGCCGCCTGGCTGTGGCGGCAGCTTCACGACGAGCTGGAGCGGAGAGGCAAGACTTCGCTCCCCGCGCTCCAGGCGCAGATCGACCGGTTGGGCCCCGAGCTGCGACGGGTGACGGCGGAGCTGATCGAACGGCGCGCGTGGGGAGCGCAAGTGCGGCGGACCACTCCTCAGCAGCAGCAGGCGCTGGTGGGATGGCTCGACATGGTGCGCCGGATCGGCAAGGGGATGGGCAAGCGCGTTCCCCGCCTGATCGTCGAAGCCAGCCAGAAGATGACCGAGTGCCGCTCGGCGGTGCCGGTCTGGATCATGCCGCTCGCGCGCGCGGTGGAAACATTCGAGCCGACCACGCGCTTCGACGTGGTCATCACGGACGAGGCGAGCCAGGCCGACGTGATGGCGCTGATCCCCTTCTACATGGCGCGCCGGGTGGTGGTGGTGGGCGACCACGAGCAGGTGAGCCCGTCCGCGGTGGGACAGGACGTCGCAGTGGTCCAGCAGCTCATCGACGAGCATCTCGAGGACATCCCCAACTCGGTGCTCTACGACGGCCAGATGTCCGTCTATGACCTCGCCCGGCAGTCGTTCGGGGGCGCGATCTGCCTGACCGAGCACTTCCGCTGCGTGCCGGAGATCATCGAGTTCAGCAACCACCTCTGCTACGGGGGAAAGATCCGGCCGCTGCGCGATCCGAGCAAGGCCACCTTGAAGCCGCACATCATCGCCCACCGGGTGGAGCAAGGCAGGGCGAAGAACGAAACCAATCCGGCGGAGGCGCTCGCCATCGCCTCCATGATCCGGGCGGCGATCGAGCAGCCGGAGTACAAGAACAAGAGCATCGGGGTCGTCTCGTTGGTGGGAGACGACCAGGCGCTGGAGATCGAGCGGCTGCTGCTGCATCACCTCCCGCCGGCGGAGTACGAGGCCCGCCGGGTGCTGTGCGGCAACGCCGCCCAGTTCCAGGGCGACGAGCGGGACGTGATGTTCCTGTCGGTCGTGGATACCGCCGAGGAGGGTCCGCTGCGCCTGCGCAGCGAGCCGATGTTCAAGCAGCGGTTCAACGTGGCGGCGAGCCGGGCGCGCGATCAGATGTGGGTGGTCCACTCGCTCGATCCGGCCGATTTGAAGCCGAAGGACCTGCGCCGGCGGCTGATCCAGCACGCGGAGGATCCCGGTGCGGTGAAGCTGCTGGCAAAGCAGTCCGAGGACTCGCCCGAGACCCCCCTCGAGAACGAGATCCACAACCGCCTGTTCGAGGCCGGTTATCGCGTGCTTCCTCACTGGCGCGTCGGCTACTACACCATCGACCTGGTCGTGGAGGGCGGAGGGCGCCGGCTGGCGATCGAGTGCGACGGCGACAAGCCGGCGGCGCTGGACCAATTGCGCGAGGACATGGCCAGGCAGGCCATTCTGGAGCGGCTGGGCTGGAGCTTCCTGCGGGTGCGCGCCAGCGAGTTCTTCATGAATCCCGAGAAGGCGATGAAGCCCGTGCTCTCGCGCTTGAACGAGCTGAAGATCCGTCCCGAGGGCGGCAACGGGAAGGCGGAGACGCCCCAGAACGGGAAAGAGGTCCTCGAGCGGATCATGCGCCGCGCGGCAGAGTACCGCGAGCACTGGCTGAACCAGGCCAAGGCGCAGCTCGCGAGGGCGGCGCGGGCGGGGAACGCATCGACGGAGCGCCGGGCCTCGCGGTCCGCAAAGAAGAAGCGAAAGACGTCCGCGCGAAAGTAGTTACGCTTCCAGCGCGAGCATCGTCACCTGGCCGGACTGGGTTCCGACCGCGAGCGCCAACTTGTCCTTGGCGAAGGCCAGCGCGGAGATCGCGCTGCCGCCCAGATTGTGCGTCGCCAGCACCGTACCGCTCGAGGGATTCAGGATCTTCACCGTGCCATCGCCGCAACCCGCCGCGAGTGCCTGGTCGCTGAGAAACAGCAGCGCCTTGATCCCGCGAGCTCCCAGGTTGGCCGCCGCCTGCTTCTGGCCGTTCTTTCCCCAGAGGACGACCTGGCCAGAGTCGTCCGCTGAAGCGAAGCCTTGCCCTTTCGCCGCGGCCGCCGCCACGGTCACGGCCATGCGGTGATGCACACCCTCCCCGAGCTTTTCCAGCTTGGGAGTGAGTCGATGGATCTGCACCGCTCCGCCCGTCGATCCCACGACCAGGAGCGTACCGTCCTCCGAGAACGCGAGGGCCGTGATGCGGGAATTCACTGCCGGGACCTGGACCAAGGTCCTCTTGGTCGTCGCTTCCACGACCTGCACCTGTCCCGACTGCTGGCCGATAGCCACCTTGCCGCCGTCTGCCGCGGTTGCCACGGCGAATGCCCGGTTCGACGCATCGACCCCGATCTCGACCCTGTTCCCCGAAAGGAGATCGGCGACCAGGACGGCCTTGTCCGTGACCGCCGCCGCCTTGGGGCTGCTCGAGGCCAGCGACGACTGCTCGAAGGGCGGCAAGCGAACGCTGCTGATCTTGTAGCCGTCGGTGTCGAGCTCCCAGCTGGCGCACTCGCCAAACTTGGTCACCACCGACAGACGCCGGCCGTCAGCAGTGCATTGCAAGGAAGTGACGGCTGACTTGTGGCCTGGCACGGACGTCTTGAATTGCTCCAGCACTTGCTGCTCGATGGGTCGAATGGCGATGTGCTTCACTTTCTTCCTTTGAACCCTCGAAATGCCGCGCGTGATCACCAGGCCGCCGCCGGCGGCGAGCAGTCCCAGCTCCGGCGATACGAAGGCGCCCATCAGGGCCCCGGCCGCCAGCGCCGCGCCCGCCGCTGCTCCCAGCGGCACCGGGTCGGGGGCGAGGACCTCGACCTCGCTTTCCACCTCCACCGGTCCGTCCTTCACCTCTTTCTTCCAGCGCGTCTCGGTCTTCTCCCCGGGCCGCGACCAGATCGCCTTCCATTGCGGCGCGAGGTCCGCCACGCTTCCGCTCTTCGACGGCTTCGCGCTCCACTTCGGTTTTTCTGCAGGCCTGGGCCCCCCCGATTCGAGCTCCCGCGGCTTCACTCCCGCGGAGCCCGACAGCACCGCCTCCAGGCGCGGCAGGTCCTTGACCGGCTTCGTCAGCAGCGCGGCCAGCACGCCCGCCAGATAAGAAACCTCGGGGTTGTTGAGCGCAGCCAGGTCGCCCCAGATGGGAGTCTTGCCCGGCTCGTTGAAATCCTCTCGGACGAAGAGGAGGTTGTCGCCGGTGTAGTACTGCTCCCAGAGCTTGCGATCGACCTCCAGCGCCCGGAGCGAGAGGTAGATGACCAGCGCCGAGAACCGGTCCAAGTACGGCCCGTAGTCCGATACGCTGCGCTTGGGGTGCTGATAGGCGCGATGCCCGATCTCCGTGGCCTGCCGCCCGATCAGCGCGGGAACCCACATGCCATCGTAGTCGATGAGGAGAAGCTCCTTGCCGCTCACCAGGATGTTCCCGTGCTGAAGGTCACCGTGCGCGAACTTCGCGGCCTCGACCTCCTTCACCAAGGTCCGGAACTTCTCTCGGAGCCCAGCGAGCTCCTTCGGTTGACCCAGAAGACTTTCGGCGCACCGATCCAGGTGCTGGCCCTGGACCCACGCCATCTTCACGATTGGAAAGGTGCCACCTTTGATGCGGAGCCCGTCGGCCAGATAGAAGAACTTGGTGCTGTGCGCGGCACGATTCTTCTGCAAGTGTTTGGAGATGGCGGCGTAGCGCTCGGCATGATCTGAGATCGGCCTGAGAAAGCAGCGCACCGCCCAGACGTTCTGGCCCTCCGTCGCCTTGTAGACCACCGCGTTCCCGCCCGTGGCCGGCTTGGGCATGCCGAAGCGGTCCTTGTCGATCTGGGCCCTCTGCAGCTCGGGATCGCCAAGCGACCGCTGCGGGAATTGAAGGGCCTCGTGGTAATCGGTGAGATCGGGCCAGGTGGCCATCGTGCTAGTCCCCGCCCCTGCCCTGCCCGGCCCGCCGGGTGAGCCGGACCAGGGTCATGTCGTCGTTTCGCGTTCCATCTTCGCGTGCCTGCGCCACCAGTTGCTCGAAATCCTCCTGGGTCTGGATGCCCAGGCTGATCGTTTCCCATGCGGGCTCACCCTTCTCCGCACGCCGCAGGAGCCAGGCCGCCAGCGCATCGGAGGCGAAGAAGAGGGTATCGTTGCCCGCGAGAACTCCCTCGGTCACGCGCACGTGCGGGAGCGGGTCGTCGTCGGATCTCTTCACCGAGCCTACCAGGAAAGGGCTCGAGCCGAACTCTTCCGAGCGGGTCAAAGGAAAGGCATGCAGAAGCTGCAAGTCCGGCGGGAGCCCCGTCACGTGGAACAAGCAACAGTCGCCGATGGCCACGGCACGCCACCCGCGGTTCACCGCGTTCAGCGAAGCGCCGACGAACGCCGCGTAGGCGCCCCGACGGACTTTCTCGGCGGCGTACCAGGGCAGTGAACGATTGCGGATCTTTCGCCACCACAACCGTCGGATCGCGCCCAGGCCGTCGAAAAAATCAGGACCGTGGGAGCGCCCGCGGACGAAGCTCTCGACCAGCAGCGCCGCCCAGAGAGCGGAGAAGCTGCTCTCCGTGGCGCCGTCAGCGACCGCCACGCGGCAGCGGGTGGGCGAGTCCGAGCCGCGAATGGCCCAGGCGTCTTCGTACTCGGTTCGGGCGTTCCCGGCCTTCTGGCACGAGAACGCCTCGACCGAGAACGGCGCCTGTCCGTTGGGGTGAAGAGGATCGCTCACCGGAGGTTTGCGGGACGGGTTCCGATGTCGAGGAACTGAATCACCTGCGTCGGCTGCGCATTGAAGACGAAGCCTCGCGCTCCGTCGCCGGCCGACATCCCGAGCTCCTTGGCGCGCGCGACCATGAACGGGGTCAAGCCGCTGGACATCTCGTAGAGCTGCTTGGAGAACTTGTCCGGCAGTCCCTCGTCGCTGGCGGGCAGCTCGATGGGATTTCCGGCGGACGACGAGAGGTGGATGTTGAACAGCAGCGTCGCTCCGTCCTCGGTTCCCAACGAACCCAGCGCCTTTGCATCTGGGATCGGATCGCCGTCTGTCGATTCGCCGTCGGTGATGTTGATCACGATGGGGGCAAACCCCTTGGGATGCTCGGCGACCCAACGCTGGACGATGTCCGCGGCCGTCTTGAAGGCGGAGCTCATCGGCGTTCCACCCGCGTGCTTGGCTTCGAACCAGAGCGGAAACTTCACCGTCTGTTCCACCAGCCCGCCGGCGCCGTCATCCGACTTCTTGACCCGATCCTCGATACGCAAGGGGTTGTTGGCGAGCTCGCTGATCGGGATCAGGTCCTTCCCGGTCAAGGGTCCGTCAAAGGCCGACTTCACCACCGTGTCCTGGCCGTAGCCGATCACAGCCACGTGGAAGTAGTCGTAGATGGAGTCTCCCTTGGCGCAGCGGATGGAAAGGTTGTGGATGAGCTTGTTGATGATCGTCGTCAGCTCGTCGGCCTTTCGCCGGTCGCTGCTGCCGCCGAATGGATCCTCCATGGAGGCGGATTGGTCCAATAGGAAGATGAAGCACCCTGGGTTCTTCCGGCTGATTTCAGCGCTGTACATGCTGGCTCCTTGTCTTCGTTTTCTGGCGTGCGTTGACTTTGTCGAAAGGGACGTAGACTTGGTTGCCCCGCCGATCCCTGACCAGGAACCGGCGGTCCCTCCGCTCGAGGATGGTGACCTTGTCCCCGCGGCGAAGCGTGACCTTGTGTCCTTCAGCGGGTCCTCGCTGCACGTCCACGGTCAGCTTCTTCGCCTTGATGACCGCGGAGATCGTCGCCACCGGGCGCGTTCGCTGCACCTCGAGGGGAGGCTTCTTCGCCTCGACCAACGGGCCAAGCATCGCGACGGGCCGCTCGCCGGCGGATCGTGCTCCGCTCGACGGCGTGCGGGGGTACCGCTGTCCGATGAACGGCACCTCGGGGTACCGCTGTCCGATCAACGGCGCCGCCCAGCCGATCAGGGCCAGCGCGATGAGCGCGATCCCGACGTGGAACAGCTGGAGCGCGGTACCGACTTCGCTGCTTCCGCAGGCGGGACACGGCGCACCGGCATCCCCTTGGGGAAACCACTTCAGACGGCATGCTCGGCACCGCAAAAGTCTCTTTTTCGGCATGGAAGTGGTCTGCGCGTGAGACTAGTACGGCTGCGCGCGCCGTCCACTCCGCAGCTTCCGCACATCAGCATCTCCTCGGAGAGCGCGCCGCTGCGCACGTGCGCCGCAAACAGGCGACCGGATTGGACGGTGTGGCCAAATCGAGCGGACGCTGGCAGGGGAACCTACAGGCGCTGATCGTCCGGTTCGGCGCCGTGCTACTTGCGGCCGTAAAAGACGGCGGAATCGACCACGAGACGGCGGCCCTTCAGATCCACGCGGTACTGGAATCGCCAGCCCTCGACGTCGAGGAGCACGACGCTCCCCGCGAGTGAAGGCCACATCTCGCTCTCCGCCGGCATCGTATCCAAGCTGCCGCCGATCTCGCGCAGACGGGCGTGCAACTCCACCAGTAGATCGGGGGGCACGTGATCGAGCGGTTCAGCGATCTCGATGTGAAACACGTGTAGAATTTTACACTATATCTACCTCAGGCAGGAAGGGCTCCTTTCAGGGCCGCTGGCCGTCCTGGACCGTCCCGGTTGGACGCGAAGGGGCAACGGGTCGGAACCCCTTGTCTTTTCGGCCGGCGAGGATCACCGTGACCAACGATTCTCTCGCTGCGCGCGCCACCCAGCGAGCGGCACGCCGCATTCTGCGGCCTGGCGCTTGAAGGCTGCGCGGCTACCGAGGCTTCCCTCGGCCTTGACGACGTACCCCTTGCATTCGTCAAACTTCACCTCGGGAATGACGGCTGTAAACGATCCGTCCGGTCCCGCGGCCTGCTGCGCCTCGAACCGGCCCTTGGCCTGCACGACGATCTTCACCTGCTCCCCGGGCCGGAAATGACGGCCGCTCACGGTGAAGGGTTCAATCTCCGACACCCGAACGACTGCCGCCGTTCCGGAGGACGCGACGGTGGACGGGATCGCTGCGGCCAACGCGGATCCGAGCACTCCGAACAGGATGGTCAGGCCCATCCAGGCAAGTATACGAGAGGGCGGTCCTGCTTGCCGGCAGCGGTGCTGCCCTGCGGCTTGACTTCGGCGGCGACGAATCGCTAAAGGGGGGCCTGATTCACCCTCGGTGAACTCGGACGGTCGTCCGAGGGCAAACGCAACGGGCGAAGGTTTCAACTGCGATCGTTAAGGGGGACATCATGAACCGACGGCGGTTTGTCCGGCTCGCTATCGTGGGCCTCACGGCAGCCATCCCTGTCGCTGCAGCGCTTGCGCTCGTCGTCGTGACGAGATCCGGTCGCTCCGGCGAGCCGGCCCCGCGCGCGCTTCCGTTCAAGAAGGGCGATTCCGATGAAATCGCCAAGCGCAAGAACGTGATGGCGGCCATCAACGAAGCGCGCGATGAGGCTTTCACGCCCGACGTCGAGGCCTACTTGTTGCGGGCCTACCCCGCCGACGACGTACCGGCCGAGGCGAGCATTGCCGCACAGGGCGGCTGGCGGACCCTGAATGCCGGACCGCATTCACCCGGTTCCTGGCAGCTGATTGGCCCCAGCCAGGCCTTGACTCCGAGCGTCCTCAACGTCTTTCTTTACGACGGGGCGCCGGCGCTCACCTCGGGCCGCGTGACGGCGCTCGCGAACGGCCCGAAGTGCAGCCGCGGCGACTGTCCGATCTACCTCGCGGCGGCCGGCGGAGGCATCTGGCGGGCGAAGGACGGGCTCGCGAAGAGCCCGAGATGGGAGTTCGTCTCCGCTAGCTTCGGCACCAACGCGATCGGGTCGCTCATCCTGGACCCGAACGACGCGAGCGGCCGGACGCTCTATGCCGGCACGGGAGAGCCCAACGCCTCGGCCGATTCCGAGGCAGGCGTGGGCATCTACAAATCGACCGACGCGGGCCAGACCTGGTCGCTGGTACCCGGCAGCGACATCTTCTTCCAGCGATCGATCGGTCACCTGACTCTGGACAACGCGGGCAACCTGCTCGTGCCCATCGCGAGCGGCGTGCGCGGCATCTCGTCGGTTCTCTCCGGCGGCGCATCGTCGAGTGGTAACGCGGCGCATCCGCTCGTGACCCGCGGTCTCTGGCGGCAGACGGGGGCGACGTTCACGCTCATCTGGCCGAGTCCACCGCCGGTGCGTGGATCGACGATGGTCAAGGTCGACCCCACGCATGCCGGGGTCATCTACGTCAACGCTTTCCAGCAGGGGATCTGGCGCTCGAACAACAATGGCGCCACCTTCGTGCAGATCTTCGCCGCGAAGGATCCGACGGTGGCCGGGTCGGCAATCGATCGCTCCGAGTTTGACGTCACCACGCTGTCCAGTGGCTCGACGCGGATGTACGTCGGCGAGGGCCAGGGGGGAGGGGCCGGACACCACTCGAACTTCTGGCGGAGCGACAACGCCGACACCGGCGCGACGTTCACGCAGATGGGCGGGGCCCAGGTGGACAACTACTGCACGGGCCAGTGCTGGTACGACAACGTCGTCTACACGCCCAAGGGCTACCCGGACCTCGTCTACCTGATGGGCTCGTTCGACTACAACACCGTCAACGGCCCGACCAACGGGCGCGCCGTGCTTCTCTCGACCGACGGCGGAGCCACCTGGAGCGACATGTCGCAGGATGGCGACCGCCACCACGCCGGTGCGACGCATCCCGATCAGCACGCGATGGTGACCAACCCCAACAATCCGTTCCAGTACTGGGAGGGATCTGACGGCGGGCTGGTCCGCTCGGACGGCAAGTTCGCGGACGTGTCCTACAAGTGCGACCAGCGAGGCCTCGACCCGGCCAGCACGGCATTCTGCAAGAGCTTGCTCTGGCGGGTGCCGAACGAGCTGGCCATCTTGAACGACGGCCTCTCGACGCTGCAATTCCAGAGCCTGTCCGTCAGCCCGAAGCGGCCCAGGAACAACGTCCAAGGCGGAACACAGGACAACGGCACATGGCAGTACACCGGCTCCTCCGTGCTCTGGGTGCAGGAGATCTACGGCGACGGCGGCCAGTCGGGCTTCAGCTCCGCGGATGACCGCCTCCGCTTCAACACCTTCTTCGGACAGGCATCCGACGTGAACTTCCGCAACGGCGATCCCACCAAGTGGGTGATCGCGACGGGGCCGATCGTGTCCAGCCCCGAGGGATCGTTCTTCTATCCGCCGGTGACCGGCGACCCGCACCCGGCGAACTGGGGCACCATCTTCCAGGGTTCCTTGAGCGTCTGGCGAACGCAGGACTGGGGCGGCAACCGCGAATTCCTCGAAGCGAACTGCCCCGAGTTCACCACCTCCGCTGCCGAGCCGACGTGCGGCGATTTCGTCCCCATCGGCGGCGCTCCGTCGACCCGGCTGACATCGGCGCTGTGGGGCGACCGGTCGGGCAGCGCGGTCGCGGCGATCGAGCGCACGCCGACCGACACCAGCACCCTGTGGGCGGCCACCGGCGCCGGCCGCGTGTTCGTCTCCGACAACTCCGATGCGCTCGACCCAATGCTGGTCGTCTGGCACCGGATCGACACCGCGGTGGCGAACAGCCCGAGCCGGTTCATCAGCTCGATCCACCCCGACCCGCAAATCCCCCACCACGCTTGGATCTCGTACTCGGGCTACAACGTGAACACTCCGACTCAGCCGGGCCACGTGTTCGAAATCACCTGGACCGGGGCGGTCGCGACGTGGACCGACCTTAGCTACAACCTCCCCGACTTCCCCATCACCGACCTGGTCCGCGACGATCTGACCGCCGACCTCTACGCCGCCAGCGACTTCGGCGTCATGCGCCTCGCCAGCGGGTCCACCACCTGGACAGCCGCAGGAACCGGGCTGCCCATGGTCGAAGTGGCCGGCCTGACCATCGTGCCTTCGGCCCGCATCCTCTACGCGGCCACCCACGGCCGCAGCGCCTGGAAGTTGCGGCTGCCCGGAGCCGGAGACGAGAACGAGGACCAGGGCGATTGAGGCAAGCGCGGAGCGATGCGAGGGAGCACAGGGGCCGCCTCCGCGCGGCCCCTGTGCTTGCGATCACCGGATGCAGCGTGTACCCGCGCGGGCGGAAGCTACAGCGAGCGGAGGAAGTTGAGGATATCTTGCTGGTCCGACGCGCTCAGAGCCCTGAACTGCTGGATGACCGCGTTGGCTTCGGATTGGCAAGCCACACCGTCGTCGGTGAACTGCTGCCAGGGCAGGCAGAAGGGATTGCTGCTCTGGTGGGCCAGGATCGCCTTCAGCAGTCCGCCGTTGCCCGGCCCCGCGCGACCGTCGTGGAGGAAGAAGATCCGCTGTCCCACGCCCCAAAGGGGTGCCGTGCGGAACTCGTCGGGGCCCGCCACGCCTTGGGTCACGAAATCCGCCAGCCCAGGCCCCATGTTGTGCAGGGCCACGTCGCTGAACGGCTGAAAGGTGAACCCGCCCATTCCTGTGAACGGGGATGAGGCGGTGGTGAGCCCGGCCGAGTGACACAGCACGCAACCGATGCCCGGGCTCGCGGCTGTTCCGAACAACGCCTTGCCGTTGAGCTCCGAAGGGGTGCTGGTCGTCGGCGTGGGAGGGGCAGCCAACCGCATGAAGGCAGCGAAGCTGACTGTGTCGGCGATGCTGCCTCCACCCGTTGGAGTGATCTTGGTCGAGTCCTCGGGTGTCGGGTTGAACACGCAGCCCGCCACCGCGGACCGCTCGTTCGGAAATCCCTCGTTGGAGACACCCTGCTCCACGTTGTAGGCCTCGCTGGCGAAGATGAGCAGGGACTTGTTCTGCGCCTTCCAGCCGAACCGGGTGATGGTGCCGTCGTTCCCGGTGGTGTTGAACCGGCCGCGAATGCCGAGCCTGGCTTTCAAGGAAGCGTTCCGGTTCAGGTTCTCCCTGAGCGCCTGGTCCGGGACGTTCTCCAGCAATCCCAAGCCGAACACCGGAGTGGGGATGCGGAAGATGACGTTGTTCCTCGAGAGCTCGGTGGCGAAGTCGGGCTGCGGCAGATTGCACCCCGCCGCGTCGATGCGACCAGAAATGGTGTACAGACCGTGAACGCCGCCGTCCTTGGTCCCGTTGGGGTTGTTGATGAAGCGCGCCTCGCGAACGGGTCCATCCGCTCGGATGAACGATGGAACGGTCTGGTTTCCACCCGGCACCCGATCGAGGGTTGCCATGGCTACTTGAGGATTCTGCCGGAGCACCTGGCCGAGCCTGGGGTGGGGGCTGGTGCCGCCTACGTCAGGTTGCGCATGGCAGGAAGCGCAGCTGTTTGCGTTGAAGGTCGGTCCGAGGCCATGTCCCTCCTCGCCCGCCACGCCGCCGGAGACCGAGTCGATCTCCTGGAACACCTGCCGAGCACCATTGAAGAAGGCGGTCTCGCTTGCATTCAGCGTCGGAAACGGACCACCCGATCCCGCGGGCCCAGAACGCGGTCCCGGATCCACCTGCGCCCAGGCGCCCATCGGGAGGCCCATCCACATACAGAGGGAAACCAAGGGAACTGCTCGCGCGATCGCGGACATGGAATGTGACCCCGTTCTCCCGGCAGTTACCAAACGCGGGTTGTTGTTCGTTCGTGGGTAAAGAAGACCGCCCTGTTCCGATAGGGGGCGTTTGTTAGCAGAGCGAAAATGCGCGAGTAAATGGATCTCGCGGACGCCTACAGCATTCATCCCTAGGGATGTAGATCCTTGGATCAGTGTCCTAGCTTGCGAACCTTCGCCGCAGCTGCCGCGCGGTGGGTCACGCCGAGCTTCTCCAGGATGTGATGCACGTGGTTCTTGACCGTCGTGAGCTCGATCGAGAGTGCCCTCGCGATCTCCTTGTTCATCAGGCCGCTGTCGATCAGCTCGAGGATCTCTCGCTGTCGCGGCGTCAGCAGCGGCAACTGCGGAATGTCGTGGTCGCGCGCGAGCGTGGCGACCTGGCGGAACAGGATCGCAGCCAACCGGGGCGAGCATGCCGGCTCGCCGGAACCAGCGCTGCGCAGGATCGCAGCGAGCTCGTCAGACGATGCGTCACAGGCAATGTATCCGGCGACGCCCGCCTGGGCGCAAGCGAGCACCTCCGCCTCTTCTTCACGCACCGCGAACGCGATCACGTGACTCTTCGACGAGGTCGCCGAGATCAAACGTACGGTATCGCCCCGCCGCGCCGTCATGGAGTCCAGGAGCACGACGTCAGGACCCGCGGACGCAATCTGCTGCATCGATTCGCGCGTCGGCGCTGCGATGCCCACCACTTGAACGGTGGGTTGGGCCGAGAGCAGATGCGCGAGCCCGTCGCAGTAGACGCGAACCTCACCGACGACGAAAACCCGTACCGCTCGCTCGCCGTCGCGATCGACAGATCCGCGCTGCCCGCGCGCGACGCTTCGCGCCCTGTCAATTCCCGGCGGTCGTTCCATGGCCACCTCATCCCGAAGCCCCCGCAACCTTTGTCGGACGCCGTCAGGCGAGCGTCAAGCGGCCAGAACTTCAGACCGCGCAGCCGTGTTCACGTCCTTTTTTGGAATTGATCAAGAAGTGCACTTGGACGGTAGGGAAGCGACATTGATACCGGCGCGTTTATTTCGCTGTCGGTTGAATGAGCGGTTTGTCGAGGTACGCAAAAAACTGTTCCTATCCCCTTGATGATCCATGCAGTGAGAAGCGCGTCGACTCCATTGTGGTGCCGGGGCTTGGCTCGCTCTGGCCGGTGCCGGATCGAACGTCGCGCCCCAGGCCCGGGTCGGGCGTGCCCGCGAAAGCAGGGCGGCAGCTCGTCGAACAACATGGTGGGCGGCGCACATCGCGGGACATCGTGGGAGCATGTGCGCCATCGAGCGCGGGAACATCACTGGTCTAGGCATCGCGCGCGCCCGACTCCCTCCAGATCGGGGAGAGCACCCGGTACAAGGCGCGGAACCGCTCCAGCCGACCCTGAAAACGCGCCGGCGCGTCGCGCGAGGGAACGTGCTCGATCGCCACCGGCGGCTGGACACAAACAGTCCGCTCGTCTCCGCCGCACGCGAGGTGGCCGAGCCGCGCCGCTCCCAAGGCCCCTCCAGCTTCGCTGCCCGCGTGGACCCGCAGCCGCGTCTTCAAGATATCGGCGAGGAGCTGGGCCCAGAGCGCGCTCCGCGATCCTCCTCCCACCAGCGAGAGCGTGCCCGCCCTGGTGCCCGCGGAAGCGAGCGCGTCGAGCCCATCCGCCAGGCCGAACGAGACACCTTCGATGACGGAGTACACCAGCGCTCGGCGGTCCGCGCCGTGTGTGAGGCCGAAGAAGACGCCCTGCGCGGCGGGATCGTTGTGCGGAGTGCGCTCGCCGGAGAGGTAAGGCAGGAAGATGGGCGCCCGCTCCCGATCCGCTTCCTCGAGCGTGGCGACCTCGGCGAGCACCGCGCCCTCGCTCGCGCCGCCGACGAGGCGCGTGACCCAGCGCAGGCAGCTCGCTGCCGACAGCATCACGCTCATCTGATGCCAGCGCCGAGGAAGAGCGTGACAGAAGGCGTGGACGGCGCGCGCCGGGTTGGGCGAGAAGCGATCGTTCACGACGAACAACACGCCCGAAGTGCCGAGGGAGACGAAGCCGTCGCCGGGCGCAATCGCGCCGATGCCCACCGCGCTCGCCGCGTTGTCGCCGCCTCCTCCGGCCACGATGACTGGATGCCGGATGCCCCAGCTCGCGGCGATCTCCGGGAGGAGGCGCCCGCTCGGGGCGCTGCCCTCGACGAGCCGCGGCATGTGGGCGCGGGAGAGCCTGCACCCTTCGAGCATCGCCTCGGACCAGTCCCGCCTGGCAACGTCGAGCCAGAGCGTCCCCGCCGCGTCGGACATGTCCGACACCTTCTCGCCGGTGAGGCACAGGCGCAGGTAGTCCTTGGGAAGCAGGACGGTGGCGACGCGCGCAAACACCTCCGGCTCGTGCTTCGCCACCCAGATGAGCTTCGGCGCCGTGAAGCCGGGCATGGCCAGGTTGCCGGTGATGGCGTACGTCTTGGGAACCCGCGCGACGAGCTCCTCGCATTCGAGGCCGGAACGTGCGTCGTTCCAGAGGATGGCCGGGCGCAGAGGCCGGTCCTTGGCGTCGAGCAACGTGGCGCCGTGCATCTGGCCGGAGAGCCCGACGCCGCGGACGGCGGCGAGCCGTTCCGGGTCCGCTCGCCGAAGGCCCTCGACCGCCGAGAGCGTGGCCTGCCACCAGGCCTCTGGCGATTGCTCCGACCAGCGGGGATGGGGCCGTTGCACCTCGAGCGGCGAGCCGGCGCTGCCGGCGACCGCGCCCGACTCGTCGAGCAGGAGCGCCTTCACTTCGGAAGTCCCGAGATCGATTCCCAGGAACATCGCCGCGCCTACGCGCGCAGGCACTTCGCCAGTGCCTGCCGCGCCCCGTCCCGGTGCAGCGACTTCAGCGCCTCGGTGAGATACTTCGTGAAGGCCGGCGAGGTGGGCAGGACGTTACCGAAGAGCTTCTCGATCCCCAGCAGCTCCTTCGGGCTCTCGCCGCCCGCGCGGGCGCGGCGCACCAGCTCCTCCGACATGGGGTCGTTGATCGGCAGCGCCTTCCCGGACTCGTCGGTCCCCATCAGGTAGCCGAACCAGGCCGCCACCGTGAACGTCAGCGCCCGCATCGGTCCTCCCCGCGAGAGCCGCTCGAGGATGGACGGGAGGACGAACTTCGGGATTCGTGCCGAGCCCTCCGTCCCGATCCGCGCCAGCTGATCGCGCAGCGTGGGATTCGCGAACCGCTCGATCACCGTCCGCTTGTACTGGGCCAGGTCGATGCCCGGCACCGGCGGCAGCAGCGGCGTCACCTCGTCGTTCATCATGCGCTCGACCAGCGCGCGGATGTCGGCGTCGGCCATCGTCTCGTCGGCGTAGCTGTAGCCGAGGAGCATGCCGATGTAGCAGAGGGCCTGGTGGCTGGCGTTGAGCAGCCGGATCTTCATCATCTCGTAGGGGTGCACGTCCGAGACCATCTGCGCGCCCACCCGCTCCCACGCGGGCCGGCCGAGAGGGAAGTGGTCCTCGATCACCCACTGCTTGAAGGGCTCGGTGACCACCGGCCAGCCGTCTACGATGCCGAACGACTCGCGCACCAAGGCGCGGTGTGCATCGGTCGTGGCAGGCGTGATCCGGTCGACCATGCCGTTCGGGAAGGCGCCCTTCTCGGCGATCCACCTCGCCAGCTGCGGGTCCCTCCGCTCGGCGAAGGCGAGGAACATCTTGCGGGCGATGTCGCCGTTGCCCTGCAGGTTGTCGCACGACATGACGGTGAAGGGGGCGAGGTCGCGCCCGCGTCGCCGCTCGAGCGCCTCGGCGAGATAGCCGAAGGCGCCGGCGGGCGCATGGGGGTGCTCGAGGTCGTGCCGGATGTCGGGATGCGCGTGGTTGAACTCGCCGGTTCCCTCGTTGATGTAGTAACCGCCCTCGGTGATGGTCAGCGACACGATGCGGCACCCGGGCGACGCCATCTTCTCGATCACGGCCTCGGGATCGTCCGGCGCGAACAGGAAGCTCCCGATCGACCCGACGACGCGCGCCCGGTCGCCGGCGGCGCCTCGTTCCACGACCGTGTACAGGCAGTCCTGGGCGCGCATCACGTCGCGCATGCGCGCATCGTGGGGGAGCAGCCCCACGCCACAGAGCCCCCATTCCCGCGGGCCGCCCTGCGCAAGGAGGTCGTCGAGGTACACCGCCTGGTGAGCGCGGTGGAACCCGCCCACGCCGATGTGCACGATGCTCCCCGGCAGTCCGCTGGTGTCGAACGAAGGCACCTGCGCCCGACCGGCGATCGATTTCAGGTTGGCCCGGTTCAGCTGGATGGCGCTCGCCATGGCTCCTCCTCCTGGCCCGCCTTAGCCGGCGCTGTGGCTCGCGTCCGGCGCCTTCTTGCCGGCGAGCGGGTGGCGGGTGGTCCGGTGGATGGCCAGCCCGCCCTGGTCGAACAGATGGCAGTCGGCCGGACTCGCCTGAAGACCGATGGTGTCATGCATGTTCACCGGGCTGTCTCCGTCGGCCTGAACCGTGAGCAGATCGCCGGTCGTCGCCTTCACGTGGAGGAACGTCTCCCCTCCCAGCCGCTCCACCACCAGGACCTCCCCACGGAGCAGGCCACCGTCGGCCACCACCTTGAGGTGTTCCGGGCGGATGCCCAGGGTGACCTCCGTCCCCCCGTTCATGCGACCGGCTTCGACCGGCACGTCGATCGTTCCCCCGCCCGCGAGGCGCACCGAGACCACGCCGTCCCGCACTCCGGTCACGGTTCCGTTCAGGAAGTTCATCTTCGGCGATCCGATGAAGCCTGCCACGAACTTGTTGTTCGGGTGGTGGTACAGCTCCAGCGGCGATCCCACCTGCTCGATGAGACCCGCCTGCAGGACCACGATCTTGTTGGCCATCGTCATGGCCTCGACCTGGTCGTGCGTCACGTAGATCATCGTGGCCGCGAGCACGTCGTGGAGCCGGGTGAGCTCGATCCGCATCTGCACGCGAAGGGCGGCGTCGAGGTTGGAGAGCGGCTCGTCGAAGAGGAAGACCTTGGGGTTGCGGACGATGGCGCGCCCGATAGCCACGCGTTGCCGCTGCCCTCCCGAGAGCTCCTTGGGCTTGCGGTGGAGCAGCGGCTCGAGCTGGAGGACGCGTGCGGCGTCGTTCACCTTCTTGTCCCGCTCCTCCTTGGCAACGTGGCCGAGCTTGAGGCTGAACCCCATGTTGTCCGCCACGCTCATGTGCGGGTAGAGCGCGTAGCTCTGGAACACCATGGCGAGGCCGCGCTTGGGCGGCGGGACGTCGTTCGACCGGACCCCGTCGATGAAGAGGTCGCCGCCGGTGATCTCCTCCAGCCCGGCGATGAGTCTCAACAGGGTGGACTTGCCGCAGCCCGACGGACCCACGAAGACGCAGAACTCTCGGTCCTCGATCGCGAGCGACACGCCCTTGATGATGTCCACGTCCCCGAAGGACTTGCGGATGTTGGTGAGCTTGACGGTGGCCATTGTGCGTTGTCCTCCCTACTTCACTGCACCAAACGTCAGGCCACGCACCAGCTGGCGCTGGCTCATCCAGCCGAAGATGAGGATGGGCGCGATGGCCATGGTCGACGCTGCGGAGAGCTTGGCCCAGAAGAGCCCTTCCGGGCTGGAAAACGAGGCAATGAAAGCCGTGAGAGGCGCGGCGTTGGCGGCGGTCAGGTTGAGGCTCCAGAAGGCCTCGTTCCAGGACAGGATGATGGCGAGCAGCGAGGTGGAGGCGATGCCCGGCAGCGAGAGCGGGAGCAGCAGATGGTAGAGCTCGTCCCTCGGCTGCGCGCCGTCCATGCGCCCCGCCTCCAGGACCTCTCGGGGCACTTCCTTGAAGAAGGAGAAGAGCATCCAGCACACGATGGGCAGGTTGACGAGCGTGTACACGATGAGGAGCCCGGTCCTGGTATCGAGGAGACCCAGGTCGCGAAAGATCAGGTAGATGGGGACGAGCACGCCGACCGCAGGCAGCGCCTTGGTGGAGAGCATCCACACCAGCGTGTCCTTGGTGCGCTTGGTCGGGAAGAAAGCCATGGCGTAAGCGCAAGGCACCGCGATCGCCAGCGCCAGCAGCGTCGAGCCGACCGACACGACGATGCTGTTCCAGAAGAACTTGAGGTAGTCGGCGCGCTCCTGCACCGCGACGTAGTTCTCGACCGTGGGGTGGAAGAAGATGTGCGGTGGCACCGCGACGGCATCAACCTCCGTCTTGAAGCCGGTGAAGAACATCCAGAGGATGGGAAAGAAGATGACGAGGGCGACCGCCCACGCGGCGGCGGTGACGATGATCTTGCGGCGAAGGGCCTTGTTCATGGCTGTCAAGCCTCGATGTTCTTTGCGATTGCCCGGACCAGAAACGCGGCGACGACGTTGGCCAGCACGATGGCGAGGACGCCTCCCGCGGACGCGGCGCCCACGTCGTACTCGAGCAGCGCGTAGCGGTAGATGAGAAAGGCGAGATTGGTGGAGGCAAGTCCCGGCCCGCCTGCGGTGGTGACGAAGATCTCCGCGAAGACCGCGAGCAGGAACAGGGTCTCGATCATCACAACCACGCTGATTGCCCGCGCCAGGTGGGGGATGATGATGAAGAAGAACATGGAGAACGGCCCGGCGCCGTCCATGCGGGCCGCTTCCTTGCGCTCCGGGTCGAGCGCCTGGATGGCGGTGAGCAAGATCAGCGCGGCGAAGGGCAGCCATTGCCACGCCACGATGATGATGATCGAGGCGAGCGGCGCCTGGGAGAACCAGTCGATGGGCTCCAGCCCCACGCTGGTCAAGAGGAAGCTGATGACGCCGTTGGCCGGGTGCATCAGCATGTTCTTCCAGATGAGCGCGCTCACCGTGGGCATGACGAAGAACGGGGCGATCATCAGCACGCGGGCGACGCCGCGGCCGAAGAGGTCCTGATCGAAGAGGACGGCCAGGAGCGTGCCGAAGCAGACGGTGATGACCAGCACCGATCCCACGATCAGCAGCGTGTTGCCGATCGCCGCACCCAGCCCCGGATCGGTGACGAGGAAGCGATAATTCTCGAAGCCGACCCAGCGTTCCTCGCCCGGGTTGAGCAGGTTGTAGTGCTGGAACGAGAACCACAGCGTCATCGCCAGCGGGACGACGGACCACAAGAGGAGGAGCACGATCGCCGGCAGCTTCAGCGGTCCCGTCCGGACGCTCCGGCCGCCCGGCACCGGCAAGGGGACTGGGGGGACCGCACCGGGTTGGATATGCGATGCCGATGTTTCCATGGCTCTCCCCCGGGTGGGTGGGGTGCCCCCCGCGGAGGGGTGGCCTCCGCGGGCGGAGAACGGGACTACTTGTAATATCCGGCGCGGCGCATCGTGCGCTCAGTGGCCTTCTCGGACGTCTCGAGCGCGGCCTCGACCGAGACCTTGCCGACGAGCGCGGCCGCGATGTTCTGGCCCACCTGTGTCCCGATGGACTGGAACTCGGGGATGGCCACGAACTGGACGCCGGTGTACGGGACCGGCTTCGCGGTCGGATGGGTGGGATCGGCAGCGAGGATGGCCTTGAGCGTCAGCTCGGCGAAGGGAGCCGCGGCCTGGTACTCCTTCTGCTCGTAGGTAGACTTCCGGGTGCCGGGAGGGACGGCGGGCCAGCCGTCCGACGCCGCGACGAGCTTGACGTACTCCTTCGACGTGGCCCATTGGATGAACTGCTTCCCCTCCTTCACGTGCTTCGACGAGGCGGGGATCCCCAAGGCCCAGGACCAGAGCCACTGCGCTCCATTCGGCACCTTGCCGATGGGCGCGGGTGCGAAGCCCAGCTGGTCCGCCACCTTCGACTCCTTGGGGTTCGCGAGATAACCGGCGGCCACGGTCGCGTCGATCCACATGGCGCACTTGCCGGTGGCGAAGAGGGCGCGGTTCTCATTGTGGCCGTTGGAGCTTCCGCCCGGAGGGCCGTACTTCTTCATCATGTTCACGTAGTAGGTGACGGCCTCCTTCCACTCCGGACTGGTGAGCTCGGGCTTCCACTTCTCGTCGAACCACCGGCCGCCGAACGTGTTCACCAACGTGTCCACGTAGGCCATGTTTTCGCCCCAGCCCGGTTTCCCGCGCAGGCAGATGCCGGAGATGCCCTTGGCCCGATCGGTCGTGGCCTTGGCGAACTTCTCGACGTCGGCGTAGGTCGGCTTCTCCGGCATGGTCACGCCGGCCTTCTGGAACAGGTCCTTGCGGTAGAAGGTGAAGGAGCTCTCGCCGTAGAAGGGAAGCGCGAAGACCTTCCCGTCGACGGAGAGCCCGTCGCGGATGGGCTTGAGGACGTCCTCCAGGTCGTAGCTGGAAGGGAGATCGTCGTCGAGCCGCACGAGCCAGCCCTTCTTGCCCCAGATGGGCGTCTCGTACGTGCCGATGGTCATCACGTCGAACGAGCCGCCGCGCGTGGCGATGTCCGTCGTGGCCCGCTCGCGCAGGACGTTCTCCTCCAGCACCACCCAGTCGAGCTTGATCTCCGGGTGCGCCTTCTCGAACTCCTTGGACAGCTTCTGCATGATGATCATGTCGCCGTTGTTGACGGTGGCGATCACGACCTTGGTCTGGTTCTGGGCCTGGCCCGCGGCGCCCACCAACAGGGACAGCAGCGCGGCGAGCCGGATGCCTCGATTGAGCACGGAACTCTCCTTTGTACTGGGGAACGACCGCTCTACCACCTGCGCGCCAGCTGCATAGCACGTTGGCGGGTTGGTCTGCTACGGCGGGGGGTCCCGCCAGGGACGGGAGCGTCGGCCTGGCAGAAGGCGCCTTGCGCCTGCCTCACTCGCGGAGGCCCGCCCCAGGTACAGGCTGAATACGTCGCCGATGCGGCTGGCATCGACCGGTGCTGCGACACCGCCATTTTCCTCAAAACGCAGGTGACGGCCCGGAACCCCACGCAGGCTGGGATTCAGGAGGATAGGACTGATGAAGATCCGATACTCATCCACGAGGCCGAGATGCACGACGTCGTGCTCGGATAAGGAGGTTGATTCGGTCGGCAGCGAACACCGTGATACCTCACGCGGCTGCCACCCGCGGATCCCGGGGAGGAACACATGGCCTGGAGCGAGGGGGCCTCCATGTTGGCGTTTGCCGTGCTGCTCGCGCCGTCGGCCGCCTCTGCGATCGAGGTCACCACGGGGACCGAAGATTTCATCCTGGACATCAACCCTCAGGTCCAACCGCGCTTCGAGTTGGATTTCGACGGACCGCCGGGCTCGGCGTCGCCCAGTGGCCACGCGAACTTCGATTTCTTCATCCGGCGCGCGCGCCTCCTCATCAGGGGAACCGCCTACAAACAATTCACGTTCGCCTTCCTCCTCAACGCGCCGCGGTTGGGGGAGCGCGGCAACTACAACGTCGCCATCGCCTTACAAGACGCCCACATAGGGTACGTCCCGGCAAAGGACGTGAACATCGAGATCGGCCTCCTCTACATGCCGCTCACCCACGCGGCGCTCTCATCGGCAACCGATACGTCGGCCCTCGAAATCCCGGCCGACATCCTGCTGTACAACAACGCGCGCAACCTGCGCGAGACCGGCGTCCAGCTCCGTGCCTTGCTCCTCGACCGCCGGCTCCTGGTGCGCGGTGGCCTATACGAGGGTGCGCGAAACACGAATCCGCCCACTGCCCCGGCGCTGAACCCGAAGGGCATGCCCCTGGCTGGCGGAATGATCCGGCTGAACCTCGCTGGCGACGAGGCAACCTACGCTTACCCGGGAATCTATCTCGACGGGAAGACGCGCATCTCGATCGGCGTGGGCGCACAATATCAGCCACACTCGGGGGGACTCCAAGCGGGTACGAGCACCTACAACGATTACCTCGCGCTCGCCACCGACCTCTTCGCGGACATCGCTCTCACCGCCCGCACTGAGGCGGTCCTGACGCTCGGCGCATACCGGTTCGATTACGGCACCGGCAATGCGCGGACCGGCAACGGGCTACACGCCGAGGCGGGTTACCGCTGGGGATCGATTGAACCGCAAGGGAATTTCTACTGGTACAACAGCGATACCAAGAAAAACAGCTTCCTCAAAGTAGCCGGGGGCTTGAACTTCTTCCTGCAGGGACACCGCGTCAAGATCCAGGCGGAGGTCGCCAGCGTCATCGCGAACGCGAGCCTCGACACGACGCCGGCGGCGCACCAGATCGTCGTGCAAACTCAGCTCGCCTTCTAGGGCGAACCACGGAGTTGCTCGAAACCGGGCAGGCTAGCGATGGGATGGTCGCGGTTCGATTGACTCCTATTGTCGAATGAGAGCACCGTCTGGCGGTGGACACGGGGGCAGAACCGGTTCTGCCCGAACTTCCCGATCTCGGTGGGCGTTATCGCGTCGAGAGGGAGCTCGGACGCGGCGGGATGGGACGCGTCTTTTTCGCCCGTGACCTGAACCTCGCCCGAGAGGTCGCCATCAAGCTCCTCGCGGCGGGTTCGCACCGGGAAGACGAGCTGCACCGCTTCGCCCAGGAAGCGAGAGTGGCCGGTTCCCTCAACCATCCGAACATTCTCGCCGTGCACGACGTGGGCACCTGCGCGGCGGGACCGTACATCGTCTCGGAGCTGCTCCAGGGCTCGACGCTGCGCGACCGGCTCGGCGGGCATTCGTTGCCGCTGAAAACGGCGCTCCGCTACACGGTCCAGCTTGCCCTCGGCCTGGCCGCGGCGCACGAACGCGGCGTCATCCACCGGGACTTGAAGCCGGAGAACCTGTTCGTCACCAACGAGGGACACCTCAAGATCCTCGACTTCGGTCTCGCCAAGCTGAGCGGAACGAGGGCGGCGATGCCGGGGGCGGTCCCGCAATCCACACAGGAAGGCATCAGGACACGCGAGATCCTCGGCACCGTCGAATACATGTCCCCGGAACAGGTGCAAGGCCGCAAGGCCGATCATCGATCCGACATCTTCAGCGCCGGCGCCATCCTCTACGAGATGCTCGCCGGTCACCGTCCCTTCCAGGAGTCGACGCCCATCGGCACGGGGACGGCGATCCTGAACGAAGAGCCCCCCGACCTGCCAGCGCAGGTATCGATGGAGGTGGATCGGATCATTCGCCGGTGTCTCGAGAAGAACCCGGATCGCCGTTACCAGTCGGCCAAGGACCTTGCCCTCGACCTCGAGGAGGCGGCGGTCCATCCGCTGCGCTCGGCGCGCGCGTATTCGATGAGGCGGTGGCGTGCAGCGCTCGTCGGCCTCGCATTGCTCGGCGCGGCCGCTGTCGCCGGGCTCGTCGCCGGCGTTCGCTCCCAGAAGATCCAGCATCCGGAGTTCCGGCAGCTGACCTTCCGCCGGGGGACGATATACTCGGCCAGGTTCTCGTCCGACGGCCAGACCATCGTCTACGGGGCGGCGTGGGAGGGGACGCCGCGGCCGGAGATCTTCTCGTCGCGCGTGCAGGGCGCGGAATCGAGATCTTTCGGGCTGCAGAACGCCGACGTCCTGTCTCTCTCGCGCGCCGGAGAGGTCCTCGTTCAGCTCGGGCTGCGGCGCGAGACCTGGCGAGTGACGGGAACGCTCGCCCGCGTCCCTCTCGCCGGCGGTGCGCCGCGCGAGGTTCTCGAGGATGTCTCCGAGGCCGACTGGGCACCGGACGGTGCCACGTTCGCGATCGTGAGAGACGTCGGCGGACGCAGCCGGATCGAGTTTCCCATCGGCAAGGTCCTTTTCGAAACGACTGGCTGGGTCAGCGACCTGCGGTTTTCGCCGGGAGGCGACCGATTGGCCTTCCTCCATCACCCTCGGCGATTCACGAAAGTGGCCTCGGTGTCCGTCATCGACCTCGCGGGAAATGTGCAGACGCTGGTTCCGGAGTTCCTCGCGCAAGGTGTCGCTTGGTCTCCGAAGGGCGACGAGATCTGGTTCACGATGGCCGAGCCCGGCAAGCGCGAGGCGCTTCGCGCCGTGACCCTCTCGGGCCGGCAACGCGCGCTTCTCAGCGTGCCTGGTGCGCTGCGGCTACTCGACGTCGATCGCGACGGCCGCGTCCTTCTCGCACAGGACAGCGTCCGGACCGTGCTGACCGCTTTTCCGCCCGGCGAGGACCGGCCGCGCGAGTTGTCCTGGTTCGACTGGCCGCTCCTCGGAGACCTGTCCCACGATGGCAAGATCGTACTGTTCACCGAGCGTCGCGGCGACGTCTCGCCCCCTTCCCTCCCCGGGCGCATCTATCTCCGCAAAACGGATGGCTCTCCAGCGGTCTTCCTCGGCGAGGGGGACGGTACCGCTCTGTCCCCGGACGGGAAGTGGGTTCTTGCAGTCTCTCATGGACAGCCGTCTCGCCTCTTGCTCCTACCGACGGGATCTGGCCAGCCACAACCAGTGCCTTCGGGTCAGATCGAAGCGCTTTGGGGTCGCTGGTCCGGAGACGGCGCCCGGATCATCATCGCCGGCAAGGAGCCTGGATACGCAACGCGGCTGTACATCCTGGGAACAGGAGCGCCCAAGCCGATTACACCGGAAGGGGTGAGTCTGCTTTACGCCGTGTCCCACGACGGCTCGCTCGTCGCGGCCACGGATGCGAACGGCAGGTCCGCGTTGTACCCGGTGCAAGGCGGTGCGCCGCAGCCTCTCCCCGAGCTCGTCCGGGGAGATTTCCCGTTCGCCTGGAGTGAGGATGGTCGGCTCCTGTACGCCTTCCGGCACGGCGAAGTGCCCTGCACGGTGTACCGGCTCGACCTCACCACGCGTCGGAAGGAGATCTGGAAGGTCTTGAGCCCTCCCGATCTCACCGGCGTTTTGAGCATCGGCAGGGTGCGAATCACAGCGGATGCCAGCTCGTACGTCTACGGGCAAGTCCGCCATTTCTCCGAGATGTACCTGGCGCAGGGCGTCCGGTGAACCCTTCGCGCACCATCACGAGCTCGCCGGAACCACCTCCCACGCCGGGAGCGGGACGGCCGCACCTGTTCCTGGTGCTGCGATGCGACAAACTGCTCGAGCCCGGAGCACGCTTCTGCCTGGATGCGCTCGACGTCGTGACGATCGGGCGCTCTGACTCGTTCTCCCTCGACCTGGACGAGGTTGGCGGCGCGAGGCTGCTGCGGATCGGAATTCCTGATTCGCGGATGTCCTCGTCCCATGCGCAGCTGCAGAAGGTCCTCGGAGCCTGGATCGTCCGGGACGCCGGCTCGAAGAACGGAACATGGGTCGACGGAGAGCGCGTCACGAGCATGCCACTCGACGACGGTGCGCTAGTCGAGCTCGGGCACACCTTTCTGCTTTATCGAGGCATGTTGCCGGTGAGCGGCTGCGAAATTCTCGACGCCCGCGAGTTGCGCCCTGCCGCGTATGGGCTCGCGACACTCTCGCCGGCGTTTCGCTCGCAGCTGGACCGCGTCGAGCTCGTGGCGCGCTCGCGGATTCCCGTCCTCCTCCTCGGCGAGACGGGTACCGGCAAGGAACTGATCGCCCGCGCCATCCACGAGCTCTCCGGCAGAACGGGGCCGTTTCTTGCCGTCAACTGCGGCGCGTTGCCGGAGAACCTGGTGGAGTCGGAACTGTTCGGCTACCGCAAGGGAGCTTTCTCGGGCGCCTCGGATGACCGGCCCGGTCTCATCCGCAGCAGCGACAAGGGAACGTTGCTGTTCGACGAGATCGGCAGTCTCCCGCTTCCGGCGCAGGCGGCGCTCCTGCGCGTCCTGCAGGAAGCGGAAGTCGTGCCCGTCGGCGCGACACGACCACTTGCGGTGGACCTCCGCGTGGTGGCCGCCACACACGACGACCTGGGTGTGCTCGCGTCTGGGGAAGCCTTCCGAGCGGACCTTTTCGCGCGGCTTTCCGGATTCACCGTCGTGTTGCCGCCCCTGCGAGAGCGGCGCGAGGACCTGGGGCTCCTCCTCGCCGCCCTGCTCCGCAAGCTGGCGGGTGATGCGGCGCAGGACGTCACTTTCACCTCCGCTGCCGCCCGAGTGCTTCTCCTCCACCTCTGGCCGCTCAACGTGCGCGAGTTGGAGAAGTGCCTGTCCACCGCGCTCGTCTTTGCGCACAACGGCCGCGTCGACGTTGAGCACCTTCCCGCCGACGTGAGGACGCCGCGGAACGAAAGGCCTGACGCGCCGGACTTGCTCGACGAGCCGCGGCATGGACACGACGAACTGGTTGCGCTCTTGCGCGAGCACGGCGGAAACGTAACCGCAGTGGCGCGCGCGTTGGGCAAGAGGCGCACCCAGGTCCAGCGATGGCTTCGGCGTCTGCGGATCGATGCGCTCTCGTTCCGCCGTTGAGCGCGTTGCGCGGCCGCTCAATCATCCGATAAGTCGCCGAGCGAGTCCTGCTCGTCTTCTTGTTCGTGCGCCTCCAGCATGTAGCGCCAAACGGGGCCCAGCAGCGGACTACCGGCGGGCCAGAGCGCTTTCGGATCGTCGAGCGGCGTGAACTGGTCGTTTGCAACGCTCCCGTGGGCGTTTGCGTACGTTGTCGTGCCAGCGTTCTGATCCGGCAACGCGGGCCGGTCGGTGAGAAGCATGTGCGTATTCTGGTAAGGAGGGGAGCTCTTGATGCCGTCCTCGAACACCGCGGCTCCGAACTTGGACATCCCGAGCTTGTGCCAGCTGGCGAGTGTCAGCTCGTGCCGAGGATCACGGCCATGAACCAGCCCGTAGTATCGCTTCGCAGGTGTCTTGCCGAGGGCAACGAACGCGCCAGGCACGTTTCGAGGAGATCTTCCCGCATCCGAGCCGTCGTTCGGTGACGCGAACAGGGTGACGCGATGGACGCGGTGCGACTTCGCGATGAGCGCCGCCTCGGCACCACCATACGAGTAACCGCTGATCACGATCTTCTGCCATGCCGGCGATCGATCAGGTCCGCGACCGTGGAGGAACCCGGACCAGCCCTCGCTTGGACGCGCAAGGGCAAGATGCTCGAGAAGCTTCGTCAGGCGGTGATATGCGCCATGCGCATAGGCGTGCGCGGCGGTCATGCCCGGGAAGACTTGATGGACCGGGGGCGCGCCGTGGGCCTTGCCGTCGAGGACCTCCAGACGGACGTTCTCCTGGCAGACCTCAGCGGCCTTGTCGTAAGTGGTGAACTTGCAAGTCGAACGAGGACCGTCTCCGACTCCGACCGTGTTGGCGTACATGAGCACGATGACGTGGTACCCGCGCCGGGCCGCCTCCTGGGCGAGATATTTGAATTGAGAAGGCATATTGCTCAGACCTGGCAAGTGCACGACCAGCTTCTCCCGGTGCTTCACCGCGGGATCGAGCCACACGTAATGCTCGCTCAACCACTGCTTTTCTCTGCTGATGGCAGGATCGACAATGGCGGGATCCGCCTTCTCTGGTGCCACCAGGCATGGCCAGCAAGGCGCGAGATCCGCACCGGCAAGCGTCGCACGCTGTTCGCTGACTCCAACGCCGCCGCCGTATGCGGCAAGACCGAGCGACAGCACTGAGCCGAGACATCGCGCAACTCTCGACATGATGGACCTCACACCTTCCATGGAGCGACATCACGGCACGAAGTTCAGCGTCTCGGCAACCGTCCCGTAATCGGCATCTCGAAGTAGTTCGCTGGAGCGCCGGTGGGGCGCCGCTGGGGCGCCGCTCCGCCCCGGTCCGTCGCAGCGCCTGAGAGTTTCAAGGCGTGGGTGACGCGGCCGCCCCGGCACTCCCCTTGCAGCTGCTCAGTACAAACAACAGGAGGAATCGATATGAAGCGAATCGTATTGTCTTTGACCTTCGCGATCGTCGGCCTGATCGCTCCTGCCTTCGCATTCGCGGACGACGAACAGGAATGCTCGGTAGCCACTCTGTTCGGCGACTATCTTTTCACCGGGAGCGCAGATGCTCCCATGTACGAACATGTAGCCACCTTCCCCCGCGTCTTCGCCGGCGTGTATACCTTCGACGGAGAAGGCAATCTGTCTGGAGTGGCTAGTCAGAGCCGCGGCGGCGTGACTGTCACCAAGATACACGTCCAGGCGACGTACACTCTGGATTCCGAGTGCATGGGAACCGTCACGTTCCATCCAGACGAACAACATTTTGATATCTTCATCGCTCGAGACGGGAACGACGGTAATTTCATCCGAGTAGATCAAGGCACGATCGCAACGCGGACCATCACCAGGCAGGACCGCGCGAACAAGAAGCACAAGTAGTCGCATCTCCGCCGTTGAGACCCGTGCAAACACGATCGGCCCGAGCCAGCCCGGCGCGGGCCTTTCGCGTTCTCGACACGCTCGTCGCGGAGCTCCGAGAGGTAGACGAGGCCCTCGAGGCCGGCCGCGATCTCCAAGAAGGCGCCGAAGTCGGCGACTGGAAGAAGGGGCAGATCGATCGGCCGCCTGGTCGGGCCGGGAGCCATCGTCTCAGCAAGGGTTCGGAACGCGGGCCGCCGTTCGCCTTGCGGTCCCGCGTGTTCGGCGCAGGCGGACCCCTTCACTTGTCAGGGGAGTTTGCCCGGAAGAGCCGATGACCGTTTGCCAACGAGGCCGTTCCGCAAGCACCGCGCCGTAGTCGACGAGGTAGAGCCACCAAGCTCTGGTACGCTCGGTCCAGTGAAGCCCATTCGCCCTCGTCCGATTGCGGCTCGACCCTCCTGTCGTTGGGGCCCATGACGACGCTCAGGGTTCGACGACGATCATCACTTTCATCGCGCGCTCGCGGTTCGCGTCGATGTACTCGTACGCCTTCTGGTAGTCCGCGAACGCGAATCGGTCCGTGACCAGGGGCTCGAGGTTGACCTTGCCCTGCTCGATGAGCGCGATCGCCTTCACCCAATCCGGTTGTTGGTACATGAGCGTGCCCACCAGCCGGAGCTCGCGGTTCTGAACGGTCCCCATGTCGACGACCGGCTTGTCGCCGAACACCCCGACGACGATCACGTCCGTGCCCTTCCGGGCGACGCTGACCGCCTGCTCGACCGTCTTCTGCACGCCGACACACTCGAAGATAAGGTCGGCCTTGTCCGGCCCGAATCGTTCCCGGACGGCCTCGCCCAGATCGACCTTCAGAGGATTCACCCGCAGCGGGATGCCACAGCGCTCGGCGAGGTCGAGGCGGTAGTCGCTGGTGTCCGTGATCATCACCGCCGCCGCCCCGAGCGCGCGCGCCGCCTGGGCCACCAGGTTCCCGACGGGTCCCGCCCCGAGAACCAGCACCTTCTTCCCGGTCGGGCCGCCCGCGCGCTCGAGCGCATGGACGCCGACGGCCAGCGGCTCCACCATCGCACCCTGCTCCAGGCTCATGCTCTTCGGCAGGCGCAAGACCTTCGACGCGTCGACCGCGAAGAGCTCCGAAGCGGCGCCGGTGGTCTGGAATCCCATGACTTTAAGCTGGTCGCAGATGTGGTAGGCGCCGTGCCTGCACGGATGACAGATCCCACAAGTGACCTGTGGCTGGAACGTGACTGGGTCGCCGGGGCTCAGCCCGCGCACCGCCGAGCCGGTGCGCTCGACGACGCCCGAGGCCTCGTGGCCTTGGACCACCGGATACGGCGTCAGCGGGTGCTTGCCGTGGAACACGTGGATGTCCGACCCGCAGACGCCGATGCGCTTCACCCGGACCAGCACCTGGTCCGGCGCCATCTCGGGCAGCGGGACGTCCCGGAGCTCGATCCGTCCGGGAGCGGTCATGACGGCCTGCTTCATCGTGGTCTCCCCGTTCGTCGGAGGTCAGATGCTACCAGCACGTGTGGCCGCCGTCGACGGACCCGATCCCAAGACGGAAGGGAGGGCGTTGGTAATCCTCGCGCGGAGAGCGTAGGATTTTCAAAGGGCTCTCCCACGGAGAAAAATCATGACAACCCGCATCGCGCAGGTGGGCGTTCTTGTCCTCGCAGTCGCTGCCAGCATTGCCGGCCCGGCGCTCGGCCAGGCTCCGAACATCGAGAAGCTGAAGCAGATGAAGGTGTCGGGGACCGACCTGAACATTCCGCCGGTGCCGCAGACCGGCGCCAACGCGGACGCCATCCGTGAGAACCTCAAACTGATCAAGTTGCCGCCCGGCTTCAAGATCGCCCTTTACGCCGTAGTGCCTGATGCACGGCACATGGCGGTCGCCCCTTCCACCAACATGCTGTTCGTCGGCACCCGCAAGACCAGCGTCTGGGCCGTCACCGACCGCAACAGCGACGGCGTGGCGGACGAGGTGAAGGCGTTCGCACCGTCGCTCAAGTTCAACGTGCCCAACGGCGTCTGCTGGACAAAGGACGGTTTCCTCATCGTGGTAGAGCACAACCGCGTGCTGAACTTCCCCGCGGCCGAGTTCTTCTACGAAGGCCCGGACGTCGCGGTGATCGAGGTGGTACCGCAGGGCAAGCTGATCCCGGTGGATGAGGAGTCGTACAACCACGGCGCGCGCGTCTGCCGCGTCGGCAAGGATGCAATGCTCTATATCGCGCTCGGCCAGCCGCACAACGTGCCGCCGCGCGAGAAATTGGCCCTCTACAACCAGGTCGGGATCGGCGGCATCGTGCGCATGAACGCCTTCGACGGCTCGAAGCGCGAGGTGTACGCGCGCGGCATCCGCAATTCCGTCGGCATGGACTTCAACCCGAAGGACGGCAACCTCTGGTTCACCGACAACCAGACCGACGGCATGGGCGACGACACCCCGCCCGGAGAGCTGAACCGCATCACCGCGGCGGGCCAGAACTTCGGCTATCCCTGGCTGGGCGGCAAGAGCGTCCGCATCACCGACCAGGGCTACGACAAGGACCCGCTGCCCCAAGGGGCGGTTCCGCCGCAAGTCGAGATGCCGGCGCATGCCGCGGACCTCGGGATGACCTTCTACACCGGCAAGCAGTTCCCGCAGAAGTACCAGGGCGGCATCTTCGACGCGCAGCATGGTTCGTGGAATCGCACCACGCCGATCGGCGCACGCATCATGTTCACCACCCTCAAGTCCGATGGCACCGCCGACAAGACCGAGGTGTTCGCGGACGGCTGGCTCGACTCGTCGACCGGCCTCTATCGCGGCCGCCCCGTCGACGTGGCGGTGATGAAGGACGGCTCGATGCTCATCTCCGACGACTTCGCCGGCGCCATCTATCGGGTCACCTACGCGGGCGAAGCGCCGAAGAAGTGAAGCGCCTGGCATTGGCCTTCCTCGCGGCGTCCTCCGCGTGCGGCCCGGCGACGACCCCTTTGTCGCCGGGCCGCGCGAAGGCTCAGGCCTGCTCCGTCTGCCACGGACCGCTGGGGATCAGCAATGCCCCGGATGCGCCCCACCTCGCGGGCCAGCCGCGGATCTATTTCATGGAACAGCTCAAGGCCTTTCGCAGCGGCAAGCGCGCGCACCCGGTGATGAACGTCATCGCCAAGCCGCTCACCGATGCCGACATCTCGAACCTGGCGGATTGGTACGGCTCCCTGAAGATCGAGGTGCGGGAGAAGCGCTGAAGCGTCTCCGCCCTGGGCTTCGTCGGCACGCAGCGGCCAGCTCATCTGGACATCGGCAGCATGAAGGACTGCTCGTACGTCTCGCCGGTGAAGCCGAGTGGTGGCAGGCAGTGTCTTCAGTCTTCAGTCACCTGACTTGAGGAACGCGAGCAGATCCGCGTTGACCTTCTCCTTGTCCGTCGAGCACAAGCCGTGCGGGCACCTGGATAGATCTTCAGCGTGGAGCCCTTGACGATCTGTGTCCGAATCGGCCCCGCGAAGCAGGCATCTGCTCCGTTGGATAGAGCTCGCCGTCCAATGATGGGCTGAGAGCGGCGCAGGGAGTCGGAGCTATGACCTACCTCGAAGACTTCACCCCTGGGCAGAAGCACGTCTCGGGAACCCTTCGGGTGGACTCGGCCGCCATCAAGGCCTTCGCCGCCCAGTTCGACCCGCAGCCCTTCCATCTCGACGAAGACGCCGCCCGCGGCTCGTTCTTCGGCAGCCTGGCCGCGAGCGGATGGCACACCGCCGCGCTCACCATGCGGCTTCTGGTCGAGAGCGGCTTCCGTCCGGCCGGCGGAATCATCGGCTCGCGCGCCGACGAACTGAAGTGGCCGCGCCCGGTCCGTCCGGGGGATGAGCTGCGCGTGGAGGCGGAGGTGCTCGAAGTGCGCGCGTCGAGCAGCCGGCCAGGCCAGGGCTTCATCAAGTGCCGCACCACCACGCTGAACCAGAACGGCGAGCCCGTGCAGGTATTGGTGATGAACCTGCTGGTCCAGTCCCGCCCCGGCTAGGCAGCTCAACAAATCGGGGGCTAGCCGAAACACTCCCGCAATGGTGTTCGGCGATGCTTGGTTGATGTCGCGCTTCCCTCTCGCCGTTTGGCTCGCGTTGTGCGGCTGTGCGAGCTACCGCGTGCTGCCGTCGCCGGCGCCGGCCACAGGGCTTTCGCCTTTGCAGATGCGCTACCAGGAGACGCGCCTGTGGGTCTTTCGCTCGGTGAAGGAGGATGGGGCGGTCGAGCGCGTCTTCGTCGACCCCCACGATTCCATGCGCGTCGTGGTCACGCTCCTCCGCCCCGAGGCGGCAGCGTACGCTTCGAGCGACGGCGGCGCCTCATGGACGCGAGCGTCGCTCCCGCTCGACGTGCCCGACCCCGACCAACACGCGCAGGCGGCGCTTGTGCGGCCACGGCTGTTGGCCGAGGTGCTCTTCGACGCGCGCGACGGCCGCCGCGCCTGGGCACGCGCCCGGGGCCGGGTGTTCCAAACCGAGGACGGTGGCCTCACCTGGGCCGCGACTCCACTTGCGGGCATCGTGGCGCTGGCGCAGGGCATGGACGGGCTTCTCTGGGCCGCCGGCGAAGGCGGGCTGCACGTCTCGGACGACGGCGGGCGCAGCTGGGTACACCGGCCCGTCCACCTGCCTGGCGCCACCGCGGATATTCGCTTACGGGTCCGCAGCCTGGTTCTCGACCAGCGCGGAGGCCGCATCCTCGTCGGCGTGCGCGACGCGCGTAGCGACGCGGGCCCGGTGGCCATCGCCACGGTGCTCGACGGTACCTCGGACGCCGCGCAGGCGGCGCTCGCGCTGGTCGACGCCACTGACGCGCCCCCCCGCGCGCTCACCGCGTTCGGGCAGGGAGTCACCGGCGTGATCGAGACGCGCGACGGCGGGGCGAGCTGGCGGCGAACCGGACTCGCGCTCGACGCCTGGCTCGCCTCGGCGGATGGCGCGCTTTACGCGGTGGCGGCCGATCCGATGATCGAAGCGGCCTTCCTGGTGCGCACGCACCCCGAGCTGGCGACGGCGCTCGCGCAGCAGCTCCACGGCCTGCACGTCGACGCGGCGTCGCTGCGGCCGGCGTTCCTCTTTCCGGGTCGCGACCGCCTGCTGGCCGGACCGGTCGCAGCGGCGCCCGTCTTCCGCTCGGCCGACGAAGGCGCGACGTGGGTGCGCGTGCTCTCGCTCGAACCGGCCCTGGCGGCGTCGCTGCGCACCAGCATCGACGCGCAAATCAGCGCGTGGGAGGAGTCCCCGCCGCCGGCGCGCGGAGGCGAGCGACCTCCCGAGCGTGGCGCGGGGACAGGCGCGAATCCCACGGGTCCGGGTCGGCGTGGCGATCGCGGCGGCCGCCGTGGCCGTCGCGGCACCGCGCCGGAGGCGATCCGCACTGCGCCACGCGCTCCCTCCGCCGAGGCGTTGCAGGCGTATCTCGATCCGCCGCGGCTGCTCGCGCGCTTCAATTCGGGACTCGCCCTGACGGGGATGGCGCGCGCCGGCGCCGAGTTCTACGCCTGGGCGCCGACCGCGACGCACTGGGACCGCCTCACCGATGCCGCGCTCGCCGCCTCCGACGCGGAGGGGGAAATCTCGCTCGGCCCCGGCGCGACGCCTGCCGGACCGGGCGCGTTCACACTACTGCGATCGACCGACGGCGGCGCCTCCTGGGCCGAGGTGGCGCAAGGTCCCGACGCGTTCGACAGCGCGGGGCGCCCTCGCGTGCAGCAGAGCGCGCCCTACCCGTCCTGGCTCGCCGCCGGCCCGCGCGAAGCCTTCATCGGCCTCGCTGCGCCCGACCGCACGGGACCTCCCTGGCGCGAGACGTGGCGCGACTCGTTCTAACGTGAGTCAGGCGGCGCCGCCGATGACACGGTCCGACACCGAAGAGCAACGCGAGCGCAATCCGCCTCCCCTACCCTTCCATCGCGTCGAGAGAGGAGAATCCAGATGACGACGAGAACGAACTTCGCGTGGGTGGCGTTGGTCTTCGCCGGAATCGCAGGTGCCGCCCTTCCCGCCCCGGCCCAGACGCCGCCCGTCCTCTCCGACACGGAGCCGCCGCCTCCGCCTCCGGATGAAGAGACGCTGGCGTCGCAGCCACCCCCCACCGAAGCTCAGCCGCCGTCGCAAGCGCCCGATCTCGGCGTCTTCAAGCAGCAGCTCTCGCCGTACGGCCGCTGGGTCGATACCCCGGAGTATGGCCGAGTCTGGATCCCGAACGGCGTCCGCTCCGACTGGCAGCCCTACACCGACGGCCGCTGGATCTACACCGAATGGGGCTGGACGTTCGCATCCGACGTCCCGTGGGGCCCGGTCGCGTTCCACTACGGCCGCTGGGGCTTCCGGGCCTCGCTGGGCTGGTTCTGGGTGCCCGGATTCGTCTGGGCCCCCGCCTGGGTGTCGTGGCGCATCTCCGACGGATTCGTCTGCTGGGCCCCCTTCGGGCCCGCGGGATTCGTCTACGGGCCGCGCTGGCCCGGCTGGGTGGCGGTGCCCGCGCAGCACTTCACCCATCCCATTGCCCGGGAGGTGATCCCTCTTGCGCATGCGCGTGAAATCATCCGCGCCGCCAGGAAGGCGCCGTCGATCGAGCGTGCCCCGGTGCGGGGACGGGCCTACGGGCCACCGCGTACCCCAGGAAGATTGCACAGCCAGCGCTGACCTTGCTCGCTCACGTCCGCTTGCTACTTCAGGAGTGCGGGCCAGACGGTCTTCGTGCACCCGTTGTCGCCGCTGCTCGCGATGGCGCCTCCGTCCGCGCCCGTAGTGAGGTTGCCGCGCGGAAACTTGAAAACGCGAGAATGCACACCCATGCCCGGCCCCCCGGAGCTCCAACGAAATTGTTCCCGCGCGCACGGGATTGCACGCGGCGCTCGGGCACCAGCAGGGGAATCGTCCCGGCGCTCGTAGCGCTGGCAGTTGTCATGGCGGACGAGCAGCCGGTCAGTCGCAGGCGCTCTTCACGCGCCTGGGCTCGGCGCGATAGCCACCTCGTCGACGTGCTCGAGCAGGAGCGCCGGCGAGTGCAGATACAGCGTGGCGCGCCGCTTCTGATCGATATCGTCGTAGACCCGGCGGACCTGCTCCGGGGTGTAGCCAAGCTCGGCTGAAACCGATTCCGCGGAGAGGCCGTGGTTCTTCGCCCAGAGAAAGAGGTCGAGCTTCGAGTAGTGGAGGGAGTAGTAGAAGTCTTCCTGCGATTGCTCCAGCGTATACGTGTCGGTCGTCGGCTCGCGCCTCAAGATCTCCTCGATGACCCCCAGGTGCCGCGCCAGCGCGTAGACCTGGGTCTTGTACAGGGCCGCGATGGGCTTCACGTCGGCCGCGCCGTCACCGAGCTTCACGAAGAAACCCTGGTCGTACTCGAGCCGGTTGGGAGTTCCCGCGACGGCGTAATTGAGCCGGTCGGCATGGTAGTACTCGAGCATCTTCCGCGTCCGTTGCTTGAAGTTCGTCGCTGCCACGATCCGCAGATACGCCTGCGGCAAGAGCCGGTAGCGGCGCTCCTCGCCGCTGTGCAGCCGCACGACCAGGCGGAAGAAGTGCACCGTCTCGGTGCTAAGCGGATCGCTCGCCAGCACGATCTTCCACGGCATGTCAGGATGGAACTCGGGGACGACCTCGCGCACGGCCGCGTTGCGCGCTTGGTAACAGCCCGTCGCATCCAGGATGGAGGCGATGTCCTTCACTTCGTACGAGATGCGCAGCTTATCGCAGAGCGCCTTGCCATAGGCGAGGCTCTCCGGGCTCGAGTCCCGCTCCGGAAGGAGAAGCGCGAACACCCGCTCGGGGCCGAGCGCACGCACTCCAAGCGCCGCCACGCAGGCGGAGTCGACCCCGCCCGAGATGGCTACCACCAGGCCACGCTTTCGCAGCCGATGCAGCACGGCTTCCTGCAGCGCGCGAGACAGCTCCGTTGCCTTCGACTCCAGGTCGAGCTCGAGGGCGTTCTCCAGCCGGTGGCTCATGGTCCCTCCTCGTGCGCGGGTGCGGGTGGGCGGCGCGCGGCGAGCTCCGCGCGGAGCAGCTTGCCGGCTGGATTGCGCGGGAGAGCGTCAACGAAGGTTACGGTGGCGGGTACCTTGTAGGCGGGCAGCAGCTCGCGGCAGAAGCGGCGCAGCTCCACCTCGGCGACCGCGCTCCCAGGCCGGCGCACCACGAACGCGGCCGCGGCCTCGCCGGTGAGATCGCTCTTCATGCCCACCACCGCTGCCTCGGCGACTTCCGGATGCCGCTCGAGCGCGTGCTCGATCTCCGCGGGACTCACGCGATGGCCGCCGATCTTGAGGATCTCCTTGGAGCGGCCCACGTGGAAGAAGAATCCGTCCGCATCCCTCCAGGCCAGGTCCCCCGTCCACAGCCATCCGTTGCGGAGGATGCTTTGCGTCTCTTCGGGCTCGTCGAGGTAGCCGAGCGTTACGTTGTCGCCGCGCGCCAGCAGGTGCCCCACTTCCCCGCGGGCGAGCTCCACGCCGTCGCTGCCGACGACCTCGAGCTCGACGCCGGGGATGGGGATCCCGATCGAGCCCTCCTTGTCCTCCGCTCGCTCCGGCGGCAGGTAGCTGAGCCGCGAAGTGGCCTCGGTCTGTCCGTACATGACGAAAAGCCGCGCTGGTTGGAAGGCCCGCCGCACCCAGCGGACCGTGTCCGGAGCCATGGCACCTCCCGCCTGGGTGAGGTAGCGGAGCCGCGGCCAGGAAAGAGACGAGAGGTCCACCTGGCTCCGGATGATCTCGAACGTCATCGGCACGCCGGCGAAGCCCGTGCACCCCTCGGTGGCGAGGGCCTCCAGGACCACCCGTGGGTACATGAAGCGGTTGTCGAGGAAGATCGACCCGCCGGCGAAGAGATGGGTCTGCAGCACGCTACGCCCGTAGCAGTAGGACAGCGGCAGGACGAGCATGGCCCGGTCCTGGGCGGTGAGCCCCAGGTACTGGACGATCGAGCGGGTGTTGGCGTCGATGTTGCGGAAGGTCTGGATCACGCCGCGCGGCTTCCCGAGCGTGCCGGAGGTGTAGAGGACCAGGGCCGGAGACTCGGGATGCCTCTCCGGCCTGGCCGTCGAGGGCGAAGGCGCTGGGGCCTGGGCCGGATCGACCACCCCGTCCTCGCGCAGCCAGGTCACCGGCGCGCCGCCCAGCGCCTGCCGCATCGCCGCGGAAAGCTCGGAGGAATGAACGACCCAGAAGCGGAGCGGCTGCGAGCGCGCCGCCTCGCCCCAGGTCCGAGCATCGCGGCCCAGCACGAAGGCGTGGCGCGGCCGGATCTGTCCGAGCAGTGCCCGGAACGCATCGGCGCCCCACTCCCGGTTGATCTCGACGGCGCATGCTCCCAGCGTGTGCACAGCGAGCCCCGCGACCACGGTCGCCGGCAGGTTGGGGAGCGCGATCAGGACCCGCTCTCCCGCGCGGAGGCCGCTGCAGGCGAGATGTGCCGAAAGCACCCGCATCCGCTCGGCCAGGTCGCCGTAGGAGAGGCGAGCTTCCGGACTGTCTACCGCCGGCGCATCCGGGTTCTGTTCCGCGTGCGCGAGGACCCAGTCTGATAGGAACGGGGACCTCATGCTGTCTCCAGATCCACTGCATCCACCTCGCGCTGCGGCACGGGCGGCGGCGGCAACAGCTGATCGACGAGGAGTTGCGTGGTCGCTACCGCGGTGAGCGCCTGGCTGTCGACCTCGCTCGCGGCGCCGCTGCGCGTGGAGAGCTTGGCCATCAGCTTTTCGACCTTCTCCTCGCTGAAGACGCCGGCCTTCCGGATCGCTTCCCGCGAGAGCAGCTCGCGCGCCCATGCAGGCGCGTCCGGGCCCGTGAGCGCCGAGGAGATCGGTGCCCGGTAGGGGTACTTGCGACGCGCGAGGATGCCCTTCGGCACCCAGCGCGCCGCGTAGCGCCTGAGGATCCACTTCTCGGTGAGGCCTCGGAGCTTGAGCCCGTCAGGG
>DATBZA010000114.1:0-15727 GCA_036513415.1 Myxococcales bacterium | reverse complement strand
CAAGCTGCCGAACAGATTCCAAGGGGAAACGCCACGTTGCTGGATCAGTTGCGCCGCGCGGCGAGTTCGATTTCCCTCCACATCGCGGAAGCGGCTGGCCGTACCGGTCAGGCCGATGCCGCGCGGACCTACGCAATCGCTCGCGGGCCTGCGATGGAGTGCGCGGCTATGCTGGACGCATTGCTCGTGCTGAAGGTGATCGATGCCAGTACAAAACAACGCGGCGACGAGCTTCTCGAACGGATCGTGGGGATGGTCACGAGACTGTGTCGATGATGGCGCCCACGGCCACGTCGCCGTCGCCGTCGCCGTCCACGCTCACGACCACGTCGACGTTACGTCGACGTAGCTCCGTTTCCATCGTCCTGCAATAACTGAGCAGCATTGCGGCTAGCCACAGCCAACTCAGGGGCCGCTTGAGCGAGGTCATTCGGCAGTTCCGGTCATGAGATGCGTTCTATCGTCCTCGCCAGCGGGGCGGCCGCTTCTCCGCGAAGGCCTTCAGGCCCTCCAGACGATCCTCGCTGAGCAGCGCCTTTTCGTAGTGCAGCCGCTCCATCTCCAGGGCGGCGTCCATCGGCAGGTCGTACGCCTCGTCGATCGACGCCTTGGCGGCGGCCACCGCCACCGGGGCGTTGCCGGCGATCTCCTGCCCGACTGCGACCGCAGCCCCGACCGAGTCGCCGGCCGGGGAGATGCGGCTGACCACTCCCAGCTGGAGCGCTTCCACGGCTTGGACGCGCCGGGCGGTCAGGATCAGGTCCTTCGCCCGCCCGGTGCCGGCGATGCGCGAAAGACGGACGGTTCCGCCCCCGCCCGGGATCACGCCGATCTTCGTCTCCGTCAGCGCGATCTCCGCGCCGGGGTCCATCACCCGCAAGTCGCAGGCCAGCGCCAGCTCGCACCCGCCGCCGAGCGCAACTCCGTTGATCGCGGCGATCCAGGGCTTGGGGCAGCGCTCGATCTCGCGGAAGGCCGTGTGCAGCTCGAGCAGCCAGTGCCGCACGTCGTCCTCGGTCCAGCCCTGCCGCTCCTTGAGGTTCGCGCCCGCGCAAAACGCGCGCTTTCCGGCGCCGGTGATGACCACCGCCCGAACCGAGCTCTCCACCCCTACCTGGCGGGCATGCTGCGCGAGCTCGGCCACCAGCCCGCGCGAAAGCACGTTCATCTGCGACTCGCCGTCGATGGTCAGGAGGCGAACCGGCCCGCGATCTTCCATCCAGAGATTCGGCATTTTACGTCGCGGCCGAGGGCCGCGCCTCTCCGGGCGTCCGCCGTCCCAGCGCCGCCTGCAGCCGGCGGCCCGAGAGCTTGTGCCCGACCAGCTCCTGCGCCAGCGCGCCGGCCTGGATGAGCTTGTCCAGGTCCACGCCGGTCTCGATCCCCATGTCGGCGAGCATCGAGACCAGGTCCTCGGTGGCGAGGTTCCCGGCGGCGCCCGGGGCATAGGGGCAGCCGCCCATCCCGCCGATGCTGGTGTCGAAGGTGCTGACTCCAAGCTCCATCGCGGCGAGGCAATTTGCGAGCGCCGTGCCGTGCGTGTCGTGCATGTGCAGAGCGAGCATCGAGGCTGGGAAGTCCCGCAGGAACAGCTCCAGGATCTCCCGGGTCTGGCGGGGATTCCCCACGCCGATGGTGTCGCCGAGCGAGAGCTCGTCGCAGCCCATGGCGCGCAGCTCGCGGGCGATCTGAACGGCGCGGGACACGTCGACCTTGCCCTCGTAGGGGCAGCCCCAGATCGTGCTCAGGTATCCGCGCACGAACAGGCCCCGCTTCTTCGCGGCCGGAACGATCTCCCGGAATTGCTCGAGCGACTGCGCCACCGTCTTGTTCGTGTTCTTGCGGTTGTGCGACTCGGTGGCCGACATGAACACCGCGACCTCTCCCATTCCGGCGGCCACCGCGCGATCGAGCCCGGTGCGGTTGGGCACCAGCGCCGCGTACCGCACGCCCGGTTTGCGGACCAGGCGGCGCGCCAGCTGGTCGGTGTCGGCGAGCTGCGGAATCCAGTCGGGCCGGACAAACGACCCGATCTCGATCCGCTTCAGCGCCGCGTCCGCGAGCGCCTCGATCAGCCGCACCCGGGCCTCGAGGGACAGGTTCGCCGACTCGTTCTGGAGCCCGTCGCGGGGGCCCACTTCGTAGAGCGTGACGCGAGCCGGCAGCATGGGTCAGCTTCGGACGCGCACGTTGTCGCGCACCCATTCCGCGATCGACCGGGTGGTCGCGCCCGGAGTGAAGATCTCCTTCACGCCCAGCTTCCGGAGCTGCGGGATGTCCGGGTCGGGTATGATCCCGCCGCCGAAGACCACCACGTCGTCGGCGCCCTGCTGCCGCAGGAGATCGATGACCGCGGGGAACAGGGTCATGTGCGCCCCGGACATGATCGAGAGCCCGATGCCGTCGACGTCCTCCTGGACGGCGGCGGCGACGATCATCTCCGGGGTCTGGTGCAGCCCGGTATAGATGACCTCGAAGCCTTCGTCCCGAAGCGCCCTGGCGATGATCTTGGCGCCCCGGTCATGGCCGTCAAGTCCCGGCTTGGCGACGAGGATGCGGACCTTCCGGTTGCTGTCTGCCATCAGGGAACCTTCTCCAATAAGGCGATGAGCTGCGGCGTCTCTTCCGTCAAGGGCGCGTCGGGCTCGAGGCGGCGGAGCGTCAGTCCCGCGGCCAGGGCCAGCTCGGCCAGCTTGGGGGGCGCATAGTACCGGATGGAAAACGTTGCCGAAAGGCTCTCGCCGGCCGGCGTGCGCAGCCTCTTCGTCACCCGGTCGACATTCGTCGCCGGATCCCAGCTGCTCCGCTCTTCCACCCGGCCCAGGCCCGGGACGTCCTCCTCGTAGAGGGTCTGGGGCCGTGCCTCCAGCCGCAAAGGGTTGTCGGTGGTGAGCACCAGGCTCCCTCCGGTCCGCAGCACGCGACCGGCTTCCCGAAGCGCGGCCAGCGCGTCGGCCTCCGTCCCCAGGAACATCGAGCTGTAGAAACAGAACGCAGCCGCCAGCGAAGCAGCATGGAGGGGCAGCGCGCGGAGGTCGGCGCGGATCAGACGGGCAGACGCTGCCTGCGTGCGGGCCTCCCCGAGCAGCAGGCGGCTGCGATCGATCCCGATCGGATGCTCGTGACCCTGCTCGACCAAAGCGGTCAGGTGCCGGCCATATCCGCAGCCGAGGTCCGCGACGGGCTTGCCGGGTTCCACCTGGGCCAACCGGAGAGCGGCGGAGACGTCCTGCTGCGCGAGCCTCGGCGCTGCGTAGCGGCGGGTCGTCTCCAGGAAGATGCGGTCGGCTACGCGATCCATTCTTCTGCCCACCGCTCCAGGCCGGAGATCACCCGGCTGAGCGCGCGTCCCTTGTCCGTCAGGTGGTACTCGACGCGGACCGGCTGGTCGTCGATCACGCGCCGTTGCAGCACCCCGGCGCTCTCCAGCTCCTTCAGGCGCTGCGACAGCATGCCTTCAGTGACCACCTCCAGCTCGGCGACCAGCTCGCTGTAGCGATGTGGCCGCTTGAGCAGCAGCTGGACGACGAGCGGCGTCCACCGCTTGCCCAGCAGATCCACCGCGGACTGGAAGCGCTTGCACAGGCGCGTGGAGTGGGGTCGCTGCACCATGCGGAAAGTATAGCGCCGCGAATCCTGGTCCGCACGAAAGCATCAGTAGCTACGTAAATCGTAGTTACCATCTTAAACAGGAGTACAAATGGCCGCCAGCACCTGGAACATCGATCCTTCGCACTCCGCAGTCAGTTTCTCCGTCCGCCACATGGTGGTCTCCAAGGCCCGTGGCCGTTTCACCAAGTGGAGCGGGCAGATCCGGTTCGATCCGGATGACCCGGCCGTCTCCTCGGTGGAAGTGACCATCGACCCGGCGAGCCTAGACACCGCGGATGCGCAGCGCGACGCGCATCTGCGCTCCGCCGACTTCTTCGACGTGGAGAAGTTCCCCACCGCGTCTTTTCGCAGCACCAAGGTCGAAGGCCTGCCTGGCGATCGCTACCGGGTCAGCGGTAATCTCACGATCCACGGCGTGACCAAGGCCGTCGTGCTGGACGCGACTTACGAAGGCAGCGGGAAGGACCCGTGGGGCGGTGAACGGGCCGGCTTCGTCGCCAGCACGAGCATCGACCGCAAGGACTTCGGGCTCGAGTGGAACCAGGCGCTGGAGACGGGCGGCCTGCTGGTCGGCGAGAAGGTCGAGCTGACCCTCGAGGTGGAAGCGGTCAAGCAGGCGGCGCAAAAGGTCGCGTGACGCACCGGTAAAGGAAGCAGCAGCTTCAGATCAGGGTTCCCGAGCACGCCGAGCACGCCGAGACGATCAAGAAAACCCCAAGAACGATTCCTTGGTTTTTTTGATCTCCTCGGCGTGCTCTGCGTGCTCGGCGGTTGATCTGAAGCTGCTGCTTCCTTTCGCGGCCGGGCGCGCGGTCCTAGAACATGCCCTTCTCGCGGTAGGCTCCCCACACCTTGCGGAAGACGTCGCAGACCTCGCCCAGCGTGCAGTACGCCTTCACCGCGTCGAGCACGGGGTGCATGAGGTTGTTGTCCCCGCGGCAGGCGTTCTCGATGGCCCGGAGCCTCTCCTGCACATCGCGCTGAGATCGGCTCCGCCGTACCGCGTTCAGCCGCTCCACCTGCGTGTGCACCAGATCGTCGTCGATCTTCAGCGTGGGGATGGGCGCGTCCCGGTCGGTGCGGAACGCGTTGACGCCCACGATCTTCCGCTGGCCGGAATCGACTTCGCGCTGCCACTGGTAGGCGCTGTCGGCGATCTCGCGCTGCGGGTAGCCTTCCTCGATGGCCCGGATGATGCCGCCGAGGCTGTCGATCTTGGCCAGGATCTCCAGGGCCCGCTTCTCGGTCTCATCGGTGAGGTACTCGACGTAGTACGACCCGGCGAGCGGATCGACCGCGCGGTCCACGCCGCTCTCGTGCGCGATGATCTGCTGGGTGCGCATCGCGATGGTGACCGCCTCCTCGGTGGGCAGCGCGTAGGTCTCGTCGAGTGAATTGGTGTGCAAGGACTGGGTGCCGCCCAGCACCGCCGCCAGCGCCTGGAGCGTGGTGCGCACCACGTTGTTGTACGGCTGCTGCGCCGTGAGCGACACGCCGGCCGTCTGCGCGTGCGTGCGCAGCGTCAGGCTGATGGGCTTCTTCGCCCCGAACTTCTCCCGCATCACCCGCGCGTAGATGCGCCGCGCGGCGCGGAACTTGGCGATCTCCTCGAAGAAGTCGTTGTGCACGTCCCAGAAGAAGCTGAGCCGCGCGGCGAAGTCGTCCACGTCCATCCCGCGCTTGACGCACTCCTCGACGTAACCGAATCCGTCCGCCAGCGTGAACGCCAGCTCCTGGATCGCCGTCGCTCCTGCTTCCCGGATGTGGTAGCCGCTGATGGAGACGGGATGCCAGCGGGGCATGTGCTTCGCGGTGTACTCGATCATGTCCACCACGACGCGGGTCGCCGGGCGTGGGCCCACCACCCATTCCTTCTGCGCGATGTACTCCTTGAGAACGTCGTTCTGGATGGTCCCGCCCAGCTTTTCTTGCGAGACGCCCTGCTTCTCGGCCACCGCGATGTAGGCGCAGAGCGCGAAGATCGCGCTCGCGTTGATGGTCATGCTGGTGGTGACGCGGTCGAGCGGGATCCCGCTGAAGAGGACCTCGAAGTCCTTCAGCGTCGAGACGGCGACTCCTTCCTTCCCCACCTCGCCGCGCGACATGGGATGGTCGGCGTCGTAGCCCATCAGGGCAGGCATGTCGAAGGCCGTGCTCAGGCCGGTCATGCCGTGCTCCAGCAGGTACTTGAAGCGCTTGTTCGTGTCCTCCGGCGTTCCGAATCCGGCGAACTGGCGCATCGTCCACAGCCGCCCCCGATACATGCTCGGCTGCGGTCCTCGCGTGTACGGGAACTGCCCCGGAAACCCCAGGTCGCGCTGGTACCTCTCGACGTCGGCGTCGCTGGGGTCGCCGGCGTCGGCCGGCGTCAGCAAGTCGGGGATGGGGATGCCCGAATCGGTCTGGAACCCGGTCTGGCGCATGGCGCTCTTCTGCGCGGCCCGGGCCAGGTCCGTCCTGCGCCACTCTTCCTGGGCTGCCCTGAGGCGGTCCTTGGCCTTCATGATCGCGAGATAACACGGGTCTGGCAGCGGCGCGACCTGGCGGGCAGATGGGCATACGCTCGACGACTCCAGCGCACCCTCGCGGCGGCGCACGCCTGTCCGTTGGCGCCGCGCGAGGGAGCATCCGTCGCTGACCGCGTCGCGGCCCTGACGGCCGGCAGGACGGGGATCGGCACTCCGATGGCTCGCTCATTTGTCCCACGGGCGCCAGGTGGCGGGTCAGGGTAGCCAGATGCGGCCTGCGCCGCGGCGGGAGGACCGTCATGCGGTTCAGCATCGGGTCGATCGGCGTCGGTTTGCTGTTGCTCGCGGGTTGTGGCTCCGGAACCGCGGCCCCGCAAATGGCCGGCGCCACCATCCAGGGAAAGCTCCTCAACGCTTCGCAAGCGCTGCGCGTCGAGGTCCCCGGGACCAGCATCTCCGCAACTCCGGGCGCGTCGGGTAGCTTCCTGCTCGCGCACGTCCCCGCGGGCGCGACCGCCCTGCGCTTCACAGGACCCGGCACCGACGCGACGCTGGCCATCGAGCGAGTCGTGCGGAATGAGTACCGGCGCTTGAGGGTGACGCTCTCGGCCAACCAGGCACAAGAGGAGTGCGAGCGGACCGAGACTGAGTTCCACGGCCAGGTGACCGCGATCAACGGCACGACTCTGACGGTCGGAGACCGCACGGTCACGGTGACCGACGCCACCGTCATCCGGCAGAACGGCGCCACCGTCGGCCTCGGCGCCATCGCGATCGGCTCCTTCGTCGAGATCGATGGCGCACTTCAGGCCGACGGGACCGTGCTCGCCCGTCGCATCTCCATCGAAGACGAGCATGGCGCCGGCGGGGGCGCGCTCGTCGGCACGCTCACGGCCATTCAGCTCACGGAGAGCGGGAGCAAGCTCACCGTCGGGGGCGTCCTGGTCACCATCACTGCGAGCACGGAGATCCTGCGCGGGGACGTGAAGGTCGACGCCTCCGCCCTGAAGGTCGGCGACCGCCTGCTGGTCCGCGGTGAGGTGCAGGCCGACCAGAGCATCGCCGCCACGCAGGTGCGGGTGCTGGTCGACGACGACCAGGAGGAGGAAGACTTCCACGTCACCGGCGAGGTCACGGCCGTCTCCCCCGACAAGGGCACGTTCAGCATCGGGGACACGCTGATCTCGGTCGACGCCCACACCCAGTTCGAGGGTTTCGGCGGACCGGCCTCCCTCGCGGACCTCAAGGTCGGCGACAGGATCGACGCCGAGGTGGTGAAGCAGGCCGACGGCTCGCTGCTCGCCAAAGAAGTGCGCCGATTCCGGCCGCCCGAGCCTCCCTCTCCCGCCATCCTGGCCATGGGCAAGATCGACGCGCTGAGCGACAGCTCCATCACGGTCGCCAGCATCGCATTCTCCGTCAGCAGCCAGACCGTCATCCGCCGCGGGGATGCCACGATCGCCTTCTCCGACCTCAAAGTCGGTGAGTCCGCGCTCGTAAAGGGCAAGCCCGCCACTGCCGGCCCGGTCGCGGACGTCATCCTCGTCATGCCCGGACATCCGCCGGAGGAGCTGATCGCCGCCACGGGCCCGATCGAGGCCGTCGGCGCGGACAGCGTCAGCGTGGCAGGCAAGGCGTTCAAGATCGACTCCCACACGGAGATCCTGCGCGGGGGGACGACAGTGTCCCTCGCCAGCCTGGCCGTCGGCGAGATGGCCGCGGTGAAGGCAGCGGTCAGCTCCGACGGCACCTTGGTCGCCCTGCTCGTCCGCGTCCAAGCCTCGAAGTGAAACGGCGGGATAAGCTTGAGCGAGATCATTCGGCAGTTCCGGTTCTGGGACGCGTGCTAGTCGGCCAGCAGATGGCGCGCGATGACGATGCGCTGGATCTCGCTCGAGCCTTCATAGATGGTGGTGATGCGGGCGTCCCGGTAATGCCGCTCGACGGGGAACTCGTCGATGTACCCGTACCCGCCGTGGATCTGCACCGCCACGTCGCAAGCCTTGTTCGCCTTCTCGGTGGCGAAGACCTTCGCCATCGACCCTTCTCGGGTGAACGGCTTTCCCGCCTCCTTCTGCGCGGCCGCGCGCAGGGCCAGCAGCCGCGCCGCGTCCAATTCGGTGGCGGCGTCGGCGAGCATGAAGCGGATCGCCTGGTTGTCCGCGATCGGCTGGCCGAAGGCGCGGCGATCCTTCGCATACCGGGTGGCGGCATCCAGCGCCGCCGTACCGATGCCGATCGCCTGGCAGGCGATCCCGACACGGCCGGAATCCAGCGCGGTCAGTGCGATTGGAAAGCCGCGCCCTAGCGGCCCCAGCATGGCGCTCTCCGGAACCCGCAGGTCCTCGAAAGCCAGGGAGACGGTGCTGGACGCGCGCAGGCCCATCTTGTCCTCGTGCCTGCCCACATGAAGGCCCTTGCTGCCTCCTTCGACGAGGAAGGCGCTGATTCCCCTGGTGCCGGGCTCGCCGGTGCGCGCCCAGACGATGATCACCCCGGCCCGGTCGCCGGAGGTGATCCATTGTTTGTTCCCGTTGATCACGTACTCGGCGCCGTCCCTCCGGGCCGTGGTTCGAAGTGCTCCGGCATCGGAGCCGGCGTGGGGTTCCGAGAGGCCGAAGCTCGCCGCGACGAAGCGCCCCGAGGTGATCTCCGGCACGTAGCGCTTCTTCTGCTCCTCGGTCCCGAAGCGGACGATGGTCTCGGCCACCAGATTGGTCACCGCCAGGGTGACTGCCGTAGAGGCGCAGCCTTGCGCGATCTCCATCATCGCCAAGGCGTAAGCGACGGCTCCGGCCGCGGCGCCGCCGTACTGCTCGGGCACGTTGACGCCCATGAGCCCGAGCTCCGCCAGCTCGGCGAGCTGCTCGCGGGGAAAGCGCGCCTCGCGGTCGAGCTGGGCGGCGATCGGCGCCAGGGTCTTTTGCGCGTAGTCGCGGGCGGTATTGCGGACGAGCGCCTGCGCCTCGGTCAGGTCGAAGAGTCTCGGGTGCATCTCGCTGTGCGGCTATGTAGCAGGCGAGGCGCCCGGGCGCGAGTACACTTTGTACGACTTTTCGAACTCCGTCGCGAAGTCGTCCAGCCGCTTGCGCAGCACCGCGCGATCGATCAGCACCCCGTCATTGGAGACGAGCTGGAACTCCCTCGCCACCGCGAAGCCCTTCTCGCTGATGCTCCAGCGGGCGTGCCCGTCTTCGCGCAGCACGCCCAGCCGGACGAAGTCGTGGATGGCGCGCGCGAGCGAGGTGTGCCACAGCGCCAGCCGCCGCTCCAGGGGGTTCGACTCCCAGTCGCGCGCGCTCAGCGGCACGATGTCGCGGATGTGCACGTAGATGTCGCTGATGCCGGCGATGCCACCCCCGAACAGCAGCGCCGAGAGGAGCGGCGCGCAGAACGTCTGACGAGGCGTGAGCCGGTCGGAGAAGTCCGCTTCCGTGCTCCAAGCTTCCTTTGGTGCCGCTCCCTGAACCGCCATCGGACGAGCCCCCCAGGCTTCGTGACCCGATCTGCTTACGTCACTTCAGCAGCGCGTTCGAGATCACCAGCCGCTGGATCTCGGACGTTCCCTCGTAGATTTCGGTGATCCGCGCATCGCGGAAATGGCGCTCGACGTCCAGCTCCTTCGAGTAGCCCATTCCGCCGTGGATCTGGACCGCCTTGTCGGCGACGCGGTTGGCCGCCTCGCTGGCGTAGAGCTTGGCCATGCTCGACTCGCGCGAGTGGCGGGCGCCCGAGTCCTTCAGCGATGCCGCTCGCAGCGTCAGGAGCCGCGCGGCCTCCAGCTCCGTGATCATGTCCGCGAGCATGAACTGGATGGCCTGGTGCTGCGCGATCGGGACGTCGAAGGTCTTGCGCAACTTCGCGTAGTCGCGCGCCTCCTCGAAAGCGGCCATTCCAATGCCGATGGCCTGCGCGGCGATGCCGATGCGGCCTCCATCCAGCGTGCTCATGGCGATCTTGAATCCCTCGCCCTCCTGGCCGAGGCGGTTCGCGACCGGCACTTCCATGTTCTCGAAGAAGATGGTGCACGACGGGCTGGCGCAGATGCCCAGCTTCTCGTCCGACTTCTGGCGCAGGAACCCCGGTGTGCCGGTGTCGACGACGAACGCGGTGATGCCCTTGGTGCCCTTGCTCAGGTCCGTCATGGTGAAGAGCACCATGGCGTCGGCCACCGGGCCGTTGGTGATCCAGTTCTTGGTGCCGTTGACGACGTACTTGTCGCCGCGACGGACGGCGGTGGTGCGTTGCTCCGCGGCGTCGCTCCCGGCTTGCGGCTCGGTCAGCCCGAAACAGCCAAGCTTCTCGCCGGCGGCGAACGGCTTGAGCCAGCGCTCCTTCTGCGCATCGGTGCCGTACTTCAGCAGCGGGTCGCAGTAGAGCGAGTTGTTCACGCTCAGCGTGACGCCCACCGAGGCGCAGCCCCGCGAGATCTCCTCGATGGCCAGCGCATAGGCGACGTTGTCCATCCCGGCCCCGCCCCATTCCGCAGGCACCGCCACGCCAGAGAGGCCCAGCTCGAAGGCCTTCTTCACTGCGTCCGACGGATATCTGTGCTCGCGGTCCCAGCGCCTGGCGTTGGGCTTCAGCTCGCGGTCGGCAAAGTCGCGGCAGGTTTCCCGCATCAGCCCCTGCTCTGCCGACAACTCAATTTCCATGGTGCGTGGTCTCTTGAGGCGTGGAGGGAAACCGGGGCGTGAATGCTACACGTGGCATGAGGCCGGGGCAAATGCCCTCGGTCAAATGACCGAGCCCGCCCTCAAGGACCCTTGCCGGCGTACTTGGCGGGCTCCTTCTCGAAGTCCGGCTTGCAGTCCGGGCAGCAGAACGCATAGACCCGGCCGTCGTACGTCTCGAACTGAGTGTCGGGGCCGACCTGGAAAACCTCCCCGGAAACCGCGCACCTCGCCCAGGTCCCTGGCGGCGGCTGCTTCTCGAAGCTGGCCGGCGCCTTCGCGGCCGCGCCGCTGGGCGCGCCTTTCTTCGCGTGGTGCCCGTGAGATTCGTGGGCGAACGCCGGCGAGCTCGCGAGTGCTACCGCCAGGATGATCTTTTTCATCACGAAGGTTCTACTCCCGACCGGCGCCCTGCGCCAAGAGGCTGCGCGCGATCACCATGCGCTGGATCTGGGAAGTGCCTTCGTAGATCTGCAGCAGCTTGGCGTCCCGCATCAGCTTCTCGACCGGATACTCCTTCGTGTACCCGTAGCCGCCGAAGATCTGCACCGCGTCCGTGGCCACGGCCATCGCGGAATCGGCGCCGAAAGCCTTGGCGTAGGACGACTCGATCGCGTCGAGCTTCCCCTGCCCGATGTTCCAGCTGGCCTTGAGCATGAGCAGGCGTGTGGCCTCGTACTTCATCGCCATCTCCGCCAGCATGAACTGCACCGCCTGGAACTGCGCGATGGGCTGTCCGAACGCCTTCCGCTCCAGCGCATAGCGGCGCGACTCGTCCAGCGCCCGACGCATGATCCCGCAGGCGCCGGCGGCGATCCAGGGCCGGCTCCGATCGAACGTCTTCATCGCGATCTTGAAGCCCTGTCCTTCTCCGCCGACCAGGTTCGCCCGGGTCAGCTTCACGTCCTCGAAGATCACGTCGGAGGTGTCGCTGGCCCGCTGCCCCAGCTTGTCCTCCTTGCGCCCGACCGAAACGCCGGGCGCGTCCCGCGGGACGACGAAGCAGGTGATGCCCTTGTGGCGGTCGCGCGGCTCGCCGATGCGCCCGAAGACGGTGTACCAGCGGGCATAGCGGGCGTTGGTGATCCAGCGCTTCTGGCCCGTCATCACGTACTCGTCGCCCGCTTTGCGGACGGTGGTGCGCATCCCGGCGACGTCGCTGCCCGCATCGGGCTCGGAGCAGGCATAAGCGGCGAAGATCGGCGCCTCGGTGAGCATGCCGAGCCAGGTCTTCTGCTGCTCCTCCGTGCCGGCGATCATGATCGGCATCGCTGCGAGGTTGTTTCCCAGCAAGGTGGTGCCGATGCCGGCGCACCCGTAGTTCACTTCTTCCGCCATCAGCACGTGATCGAGCGTGGAAAGCCCGAGCCCGCCGACTTCCTGCGGCACCTCGGCGTTCATCAGGCCGATCTCCCACGCCTGCTCGCAGATCTCCTTGGGGAAGGTGCCGTGCTCGTCGAGCTTCTGCGCGACGGGAATGATCTTCTCGCGCGTGAACTTCCGGGCGGTGTCGACCAGGCGCTGCTGCTCGTCGGTGAGCGAGAAATCCATCGTCTATTTCCCCGTGAACTTGGCGGACCTTTTTTCCACGAAGGCCCGCATGCCCTCGCGGCGGTCCTCGGTATCGAAGAGGAGCGCGAACGATTCCGCTTCCTGGCGGTTGGCCGCGCGCAGCGTCATGTCGTAGCCGCGCTCGACCAGGCGCTTGGCGCGGGCGACCGCCAGCGGTCCTTTCTGGGCGATCTTCTGGGCGACGGAGCGGCAGTGCTCCAGCAGCTTCTCGCGCGGCAGCACCGCATTTGCCAGGCCGATCTCGTACGCTCTCTTGGCGTCCACCCAGTCGCCCGTGAAGATCATCTCCTTCGCCCGGAGCTTGCCGACCAGCCGCACCAGGCGCTGCGTGCCGCCGAATCCGGGGGTCACTCCGAGAGTCACCTCGGGAAGGCCCATCCGCGCGTTTTCACTGGCGAAGATCATGTCGCAGGCCACGGCGAGCTCGAGCCCGCCGCCCAGCGCGTATCCGTTCACCGCCGCGATGGTGGCCGCGGGAATGTCCTCGATCAGCGCGGTGAGGACGTGCCCCAGCTCGCTGAACTCGCGCGCCTTCCAGGGCCCCATCGGCACCATCTCGGAGATGTCCGCTCCGGCCACGAAGGCCTTGTCGCCAGCGCCGGTGAGGATGATGACGCGCGAATCGGCACACTCGCGCACCGCCTGCGTCAGCTCGCGCAGGGTCTGCGAGTTCAGCGCGTTGAGAGCTTTTGGTCGATTGACGGTGAGGGTCGAGATCGTCGGGTCGCGCTCGACCAGGATGTTCTCGTAGGCCATGGGTCAATACCTGTAAAAACCGCGCTTGGTCTTCCGCCCGAGCCAGCCTGCGTCGACGTATTGCCGGAGCAGCGGCGCCGGACGGTACTTGTCGTCGCCCAAACCCTTGTGCAGCACCTCGGCGATCGAAAGGCAAGTGTCGAGTCCGATGAAGTCGGCCAGCGTCAGGGGCCCCATGGGAACATTGGTCCCCAGCTTCATGGCGGTGTCGATGTCCTCGGCGGAGGCAAGCCCCTCCTGAAGCGCGAAGCAGGCCTCGTTGAGCATGGGAATGAGGATGCGGTTGACGATGAAGCCGGGCATGTCCTTCGACAGCACCGTCGTCTTCCCCATCCGCGCGGCGAGCGCCTGGGTGGCCTCGTAAGTGGCGTCGCTCGTCTGCCTGCCCCGGATGATCTCCACCAGCGGCATCACGGGAACGGGGTTCATGAAGTGCATGCCGATCACCCGCTCCGGATTCGGCACGCTGGCCGCGAGCCGGGTGATGGGAATCGAGGAGGTGTTGCTGGCCAGGACCGCGTCCTGGGGCAACACCTTGGCCAGGCTGGAAAATACCTTCTTCTTGACTTCTTCGTTCTCGGTGACCGCCTCGACCGCGAACTGGGCGGAACGCGCGTCGTCCGGAACGCCGGACCTGAGCCGCGCCAGGGCCGCCTGCGCGTCCTCCGCCTTCAGCTTGCCCTTGCCAACCGCCTTGTCCAGCTGGGCGCGGATGCCGGCCAGGCCCTTCTCCACCAACTCCGGACTGACGTCGATCAACAGGACATGGAGTCCGCTCTGCGCCCCTGCCTGGGCGATTCCCGCGCCCATCTGCCCGGCCCCCACGACCGCCAGCGTCTTCACGTCCACGATTTTCACTCCTCCGGAGGAGGCGCGGAGATAAGCCGCTTAGGACGCGGAGTCAAATGCGGTAACTTCAGATTGTGGAGCAGCGCGTCTGGCAGGTCATCGTGGACGACGCCGCGGCGATCTGCGGAGCCCTGGTCGCCGAGCTGCGGCTTCGCGGCGACTTGCTGGGGAACGGATCGGAGCCGCAGGCCCAGCTCGTCCAGGCGGCGGTGGGTGGCGTCCTCGCCACGCCCCGGGCGAGACGCGAGGTGACCGCGCGCGGGCTCCAGGAATTGGTCGCCTCGGGCATGCTGGCCGATGCGCGGTTGGAACGCAGCGTCCACCTCGCGCGCTGCCCGCCGGAAGTCGCGCACGCGCTCGACCTGGGGCGGCTGGCCCCACCCGAGCTGTGGTGCGCTGACGTTCCCCTGAGCGTCGAGAGCGACTCCGCCGGCATGCTCCGCCTGGTGCTCGATCGCGAGCCCCGGCGCTCGCTCCTGCGGGCCTTGCGCGGCGTCGGGCACGAGGCGTCCTTGCAGCTCGCGCAGGAGAGGGAACGACAGCGGGCGCTGGCCGACCTGGCGCGGGCGAGGCAGAACCTGGGCGCGCTCGCGGCCGCTGCAGCGCGCCTGCGCCGGGAGACCGAGCGGCGCGACGTGGTGCACGCCATCTCCGACGAGCTGCGCAAGCTGGGTTTCGAGAGCGCCCTTCTGCTCACCGGCCCCGACGGCCTGACGCTGGCGCACATGTCGCACAAGCGCGCGGTGATCGACGAGGCGATGAAGCTGGTCGGAATCCGCAAGATGAGCGAGGTGATGCCGATCGACCCCGCGAAGTCGCCTCTGCTCGACAACCTGCTCAAGTCCCCGGAGCCGGTGGTCGAAGTGCGCCCGCACGCGCTGATCCGCGCCATCTGGGGAAAGCGCGCGCCCGAGCCGGTCCGGGAGCGACTGATCGAGCTGCTGCGCCTGTCCCACGTAGTGGCCGCCCCGCTGCGCGGCGCCGCGGACCATGCGCTCGGGATCCTCCTCGCCGGGCCGCAGGACGCCACGGAGCCGGACCTGGGCGTGCTCAGCTCCTTCGCCCTGCAGGCTTCGCTGGCGCTCGAGCGGGCCCTGACGCGCGAGCGGATGCGGGAACAGACCCGGCTGATCGAGGGCGCCGTCGAGGAGCGCACCCGCGTCCTGCTCGAGGCGAACGAGCGGCTGCAGGAAGCCGACCGCCGCAAGGACAACTTCCTCGCCAACGTGTCCCACGAGCTGCGCTCGCCGCTGGTGACGATGATCGGCTACACCGAGCTGCTGCTGGCCGAGAAGATGGGAGCCATCAACGAGCGCCAGCGGCAATGCCTCCAGGTTGCGCGCTCCTCCGGGAAGCGCCTGCGCGCGTTCATCGAGGAGCTGCTGGACTTCTCGCGCTTCGAGCTCACGCGCGAGTCCATGGACTTCCAGCCTTTCGACCTGCGCGACGCGGTGACGCAGGCACTGGCGGGTCTGGCCCCCCGGTTCCTGGAGCGGCGCCTGAACATCCGCCAGCGCGTCCCGACCGACACGCCGCCGGTGCTGGGCGACCGCGACCGCATCATGCAAGTCCTCGGCAACCTGCTCTCGAACGCAGAGCGCCACTGCCGGGACGGGGGCAAGGTGGTCATCACGGCCCAGCAGCGGCGCGGCTTCGTGCTGGTCTCCGTTCAGGACAACGGCAGCGGCATCCCGGCGGCCCACATGGCGAAGATCTTCGACCGGCTGTACCAGGTCGGCGACGTCAAGGACGCTCGCTCCCGCGAGCAGGGGCTCGGCCTCGGCCTGAACATCGTCA
>DATBZA010000113.1:0-25335 GCA_036513415.1 Myxococcales bacterium | reverse complement strand
CGCAGTGACGCAGGCGCTGGCGGGCCTGGCCCCCCGTTTCCTCGAGCGGCGCCTGAACACCCGCCAGCGCGTCCCGACCGACACGCCGCCGGTGCTGGGCGACCGCGACCGCATCCTGCAGGTCCTCGGCAACCTGCTCTCGAACGCCGAGCGCCATTGCCGCGACGGCGGCAAGGTGGTGATCACCGCCCAGCAGCGGCGCGGCTTCGTCCTGGTCTCCGTGCAGGACAACGGCACCGGAATCCCGGCGGCCCACGTGGCGAAGATCTTCGACCGGCTGTACCAGGTCGGCGACGTCAAGGACGCTCGCTCCCGCGAGCAGGGGCTCGGCCTCGGCCTGAACATCGTCAAGAGCATCGTGGAAGCGCACGGTGGCGAAGTGTCGGTGAGCAGCGAGGTGGGCAAAGGCTCGACGTTCTCCTTCACGCTCCCGCTCTCCGATTGGAAGGCGGACAACTCCACGCCGGAGTGATCGCGGCGGTGCGCCTCACTCGGCCCGCACCCTGGCCGTCCCGGATTCCGAGAGGTCCACGCGCGCCACGATCCGGCGCGCAGGCCTCCCCGCGTACGCCAGGGTCGTCTCGACTTCCGCCGGACCCGGCCGGGCATGCACGATGAGCTCGACGGTCGCGGGCGCTCCCGCGCCGTCATATCGGACCTCGTGGCGGGCGAGCGCACGATTCCCGCGCCGCACCACCACGTCGACATCGGTCACCTCCCCGGGTCGGACTTCCGTGAGATCGATCTGCAGCCGCAGATCGCGCGGTTTCCGCAGGTGCGACCAGAGCAGCAACCCCCCTCCGAGCAGCACGAGGAAGATCAGCCGCGGCGCGAGCCTACGCATCGCCCTCGTCGGGCTCCTTCTTCTTCTGCCTGATCTTCGCCTTGAACCCCGGCTCGCCGCTGCGCTTGAGCTGGATGGTAGCGTTCACCTCCAGCGTCACGCCGGTGAGCAGCTTCCAGATCTCCCGCCGCAGCGTCTCGCCCTCCAGGAAGCGACGGACCTCGTGGGTGACCACGCGCGCCACCTCGCTGCGCGTCTTGTCCGCCTGGGAGAGGAGGAACGCGAGCGCGTCCTTCGGCATCTTCATGTCGCCGACCAGGTTGCGGATGCCCTCCTCGGTCATGAACAGCGCCCCCACGCCGGTGAGCACCGCGCGCCGGACGATGTCCGGGACGATCCCGGAGAGCTTCTTCATCTCCTCGGGCGGCAGATCGTCGTCGTCCTCCGCCATGGGCCCTCCGACGTGCATCATCCCCGGCTCGTGGGCGCGCGTCACGTTTCGTCCAGGTAATAGTCCACAGCGTCGGCCTGCTTGTGCACCGAGACCATCCCATGACGGCGGGCGAGCAGCCCGACCTTCTTCGAGTCCGGGTACACGGCGACCTCGGGTTCCAGCATGGTGGAGAACGCCAGGAAACGGAGGGGCGCCTGGGAGCGGTTGATCACCTGGTGCGCCGGAGGGCCGGGCGGAAAGGCGAAGTAGTCGCCGGCGCGCAGCACGTGCTCCTCCTCTCCGAGCCGCAGCACGCCTTCGCCTTCGAGCACGAACATCGCCTCCTCGTTGGCGAGGTGGAAATGGAACGGGAAGGCCTTTTTTCCGGGCTGCAGCTCGAACCAGCTCACCCCGATGCCCTTCGCGCCCGCCGCGGCGCCCAGCCGCTTCCGCCGGAACCCGAACCCCTCCTGGTCCACGTTCTGCTCCTCGCACTCTACCAGCGAGGTCCTGTTCATGACTTCTTCCCGAGCTGCACGAGCGGCTTCTGGCCGCGTGGAACCGCGGTCATGTTGGCGAGCGCGACGCGGTCCGCGATGTTCTGGGCAATGCGCGTGAGCGCCTGCGCTTCCGGGAGTCCGGGGTCGGCCGCCACCACCGGCCGCCCGTCGTCGCTGCCGGCGCGGATGGCGGTGTTGATGGGCACCCGGCCGAGGAACGGCACCCCCAGCTTGCCCGCCGCCAGCTCCGCGCCGCCCTTGGAGAAGATATCGGTCTCGTGCTTGCAGTTCGGGCAGATGAAGCCGCTCATGTTCTCGACGAACCCGAGCACCGGGATGTTGACCTTGTCGAACATCGTCTTTGCCTTGATGGCGTCGGCGAGCGCGACGTCCTGGGGCGTGGTCACCACCACCGCGCCCGAGACGCTTACTTGTTGAGCGATGGTGAGCTGGATGTCGCCGGTGCCCGGCGGCAGATCGAGGATCAGGTAGTCCAGGTCGCCCCAGGTCACGTCCCGCAGCAGTTGGACCAGCGCGCCGTGCAGCATGGGTCCGCGCCAGATCATCGCCTGCTCGGGATCGACGAAGAACCCGATGCTGATCACCTTCACGCCGAAGGCCGAGAGCGGGGTGACCTTCTTCCCATCGTTGGAGGTGGGGCGCGCGCCGAAGAGGCCCATCATCAGCGGCATCGAGGGCCCATAGATGTCGGCGTCGAGCAGGCCCACTTTGCAGCCGAGGTTCGCCAGAGCGACGGCAACGTTGGCCGAGACGGTGCTCTTGCCCACGCCGCCCTTCCCCGATCCGACCAGCACCACGTTCTTCACCGAGGGAACCAGGTCGTTGGGGTTGTGTTGCTTCGCCGGCGACGGCCGCACGTTGGCGTCGAAAGCGACCTCCACGCGCGCGATCTGCAACGGCGAGAGCATGGCGCGCACCGCCTCCTCGATGCGGGCCTTGTACGGCGAGGCCGGGGTCGGCAGCTCCACGCGCACCCGCACCCCGCCGCCGTCGAGCAGCTCGGGATGCTTGAAGTATCCCAGCTCGGACATCGGCCGGCCGGACGAGGGATCCTTCAGCTCTTTCAGTGCAGCGAGAACCTGCTCCGCGGTGACTGCCATAGGGCGCCGGAATGTGCGCGGCGTGGCGAGTCAAGTCAAGGCGAGTGAAGGAGCGGGCGCCCCGGGCGATGCTTGGTCCGCTTGCCGCCGTCCAGCACGAGCGTTCCGTTCACCACCAGGTAGGGGATGCCCACTGGGTACGCCATCGGCTTGTCGAACGTCGCCGTGTCGCGCACGGTGTCCGGATCGAACGCCACCAGATCGGCCTTCATCCCGACCCTCAGCAGACCACGGTCTTGAAGTCCCAGGCGCCGTGCGGGAAGCGAGGTCATCTTCCGCACCGCCTCCTCGACCGTGAACAGGCGCTGGTCCCGCGCGTAGGTCCCCAGGATGCGCGCGGTGGTCGCGAATGCCCGGGGATGCGCGCTGCCATCGGCCGCAAAGGGGCCATCGGTGGCGATCGCCCCGTAATCGGTGTCCATCGCCACCCACGGCTGCGAGAGGCCCAGCTTGACGTCGTCTTCATGCATCCCGAAGCGGGCGACCAGGATCCCCTGGTCCATCCTCACCAGCTCGATGACTGCCAGGGCCGGGTCGGCCGGCTTTCCTTCCACGCCGGCCATCTCTCTCGCGACCTCGTCGAGCCGCTTCCCCACGAACTGCTTCAAGGCCGGGTTGACGATCGAGAGGATCAGGATGTCCTCTGGGTGGAAGTCGCTCGACCGGATCTCGCTCAGGATCCGTTCGTACACGCCCTCCCCGCCCTCCCCGTTGAGGCGCCGGATCATGGCATCCACGCCGCCCTCGCGCGCCCAGTCGGGAATCGTGGTCGCGAGCCCGTTCTGGGCGGCGATCCACGGGTACATGTCCGCCGTCACGTCCAGCCCGGAGGCGCGCGCCGCCTCGATCTTCGCGATCACTTCCTTCATCCGGCCCCAGTTGGATCGTCCAGCGACCTTGAGGTGCCAGATCTCCACCGGAATGCGCGCTTCCCGCGCGATGGTGAAGGCCTCGTCCAGGGCCTCGCCGATCCGCTTCCCCTCGCTGCGCAGGTGGGTGGCGTAGATGCCGCCGTGCTTCGCCGCCGCTTTCGCCAGCGCGATCAGCTCCGGCGTCCTGGCCTGGCTGCCCGGCTGGTAGATGAGCCCGGTGGAGACCCCGAAGGCGCCCTGGCGCATGGCCGTCTCCACCAGCTTCTGCATCCGGGCCAGCTGCTTTTCATCGGGCTGCACGTCGGCGAAGCCGAGGACCACGCCTCGCACCTGCGAGGCGCCCACCAGAACGGCCTCGTTGATGCTGGGCCGCGCCTTCCTCAGGCGGCGGAAGTACCCGGCCAGGTCCGTCCAGTCGATCTTCAGCTTGTGCTTCTGCAGCCAGGGCCATTGCTCGCGGATCCAGGCGCGGTTCATCGGCGCCGGAGAGACGCCCTCGCCGGTCAGCTCGGTGGTGATGCCCTGCCGGACCTTGGACTCCTCCCGGGGATCGACCAGCGCGTTGAGCTCGCTCTGGCCGAGCATGTCGATGAAACCTGGCGCAACCGCGAGATCGCGCAGCTCGATGCGCCGGCGCGCCCTCGCGCGGGAGAGATCCCCTACCGCCGCGATGGTGTCGCCCCGGACGCCGACGTCGGCCCGGAACCAGGGCCCTCCGGTCCCGTCGATCACGCGGCCGCCGGAGAGGATCAGGTCGAAAGCGGCCGCGCAGAGGAGGGCGATCATGCCTGCGGCGCCACCACCACCATGCCCTCCTCCCCTTCCGCCCCGTCCACCACGGCGCGCACCGGCAGGGCCTGCCGCGCGAGGGTGGCCAGCTCCAGCAGTCCGGAGGTCACTTCGCTGGTCGTGTAGTGGCAGCTCGGCGGCGTTCCCGCGCGCGCCCCCAGGCCGCCCGCACAGAGGAACGAAGGCAGCAGCAGCCGCTCCGCGGTGCCGGCATCCAGCGCACCCCGCCGGCCGAGGAATCGCGAGAGCCGCTCCGCCAGGCGATCGGCTTGCTCGGGTGCGACCAGGGCGGGCGCCTGGCCGAGCGCCGAGACGGTGACCACGCTGTGCTCGAACTCGGCGGTCGCCGTGATCGCCCAGCGGCTCCGGGCGGGCGACGACGCGGCGAGCGGCAGGGGGACGCGCTCCACCTCGGCGATCACGCCCCGGCGGCGCATCGCGCGCACCACCCGCTCGGCGGCCTCCTGCGCCGCCTCGTGCCGGCCTCCGCAGACCGCCGCCACCACCGTCACCTGCCGCAGCAGGCCGCGGTGGACGGCGCGCAAGGGCGTCAGCGCGGGAGCGGGATCGAGCGTGGCGACGATCTCGCCCTCCTCGGTCCCGAATCCGGCCTGCGTCAGCTCGAGCCCGATCTTGAGCCCGAACCGGGAGGCGAAGGGCGCCCATCCCAGACGCAAGTCGTGAAACGTCGGCATGTCGTCGCTGTGATTCGGCCCGCGCAGGCGCAGCTCGCTGGGCTTGCCGAGAAGCGCCAGCGGCCAGGACAGCGTCCAGAGGGCCCGCGCGATCGCGCCCGGGTGGGCGAAGTCGAGCACGTGCATGCCCGCGCGGGGATGCGGCAACGCGAGCTCGACCTCCCCGCTGCGCGAGAGCAGCTCGCGGGCCGCGTCGAAATCGCCGCCGAGCTTCACGGCCGCGAGGATCAGGGACAGGTCCGCGCCCTGCAGCGGCCCCCGCAGGCGCAAGGGAACTCCGGTGGCGAGCCCGAGCCCGATCGCCCCGTCGAGTACGGCCTGTGCTGGTTGATCGCCGACCTGCAGCGGGCTCCGCATCTGCGCGGACTCTATCGCGCCCGGCGCAATCGACAAGGCGTCAGATGGGCCTGCCGTCGACCAGTAGCTTGCGCAGACCGGCCGCCCGCGCGGCGGCGACGGCTCCCTGCACTTCCTGCGCGTTCACGCCCCGCGCGATCACCGGAAACCGCGAGGAACGATATGCCGGCCGGAACTGCGAGAGCACGTTGACGCAGAGATCGGGGGAGACTGCCGCGATCAGGGGCATGAGCTTCTCCGGCGCCGCGACGCCCGAAGGAAGCACCAGGTGCCGCACGATCACTTCCGCTTGCCGGTGCATCTCGCGCAGGGACCGATCGAGGGCAGCGGTGTACCGCTGGCAGCCGGAGAGCTCGTAGGCCGCCGCATCGTCGCCGTACTTCGCGTCCGGCAAATACACGTCCACTACTCCCTCCAGCAGCCGCAGGGCCTCGACGCTCTCGTATCCGCCGCAATTCCACACCAGAGGGAGCGCGAAGCCGTGTTCGGAGGCGACCGCGAGTCCCTCGAGCAGCGCAGGAAGCACGTGCGTGGGCGTGACGAAGTTCGCGTTCCTGGCCCCGCGCTTCTGCAGATCGAGCAGCAGCGCCGCGAGCTGTTCCGGCGTGGTGGGCACCGCTCCTTGCCGTTCGAGGGAGAACTCCCAGGTTTCGCAGCTCTGGCAGGCGAGATTGCAACCGGCGATCAGCACCAGGCCGGAGGGCACGAGCTGCGGCTCCTCGCCGTGGTGGATCCCGGCGCCCGCGAGCCACAGCCCGTCGCCTTCCTGGCAGACGCCTGCCGGCCCGCGGGTCCGATCGACGCCGCATAGGTGGGCGCAGAGATCGCAGCGGGCGTAATGCTCCCGGGCCTCCGCGGCGCGACCGCGCAGCTCGCGCGACGAGAGCCTCACACCGGCTTCACCTGCCCGCGCGGCACCACCAGGAGAGCGCCGCCCGAGACGCAGAGATCCTGCCCGATGCAGTGCGAGGATGCGTCGCTGGAGAGCCACAGCGCGGCGTTCACCACGTCGTCCACTTCCGCGACCCGGCGGTTGGGAAGCGTCGGGATCAAGGCCGGGCCAATGCGCTGCAGCGATTCCTCGGCCATCGGGGTACGCACCCAGCCCGGCGAGACCAGGTTCACCCTTACCCGGGGAGCCAGCTCCACTGCGATGGACATCATCATCGACTGCACTGCGCCCTTGGAGGCCGCGTAGTGCGAATGGCCCGGCTCGCCGCGCTGCCCGGCGGTGCTGCCGATGAAGATGACGTTGCCCAGGCCGAGCGGGAGCAGCTCCCGCACCAGGTAGAACGCGGAGAAGGCGTTGATGCGGAACATCTCCTCGAGGGTGGCGGCGGAGATGCTCGCGATCGGCCCGGCGTTGTAGATGCCCGCCGAATGCACCAAGAGGTCGATGTTCCGCAGCTTTTCATGGGCTGCGCGCACGGCCTCGACGCAGCCCCGCTCGGTGGCGAGGTCGGCCTGCACCGGGAAGGTCCCTGGCGGCGGCGCTTGCGTCCGATGCTGCGCGGAAACGCGCACGCCCTGTTGCAACAGCGCCTGGGCAATGCCGCGGCCGATGCCGCTGGAGGCGCCGGTGACCAGGGCCGTGCGGCCCTCCAAATCGGGGTAGGTCGGAAACATTTGCCCCTTCTTCGCACACATGCTTCTGCTAGCGAAGTGCTGGCCGCACTGATCATCTTCGTCGCCACCTATCTGTTTCTCGCCGGCGCCAAGCTGCCCTTCCTCAAGCTCGATCGGCCGGGCGGCGCGGTCGCCGGCGCGGTGGCGATGGTCGTCTTCGGCGTCCTCACGCCCGAGGAGGTCTACCGCGACGCCATCTCCTGGGACACGCTGGTGCTCCTGCTCGGGATGATGGTGATGACGAGCGTGATGGCGCGCGCCGGCATCTTCAAATGGATCTCCTGGCTGGCGCTGCGGCGGGCCCACGGCCCGCGTGCTCTGCTCGCGATCCTGGTGCTGGTCGCGGGCGCGCTCTCGGCGTTGCTGGTGAATGACACCGTTTGTCTCATGTGTACGCCGCTGGTGGTCGCATTGATCGAGGCCGCAGCGCTTCCGCCGCTCCCGTACCTGCTGGGGCTCGCGTTCGCCTCGAACGCAGGGTCGGTCGCGACGCTGACCGGGAACCCGCAGAACATGCTGATCGGGACGCTGAGCGGCATTTCCTACGCCCGGTTCAGCAAGGCGCTGTTCCTGCCGGCGCTGCTCTCGGTCGGCGCCGTCCTTTGCGTGCTCTTGATCGCCTTCCGCCGCGAGCTCTCCTGGAAGAGGCTTTCCGTCGAGGTCGCGCCGCCGCCGTTGGATCGACCCCTCGCAATCCTCTGCGCAGGGGGTCTCGCGTTCGTGCTGGGCGGCTTCCTGCTCGGCTATAACCTTGCATGGACCGCGATGGCGGGAGCGGCGCTCCTCCTGGTGCTCTCGCGACAGCCGCCCAAGGAGATGTTCGCGCAGGTGGATGGCACGCTGCTGCTCTTCTTCGCCGCCCTCTTCGTGGTCACGCACGGCGTGGCGCAGGCCGGGATCGCCGAGAGGATCCACGGCGCACTAGCCCCTTTCCTGGGTCATGACGCAACGCAGCAGACCATCCGGTTCGGGTTCTTCACGGTGGCCGCCTGCCAGCTGGTGAGCAATGTGCCGTTCGTGCTCCTGGCGGCGCATTGGGTGCCGAAGCTCGCCGATCCGCACCTGGGGTGGTTGTCCCTGGCCCTGGTCTCGACCCTGGCGGGAAACCTCACGCCGGTGGCGTCGGTCGCGAACCTCATCGTCCTCGAATTGGCTGGCGACAAAGGACGAATCCCATTTCTGAGATTTCTTTGGCTCGGCGCGTTATGCACCTTCCTCCCGTTGGCGCTTGGGGTCGCCTGCCTGCTCTTGGAGCGCATTGTATTCCTGAAGTGAAATACTGTGCCTCCCACGCTCGTAGACCCCACGTGGACACGGCCCTCTCGTTCCCCTTGCCCTTCGCGCCCTCCACCGAGCTGGCCCGTTCCGCCTGCCCCGCCGACGAGGCGGAATGGGCGCGCGCCGCGGCTGGTGGCGACAAGGCCGCGTTCGCGCGGCTGGTGGAGAAGCACAAGCAGTCCGTGTACGGCCTCTGCTTCCGCCTGCTGGGCGGAGGCGAGGAGGCGCGAGATGCCGCGCAGGAAGCGTTCGTCCGCGCCTACTGCGGAATCCGCGACTTCGATTCCCGCCAGCCCTTCGCGGCCTGGGTGCTGCGGATCGCCCGCAACCACAGCATCGACCTCCTCCGCAGGCGGCGTCCCACGCTGGCGCTTTCGGCGGAGGGCCGGAGCGAGGACGGGCCCGAGACCGGCGTCGCCCCGGAGCTTCAGGACCATTTCGCCGTCTCCGGCGAGCAGCGGGTGCAGGAAGAAGAGGCGCAGCGCGACCTCGATCGCGCCGTCGCCGCCCTGCCCCCGCGGTATCGCGAGGTGATCGCCCTCTTCCACATTCAGCACCTGAGTTACGCGGAGATCGCCGATACTCTGCGGGTCCCCATGGGCACCGTGATGACCTGGCTGCACCGTGCGCGCAAGGAGCTGAAGGCGCAGCTTTCGGAGCACCTGTCATGAGCCACCTGACCGACACCCAGCTCCAGTCCCTGGCGGACGGCACGCTCCGCGGCCCGGAAGGCATGGGCGCCCGCGAGCACTGCGAAGAGTGCGCTGAGTGCGGCGCCGAGCTGTCCATCTACACCGCGCTCGGCGGACAGCTGTCCACGCTGCGGGACCCGGAGCCGCCCACCGACTTCACCGCCACGGTGCTGGCCGCCGTGCAGGCGCGGGAGGCACAGCTCGTCACCCGGCGGCACACGCTCTTGGCGGCGATTCCGGCCTTCGCGCTCGCCCTCTTCGCCATCGTCGGCTGGGCGCTGAACGCGCAGGTGAACCATCTGATCGACGGTGTGTCCGTCGCCCGCACGGTCTGGAGCGCCGTGGGCCCGGTGTTCACCGCCGTGCGCGTGCCGCTCGGGATCGGGGCCTTCCTCTTCCTCGCCGTGGTGCTGACCGCGCTCTCGCGCACGCTCAGGCCTGTCTACGCGCGCTTGACCGCGGGGTCCTGATTCGATGACCGGCTTCATCCTCAGCCTGCTGGTCGCCCACAGCGGCTTCTTCCTCGAGCGGCTCGGGGGCCACGGCGCGATGGGCAAGGTGATGGGCGGACTCGCCGACAAGGTGATCACCCTGAAGATCACCAGCGCGGACGACGAGGAAGGCTCGGGGGACGCCAACAACGACTCCGATCCGGATGAAGGCTCCGATCTGGAGATCCTCCCGCCCGTCCCGCCAGTCCCTCCCATCCCGCCCGTCCCGCCGGTTCCCAGGGTGAAGAAGTTCCAGGTCCATGTCGACCCGGACTCGGGCCAGCCGCGGGACCTGCCGCACTTCACGGAGAAGGCCAGGAACGTCCCCACCGCCGATGTACTGCACCGGATCGCGCAGACCGCCGGCTGGTCGATCACGCTCGTCGGGTCTCCCAAAGAGCGGATCGATGTCGACGTCAAGGACGCGGACCCGCGCGAGGCGCTGCGGCAGGTGCTCAAGCAGAGCGGCTCCATGGGCGTGCTCAAGAGCGACAAGCTGGTGGTGGTGGCGACGCCCGACGCCGAGGGCGCCGCCGGCATGTTGATCGAGAAAATGTCCCCGGCGCGCCGCCGAAGCGTGAAGGCAGCGCCAGGTTCTTCCCGGCGAGGCAGCGGCGAGGTGGTGCGCGTCTTCCAGGGCGACATCACCGTGCGCCAGGGCCAGATCGTCCAGGGCGACGCGGTCTGCGTCGGCGGATCCATCGAGCTCCAGCCCGGCAGCGTCGTCCAGGGTGATGCAGTGGCGGTGGGCGGCAACGTGAACGTCAGCGAGGGCGCGCTGGTGATGGGCCAGGCCGTTGCCGTCCTCGGCTCCGTCGAGGTCGAGCCGGGCGGCCAGGTGATGGGGGAGCATGTTCAGCTGGGGATCGGGAAGATCTTCTCGCCCTCCAGGCGCCACGGGCGGCTGACCAGCCTGGGTCCGTTCGGCCTCTTCCCCACTATCGCGCTGTTCGCGCTGACCTACCTGATCGGCCTGGTGGTGCTGCGGATGTGGCCCGACCGCGTGCGCAACGTCGGGTTCGCCCTGTTCGAGAACCCGGTGCGCAGCTTCACCGTCGGCTTCCTCTGCTGGCTCCTGCTGCTCCCCCTGGTGGTGCTGCTGGCCATCAGCATCGTCGGGATCCCGCTGATTCCACTCCTCCCAGTCATCATCTTCCTCAGCATCGTCATCGGCCTGTCCTCCTTCGCGCTCCGGATCGGCGAGGCGCTTCCGGCCGGACCCGGGCAGCGATTCGTTCCTCCCGCCGCGCTGGGCATGGGCATGGCCGTCCTCTTGCTGGTGGCGTTCGTCCCCTGGCTCGGGATCTCCATCCTCGCGCTGCTGCAGTTCTTCGCCCTGGGCGCCTCGGTCGGCTCCCGTTTCGGCCGCGCCCTCCCCCCGCACACCGCGTAAAGAAAGCGGAAGCTTCACATCAACCGCAGAGCGCGCAGAGCACGCCGAGGTTTGGGGGGGGTGATCATCTCGCTAACCGCGGCCGTCGGAGTTGCTCCCACGTTCGGGGCTGGCACCAACCAACCCCAAAAGAGATTCTTTTGAGAGTACGTTTCCACCTCTGCGCGCTCGGCGCGCTCGGCGGTTGATCTGAAGCCTTGATGCCGCGATACAATATCGCGTCCATGCGTCCCAATTTGGGGGTTCTGGGTTTCATCGCGCTGGTGGCGTGTCGCGAGAAGGTGGCCCCGCCTGCCGCGGCGCCGCCCGCTCCGACGCTGTCGTTGCAGATGTCGCCGCTGCGGACCGATGTTGCGTGCGCGGCGCCGTTCGATGCGCCCGGGGCCCGGGAGAAGCTGCGTGCAGCGACCGGCCAGCTGAGGATCGGCGCGCTTGCCGGGCTCAAGGATGCCGACGAGGACAACGTCGCCTGGATCCGGAAGCTGGTGGCGGAGCTGAAGGGCCGCGGCGCGGACGTGCTCATCGCAGCGGGCGACCTGGGCGACAACCCGGACGAGCAGGAGACGCTGCTCGGGGCGGTGGCGGAGAGCGGCCTGCCGGTGCTCGCCGTGGCCGGCAACCGCGAGGTGCGTTCGGACCTCGATGCGGCGGAAGGGGAGCTCCGCAAGAAGGGCGCGCGCATCATCGACCTTTCGCACACCCGCATCGTCGACCTCGGCGACGCAACCGTCGTGGGCCTGCCCGGCGCGTTCGAGCGGCGGCAGCTCCACGCAGAGGGAGCCTGCATCTACGCGCAGCGGGAGATCGACGCCGTGGCCGCCGTCCTCGACCGGCTTCCCCGGCCGACGTTGCTGGTCGCCGCCGTGCCTCCCCGGGGGCAGGACGCGAAGGCGCTGGACGTCAGCGAGGGGCAGAACGTGGGAGACCCCCGGCTCACGCCGCTGCTGCAAAAAGCGCAGTTCGCGATCTTTGGACAGGTCTGGGAGTCGGGCGGGCGCGCCATCGACGGCCGTGGAGCGCCGGTGCCGCCCAGGACGGACTCACCGCGGCTCTATCTCAACCCCGGCGCTGCTGACCGCACGCCCTGGCCGATGGCGGACGGCAGCACGGTGCCCGGCCAGGCCGCGCTGCTGACCGTGCACGGCCGCAATGCCGCCTGGGAACAGGTCAGGCCCGCGGAGGAGAAGCGATGAGCGGCAAGCTCGGCGACATCCTCGTTTCGCACGGCGTGATCGACCAGGAGAAGCTGATCGCTGCCCTCAGCGACCAGTTCGCGTTCGGCGGCAAGCTGGGGCGCACGCTGATCGATCTCGGGTACGTGAGCGAGGAGGAGCTCCTGCGCGCCCTCTCCGAGCAGCTCGGGCTCGACACGGTCGACCTCGATGCGGCCGAGGTGAAGCCGGACGCGCTGCGCCGCCTCCCGGTCGACGCGTGCGAGCGGTACGGCGTGTTTCCGCTGAGGGTGGACGACGTCGAGCGGGTGCTCTGGGTCGCGACGGCGGAGCCCGATCGGCAGGCGCTCCAGGAGGTGGCGCAGATCGCCCAGTACACGCTCGAGCCGGTGCTGGCCTCGATGAGCAGCATCGAGCGCGCCGTGCGCCGCTACTACTTCGGCGAGCGGACCACGCGGACGCGGCTGGGCGAGCCGCTCAGCTCGATCCCGCGCGACATTCCCCTCGCCGCCCCGCGGCCACGGTCGGTCCCGAACCGGTCTGCGGAAGCCGCCTTTCCCGACGGGGCGATCGAGGCAGATGCCCCCGCAATCGGGACCATCGAGCCGGGTGTCGGCGCCCAGGACGCCATGAAGGAGCTGAAGACGCTGATCATCCGGCTGGAAAGCACGGTCAACGCGCAGAGCCGCGCCTTCCGGGCGCTGGTGAACCTCCTCCAGAACAAGGGCGTGGTCCGCCGCGGCGAGCTCGGGCAACGGGCGTCCAGGAAGTAGGCGGCGCTGAGTCGCGGCGTCAAACCTTCAGATCAACCGCCGAGCACGCCGAGCACGCCGAGGCGGAAACGTAGACTCGAGGAATCGTTCTTTGGGTTGGGTTGGTGCAAACCCCGACCGTCGGAGCAACTCCGAGCGCCGCAGCTGGCGAGATGATCACAACCCCTCAAACCTCGGCGTGCTCGGCGTGCTCGGCGTTTGATCTGAAGCGGCCGGGCTCACTGGAAGATCATCCCGTTATCGCTTCCACTTCGCTCCGTCGCTTCTCGGCGAGGTCGCTGACCAGCTCCAGGATCTGCGGGTGGGTGACCACCAGCTCCTGGAAGCTGTCGCGCGGTAGCCGGAGGAGGATGGCGTTGCTCTGCGCGGTGACCGTGGCGCTGGCAGGATCGCGCGTGAGCAGCGACATCTCGCCGAAGATCTCGCCTTCCTTGAGACGCGCCACCTGGCGCTGCTCCACGGTGACGTCGACCACGCCGTGGAGGACGACGTAGAGCCCGTCCGTGCTCTTCCCCTCGGCGATGACCTTCTCCCCCGGGGCCGCCTGCCTCATGCGGAACTTCTCCACCAGCGCCTTGCGCTGCGTGGGATCGAAGTCCTTGAACAGCGGTGAGATGGCCATCACGTTGTTGAGCAGCCGCTGCCGGTAGAAGTCCTTCAGCGAGTTGACCACCTGGGGGTACTTCGTGGCCAGGTCCCGGAGCACGGTGTCGGTCACCTCCAGGATCTCGGTTTCCTCCTCCGAGACGACGTTCGCGGTCCGGGGCGCGCCCGAGAGCATCGCCATCTCGCCGAAGAAAGCGCCTTCGCCGAGGTGCGCGAGGGTGATCTCCTTCCCGTCGGATCCCGCCTTGTAGACGCGGACCTTGCCCTCCACGATGATGAAGAAGCTGCGGCCGGGTTCGCCTTCCCTGATGATCAGCTGTCCAGCGTCGTGCCTGTGGTAGCCGAGCCGGTTCACCAGGGCCACGAAGGCGTCCTGCGGCAGGTCGTCGAAGAGCGGAACCTTCTTGGTCACCACCTTGGTGGGGACGCCCGCGCCCTCCGGGGCGATGTTCCCGAACGCGCGGTCCAGATCGGCGTCATCGGCGGAGACGGTCGGCGGCCCCGTCGGACGCGAAGGGGAAGCCTCCTCGTCGGCGCTGATGGAGAGCAGCTCGATCTCTTCCTCCGCTCCACTGGACAGGAGATCGACGATCGGACCGCCCTGCCGGCCGAATTCTTCCCGGGAGATGACCTCGTCCTCGTGCTCCGGGGCGACCAGGTCTTCGGGCTCCGGCGTGAGGATCGCGTCGTCGGGAAGCAGCTCGGCCTCAGGCGGTGGAACGTCGGGGTCGAGATCCAGGTCGATCTCGCGGCCCGGACGCGCAGGCGCGACCGGAGTCGACCTGGCGGCTGGCGTAGCAGCGGTGGCGCGAACCGGCGGGTCAAGCTCCAACTCGTCCCCGCCGGAGAGATCGAACGACTTCGTCTTGCGGGGCGGCAACTTTGTGGTGCGGGGGCGCGCAGCGGTCTGGGACGACCTGCCGTCGTCGAGCTCGAGCGGCTCGTCCTCGTCGACCTCAGGCAACTCGATCTGCGACGGGTCGTCTAACGCATGGCCCGCGCCGGACGCGGCGTCCATGGCAGACGCCTTGGCCGCGCGAGCCGCTGCCGCGGCCGCGGCCGGCATGGACTTGATGCCGACCTTCGCCAAGGGCACGTTGCCCATCCGCCGCTGGTTCATGTCCGCGAGCTGCTTCTGCGCCTGCGCGTTGCGCGGGTCACATTCGAGGATCAGCTTCACCGCGCCGATGGCCTTGATCAGCTGCCCCTCGTCGGAGAAAAACTTCGCCGCCCGCTGGTACGACTCGATGGCCTTCTGCGGCTGCTCCATGCGCCGGTAGGTGTCGCCGAGCCTCAGCTGCTGCGCCATGTCCTTCGGCTCGGCAGCGACCAACTGCTCGAGCACCTCGGCGGCCTTCTCCCACTTCGATCTTTTGAGGTGCTCCGCGACCTCGTCCTTCAGCTTCCGGACGTCGACCTGGGACGTTTTGGCCATTCGATCCTTTGTAACCTTAGTTGCGGGGCGCTGTCTTGCGGGCGCGCGCCGGCGCAATGGACGATCAGCGGCGCTGGCGGCCCCGCCGCGTCCGGCCGCCCGATGCCGGCGGACCGTGCCCGTGCCGCCGCGCGGGTAGCGCGACCGGCCGCGGCCGCTCGCTCGCCTCGGCCTTTTTGCCCGCCTGGGACCGCAGCAGTTGCACTTCCGCCCGGGTCAGCTCGCGCAGCTCTCCGGGGCGCATCCCGGCGACGCCGATGCCGCCGTAATCGGCGCGATGCAGCTTCTGCACCGGCGCGCCGGCCGCTTCCATCAGACGCTTGACCAGGTGCTGACGCCCTTCCGCGACCACCACCCGGACCCAGGTGTTCTTCGGCGTGCGCGAGTGGAGGTCCGCCTCCAGCGCGCGGGCGCGCCCGTCCTCCAGCCGGACACCCTTGCGCAACCGCTCGATCTGCTCGGGCGAAGGCACGCCGTGGACCTTGGCCAGATAGGTGCGGCGGACGCCGAACTTCGGATGCATCATCGAGAACGCCAGATCGCCGTCGTTGGTGACGATCAACGCTCCCTCGACGTCGTAGTCCAGCCGCCCGACCGGGTAGACGCGCTCGGGAACGTGCTCGAGGTACCTCTTGATCGTCGGCCGGTCCTCCGGATCGCTCAGGGTGGTGACGCAGCCGGCCGGCTTGTAGAGGACGTAGTACACCTTGTCCTGGGTCTCGCGGATGGTGCGTCCGTCCACCTGGATCAGGTCCTCGTCGATGTTCGCCTTGCTTCCCAGCTCGCGAACGACCTTCCCGTTGACGGTCACATGGCCGCTCTCGATCAGCGTCTCGGCCTTCCGCCTCGAGGCGACCCCAGCGTGGGCGAGGATCTTCTGCAGCCGCTCCGCACCCATCATTCGCCCTTCGCCGGATCGGGTGGCGCGGGCGGCGTGAGCACCGCCGCCGTGGTCTTGACGGATGTCTCGGCATGCTCGATCGCGCTCTCCAGCTGCGCCAGCGCGCTCTCGCTCTCCACCGTCGCTTCCATCATGCGTTCGGCGATCGCCGGGTCGTGGGCAAGATCCGTCAGGCCCGCGACCGCGGGGGGCGGCTTGGACTCGTCCTCCACGATCTTGCGCGATTCCTCGGACAGCTCCTGGAACTCCCGCAGCGTGGGGAGCTGCGTGAGGTCGCGCAGGTTGAAGAGCTCGAGGAATTCCTTCGTCGTCCCGAACAGCAGCGGCCTTCCCGGCTCGTCCTTCTTGCCCAGGATGCGGATCAGCTTGCGCTCGAGCAGCGCCTTGGTCACGGCGCCGCAGTCCACGCCGCGCAGGTCCTCCATCTCCGGGCGCGTGATCGGCTGCCGGTAGGCGATGATCGACAGCGTCTCCAGCGCCGCGCGGGTGAGGCGGAGCGGCTTCACCTGCAGCATGCGCCGGACGTAGGCGCCGACCTGCGGCTCGGTGCGAAGCTGCCAGCGCCCCCCGAGGTCCACCAGGGCCACGCCGCCGGATCCGGGCGCATAGGTGGCCTGCAGCTCGGTCAGCGCGGCTTGCAGGACCTCCCTGGGAAACTGCGTGGTCTCCTCCAGGGCGCGGAGATCGAGCGGCTTCTCCGCCGCGAAGAACATCGCTTCCAGCACCTGCACGGCCCGCTCCGGCGTGGCGAATCGGGCTGCTTCCTTGAGCTGCTGCAGCTCGGTCTGCGCGGCCTCGCGCAGCTCCTGCTCGTCTCCCGCGGGCGTGCCCTCGGCCTCTACCGCGGCAGCGGGCGGCTCGGAGATCGGCAGGTCCGGCTGCTTCTCACCCCCGGTAGTCAAGCGAGGCTCCTTCCGCGGTCGAGGTGAGCAGGGCCTCGGTCCGCGCGATGTAGATCTCCGAATGGCGCTCGGGCTGGTGCACCTTGACCAGCTTGAGCCGCGCCATCTCCAGGACCGCGAGGAAGGTGGGCACCACCCGGTGCCGGTCGCGATCGCCCAGATCCACGAAGAGGGAGGTGAACGTGATCCGGTCGTCTCCGCGCAGCCGGTCGGTGATCACCGAGATGCGGTCGCCGATGGAGAGCCGCTCGACGAACACCTCGTGCGGGATCTCGATCTTTCGCTCCTTCAGCACGCGCGCCATCAGCTCGATCAGCCGGTAGACCGAGATCTCCGGAGACTTGAAGTAGGCGGCGTCTTCCGGCGCGAGAGGCAGCTCCTCTTTCGCGCGTCGCACGAACACGTCCCGTCCGAGCTGCGGCAAGGCGCTCAGCCGCAGCGCGGCGTCCTTGTACTTCTGGTACTCGAGCAGCCGGCGGACCAGCTCCTGGCGCGGATCCGGCCCCGACTCCCCGTCGGGAGCGTCCGCCCCCTGCTCGCGCGGCAGCAGCATGCGCGACTTGATGTGCGCGAGCGTGGCGGCCATCAGGAGATATTCGCCGGCCAGGTCGATGTTCAGCGCCTGCGCGGTGTTCATGTACTCGAGGTACCGGTCGGTGACGAAGCTGATGGGGATGTCGAAGATGTCGAGCTTGTGGTCCTGGATGAGCGAGAGGAGCAGATCCAGCGGCCCTTCGAACACGGGCAACGCCACGGCGAATGCGCCATTCTGTGCGGCCTGCGTCTCCACCTCGGCTCTCAACTCAGCTTCACCGCGTCGCGGACCACGGTCATGGTCTGCTCCGCCACCGCCGTGGCCTTCTTCGTGCCCAGTTGCACCAGCTCATCGACCCGGCCGGGATTGCGGTCCAGCTCGGCGCGCGCGGCCCTGTGCTTCTCCAGCGCCGGAATGAGACTTTCCAGCAACATCTTCTTGCAGTCGACGCAGCCGATGCCGGCGGTGCGGCACTCGCGGTCGACCAGCTCGACGGTCTGGGGAGGGCTGTAGGCGCGGTGCAGCCAGTAGATGGGGCAGACCTCGGGATGGCCGGGATCGTTGCGCCGCTTCCGCGCCGGATCGGTGACCGCGACCATGATGCGCTTGCGCGCGCTCTCCGGATCCTCGCCCAGCTCGACCGCGTTTCCGTAGCTCTTGCTCATCTTGCGTCCGTCGAGCCCGAGGATCTTGGGCACGTCGGTGAGGTACGGGTGCGGCTCCACCAGGATCGGCTTGTGGGGCTTGCCGAAAAGATGGTTGAACTTGCGGACGATCTCGCGCGCCACCTCCAGGTGCGAGACCTGGTCCTGGCCCACCGGCACGGCATCGGCGCCGTACAGGGCCACGTCCGCGGTCTGCAGCACCGGGTAGCCGAGAAAACCGAACGTGTTGAGGTCCTTCTCCTTGAGCTGCTCCTGCTGCTCCTTGTAGGTCGGCACGCGCTCGAGCCAGCCGAGCGGCGTGACCATCCCCAGGAGGAGGAAGAGCTCCGCGTGCTGCTTGACGCGGCTCTGGATGAACAGGGTGCAGCGCTCCGGGTCGAGCCCCGCCGCGATCCAGTCGGCGAACATCTCGCGCTGCGCCTGGGCGATGTTGGAGGTGTCCTTGTACTCGCTGGTGAGCGCGTGCCAGTCGGCGGAGAAGAAGAAGCACTCGGCCTTGCGGCTGATCTCGATCCAGTTCTTCACCGCGCCCTGGTAGTGCCCGAGGTGCAGGCGCCCGGTGGGGCGCATGCCCGAGACCACGCGGCGTGGCTGGCGCTGTGCGGGCGTGTGTGCGGCTTCGGTCATGAAGGCTGCTTTTCCGGGCGGCTCCCGCCGCGCGAGGGCGGGACTGTAGCGGATCCGCGGGGGCTCCGGCCACGAAAACCGGGCTACTTGCGCACGTACTTGCCGCCTGCCCTGGCGTACACGTACACCTCGGGCGCTTCGCACTCCGAGGCGCCTTCCACGCACCGCTGGACCGTGATCTCCTTCGGCACCGTCTTTCCCAGCGACAGCTTCCAGCGCGCGATCAGCTGGCGGCCCTGCGCCTGCGTGGTCGAATCGGAGAGCGGCGTCTCGAAGATCTTCTTCAGGCCGGGACCCTGCGCCTCGAAGAACGCAGTCTTGACGGCGCTGGTATTGCCGGCGGGATCGTCGCAGGAGCCGCTCTGATCCTTCGTCTGCACCACCTTGCGGCCCTGCTGCGTGAGCTCGATCAGGGTCAGCGTGCGCGGCAGCTTGCCGGGGTTCTCGCAAGGCCTGTCGGAGGCGCGCTGATCGAGCGAGAGGTCCTCGCCTTCGAGCTTGCAGAGCTGCCCATCCGCGAGCGGCACCAGCACCGCGATCCGCAACACCTGCGTCTCGTTCGCCTTGTCACCCTTGCAGACGCGGAACCGGGCCTGGACCAGCTTGTCCTTCTGGCCGGTCAAGTTCGCGTCGAAGAGATCCACTCCCTCGAGCACCGGCTTGTCCGCGCAGTCGGCCTCGGTCGTGTTGTCCCCCGGCACGCTCTGGAACCGCAGGGCGGCGAGAGCGTAGTGCTGCTCGTCCGATCCGGGCTTCGCGGCCAGGATCGCCGCTTTCCATTCCTTCAGGTCCAGCCGAAGCTTCTGGTCCTCGGGACAGGCGAAGGCGAGAGCGAGGATCAAGGCAGCGGTCATCTCGCGCGCAGGCTGGCATCCGGGGATGCAGTGGAAGGACAGATGGAGGAGTCGATCACTTACGCTCGCGGATGCTTGGCGATCACCGCCTTGAGGCGCTCGCGATCGACGTGCGTGTAGATCTGCGTGGTTCCGATGTCCGCGTGGCCCAGCATCGCCTGCACCGCGCGCAGGTCGGCGCCGCGCTCGAGCAGGTGGGTGGCGAAGCTGTGCCGGAGCGTATGCGGGTAGACGCGTTGCTCGATGCCCGCGGCGCGGGCATGGCGGGCGAGCAGCTTCCAGAAACCCTGGCGCGTCATCCGCCCGCCGCGCGGAGTGACGAACAGATCGATCGAGTGCCGGGCGCCGAGCAGCTTCTGCCGCGCGCCGGATAGATAGGTTGCGAGCGCCTCTCGCGCGCGTTCACCCACCGGCACGATGCGCTCCTTCCCGCCCTTGCCGCGCACCCGCACCACGCCGGTCTGCGCGTCGATGGCGCCGAGCGGCAGACCCACCAGTTCGGAGACGCGCAGCCCGCTGGCGTAGAGCAATTCCAGCATCGCCTTGTCCCGCGCCCCCGCGGCGGTGGCGCTGTCCGGGCGCGCCAGCAGGCGATCCACCTCCTCGATCCCGAGGAAATGGGGCAGCGGCCGGGAGCCGCGCGTCGCGCCCACGCCTTCCGACGGGTCGGTGGGCGCGAATCCTTCCGCGTTGGCGAACTTGTGCAGCCCGCGCACGGAAGCGAGATGGCGCGCCTGCGACGCCCGCGAGAGTCCGCGGATCTGGAGAGCGGCCAGGTGCTGCAGGATGATCGGTTGGGTCACGTCCCCGAGGCGCGAGATCCCCTGCCGCGCCAGCCAGTCCGCGTACTCGCGCAGGTCGCGGGCGTACGCCTCGAGGGTCGCGTTCAACAAGCCGCGCTCGACGCGGAGATGCGCCAGGTAACGATCGAGCGCCTCGTCGAGGGCCGACGGGCCGGCGAGCAGGGCTTCGGTCACGCGACCACTCCTTCCACGCGACCCTTGCCTTCGCGCAGCACCACCGGCGCGGGCCCGGTCAGGTCGAGCACCGTGGACTGCTCGTTGAGCGTGATCCCGCCGTCGAGGATCAGGTCGACGTCGTGGCCGAGGTGCTGCTGGATGTCCGCGGCGTCGATCAGCGGCTGCTCGCCGGGAATCGATGCGCTGGTGGTCGCGAGCGGCCGGCCCAGACCGCGGACCAGCGCGGTGGCGACCGGCGCGTCGGGAACGCGCACCCCCACCTGGCGCTGCCGGGTCAGGGCGGTACGCGGAACCAGCCGCGTGGCATCGAGGATGATCGTGTACGGGCCGGGCAGGATACGCCGCATCAGCCGATAGCTCTCGTTGGAGACGATCCCGTACTTGGCCACTTCGCCCAGATCCGCGCAGAGGAACGCGAAGGGCTTCCGGTCATCGCGCCGCTTGAGCGAGGCGAGGCGCTCCATCGCCTTCTTCTGGAACACGTCGCAGCCGAGCGCGTAGTACGTGTCGGTCGGGTAGGAGACGATCCCGCCCTCCTGCAGCACGCCCACGGCGCGCTGGATGTGCCGCGGCTGCGGGTGCCGCGGATCGATCGGCTGGATGGGCGCGCTCTTCGACACGACCCGTATGTTCCGACGGCGGCTCGTCGAGAGCAAAAAATCGGATGTGGGGCCTGCCTCCGGCCCAATCCCCGCCGGAAACACGAAGGGGCGGGCCCCGTGCAGGACCCCGCCCCTTTGTCAGAGAACCGCCGAAGGCTACCGCTTACTTCTCTTCGCGACCGCCACCCTTGAGGTTCCCCATCTCGTCGAGCCTGCCTTCCTTCTGGGCCGCCTCTCGGGCCATCCTCTTCCCCTGCTCGATCAGCTCGCGGACCTTCTGTCCGCCCTTGTGGCCGATCTGCGAGTAGAACTCGGGGCCGCGCGACGCACGGACGGACTCGCCACCCTTCTTGCCGATCTGCTCGTAGAACTCGTGCCCGCGCTCCGCCTTGACCGTCTCACCGCCTTTGCGGCCGATCTGCTCGTAGAATGCGCGGCCGCGCTCCTGGGCGACTTTCACTCCGCCCTTGCGCCCGGCCTCGGCAACGGTCATTCCGCCCTTCTTTTCCTCTGCCATTTCCCTGCCTCCGGTGGTTGGAAGGAACCCCCCTCCCCTCCGCCTTCGGCTCCCGCCCGGGGTTGGGCCCCGGGCGCTCCTTCAGTTTTCAAGAACGCACCTAAAGGATGCGTTTCTTGCCCTGCTCGATGAGCTCGCGAACTTTCTGTCCTCCCTTGCGTCCAATCTCCTCGTAGAACGAGGGGCCGTACTTGTCGCGCACGGCTTCGCCGCCCTTTCTCCCCCCGAGCTCACCACCCTTGCGGCCGATCTCCTGGTAGAAGCCGACGCCGCGCTCGTCGCGAACGCGCTCGCCACCCTTCCGTCCAGCTTCCGAGACCGTCATGCCGCCCTTTCCGTTACCGCGGGTCTTGATCATCTAGGTTCCTTTCCCGCAGCTATTCCTGCGTGGGCTCCGGTGGGACTTCGCCGCCCGGCGCCGCCGTCTTGTCCTCGGCGGCCTTGGCGGCGCTCTCGGATGCCGCCTTCTTGCCCTCCTCGATCAGCGTGCGGACCCGGTGCCCGCCCTTCTTGCCGATCTCCTCGTAGAAAGGAGTGCCGCGCTCCGCCTTGACCGCCTCGCCGCCCTTCTTGCCGATCTGCTCGTAGAAGCCGGCGCCGCGCTCCGCTTTGACCGTGTCGCCGCCCTTCTTGCCGATCTGTTCGTAGAACGCGCGGCCGCGCTCTGCCTTCACCGTCTCGCCGCCCTTGCGGCCTATCTCCTCGTAGAAGGAGTGCCCGTACTTGTCGCGCACCGTCTGGCCGCCCTTGCGGCCGGCCTCCGATACGCTCATCGAGCCCTTCTTCTTGCCTGTATTCTCGTCAGCCATTCCCGCCCCCCTCACACGCCCCTGTCCGGAGCAAATTGGTTTCGCCCGCGCCGGGATGTCCCGCGCCGCGAGCCGCGCTCGGCCTTGCGGCCCGCCGCGATCAGATCGCGCACGCGCTGCCCGCCGAGCCTTCCGATCTCCTGGTAGAACTCGACCCCTCGCGCCGCCTTGACGGTCAACCCGCCCTTGCGGCCCCCGATGAGTCCCCCCAGCCGTCCCGCCTCGCGGACGGTCATACCCCCCTCGCGACGAGGCGTTTTCAATTTGGATGCCGGCCGCTTGCCCGCACCTCTGCCAGCCTTCCGCCGCCCCGTCACGGGGGCTTTGCTCTGCAACCGACCTGCCACCCGCACCTACCTTCGCGCACGTCAGGTGTCGCGCACCTCACATTGACGAACGGAAGCTAGGTCGGCGGGCGCAGCCCCGCAAGCTACCAACCGTACGGGACTGCTCAGGAAATGGCTCAGCCCCCTCCTGCGAGGGAGGCGATCGCCGACTGCACCGCCTCCACCACGGCGGCCCGGCGGGTTGGATCCGTGATCTTGCCGACAGCAGACGGCGAATGCGCAGTGAGGTCGCGTAGGTAGAATGCGTCGGTAGCGCGGTTCCCTTCCGTGGCGATTCGAGCGACCTCGATGCTCACCCCTGCCCTGTGCAAAGCATCGGCAATCGTGTGCAAAAGTCCGGGTCGGTCCTGGGTGAGGACGTCGAGGATCGTCATGGTCTCGCTGCTGACGTCGTCCACCCGGAGCTTGGTCTCGACCGAGGGAGCGGCCGAGCTCGCCCAGGTAGCCCGGCGCAGGCGCTTTTGCACCAGCCGGTGAGGATCCTCCGCTCCGGAGAGCAGCCGGAGCAAGTCGCCGCGGGCCGCCTCCCAGCGCGATTGCGAGGGCGCCGCCCCCCCGGACTCGCGCACCACGAACGTGTCGAGCGCGATCCCGCTCGCAAGCGAGTTCACTTCGGCGCCGAGGATGTCGATCCCGTTCGCGGCCAGCGCGGCGGTGAATACCGCGAGCAGTCCTGGGCGGTCGGCCGCCAGCAGGGTCAGATCGGCCTCGCCGACCGCCGATCGATGCAGCTCCCCGGCGAAACCGGTCTTGCGGGCGACGGCCCAGAGCTTGAGGTGGCGGGCTGCGGCTTCCGGAAGAGCGCTCGTCAGGTACCTTTCAGGAAGTTCCTTGACGAAGTTGGGAACCAGGGGCGACAGCTCGCCTGCCAGGGGAGCGAGCCGGTCGGCGAGCCGATGCCGCCGTTCCTCGACCGACTGGGCGTGCTCCGGGGCGCCCAGGCCCTCGGCGAGCATGGTGGCGCGCGTCTTCTCGTAGAGGGTGCGAAGGAGATTCGCCTTCCAGGGCGTCCAATTCTCCGGCGAGACGCAGGACATGTCGGCGTAGGTGAGCAGGTAGAGCATCTCGAGCCGGGCGGCCGTCCCTGCCTCCCGGGCGAACGACTGGATCAGGGCCGCATCCTCGAGATCGCGGCGCTGGGAGATGTGGCTCATGCGCAGGTGGGCGAGCACCAGCCACTCCACGTCGCGGGCGTCGGCGGGATCGAGGCCGATGCGCTGGGCGTAGGCGCGGAACAGTTCCGCTCCCCGCGTCGAATGGTCGGGCCCCATGCCCTTGCCGAGGTCGTGAAAGAGCAACCCGAGCATCAAGACCAGGGGACGCTGCAGGGCCCGGGCGACGCGCGTCAGCACCGGCTCCGACTCGGCCAGCGCGCCGGAGCGCAGTCGCATCATGTGCGCCATCGCGAAGACCGTGTGCGTGTCGACCGTGTACACGTGGTAGATGCTGTGCTGCGCGCGCGCCCGCAGCCGGGCAATCTCCGGAAACAGCGCTCCCAGCACCCCCAGCTCGTGCAGAGGGACCAGCGCGCTCCCGTCGCTGCCCTCCCGCACCAGCAGCTGCCAGAGCTCGACGTGAGCCTCGCGGTCCGTGGCCAGCTGGGGCCCGATGCGCTGCAGCTCCTGCACGAGCAGATCCCGCGCGTAGCTGTAGACGGGCAGTCCCCAGGTCTCCGCCACGGCGTACAGGCGGATCAGGTCGGCGGGCCGCCGGGCGAAGACCTCCTTGTCGTTCACCGTCACCCGGCCGTTCCAGATCTTGAAGGCGTCGTCGATCGGCTGCGGGCGGGGCACGCGCCTGAGCGCGCTCCGGGGCGCGTCCTCGATAGCGCAGCGGTCGATCAGCGCGTCGGACGCGCGCGCGATCTCCTGCAGCGCGATGTACGCGTCGCGCATCAGCTTCTCGACGCCGAGCTCGCCGTCCCGGTCGTCGGAGTACCCGAGCGCCGCCGCCAGGCGGCGCTGGTTGTCGAACGTGAGCCGATCGTCCCGCCGGCCGGTCGCGTAATGCAGCTCGTTGCGGAAGCGCCAGAGCAGGTCGCGGGCCGCCCGCGCCGCCGTCACCTCGCGGTGAGGCAACAGGCCTCGCTCCCCTGCCTCGCCGAGACCGGCCACCTTGTGGCGCACGCGCGCAATCCACAGCGCCGCCTGCAGATCGCGCAGGCCGCCCTTGCCCTGTTTCAGGTGCGGCTCGAGCAGCCAGATCGACCCGCCGTAACGCACCCGGCGCTCGTTGAACTCCTCCAGCTTGTCGCTGATGAACTCCTCGACCCGCCGCTGCTCCAGCTCGGTCACGGTGGCCCGCTCTAGACCTTTGAAGAGCTGTGGGTTGCCTGCCACCAGCCGGCCGTCGAGCAGCGCGGTGCGGATGGTGTGGTCTTCCCGCGCGAGATCCACGCACTGGTCGAGCGTGCGCGCCGCGTACCCGGCCTCGAGCCCGGCATCCCAGACGGCGCGGTGCAGGTGCTCGGCGATCAGGTTCGCGCGGGCGCGCGCCGGACCGTCGCGGCCGTCGGGCAGCAACGCGAGAAGGTCGATGTCCGAGCGCGGCGCCAGCTCGCGGCGGCCATAGCCGCCGGT
>DATBZA010000112.1:0-48204 GCA_036513415.1 Myxococcales bacterium | reverse complement strand
CTCCGGGTTGTCGGTCGGCACCAGGCAGGTCAGGTTCACGCCGAAGTTCGTCTGCAAGGGCGTGTGCTTGTAGAGGTACGCCATCACCAGCTCGGGATCGGCGTCGCGCTTGATCTCGAGCACGATGCGCACGTCCTTGGTACTCTCGTCGCGCACGTCCACCAGCGGCGTCAGCTTCCGCTCCCGGACCAGGTCGCCGAACTTCATCACCAGATTGGACTTGTTGACGGCGTACGGAATGGAGGTCACGACGACCTGCTTGCCGCCGCGCGGCAGGTCTTCGAGCTTCCATTCGCCGCGGACGCGGATCGACCCCTGCCCGGTCTCGTAGATCCCGCGCAGCTCGGACTTGCTGTTGAGGATCTGGCCGCCGGTGGGAAAGTCGGGGCCCTTGATGTGCTTGAGCAGGTCCTTGACGTCCAGGTCCTTGTGCTTCGAGAGATCGATCAGGGCGTCGCACAGCTCCCCGAGATTGTGCGGCGGGATGTTCGTGGCCATGCCCACCGCAATGCCGGTGGTGCCGTTCATCAAGAGTTGCGGCAAGCGAGCCGGGATGACGATGGGCTCGAACTGGGTCCCGTCGTAGTTGGGCCGGTAGTCGATGGTGCGCTTCGCCAGCTCCTGCACCAGCTCGGCCGCCAGAGCAGCGAGGCGGCATTCGGTGTACCGCATCGCCGCGGCGGCATCGCCGTCCAGCGACCCGAAGTTGCCGTGCCCGTCCACCAGCGGGTATCGAAGCGAGAAGTCCTGCGCCATCCGCACCAGCGCGTCGTAGATGGCGACGTCGCCGTGCGGGTGGTACTGGCCCATGATGGTGCCCACCACCTTGGCGCACTTCTGGTACTTCGCCTCGTGGGTCAGGCGATGGTCCTGGAACATCCCGTAGATGATCCGGCGCTGGACTGGCTTGAGGCCGTCGCGCACGTCGGGCAGCGCGCGGGAGGTGATCACGGACAGCGCGTAGTTCAGGTAGCGGCGGCGGGCCTCCTCGTGGAGCGGGGCCTGCACTTCGGAGGGCGGCGGTGCCCCGTTTCCTCCGGAACTGCCACGCTTTCGCCGCCGGCCGCCTCCCCCGCCGAACATGCTCATCTGTTCAGACATTGGGGCGTCTGTAACACAGGACCGGGAGGCGCGCAGTTTCCCGGATCGGGCCGCTTCTTCAGGCGCGACCCTTGCCGGGCTGGTTGGGCTTGGGCTCGTCCTTGCCCTGCTCCGCCGCGCGCTGCGCAAGCACCTTCTGCGCCTCGTGGGTGGGGACTTCCTCGTAGCCCGTGATCTCCATCGTGAAGTAGCCCATGCCCTTGGTCAGCGACCGCAGCTCGGGCGCGTACGTGCGCAGCTCGGCGTGAGGCGCCTGCGCATGGATGAGCGTTCCCTTCGACGTCGGCTCCATGCCGAAGATCTTTCCCCGCCGCGAGGTGAGGTCCGCGATGACCTCGCCCAGCATCTCGTCCGGCACCACCACCTCGAGCCGCATCATCGGCTCGAGCAGGACCGGCCGCGCGGAGGCGAGCGCGTTCTTCAGCGCCATCGAGCCCGCGATGCGAAACGCCATGTCCGAGCTGTCCACGGTGTGGAACGATCCGTCGACGAGCGTGACCTTGAAATCCACCAGCGGAAACCCGCCCAGCGGGCCCTGCTTCGCCGCGTCGCGGATGCCGTGCTCCACCGAGGGGATGAAGTTCCGCGGAATCACCCCACCCACGATCCCGTCCTCGAACTCGACCCCGGATCCGCGAGGCAGTGGCTCCAACTCGATGTGGCAGTCGCCGTACTGCCCGCGACCGCCGCTCTGGCGCTTGTACTTGCCCTGCGCCTTCGCCTTGCCGGTGACGGTCTCGTGGTAGGCGGGATGTGGCAGCTCGAGATGGACGTCCACCTCGAACTTCCGCTTCAGCTTCTCGATCGCCACCTCGATGTGCACCTGGCCCATGCCCCGCAGCAGCGTCTCGTTCGTCTCCGGGTCGCGGACCATCTCCAGCGACGGGTCTTCCTCGAGCAGCCGGTGGAGGGCGACGCCGACTTTCTCCTCCTGCTCGCGGTCGATCTTGAGCGCGTAGGCGATCACCCGCTTCGGCTGCGGGATCATGTCGAGCCGCAGGCCGGGCGCGTCGTTCGAGCAGAGCGTATCGCCCACGTGCACGTCCTTGAGCTTCATCAGTCCGACGATCTCGCCGGCCCCTGCCTCGGGAAGCTCCGTCGTGCGGTTGCCGTCGATGCGGTACACGTGCTGCACCGTCTCGCTGTGTCCGGTGCGCGGGTTTACGATCACCGTCCCATGCTTGACGGAGCCGGAGAAGACGCGGCAGGCGGTCAGGCGGCCCACGAAGTGGTCGACGGTGTTGCGGAACGCCAGCAGGGTGAGCGGCGCGTCGCGCTGCGCGTTGCGGGCGGCCTCGCCGCCCTTGGAATCTTTTCCCTTGATCTCCCGGCGCACGCTCGGAGGAGGCAGGTAGCGGACCAGGGCGCAAGCCACGTCGTCCACGCCGATTCCCGGCCGGGCCGCGCACGCCAGCACGGGCAGGAAGCGCCGCCCGAGCACGGCGTGCGCGATGCCGTCGATCAAGGCTTCCTCGCCCGGCTCGCGGCCGTCGAGGTAAGCTTCCAGCATCGCATCGTCCGTCTCCGCCACCGCCTCCACCAGCCGCGTGCGCAGCCGCTTGGCCTCCGCCTGCAACTGCTCCGGCACGTCCTCGAGCACGAACCCGCCGAACCTTCCGTCCGACTTCCGCGTGTAAACGTGCGCCCGCATCGTGATCAGGTCGATGACGCCGCTGAAGCTCTCCCCCAGGCCGATGGGAAGCTGCAGCGCGATCGGCTTGGCCTTGAGGGTCTTCTCGATGTCGTCGAGGGCGCGGAGGAACGACGCCCGGTCCTTGTCCAGCTTGTTGACGCAGGCCAGAAGCGGCAAGGCGCGGTCGGCGGCCATCTCCCAATGAGCTTCCGTCTGGTGCTTGACACCCGAGACGGCCGAGACCAGCAGCAGGCCTCCCTCGCACACCGCCATCGAGCGATCCGCATCGGTCAGGAAGTCGGAGAAACCCGGAGCATCGAGCAGATTGAGGAGCGTCCCCTCGTGCTCGGCAAAAGTGATGTGCGTCGCCACCGTGAAGTTCCGCCTGACCTCCTCCGGATCGACGTCGAGATGGCTGGTGGAGCCGTCCTTCGAGGCGCGCGCCGGCGCGTCATGGCGGAGCAGCGCCTCGGTGAGAGCGGTCTTGCCCGCACCATCGTGTGCGATGACGGCGACGTTGCGGATGGTCTTCGGATCGAGCATGCGTTGGTCTCCCCGGATCCAGCCCTTGACGCCGGGAGACTAGTCCAACCCGCCGCGCTTGTAGAGGAGGGGGCATGCGCCGCTTCGTGGTCTGTTTCATAGCGGGCTCGCTGATCGCGTCCGCAGTCCTTGGGCAGTCCCTCACCGGGCCGGTGACGCAAAGCGCCGTACCGCCGGGCCAGTCGTTCTCCTTGCAGGACGACGGCGCCTCGCTGGCTGGGAATCCCGCCGGCCTTGGGTTCGTCAGGGGCTTCGAGGCCGATTTCTTGCACAACGGCTACTACGGCAGCCGGTACGGCGACGCGAACGCGCTCGACCTCGCCTTTGGCGCAGGCCCGTTCGCGCTCGCGTTGGGCTTCGACTGGCTCAACCAGTCCGAGCCCAGCGGGTCGAGATCGACCTACCGGCGAACGAGCATCGGCGGTGCACTTCGGCTCGGTAAGCTGTCGCTCGGCGCCGTGCACCGAGGGTTTTCGGGAATCGACCTGTCCCAGGCGTGGGATTTCGGAGCCCTGGCACGTCCGAGCCGCTGGCTCTCCCTGGGGGCGGCGGCCCTCGACGCCAACCGCCCGGCGATGCTGCCGCGCCAGTGGGTCATCTCCGCCGCCGTACGGCCCTGGCATGAACGCCTCGACCTCGCGGCGGACCTGCGCTGGACCGAATGCACCAATGCGCGCGCGGGTTCAGCCTGTGGCATCGATCACCGGAACTGGATCTTCACGGCCCAGGCGCGGGTGCGGCAGGGTGTGACCCTGATCGGACAGCTCGCGGTGCTCGACGGCTCCCAGACCACGGGGCTGGTCGGACTGCAACTCGACCTCGAGCACCTGGGTGTTACCTATGGGACGGGCATGGGCGCGCTCCCCGCCTGGGACACCTGGCGGCTGCGGGCGTCCACCGACCGCTGGCCGGCCGTGCGCATGCCGGCGAGCGTGGTGGAGATCGATCTCCGGAAGGCGCTCTCGCCGCCCCGCCCGGGGCCCGTGGCCCTGGTGTTCGGGGCCATTTCTCGCGACCCCCTCGCCGAGACGATCCTGACCCTGCGTCGCCTGTCTCGGGACCCCGGGACCAAACTGGTCGTGCTTCGCTCCGGGGGGCTGCCCCTCGGGCTGGGCCGCGCGGAGGAGCTGCGCGCAGCCATCGAGAATCTCAAGGGTTCCGGAAAGAAAGTGCTTTTCTATCTGGAAAGCGGGGGGGACCTCGAATATAGTGTCGCTCTCGCAGCCGACAGGATTTACACCGCTCCCGAAGCGGTCCTGCTGGTCAACGGTTTTGCCGCGACGGCGCTATTCGCCGCCGCGGGCCTCGACAAGCTCGGTGTGAAGGCGGAATTCTTCCGCGTCGGCGCCTACAAGAACGCGCCCGATCTCTTCACCAGAAGCGGGATGTCGAGGGAGCAACGCGAGGTGGAGTCGTCGCTCCTGGATGATCTGTACGGACGTTACGTGAAGCGCATCTCCGATGCGCGCCACCTCGATGAAAGCAGGGTCAAGTCCCTCCTCGACGAGGGCATCCTGAAGCCCGGGGAAGCAGTGCAGGCGGGGCTGATCGACGGGCTGGTCTATCCCGACCAGCTCCGGGAGGAGGCTGGCAAGCTTCTGGGCCGAAAGGTGAGCCTGCGGAAGGTCGGGACCGACGAGCCGGCGCCGCGCGACCTGCGCTGGGGCGGCCGGCCGAAGGTCGCGGTGGTGCGCGTCAGAGGGACCATCGCGTCCGGGGAAGGCGCGCGCGATCCGTTCGGTCTGGCGCGGGTGGCCGGGGCGGACGCAATCGGACGCCGGATCCGGGAGGCGGCGGACGACCCGGCCGTGTCGGCGATCGTGGTGCGCATCGACTCGCCCGGAGGGGATGGCACCGCCTCCGACTTGATCTGGAGCGAGCTGGTGCGGGCACGGAAGGTGAAAGGGAAGCCGGTGATCGCGAGCATGGGCGACGTGGCCGCTTCGGGCGGCTACTACGTAGCGGCTGGAGCGGACGCGATCTTCGCGGAGCCGGGAACCGTCACGGGCTCCATCGGCGTCTTCGTCGGACACTTCGACGCCAGCGAGCTGCTGGGCAAGCTCGGCCTGAATCTGGAGACCGTCAAGCGCGGAGCGAGCGCGGATCTCTTCAGCCCCAACCGCTCCCTCACGGATCGGGAGAGAAAGACGCTGCAGAGCTGGGTGGACAACTTCTATGACGATTTCGTCTCCCGGGTTGCGGAAGCGCGCGGCCTGAGCAAGGCGGACGTCGACCGGGTCGCTCAGGGACGGGTGTGGACTGGCGCACAGGCGCTCGGCCACAGGCTCATCGACCACATCGGCGGGCTCGAGGACGCGGTGGCGGAGGCGAAGCGCCGGGCGGGCCTGGATCCCGACAGCGAGATCGAGCTCCAGGACGAGGAATCCCTCTCCGTGGAGCTGACCGACTTCGCCGGCGCCAGCGCCCTGGACGTGGTGCCGATGGGCATGGGCCCGCGCGCAGTCCGGGCGCTCCAGCTTCTCGGCGAGCCGGGAACGCTGCGGGCAGTGCTGCCGTACGATCTGGAGGTCCAGTAGATGGCCCTGACGGTGCTCATCGTGGAGGATGAGCAGAGCGCATCGCGGCTCCTCTCCGGCATCGCCGCCGAGGTGGGCCTCTCCGCGCGCGCAACGGCCTCCGGAAGGGAAGCGCAGCACCTCTGCGCGCAAGCCGCGGATTCGGGTCAACCGTTCTCGGCGGTGGTGTTGGACCTGGTGCTCTCGGAGTTGGACGGTTTCCAGTTCGGCACGGCGGCCCGCGCCGCGGCGTGGGGAGCGAAGCTGCCCATCATCGTGGTGAGCGGGGTGTACAAGAAGCTCCCGGAGGAGTTTGCCACCCGCGTCCAGCCGGCCGCGTTCTTTGCCAAGCCGTTCGAGCCGGCCGCGCTGCGCGCGGCGCTGGCGAAGCTCTCGGGGGCGCAAAGCGCCTCCCCTCCGCTGGAAGGTCAGCTCTCGGCGAGGCCCGCGGCGACGATCCTGGTCCAACTGCTGCGCGAGAAGGCGACGGGTGTTCTCACCGTGACGCACGACTCCACCAAGCGGTCCATCACCTTCCAGCAGGGAATGGTGCGCTTCGCGCAGTCCAACGTCCGCGCCGAAACGGTAGGGGCCTCGCAGATCGCTTCCGGCCTGATCAAGCAGACCTCGTTCGACCGTGCCGTGGCGCTCGCCAAGCAGCAGAACATCGCGCTGCACGAGGCGCTCGCAACGGCGCGGGTGATGACGCCGGAGCAACTCCGGACGGCGCTGAAGCAGCAGACCACCGAGGTTTGCATCGCTGCCCTGGAGATCGCGGCGGGAAGCTACCGGTTCGAGCAAAAGCCCGCCGAGGCGGTGAACGGCGTCCCCGACATGCGGACCAGCCCCGTGGCCGTCGTGTTCGAGGCGGCGAAGCGGCTCGGCAATCCGGCCGCGGCCAGGCCCTGGCTGGAGCAGCATGCGACGGAGAAGCTCACCCGCAGCCCGGAGATGGAGCGCGAGATCTTCGTCCTCAAGACGTTCTGGCCCGGCGAGGCCGTGACTCCGCTGGCCACCGGCGGACGTTCGGTCGGCGAGATGCTTGCGCGCATCAAGCCGTCCGAGTTTCCGCTGCTCCAGTACCTCTGCATGAGCGGCCTCTTGACCATGGCCGGCAGCGCGGCGAAGGCCGCTCCCAAGGCGGCCGCCGCAGGCGCGGCGGTGGAGGATGCGGGCAAGAGGTTCACGGCCCAGGAGCAGGCCGCGCGCGCTTCTTTGTTCGCCGAGCGCGACCGGCTGGCGGACGCCTCGCATTACCAGGTGCTCGGTGTCACGCCGGCAGCCTCCGCAGCCGAAATCAAGGGCGCGTGGCTGGCGGCTGCCAAGCGCTTCCATTCCGATGCGTTCAGCGGCCTCGGTCTGGGCTCTGCTCGCGCGGTCGCGGAGGACCTCTTCGCCCGCGTGAACGAGGCCAACTCAGTCCTCTCAGATGCGAATCGCCGGGCCGAGTACGACGTCTACCTGGATCGAAAGGCGAAAGGCCTCTCCACTGACGTGGGGGCAATCCTTCGCGCCGAAGGGGTGTTCCAGAGGGGCGAGGCGCTGTTCAAGGCCGGCCGCTGGGAGGATGCGGAGGCCCAGTTCCGCGAGGCGATCTCGCTGAACCATGCCGAGGCGGAGTTCCACGCGTTCCTGGGCATGTCCATGTTCCGCAGGAACGGGAAGGCGGAGGAGAGTCTCCAGCACATCGAGAAGGCGCTGGAAATGGACCCGCGGCTGCGCAGCGGTATGCTCTTCCTCGGTCAGATCTTCGAAGCGCAGGGAGAGGCGGAGCGCGCCAAGGCGCTGTTCCGCAAGGCGATCCACGAGGACCCTGAATTCGTCCAGGCCAAGGACGAGCTCAGGCGCCTCAAGAACAAGCCAACAGGGCAGGCGAAGGGCGGCTTTCTCAGCCGCCTGCTGAAGAAGTAGCAACGGAGCTCAATCGATGAATGGAGAAGGACAGCGTCCCCCCGCACCACCGGAAGCCGCGCAGGCCTCAGCCGATGCGCCGGAGCCGGGCAACTCCCGTTACCCGCAGCCCGGGCTGAACGGAAACGGCCAGGTCGGGCAAGGAACTGAAGGCCAGGGTGGCGGAGGCGGAGGCGGAGGAGGACGGCGGCGCTTCCGGCGCAACCGGCGGGGGGGCCGCGGACGTCGCGGCAAGGGCGGCCAGGGCCAGGGTCTGCCCGCTCCCCTCGACGCGCAGGGCCGCATCGTCGACGTCGAGAACGACCAGGGCGAGGACTCCGGTCCCGAGGAATCCTTGCAGGCCGACGGCGCGCCGCCGCAGCAGCAGCCCGCCGCGGAAGGGCAGCTGCCGGCCGAGGGCATGACGCAGAACCCGGACGGCGTGCCACAGCCGCAGGCGCAGCAGCCCCGCCCCCAGCATCCGCAGCGTCACGGGCAGCAGCAGCGCCCGCAGCAACAGCCGCGGCACGAGCCGGCCCAGCCCGTCGAGGGCGTGCTGGACGTCGACCACCGCGGCAACGGCCGCCTGCGCAGCTCGAAGTACAACTTCCTCCCGCAGCAGGACGACCCGGACGTTCCGCGGCACATCATCGACCGCGACCGGCTACGGCCCGGCGTGTTCCTGACCGGTCAGGCCGTGCGGCGCAACGGGCGGCTGCAGCTGATCAAGAGCGAGACCGTGGAGGGCCTGCCTCCGGCGGAGGCGGCGCGCAGGACGGCGTTCCAGAACCTGACGGTCATCGATCCGGACGACCGCGTCGTCCTCGAGACCACGCCCAAGGAGCTCTTGACCCGGGTGATCGACATCGTGGCGCCGATCGGGCTGGGGCAGCGCATGCTGATCGTGGCGCCGCCGAAGACCGGCAAGACGATCATGCTGCAGAAGATCTGTCACGCGATCACCGAGAACCGCCCCGAGGTCCAGCAGATGGTCTTGCTGGTGGACGAGCGACCCGAGGAGGTGACGGACTTCCGCCGCACCGTGAAGGCGGAGGTCTACGCATCGTCCTCCGACCGGCCCACCGACGAGCACATCCACGTCGCCGAGGTGGTGCTGGAGCGGGCCAAGCGGCTGGTCGAGGCGGGCAAGGACGTGGTGATCCTGCTCGACTCCATCACCCGCCTCTCGCGCGCCTACAACAAGGAAGTGGAATCGAGCGGCAGGACCTTGTCAGGCGGCATCGACTCCCGCGCGCTGGAGCGGCCGAAGCGTTTCTTCGGCGCCGCCCGCAACGCCGAGGAGGGCGGCTCCTTGACCATCGTCGCCACCGCGCTGATCGACACCGGCTCCCGCATGGACGAAGTGATCTTCGAGGAGTTCAAGGGCACCGGCAACTCCGAGATCAACCTCGACCGCCAGCTGGCGGAGAAGCGCATCTTCCCGGCCATCAACATCCAGACCTCGGGCACTCGCAAGGAAGAGAAGCTGTTCAGCCAGCACGAGTACGAGAAGGTCAAGAAGCTCCGCGGCGCCCTGTTTGCGCTCAAGCCGGTCGAAGCGATGGAGCGGTTGATCAAGTCGTTGAACGAGTTCAAGTCGAACGCGGAGTTTTTGGACGCGATCTGAGGATTGGCGTTTCGCGCCTCTCGCGGGGCGTGGACCTGAACGGCTCGTGTTTGGCGGTGGGTGGTGAGGGCGGGGCCCGCCCTCATGCTGTTCGAGGGACCGTACGAAACGCACTCATTGCCGGAGTTCTTGCAACAGCTGCCGCGGTCCCGGGTGATCGTGGAGACGGCCGCAGAGGCATTCTCGGAACGAGTTGGGGGGGGGCGAGCACGCCGGTTGCTGTCTCAAAGTGAACTCGTTCCGGAACGAGTTCACTATGAGACACATCAGGGCGGGAACCCAGAGAAAAGGCCGCCGTACGCGACCCGCTGCCCATGCGACATGACCAAGGGGTGCCGGCGAATGTCGTGCGAGAGCGTTTGTGCTGGATGTCCACCCCTCAGTCGATCAATGCGGGGCGCGGAGAGGTCCGGCGCACTGGGCGAGACGCGCGCAGATAGCCGACGGGGTGCGTGGCCGTCGCGCCGCCGCATCAGAAAGCACACGACGCGCCGACCGCGCCGCCCCGTGTCTCTCGCCTCACGTGACGTGCCTCGCCGGCGTGCTCGCTTTCTGCGTGGCGGCGCACGGCCATGCAGCCCGGCGGCGTCTCAGCGACCAATACCGGAAGCGAAAACCTCACCTGGTTCGTCTTGACCGGCTCGAGCAACTTCTGCTGGAAGAAATAAGCAGTCGCAGCAGTGGCGTAGTCGCGGTTCTCTTTCTTCGCGAAGCCGTGCCCTTCGTTCATGCCGAGCAGGTACCACACGTCCTTGCCGCGGGCCCGTACCGCCTTGACGATCTGCTCCGCCTCGCTGCGCGGGACCCGCGGGTCGTTGTAGCCCTGCTGGACGAAGAGCTCCGCCTCGATCTTCTGCACGCTGAGCAGCGGCGAGATGCGCTCCTGCACTGCGCGGACCGCGGGGTCGCGTTCGTCGCCGTACTCCGCGCGCCGCAGGTCGCGTCGGTAGGCCTGCGTGTTCTCCAGGAAAGTGACCAGGTTCGAGATGCCCACCACGTCCACTGCGGCCCGGACGCGGCCGCTCTGGAACGCGGTGGTCGCGAGCGTCATGTATCCGCCGTAGCTGCCGCCGTACACGCCGATGCGCGACGCGTCCAACTCGGGCTGCCTGGCGATCCAGTCCAGGGTCGCCTGGATGTCGCCCAGGGCCTGCTCACGCCTGGGGCCGTCGTCCGCGGCGAGATAGGCCTTCCCGTATCCGGACGAGCCGCGCACGTTTGGCAGCAGCACCGCGATACCCAGCTCGGAAGCGAACAGCTGCGCGAGCGGGTAGAAGGTGGGCCGGCTCTGGCTTTCGGGGCCACCGTGCCAGATGACCACCACCGGCAGCTTGCCGTTCGAGCTCCTCGGCTTGTAGAGGAACGCAGGCATGGTCCCCGCTCCTCCACCAGCCGGATAGCGGACGAGCTGCGCGTCGACGAAGCTCGCCGGGTCCAGGCCGCCGACTTCGGAGCGCGTCCAGCGGACCACCCGCATCCCGCGCAGATCCACCTGGTAGACGTCGGCGGGCTGGGTGGCGGTCTGGAAGGTGACGGCCAGCACGTCCGCGCGGTGGCGGGGAAAGGCGAGGTGCCCGATCACGGCGTTCTTGGGCAGCGCGATCGGCTGGGGCATCGCGTGCTGCCGGTCCAGGAGGTACAGGCGGGAGGCCCCATCCTCGTTCACAACGTAGGCGACCCGCGCGCCGTCGTCGGATACGGCCAGGTCCTCGCCGTCCCACTTGATGTCCGGAGCAAGCGGAGTGTGCTTTCCGGACGCGTCCAGGACGTACAGCTGGTTGAAGTCGCTCCAGCGATCGGTGATCAGGTACACGCCCTTCCCGTCGCCGGTCCAACTCGCGGCGATGACGCTGGCCTTGCCTTCGCGGGGAGTGAGCTGCGTCAGCTTCCCCGAGCGGATCTCGAAGGAGAAGAGCTCCGCGTCCTGGATGCTGCGCTCGCGGAGGATGAGCAGCCGCGCGCCGTCCCGCGAGAACTCCACGGGCGCCCAGGTCCCTTCCGCCTCCGTGACGCGGCGGGCGTTCTTGGGCGAGGCGCTGTCCGCGAGGTAGACGTCCGTGTCCTTGCCGTTCCGCTGCGTCCCGGAGAAGGCGAGAAGCTTGCCGTCGCGCGAGATCGTCAGCGAGCCATGGCGGCTCTTCCCGTCCGTGAGCAGCTCGGAACGCCCGCTGCGGCGGTCAAGGCGGTAGACTTGGAAGAACTCGCCGCCGCCCTTGTCCTGCAGGTACCAGACCGTCTGGGTGTCGCCCGGCTGGAATCTCGCCTGCGTGACCGGCTCCTCGCCGAACGTGATCTGGGTCCGCATTCCGAGCGGCATCTCGACCAGGTGAAGCTGCGCCGTCGAGGCGAAGCGCGTGGAGACAAGCAGCGTCGACCCGTCCTCGGAAACGTCGGCAAGATTCGCCGCGCGGGTATTCAGGTACTGGCCGGTCCGCGCCTTCAGATCGGCCGGAAGCTGCGGGATCCCGCTCTGGAGCAGGGTGGGAACGCCCGGCGCGGGCTGCATGCCCTCGATGCTGGAGGGCGGCGTCGCCGGGGCCGTCGCGGCGGCGAGGAGAACGAAGAGGGGAAGAATGTGCATGGCGCCGCGTTTTGCGCGAGGGCGGCGCGAAATGCAAGCGACGCCATGCGGCCTTTCAGTCGACCTTGCTGGACTCGACGCTCTTCTTGAGCTCGTTCCAGGCGCCCTCGACGCCGGACTTGAGCGCTTCCCAGCGCTCCTCCCCAGCCATCTTCAGCTCCTCGAGCTTGCGGCGCGCTTGCTCCTGCTTTTCCTCCGCCTTCACCTGTGAGAGCTTCTGCTGGTACTCGAGGCGCCCCTGTGCCGCGGCCTTCTCGGCCTTGGCCTTCATCTCCTTCAGCTTGGCGCCCCACTCTGAAACCTGCGCCTCCATCTTGGCGACGTAGGCGTCCTTCATTTCCTTCATGCCCATCCGGTCAAACCCTCCTTCGGGGAGAGCATGTACATCGCGACCGCGATCGGAGAGCACGGGTACCGGGCCTACGGGCGGACGGGCAGGCGCTCAGCCCCAACGGAAGTGGCGCAACGACGCCGAGGGCGCCTCCGCGACCAGGGCGCCGCGGTAGGGCTCACCCAGGTCCAGCGGGTGCACGGAGTACCTCGCCGCCGCGTCCGCGATCCCGGTGGCCCAGAGCAGGCGCGGCGGGTGCAGGGAGATCTCGTACGACCGGGTGGATCGGGACAGGCCTTCCCCGGTGGCCTTGAGGAACGCCTCCTTGCAGGTCCACAAGCGGAAGAACGCGTCCGCCCGCAGATGGGCGTCCGCCTGCGCGAACAGGCGCTCGATCTCGCCTGGCGCGTAGAACCGGCGCGCGATGGCGTCGCTGCGACGTTGCCGCGGCAGCTCGACGTCCACCCCGACCTCGAAACGCGCGAGCGCGATCACCGCCAGCGCGCCGGAGTGGCTGATGTTGAACCGCAGGGTCGATCCGGACACCTGCGGCTTTCCATGCGAGGCGTAGCTGAACTGCACCTCCGCCGGCGCGCACGCCAGCGCGCGACCCAGCACCTCGCGCAGGGTGCCCCGGGCCGCTCCCCATCGGGAACGCAGCGCGTCGGTGGCGAAGCTTTGGAAGCGGTCCTCGTCCCGCGCGGAGAAGTGGGCGCGCAAGGCGGCGAGGCGTCGCGAGTCCACGTCCAGGCTCGCGGCCACCAGCATCACCTCGCCGGGCCCGGGAGCGAGCGCTTCCGGCGCAGGGCGCCAGAGCGGGGGGAGGATCGGCGGGGCAGGCGTCATCGAACCGTCAGTAGTCCTTCTCGACCAGATCGTGCGAGCCCGCGACCAGGACGCGCAACAGCTTCAGCGTCCCCACGCCGTCGCTCTCGCCCACCGCGAGCACCCGCCCCTCCGGATCCATCAACCGGACCTTGCGCCCGCGGGAAAAGGGCGGAGCGCGAATCCGTGAGAGATCGGCTGGCCCGGGCGCATGCCCGTGCGCGACCCGTCGCGCCAGCTGCGTGTCGAGCCGCAGCTCGGCCAGCTCATCGAGCGCGCGCGAGACGGGATGCACGAACCGATGAAGGCCCTCGCGGTCCTCCTTCGCCGCGGCCATCAGGACGTCGAGGCCCACCGAATCCTCCAGCGAGAACGGCCCCACGCGGGCCCGCTTGAGCTCGCGGAGGTGCGCGCCGGGGCCGAGCCTCTTCCCCAGGTCGTGCGCCAGCGTGCGCAGGTACGTGCCCTTCGAGCAACGCACGAAGATGGCCGCATCCGGGGACCTGAACCCCACCAGCCGGGCCTCGTCGATGTGCACCTGCCGCGCCTCGCGCGGAACCTCCTCGCCGGCGCGCGCCAGCTCGTAGAGCCGTTTCCCCTCCACCTTGCGGGCGGAGTACATCGGCGGGGTCTGCTCGACGAGGCCCTCGAAGCCCCGCAGGGCTTCCCGAACGGCCTCTTCCGTCATCCCTTCCACCGGCCGGGTCTCCAACGTCCGGCCGGCGCTGTCCTGGGTGTCGGTGGTTTCGCCGAATCGGACGACCGCGTCGTACTCCTTCTCGCCCTCGCTGACGAAGCTCGCGATCTTGGTGGCATCGCCGATGCAGATCGGCAGGACCCCGGTCGCGGTGGGATCGAGCGTCCCAGTGTGGCCGCAGCGCCGGGTCTTGAACAGGGCCTTGACGCGCCGGACCACGTCGAAGCTGGTGGGCCCGCTCGGCTTGTCGATCACCACCACGCCCGAGAGCTCATGCACCATTCTTGAGGGCTTCCTCGACCTCGTCCGCGATCCGGGCGCGCACCAGCGCCTCGTCGCCTTCCATGTCGCACCCTGCCGCGTTGTGGTGCCCCCCGCCGCCGAATTTCTGCGCGATGGCCGCCACGTTGACCCTGCCGCGCGATCGGAAGCTCACCCGCCAGGGCCCGCCGTTCTCCGGCTCCCGGAAGCTGGCGGCCACCTCGACGCCGTCCACGCTCCGGGCGTAGTTGATGAAACCGTCGGTAAAGTCGATCTCGGTGCCCGTCTTCGCCACCATCGCGTTGGTGATGGTGATGGTGGCGAGCTTGCCGTGCACTTCCAGGGTGGAGAGCACCTCGGCGAGGAGGCGCATCCGGGCGAGCGGCTGCTGCTCGTAGACGCGCACGGTCATCTCCCAGGGCTCCACGCCCGCCTCCACCAGCTCCGCGGCGACGCGCAGGCACTCGGGGTCGGTGCTCGAGTACCGGAAGCAACCCGTGTCGGCCAGGATGCTGGCGTAGATGCACTCCGCCGCGTCGCGCGACAGGGGCGCGCCCAGCCCCTTGATGATCTTGTAGGCGAGGATTCCCACCGATGCGGCGTGCGGATCGACGTAGTTCACGTCCCCGAACGGCTCGGTGGTGATGTGGTGGTCGAGGTTCAGCAACACGCCGCGCCGGTCCACCCCCGGCACCTCGGGACCCAGCCTCTCGTACGCGCCGGCGTCGGTGACCACGGTGGCGTCGAACGCGGCCTCGCTGGACAACGACTTCGCCACCTCGGACGCCCCCCGCAAGAATCGGAAATTGTAGGGCAGCTCGTCGGGGTTGTAGACGGTGACCTGGCGGCCGAGGTCCCGCAGCGCGCAAGCCAGCGCCAGCGCCGACCCGAGGGCATCGCCGTCCGGGCCGCGGTGCATGGTGATGAGCACCCTCTGCGCGGACCGCAAGGCGTCGATGGCCAGTGGCAGGTTCTCCGCCGGTTTCCAGTCGCGCGCGTTGTCGACGCCCTTGTTGATCGCCTTCACTCGTCGTGCTCCGGCACCGCCTGCGGCGCGCGCTCGCGCTCCTCTTCGTGCACCTTGCGGATGAGCAGCTCGATCCGCTCGCCGCGATCGATGGCCTCGTCGTAGGTGAAGTGCAGGTCGGGCGTGAGCCGCAGCTTGAGCTGGGCGCCGATCTCGCGCCGGAGGAAGCCGCGCGCCTTGTCCAGGCCCTTCGCCGTGTGCTCCCTCTGCTCCGAATCGCCGTGGACGGTCCAGTAGACCCGCGCCTCGCGCAGGTCGGGCGACATCTTCACGCCCGTGATCGTCACCAGCCCGATGCGCGGATCGCGCATGCCGCGGGCGAAAACCTCGCCGAGCAGCTGCTGCACCATCTGCGCCACCCGCTCCGGCCGGCTGTGGGTGCTCACTCGAGATCCTCCTCCTTCAGCCACCCGGGCGGGCGCTGCTCCGGCAGCTCCTCCTCGTCCTGCTCCGGCGGCAGGCGGGAGAGGTCGTGCGCGTCGAACTCCGGCTTCTGCGACCAGTCGGCCTTCATCTCCGAGTAGGTCTCGATCTCCATCTCCCGGTTCAGGATCTCGGCGATGTTGCCCGCGTCGCGGGCGCACTTGTCCAGCACTTCGTTGACGAAGCTGCGGTCGTTGGACACCGCCCCGATGCCGATCACCGCGCGCTGCCAGATGTCGTTCTCTCCGACTTCCGCGACGGTCACGTTGAAGCGCGAGCGCAGGCGGTCCACCACCTTGCGGACCACCTGGCGCTTGTCCTTCAGCGAGGAGGCGCCTTGGATGTAGAGCGTGAGCCTGAGGACCCCGACCACCATCTGCACATCCGTGAGGTCCGCGCTGGCTAGGTCAGCGAGGGCCGGATCGTCTCCAGCTCGTACGCCTCGATCACGTCACCTGGCTGGAAGTCGGTGAAGTTCTCGATCCCGATGCCGCACTCGAATCCCTTGTCTACCTCCCGGACGTCGTCCTTGAAGCGCTTCAGGGAAGCGATCTTGCTGGTGATGATGGGCTTGGAGTCGCGCATCAGCCGCACCATCGAGGTGCGGGTGATCTTCCCGTCGGTGACCGAGGATCCGGCGATGGTGCCGAGCTTCGGCACGTTGAAGGTCTGCAGCACCTTGGCGTGACCCAGCACCTTCTCCTTGATGATGGCCTCGAGCAGGCCCTCCATCGCCAGCTTCACGTCGTCGAGCGCCTCGTAGATGATGCCGTACTGCTTCAACGTCACGCCCTGCGAGGAGGCGGTCTCCGCCGCCTTGGACTCGGACTTGACGTTGAAGCCGACGATCATCGCCCGGGACGCGGCGCCCAGCATCACGTCGCTCTCGGTGACGTTGCCCACGGCGGAGTGGATCACGTCCACCGACACCTTGGGCGTGGACAGCTTCGCCAGCGCGGTCTTCAGGGCCTCGACGGAGCCGTGCACGTCCGCCTTGACGATCACCTTGAGGACCTTTGCCGAGTCCTTCTTTCCCTTGGCCAGGATGTCGTCGATGGTGAGCTTGTTGCTCTTCGAGAGGTCCTTCTCCCGCTGCTTCTTCAGGCGGTGCTCGGCGACCACGGCGGCGGCCTGCTCGTCGTCGACCACGTTCAGGTCGTCGCCCGCGGATGGCGCTCCGTCCAGGCCGAGCACCTCCACCGGGAAGCCGGGCGGCACATCGTCGATCTGCTCGCCGTGCTCGTTCATCATCGCCCGCACGCGGCCGTGGTGGATGCCGGTGACGATGGCGTCGCCGACGCGCAGCGTGCCGTCCTGGACCAGGACGGTGGCGACCGGACCGCGGCCCTTCTCCAGCTTGGCCTCGATCACCGTGCCGGTGGCGGGCTTGTTCGGGTTGGCCTTCAGTTCCATCACTTCCGCTTGGAGCAGGATGGCCTCGAGCAGCTTCTCCAGGCCCTCGCCGGTGCGCGCGGAGACCGGGATCATCATCGTTTCGCCGCCCCACTCTTCCGAGATGAGGCCGTGCTCCGAGAGCTGCTGCTTGATCCGCTCGGGCTGCGCTTCTGGCTTGTCGATCTTGTTGATGGCGACCACCACGGTCACTTCAGCGGCCTTGGCGTGGTTGATCGACTCCACCGTCTGCGGCATGACACCGTCGTCGGCGGCCACCACCAGCACCGCGATGTCGGTGACGTTGGCGCCCCGGGCGCGCATCGCCGTGAAGGCCTCGTGGCCGGGCGTGTCGAGGAAGGTGATGGAGGCCTCGCCCCCGTCGGACCCGACCACGTCGACGGAGTAGGCGCCGATGTGCTGGGTGATCCCGCCCGCTTCGCCAGCCGCGACGTTCGCCTTGCGGATGGAGTCCAGGAGGGACGTCTTGCCGTGATCGACGTGACCCATGATGGTCACGACTGGCGGCCGGGGGGCCAGATCTTCCGGCTTGTCGTCGGTCTCGGAGATGAACTCGTCGAGCTCGAATCCGACCTTCTCCACCTTCCAGCCATGGTCGATGGCCAGCAGGCTGGCGGTGTCGAAATCGATGGGCTGGTTCTGCGTCACCATCTTCCCGGCCGCGATCAGCTTGCGGATCAGGTCGGCGCTCTTCACGCCCATGGTCTGCGACAGCTCGGCGACGGTGATGGTCTCCTCGATCCGGATCACCTTCTTGTGCTCCGACATCTCGGTGATCTCGGTCTGCTTGCCCTTCTTCGCGCTCTTCTTCTTGTGGCCGCGGACCGGGACGTACGCGCGCTGCCGCGCCAGCTCGACCAGGTCTTGCTTGGAGATCGACTCGGTCTTCTCCACCCGCGGGCCCTTCTTCCCGCGCTGTGGGGCCCCCTTGTTGTCCTTGGTGACGTCGATGAACTCGCGGCCCCGGCCTGGCCCGCCGGAGACGACCGCCAGCTCGCGCACCTCGCCCACCGGCCGGGGCCGGAACCCGCCGCCTGCCGGCGGCCGGGGAGCGGGCCGAGCGATGGGGATCAGCGGACGCGAGAGGACCACCGCCCGCGTCGCCGACGGGCGCATCTGGAGGTTCTCGGTCACCTGCACCGACTGGACGCCCCCGGGTCCTTGGACGATGGGCCCCGTCGCCTTGGCCGGAGGTGGCCGGACGTGCGGCCGGGGCGGCGGCGGCGGCGCGGGACGCGCAGCGACCTTGGCGACCCCGGCGGGCACGTTGCTGATCTGGGACGCCGCCCGCAAGTCGACCCGACGGAGCTGGTGGGTGGGGGCGGCCTGGGGCGGCGTGACCGGGGGCGGCGGCTCGACCGGCGCGGCCTCGGGCGGCGCCTCGGGCGCCTTCGGAGCAGGTTTCGCCCTCTCCGCGGCCACCGGGGACGGCGCCGGGATGGGCGGGGGCGGGGGCGCTTCCGCGACTGGCGCCGGCTGCGGCGCCGCAGCGGCGACAGGCTGCGGCTCCGGCCGGGGCTCGGGCGGCGCAGCTCGCGGCGGCTCCGGCTTTCGGATCTCGACGGGCGGGCGCGGGGGAGGTTCGGAGATGACGGCTGCCTGCTGGGCGGCGAGCGCGGCCGCGTGCTCGTGTTCCGCGGCGGTGTCCGCCTTTTTCCGGCGCAGCACCACGCCGCTGCCGGAAGGCTTGGGCGTCTCTACCTTCGTGCCTTTCTCCCCCTTGAACTTCTCGACCACCGCAAGGGCCTGGTCGTCCTCGAGCGAGGACGAGTGACTCTTGATGTCGTACTCGTGAGCGCGCAGCCAGTCGACCATCTCCTTGTTGGAGAGGCCGAGGTCCTTCGCGAGCTCGTACACGCGCTTCTTCGCCATCCGGTCTTGAATCCCTTCCAGAAAACACCACCCCGTCTTAGAGGGGCTAGCTCTTTAGTCTGCTGCCTCCGTCGCCGTCAAGCGAAGCGAGGCCCATCCACCCGAGGAGGCGGTCAAGCGTCGGCGCCGCCGCCTTCCCTTTGAGCGCCCGTGGGATCTCGCGCCGCCGCAAGGCCTCCCGGGCACACGTTTCTTCCCGGCAGATCCAGCAGCCCCTGCCGGGCTTTCCCAACCCCGGAGCCGCCTCCCCACCTTCCGCCACCAGGCGGAGCAGGTCGTGTCGGGGTCGTACTTTTCTGCACCCTACGCACCGCCGCTGCGGCCCGGCGGGTCTCGTGCGCCCGGCGCGACGACCCCGGGTCACGGGCTATGCGGGCTGCGGCTGGGCGACTGCCGCAGCCGCCTTCTTCGCGTCCAGGTCCGCCTTCAGACGCGCCTCCTCCTGCAGGTAGTGCTCCACGGCCGCTTTCACCTGCTTGCCCTTCTTCACGCCGAGGCCGGTCTGTTCGCCGAACTTCACCACGTCGGGCTCGTTGTGGATGTCCTCCACCGTCTTGTAGCCCGCGTTCGCCATCTGCTCGATGTTGCGCTCGCTGATCCCGCGGACGCGGAGCAGCCTTTCCTGCTGGGTCAGCTCGCTCGGATGCTTGCGCGCTTCGGCCTGCCGGCGCTCCTCCCGTTCCTGCTCGATGCGCGACAACTCCTCCTCGTCCTTGCCGATCTGCTCCCGCGCCGAGGTCAGGTACCGCTCGACGTTCTCGGGCGTGATCCCCGGCATCTGCAGCAGGACCTCGGTGCTGGCATTGGCGAAGTCCTTCGCGCTGCGGAAGCCGTGGGCATAGAGGAGCTCGACGGTCGCCTCCGGGAGGCCGATGGCGGTCAGCGACTTCGAGGCAAACTCGCGCATCTCCTTCACGCGCGACTCGCTGTTGATGTCGAGCTTCCACCCGGTGAGCTGGGCGGCGAGCCGGACGTTCTGGCCGCGGCGGCCGATCGCCAGCGAGAGCTGGTCGTCGGGGACGATGATCTCCATCGCCTTGTTCTCGTCGTCGAGCAGCACGCGCGAGACCTCGGCCGGCTGCAGCGCGTTGCAGACGAAACGGGCCGAATCCTCGTCCCAGGGCACGATGTCGATCTTCTCGCCGCGCAGCTCCTGCACCACCGCCTGCACGCGGCTGCCCTTCATGCCCACGCAGGCCCCGACCGGGTCCACGTCCCCGTCCCGCGATGCCACCGCGATCTTGGTGCGGCCCCCCGGCTCCCGCGCGACCGCCTCGATCACCACCACGCCTTCGGCGATCTCCGGCACTTCCATCTCGAACAGCTTGCGGACCAGGTCGGGCGAGGCGCGGGAGAGGATGATCTGCGGACCTTTGCTCTCGCGCAGCACGTCCAGCACGAAGGCCTGGACCCGGTCTCCGGCCCGGTAGCTCTCGCGCGGGGTCTGCTCGCGCACCGGGAGCACGGCCTCGGCGCGGCCCAGGTTGACGATGATGTTCCCGCGCTCGAATCGCAACGCGATGCCCGAGACGATCTCGCCCTTGCGGTCCTTGTAGTCGTTGAAGACGTTCTCGCGCTCGGCGTCGCGGGTCCGCTGGATGATCACCTGCTTCGCGGTCTGCGCAGCGATGCGCCCGAAGCCCTTGCGGTACGTCTTCAGCCGGAGGATGTCGCCGTAGCGCTCGTCCTGGACGCGCGCCTCTTCCTCGTCCTCGGGCCGGTAGAAGATCTGGAAGAGCAGCTCGTCGCCCACCTCGGCCTCGATGCCCTTCTTGCCGGCCTCCTCGAGGGAGATCTGGTTGACGGCCTTCACGGGGTCCTCTACCTCGACGCGCTCGACCACCGTCAAGGTCTGGAAGACCTCGACCACCTGCTTGTCCTCGTTGTAGGTGGCCTCGATCGCGCGGTCCTGGCCGAAATGCTTCTTGGCGGCCTGCGCGATGGCGTTCTGGAGCGTGTCGACCAGGACGGAGCGCTCGATGCCCTTGTCCTTGGCGACCTGGTCCAGGACCATGTTGAGGTTGACCATCGGGGCCTGCGGTGCGGGGGAAGCCATTCTTCTCTCTCTCAGCGATTCAGTTGTGGGAAGGACTCGAACACGGGCTCTACATTCGCCTTGCTGACCTGCGCATGGGGCACGCGGAAGAGCTTGCCGTCCACGTCCACCACCACCTTTCCATTTTCGTAAGCCTGTAGGATTCCTACGAAAGTCTTCCGATTCTCGCACTCGGGAACCGGCCCGAACGTCTTCACCCGAACCTTGCTGCCGACGGCCTTCTGGAAATGCTCAGGCGTCCGCAACGGACGATCCAGGCCGGGGCTCGACACCTCCAGGTCGTAGGCGCCCGCGATCGGATCCTCGACGTCCAGAGCGGTGGAGACCGCGCGCGACACGGCGCTGCAGTCGTCCAGCGTCACCCCACCCTCCCTGTCGACGAACAGCCGGAGCGTCTGCCGTCCACCGCCGCCGCCGATCTCGACGTCGACTAGCTCCAGCCCCTCCTGCGCGGCGAGCGGCGCGGCGAGCTGCCGCACCTTCTCGAGGATCTCTTCCTTGCGACCCATCTCCAATGCTCCGGCTTGCGGCCTCCGCCCCAGTGCAAGGGGGAAGCCTTGCACCTCCGGGCTCCGCAAAATGAAAAAGTGGGCCACTCCGGACCCACTTTCGGGAAGTGCTCCGAAAATGTGGGGCCGGAATTAACAGACCGACCCGTGATAGTCAAACAGAGGCGGAGGCCTTTGTGTTCCTTGCGGCAGCGGTCCAGATGCGATCCGGCACCGATCGGGCGGCGAACGAGGCGCGCGCTCTCTCGCTCCTCGGGGAGGCGGCCGACCGCGGCGCCGCGCTGATCGGACTCCCCGAGATGTGGGAGCACATCGGGCCCGCCCGCGAGAAGCAGGCCTTTGCCGGTCCGGTCGACGGGCCCCAGCTCGCGCGGATCCGGGAGTTTTGCTCGAAGCGCAGCGTCTTTTGCCTGGCCGGCTCCATCGCCGAGCGGGCCTCCGATGGTCGCGTGTACAACACCAGCGCGCTCGTCTCGCCGCGAGGCGAGATCGCGGCGACCTATCGCAAGCTCCACCTGTTCGACGTCGACATCCCGGACGGCGCCCGGTACCGCGAGTCCGAACAGGTCGCGCCGGGAGACGCTCCACCGCGCGCGGTGGAGACCAGCCTCGGTCTGAAGATTGGCCTCTCCATCTGCTACGACCTGCGCTTCCCAGAGCTGTACCGCGACACGGGCGCCGACATCCTCTGCGTCCCGGCCGCCTTCACCGCCTACACTGGCCGCGCGCACTGGGAAGTCCTGCTTCGGGCCCGGGCCATCGAGAACCAGGCCTACGTGTTCGCGCCCGCGCAGGTCGGCCGCATCGGTCCAGCGAGCGAGAACCGATTCGCTTTTGGACACTCCTGCATCGTGGATCCCTGGGGCGAAGTCCTGGCGGACGCGGGCGGCGAGCAGGAAGGGCTCGCGGTCGCTTCCATACATCCGGAACGGCTGTCGCAGGTGCGCCGCGATCTCCCTGCCTTGCAGCACCGGAGGCGGGATGTACTTTGATTGACGCTCGGTCGACCCAGTGTAAGGTCGATTGCGAATCTCCCTGGGGGACCGCATGCGTCTTCGCAAGCTCTTCGCCATCGTCGTCACCGGCCTCTGCTTCTCCGCCGGCGCGATGGCCCAGACCGATGCGAGCGTGCCCTCGCAGCCCGCCGCGAGCTCGAACACGACCGCGAAGGCGTCCAGGAAGAAGAGCAAGAAGTCGTCGAAGAAGACCGCGAGGAAGAGCCGGAAGAAGAAGGGCAATTCGTCCACCGCCACCCGCAAGGCGGTGACGGACCAGCCGTACACCGGAACCGACGACGGCGAGCCCCCGCAGCTCGCGCACCAGGCGCCCGCCCCCGGCGTTCGCGGAAAGCCGCTGAACGTCGCTGCCCATGCCACGGACGCCAACGGCGTCTTCGGTCCCGTCCTCTACGTGCGAAAGAAGGGGATGGGTCCCGGGGACTACGTCCAGCTCAAGATGATCGCCTCGAAGATCGTCCCGGGCGACTACGCCGTGGACGTCCCCGCTGCGCTCACCAATGTGGAAGCGCTCGAGTACTACATCGAGGCCTGGGACATGGCCGGAAACGGACCCTCCCGCGCCGGATCCGCGGAGCAGCCCCTCTTCGTCAGCGTGGAGGAGGAGAAGAAAGTCGCGTTTCCCTCGGCGCCGACCAACGTCACCATCAAGCCGAAGGGCGCGCCGCCCGCGATCACCCACGCGGCGCTGAGCCAGGCCATCCGGGGGAAGCCGGTGGAGATCAACGCCCGGCTCGTCGGCGACACCGGCGTCCAGGACGCGGCCGTCATGTTCCGGCACGTGGGCGAGAAGGATTACAAGGCGCTGCCGATGGGGAACATCGGAGCCGACGACTACACGGCCACCATCCCGGCCGCCATGACGACCTCCGACGTGGAGTACTACGTCGAAGCGTTCGATCGATACGGGAACGGGCCCGCTCGCTCCGGCGCGCCCAACGTCCCATACCTACTGAAGCTCACCGACGCCGGTCCGCCGGCGGTTGCCAGCGCCGCGGCCCCGGTGTCCGTGCAGAAGAGGGTGTTGGACGAGGAAGGGGCCAACACCATCATCGGCCTCGGCATCGACGCAGGCGCTCCCGGCGGCGGCGGGTTGACGTTGCTCGTGCGGCCGCTCTGGTGGCTGCGCCTGAACGCTGGAGCTGCCTACAACGTCGGCGGCTTCGGCTTCCGCGGAGGGATCACGCTGGCGCCCGGGCAGTGGACGGTCACGCCCACCCTGAACCTGGACGCGGGCCGGTACCTGAGCGGCGACGTGAACAAGTTCGTCACCGTCACCGACGCGAACGCGCGCGCGCTGCTCGGCAAGACCACCTACACCTTCGCCACCGCGCAGCTCGGCCTGGAGTTCGGGTCGCAGCGCTGGTTCAGCTTCTACCTGCGCGGCGGCCTTACCTACGTGATCAGCACCCTGTCCGGCGCAAGCCTGACCGCCCTGGCAAACGGCAATCTCGGTGCGGGCACCACCGCCACGCTGGGTGACGCGAAGTTCAGCGCGCTCGCGCCCTGCGCCAGCCTCGGATTCAACATCTTCGTTTACTGAGCGAGGAGAGACATGAAGAGCTCAAGAGTCCCTGCCCTGCTCGCCGTCCTGCTCGCGGGATGCTTCGCGCAGCTCGAGGACCACAGCGTGTCCATCAGCCGTCCACTCTGCGCCGGCGCGCCCTGCGTTCCTGGCAGCGGCGCGAACCTCAACACCGCGCTGCAGGCGAGCGGGTACAACACGTTCAAGGTCTCGTTCGGCGATCAGCCGCTGCTGAAGAGCTCCACCTCGGTCGGACCCGCGACCGTGTCCACCTCCCTGCTCGTGAACCAGGCGCAGTTCGCCATGAAGACGGCAGGCGATTTTTCGGCGGTCCAGAGCCTCACCTTGCTGAGGGCGCCTGGCATGTCGACATCCGGCAACCCCGACCCCTGCGCGGGGGTCACCCCCCCCTGCCCGACGCTCGCGGCGTACACGCAGGCAACCGACGGTACTGCGACCCAGACCCTCGTGCTCAAGGGAACCGGCATCGATCTTATTCCGCTCATCGATCCCACGACGCACGAGTTGATCATCGAGATCAGGGCCACCGGCAACGCTCCGAGTACAGCCCTCTGGGACGCGGATGCTTCAATGGACATGGCCTTGAAATCACGCGCGAACCTCCCCTGATCGCAACCGGGCAAGCAGACGTTTGACAACCTGTCAAGCGGGGGGTTACCGTCTGTTGTTCGGAATGCTCGGTCGGCGGGTGGCATCTAGAGGGGCTGCATCATGGAGATCACCGAGGTGCGGGTCTTTCCGGTCAGCGAGGAAAGGCTGAAAGCCTACGTCACCATCACCTTCGACAACTGCTTCGTCGTTCGGGACCTCAAGGTGATCAACGGAAATACCGGCCTGTTCGTGGCCATGCCGGCAAAGCGCCGGAAGGACGGAACCTTCAAGGACATTGCCCACCCGCTGAACAGCGAAACCCGCGAGCGGATGGAGAAGGTGATCCTCGCCGAGTACGACCGCGAGCTTGCTCGCGGCACCCCGCCTGCCTCGGCCGCGGTCGCTGGCGGGTAGACCCGCGGACGCGGCTCGTTGTAGAAGGCCGCGCATGCCCGAGACAGAGTCGGAGCTGGTCGTCTTTTCCGGGAACTCCAACAAGCCCCTGGTGGAGGACATCTGCGAATACCTGGAGATCCCGATCGGGCGCTGCGAAGTGGGCAAGTTCTCCGACGGTGAGATCCAGATCGAAATCGCCGAAAACGTCCGCGGCCGCGACGTCTTCCTCGTCCAGAGCACCTCCACCCCGGTGAACGATCACCTGATGGAGCTGCTGATCATGATCGACGCGGCCCGCCGGGCCTCGGCGGCGTCGATCACCGCGGTGGTGCCCTATTTCGGCTATGCCCGCCAGGATCGCAAGGTGGCTCCCAGAACGCCGATCACGGCCCGCCTGGTCGCCGATCTCATCACCTCGGCGGGCGCCGACCGCTTCGTTTCCATGGACCTGCACGCCGGGCAGATCCAGGGCTTCTTCGACATGCCCTCCGACCACCTGTACGCCTCGCCCATCCTCCTCGAGGACATGAAGCGCAAGTACGGCTCCCGCCCGGACGAGGTGGTGGTGGTGAGCCCGGACGCCGGTGGCGTGGAGCGCGCCCGCGCCTTCGCCAAGCGCCTGGGCGTGACGCTCGCCATCGTCGACAAGCGGCGCCCGAAGGCCAACGTCGCCGAGGTGATGCAGATCGTCGGCGATGTCCGCGGAAAGACAGCGATCCTGCTCGACGACATGATCGACACCGCCGGCACGCTGACCCTGGGCGCGAAGGCGCTCGAGGAATCGGGCGCCCGTCGGATCGTCGCTTACGCTGTGCACCCTGTCCTGTCGGGGCCCGCAGTCGAGCGGATCCAGTCTTCGAACATCGAGGAAGTCGTCGTCACCGACACCATCCCGCTGCGGGAGAATGCGCTCAAGTGCAGGAAGATCACGACGCTGTCCGTCGCGAAGATCTTCGGCGAGGCCATCCGGCGCATCCACAGCGCCGACTCCCTGAGCACGCTATTCGTTTGACGCTTCGTTTGACGCTTCTGGTAGCGAGCGCCAAGACGCCGCCGTGCTGCATGGCCGTGCGCCGCCACGCAGGACACCTTCGCGCCCAGCGTAGCGCTGTTTGTATCGTTCGCTGAGACGCCGCCGGGCTGCATGGCCGTGCTCCGCCACGCAGAAAGCGAGCACGCCGGCGAGGCACGTCACGTGAGGCGAAAGACACGGGGCGGCGCATTCTGCGCGTCGTGTGCTTTCTGATGCGTCGGCGCGACGGCCACGTACCCCGTCGGCTATCTGCGCGCGTCTCGCCCAGTGCGCCGGACCTCTCCGCGCCCCGCATTGATCGACTGAGGGTAGAAACACAGACCACAAACGCTCTCGCGCGACACTCGCTCGCACCCCCAGGTCGGGTCGCGCGGGAAGCCGGCGGCGCGCGGGTGGGGCTGAGGCAAGTTCAAAAAACCGCTCCGCGCCGACCTGTTTGCACTCCGCGCGGCCCGCGCGCGGTTTTTTGCATGTCCGCAGCCGCAGCCCCACCTGCGCGCCGGCGGCGTCAGGGGCGGCGCAAACAGAAGGGCGCAAACGGAAGGGTTGCTTGCGTAGGGGGATTTCGCGTGCTATTAGCCCGCGCTCTTTGAAGGATTGGGAAGTGGGCGTTTCGAGCAGCCGGCACCGTCAAACCCATGCATGCGTCTGCCCGGCGCGGCGGCGGTCGTCGGAGATGAAGGAGAAGCAATGCCGAATGACGTCAGCACGCTCAGCGCGCAGAAGCGCGATCAGGCCGGAAAGGGACCGTCGCACCGGCTGCGGGCCAAGGGTCTGATTCCGGCGGTCTGCTACGGGCCCTACGACAAGCCGCTTCATGTGTCGGTGGATCCGGAGGCGATCAAGAAGGCGATCGCCACCCCGCACAAGTACAACACGGTGATCAAGCTGGAGATCGAGGGCGGCGAGACGCGCACCGTGCTGTTCAAGGACTTCGAGAAGGATCCGGTGGAGGGGCACATGCTCCACGCGGACTTCCTCGAGGTCCGGCTGGACAAGGAAGTGGTGGTGAACGTCCCGGTCGTTCTGGTCGGAAAGCCGGAGGGCGTCACCTCGGGCGGCATCCTGCAGCAGGTCACGCGCACGCTGCCGATCCTTTGCAAGCCCACCGACATCCCCGAGAAGATCGAGGTGGAAGTCTCGCACCTCAAGATCACCGAGTCGCTTCACATCAAGGACGTGAAGCTGCCGGCCGGTGTGAAGCTCAAGGCGCGCGGCGACCAGACCATCGCGGTGGTCAACGTGCCCGAGAAGGAGGAGGAGGCGCCGAAGCCGGCCGCCGTCGCCGCCGTTCCGGGCGCGGGTGCGGGCGCAGGCAAGGCTCCAGCGGCGGGTGCGGGCGCGGGCAAAGCTCCAGCGGCGGAGAAGGGCGCCAAGAAGTAAGCCGTGCGCCTCCTCGTCGGCCTCGGGAACCCGGGCCCGAAGTACGAGCGCACCCGCCACAACATCGGCTTCCGCGTCGCGGAGGACGCGGCCCGGAAGCTGGGTGTGGCGCTCGCAACCGACTCCCGCTGGAACGCGCTGGTCGGCAAGGCGAAGGACGCCGCGGTCCTGCTGCCTCAGGAGTACATGAACCTGAGCGGCGAGGCGGTGGGGCAGGCGGCGCGGTTCTGGAAGGTGCCGGTGAACGAGATCGTGGTGGTGCACGACGAGATCGATCTGGAGTTCGGACGGATCCAGGTGAAGCAGGGCGGCGGCGACGCGGGGCACAACGGATTGCGCAGCATCCGGCAGCACCTGGGCGCGGGAGAGACGGTGCGGGTGCGGTTCGGGGTCGGAAGACCCCCGGAGCAGTGGGAAGGGGCGGACTGGGTGCTGGCAAGGTTCTCCTCCGCGGAGGAGAAGCAGTTGAAAGAGCTGATCCCGCTCGCGGCCGAGGCGGCCGTGGCGGCGCTCCTGGAAGGACCTCTGGTGGCGGCGAACCGGTACAACCGGCGCTTGCGGAAGGAACCGGAGGGTGTTTCGGAGGATTAGTCTTGGGGACACCATTGGATGGTGTCCCCGACGATGTTGGCCTGACCCATGAGGTGACGTGATGCAGCAGATAGAGACGCAGACGACGGGAGGCACGCCGCAGCATGCCCCCGGAACGATGCTCCGCGAGTACGAGACGATCTTCCTCATCCGGCCGGACCTCGCCGAGGATCTGGTGGACAAGATCGTCGAGCGCATGCGCGGCATCGTCCAGCGCGACGGCGGCAAGGTGATCAAGGTCGAGAACTGGGGAAAGAAGAAGACCGCTTACGAGGTCAAGAAGCACCTGCGCGCGATCTTCATCCGCTTCGACTATCTCGGCGGCACAGGCGCGGTGGCGGAGTTCGAGCGCAACTTGCGCATGACCGACGACGTGCTGAAGTACCAGTCGGTGAAGCTCGCCGAGGCCGTGGATCCGGCGACCCGCGCGGTAGAACCCGACGTCAAGCTCCCCGGCGACCCGGAGATGCCGGAGCGCATGGGCCGTGAGCCCGACGGCTTCGGCGCCGCCGAGTTCGGCGGCCGCCGCGACGAGCTGGGTGACGAAGGCGAGCTCCCCCCCGAGGCCGAGTAAGGAGAGCCGACGATGAGCGACATGAAGAAGGAGATGCCGTTTGGCGATCGCGCCGGCGCAGGCCGCGGTGGGGGTGGCGGGCGCGACCGTGGTCCTCGCGAGGACCGCGGCGGCGGCGACCTGGAGCGTGGCGGCCGCGGCTTCGGCCGGCGGAAGGTCTGCCGGTACTGCGCGGACAAGAACCTCAAGGTCGACTACAAGAACGCGGCCGACCTGAAGTACTTCGTCACCGAGCGCGGCAAGATCGTCCCGCGCCGGATCTCGGGAAACTGCGCGCGCCACCAGCGCGAGGTCGCGACCGCGATCAAGCGCGGGCGGCAGGTGGCGCTGTTGCCCTTCACCGTCATGCAGCACCAGTAGGAGGCGCGGACATGAAGGTCATCCTGACGAAGGACCTGGACAACCTGGGGCGCGCCGGCGCGCTGGTCGACGTGAAGACGGGGTACGGCCGCAACTATCTCCTGCCGAGAAACCTGGCGGTGCTGGCCACGGCGAAAAACATCCGCCAGCTCGAGCACCAGAAGTCCGGCATCCTCGCCCGCGCGGCGAAGGAGAAGCAGAATATGACCGCGATCGCACAGAAGATCTCCGCGATCGAGGTGAAGTTCACCCGCAAGGTGGGCGATCAGAAAAAGCTGTTCGGATCGGTCACTTCCAAGGACGTGCACGAGCAGTTGGTCGCTCAGGGGTACCCGATCGAGCGCAAGCAGGTGCACATGCCCGAGCCGTTGAAGGAAGTGGGAACCCACGAGGTGGAGGTGAAGCTGCACCCCGAGGTGACGGTGAAGCTGAAGGTGACGGTCGGGGCGGAGGCGTAGCGCGCGGTACATCGCCTACGTGTGCGCGGGGCGGCCACCGGCGGGGGTCGCCCGCTCTTTTGCGCAGTGTCGTGGCGGGGTATGCTCGCGCGCTCCCCATGCGGATCCTGCTCACCATCCTCTGCCTCGCTGGCGCAGCGTGGGCCGGTGCGCATTCCAAGTCCCCCCGCGCCGACCTCGCCGGTGTGCCCCGCCCTCCCACCGCGCGGCCGGACGTGACGACTCCAATTCCGCCGGGCCTCCCTTCTCATGCAAGCCCGCCACCGCAGCGGCCCCCGCCCGGGCCGCCGCAGGTCGCCCCGCGCAAGTTCGGGCGATTCGACCTGGACATGCCTCTCGTGCAGGTGCGCGCCATGCCGGACCTGGGCGACTGCGCCGCCCTGCTCGCCGCACCCACCGGACACGCGGACTGCGCCCTGCCACGAGGTCCGGACAACCTGGCCCGCGTGCAGCTGGCTTGGGAGGAGACGCGCGGCGGAGGCGAGCTGACCGCGCTGCGGCTGATCTTCGATCCCCAGCTCGCGCCGGCCCTGACCGAACTGGAGTGGCAGCTCACGCGCGGGTGGGGTCCCCCTTCGCTGGAGCAGCTGCGCCGCGACCGCGACCAGAAGTACTTCACACTGCAGTGGGAGGACGCCGAGCGCCGGGCCACGTTGGAGGCACAAGGTGCCCGCGATCAACCGTCGCGCGCGACCGCCGTCGTGCTCGAGCGGAAGCAGGTGCCGCTCACCGGCGAGTTCAGCTCCCTGCGCCCCCGGCCGTTCCCGGGGTTCCGGGTCCGCTGGCTCCGGCGCACCGAATGGGAGGGGCAGGTCCATGCGGTGCTCTGGGGCACTTCCCTGAGCCCTGCCCAGGAGGCCATGGGCGAGCAGTCCCCAGCGTGGATCTCGCAGCGGAACTACGTCGGCATCTGGAAGCTCGAACCCGCGACCCCTTCCCGTCCCCGCCGCTGGAAGGCGCTGTGGGAACGGCTGACCGGGGGCGACGACGACGAGCAGGCGCAGCGCGTCCTCTACGTCGACACGCGCGACGTCACCGGAGACGGCACGCCGGACCTGGTCGTCGAGCTCTCCTGCGAGACGTGCGGCGCGACGGCCGACGAGGTGATCGTCAAGACGGTGCGCGCCGGGAAACTGATCGATCTGCTCGCCAAGCGCGACCTCTACCGGGCACAGGTGGAGCTCGGTCCGGGCCAGGTCCGGATCCGCGAGCCGGAGGGTGAGGACGATCAGGGCCTGACGGTGACGACGTACGCCTACGATCGCGGCAAGGGGGCGTTCGTGCTCGCGCGCCAGGAGCGGGCGCCACCGCCCGAGCGCTAGAGGCGATGTGTTAGCGTTGCGGCATGGGAAAGAAGCCGCCGCTGCCGCCGTGGCTGGAGCACGCCGCGCTGGTGAAGAAGAAGATGAAGGATCGCGGCTTCAAGATGGCCGACCGGGTGCAGATCTGCGACGCGTGCGGTGAGTACGCGGAGGAGACCTGGTCGCTGAAGGGCGGTCAAGGCTTGGGTGGCCGCGACATCTGCGCCTGCATGAACTGCGGGCGGGCGCGGAGCTGGAAGGGCCAGGGCCCGGCTCGGATCGTCGAAGAGCCCTTTAGTCTATTGGCGTTTCTCGGCGTCCCGGCGCCCCAGCCGTAGCTGGGCCCTGAGCCGCCTGCGGCTAACGGAGCGCTTTGCGGAGCTCGGCCGCCCGCCGCCGCAGCTTGGGGTCGCCGCTCTCGATCTCCACCGACGCCAGCCGGTTCCGCAGCGCCGGAGGCGGCTTCAGGGTCCCTGCCTTGTGTAGCTCTTCGAGTCGCGCCAGCGCCTTCTCGACGATGTTCTCGTCGGGATGCCCGAGGAGGCGGTCCAGGAGGCGCGGGTCGGGCGGCATCTCGTTCGTCTTCAGATACTCGCTCGCCGCGGCGTAGAACGCCTTGGGGTCCTCGATCGCAAACAACCGCTTCCGCTCCTCGTCCCGGTCTTCGCCGCCCTCGGCCGGCTTTCCCTTGAGGTGGTCGGGCAGCGGAGCGCCGCCGGAGAAGAGCCGCTCCAGATTCGTCTTGTACTTGGTATACCCCGTGCTGCGCTCGAACGACTCCCGGTCGCGCTGGTCGCGGCGCGTGGAGCCGCCGCTACGATCCCGCATCTTGTCGATCTCACGCCAGCTTTTTTTCTGCCGAGGGCGATCGTCGTCTGTCACAGGCTCTCCACAGGAAATCACAGGATAACAAGATTGCGCTTCACAGGCTCGTTGAGCGAAGGCTGTCGGACCCCCCTGCGCAGGATGGATCCGTGAGCGCAACCGCTACAGTCGTTTCCCTTCCGCACGGCCGCGTGCCACCGCACAACCTGGATGCCGAGAAGAGCCTGCTCGGCGGCGTGCTGCTCGACAGCCAGGCGTTCACCGAAGTGGTGGAGATCGTACGGGCGGAGGAGTTCTACCGCGACGCGCACCGCAAGGTGTTCGAGGCCATGAGCGCGCTCTTCGGCAAGGGCCAGCCCATCGACCGGATCACGGTCAAGGACGAGCTCACCGCCCTGGGCGCGTTCGACGCGGTCGGGGGCGACGAGTTCATCGACCTGCTGGACAAGATCGTCCCCACGGCGGCGAACCTAGCCTACTACGCGAAGATCATTCACGAAAAGGCCTTGGCGCGCAGGCTGATCGAGGCCGCGAGCACCATCGCCCAACTCGGATACGAGCAGCACGGCGACGTCGGGGAATTCGCCGACGAATGCGAGCGGCGCATCTTCGCCGTCACCGAGCAGCGCAACGCGGTGAGCTTCATCCACGTGAAGCCGATCATCGCCGCCACCTTCAAGACCATCGAGGCGCTGTACGAGCGGCAGGAGGAGATCACCGGGATCCCGACGGGCTTCGCCGATCTCGACCGCATGACCAGCGGCTTCCAGCCGGGCGACCTCGTGATCCTGGCGGCAAGGCCCTCGATGGGAAAGACTTCGCTCTGTCTCAACCTTGCGACGCACGTCGGGTGCCGCGGCCAATACCAGAAGAAGCGCTGCGGGGTGGGGATCTTCTCCCTGGAAATGCCCAAGGAACAGCTGGTCATGCGCATGCTGGCGAGCGAGGCGCGCGTCGACTCGCAGCGCATCCGCACCGGCAAGCTGATCGAGAGCGACTGGGCCAAGCTCGCCCAGGCCGCCGGCGTGCTCGCGGACGCCAACATCCACATCGACGACACGCCTGCGGTCTCCGTCCTCGAGCTGCGTGCGAAGTGCCGCCGGCTCTACGCCAAATATGAAGAAAGCGACCAGCCGATCCGGCTCATCATCGTCGACTATCTCCAGCTCATGCGCGGGAACGAGCGCATCGACAGTCGTGAGCAGCAGATCAGCGAGATCTCGCGCTCGCTGAAAGCCCTCGCCAAGGAACTGGGCATTCCGGTTCTCGCGCTCTCCCAGCTCAACCGTTCGCTGGAAAAGCGGCCCGACAAACGGCCGCTGATGTCGGACCTGCGCGAATGCGTCACGGGGGAAACTCTCGTCTGCCTGGCGAACGGACGCCGGTCACCCATCCTGGACCTCGTCGGTACGACTCCCCAGGTCCTCGCGATGTCGCCGGACGGCCGCATCGTCGAGGCGGACAGCGATCAAGTGTGGCTCGTGGGTCGTCGCGCGGTATTCGACGTGCGGCTGGCGAGCGGCCACAAGCTCCGCGCGACCTCCAAGCACCGCGTCTACACCCGCGGCGGCTGGAAGCAGGTCGGTGAGCTGCAGCTCAGCGACCGCGTCGCTCTAGCGCGCGCCGTCGTCGCGGACTCTCCAAGGCTGTCGAACAGAGATGCCCTTGCGCGTGCCGCGACCAGCCACCTGTTCTGGGACCGCGTCCTGTCCGTCGAGCCCGCCGGTGAGGAGGAGGTCTTCGATCTGACGGTGCCCGGCCCTGCATCTTGGCTCGCGGACGGCATCGTCTCGCACAACTCGGGAGCGATCGAGCAGGATGCAGACACCATCCTCTTCATCTTCCGGGAAGAGGTCTACGAGAAGGACAAGGATGACGTGAAGGGGGTCGCGGAGCTGATCATCGGCAAGCAGCGCAACGGGCCCATCGGGACCGCGAACCTCGCCTTCATCCACGAGCACACGCGGTTCGAGAACCTCGCGCGGGAGTACACCCCGAGCGGCGCGGACTGACGGCGCGCTGCTCGGCAGGGGTCTCGTCGTGGGACCCCGTCCCACCTTGGGCTCGCTGTGGTCCAACCGGTTGAACCAGTCTGCGCCTCGCCCCAGTTCAACCGGTTGAACTGATGCCGGCTAGACTTCGCGGCCTGCTCCGCCGCCGCCCGAATCTCCGCCGCCGCCACCGGAGAAGCCGCCCCCGCCGCCCCCTCCGCCGCCGCCCCAGAAGCCGCCGCCACCACCCCCGGTGACCACCGTGGCTTGCTTGCGCGGCAGCACCCTGTCGTATGCGCGCCGGTAGCCACACCTCGGATTCGTGCAGGACTGCGTGACGCGCGCAACGCCCTGGCTCCAATAGGTAGGGCGCTGGAGGATCTCCTCGTCAATCTCCATCCAGGAGCCGTCCCGGGGACATCTGTGCGCCCGGATCGAGGCCCAGATCACGGCATTGACGATCGCGCCCGCGACAAACGCCAGCCAGCCAGGCCCGCTACCCATGGCGAGCAACGACGCGACCGAGATGCCACCGAGCGCGGCGCCAGCGACTTGGGCCTTCCGGCCCGGAAACCGACGGCGGGAGGCGTTGGTGATGAGGACCAGCGCAATCGCGCCCATGCAGACGACGGTCACGGCAAGGCCGCCGTAGCTGACCGGGCCCGCGTAGCCAGCAATGCCCCGACCGGCCGCACCGCGCGGGGTGTCTTTGGTGGGGGCCGCGTCGCCGCCTCGTGCCGCATCCGCCCGCAGCACCCCAGCGATGGCATCCACCAGGTTGGTCGCTGCCCCGCTGTAGTCGTCGCGCCTCAGATAAGGGACCGCGTGCTCGTCCTCGAGCGCGCCGACCTTCCCGTCGGGAAGCACGCCTTCGAGGCCGTACCCGATCTCTACCTTCAGCAGTCGCTTTTGATCCGGTCTGGAGCGCGGAACCAGCAGCACCAGCACGCCGTCCGCTTTCTTGCCGTGGCCCAGGCCCCATTTCTTGAACAGGTCGGCGGCGTACTCCTCCTTCGATGCGTCGCCGAGCATTTCGCGGGGCACGACGGCCACCGCCACCTGGGCGATCCCGGCGCCATCCAGCTCGGAAGCGACGCCTACCAGGTGACCGGTCGCATTCGCGCTGAGCACGCCCGCGCGGTCCACGACGTAACCGGTGTGTTCCGGGAAGATTGTCGCCAGAACGAGCGCGAGGAGCATCAAGGAAGAATAACGCGAATCACACGGCCAGGTACGCGAGCGTACGAGCGAGCCTGGCAGCCGCCATCTGGCTCGGCAGCTCGATCACCGGGACCTGGGCACCCTTCGCCCGCGTCCGCAGGGCCTCGAGCTTCTTGCCGGGCTTGTGCGAAGGATCGAGCAGCACCAGGTCGGTGTGCTTGTTCCCCAGACGCGCGGCGCCAGCCGTGGCGGTGCGCACGTCGCACGCGGTCTTCAGCGTGCGCGAGACCTCCTTCAGCCAGCGCGAGTCGTCGGAGACGAGCAGGACGCTGGGCCGCGTGGTCGGGGGCTGCAGCGGGAGCTCGAGGAAGAACCGGGTCCCGGCGCCCACCTTGCTCTCCGCCCAGAGCTCTCCGCCATGACGTTCCGCGATGTCGCGCGCGATCCGCAGGCCGCGCCCGGGGCCGAGGCCAGCGACCAGCTTGGGCAGCTCCGGCTGGGGAATGCCCTCGCCTTGGTCCTTCACCGAAAGGCGCACGAAGCGCGGGCTGGCGCGCCAACCGGCCACCTCGATCTGCGAGCCGGGCGGCGAAAAACGGATGGCGTTTCCGATCAGGTTGTCGAGCACGCGGGCGAGCAGGTCGCCGTCGGCCCGGATCTCGACGGGGCGCGAAGGCGGCACCGTGGCGACCGTCACTCCGCGCTGCTTCGCCACCGGGCTTGCCTGCGCGACGGCGCCGTCGATCAGCTCCCCGAGATCGACGGCCTCCACGTCCAGGGCGGCGCGGCTGCGTTGCTTCGCCGCCTCCAGGATGCGCTCGGCGAGCTGCATGGCCCGGATGCCCTGGCGTGCGCAGGCAGCGGCGCAGTCGCGCTGGGCGGAGGTCAGCGAAGTGTCCCGGGCGAGCAGCTCGGCGTTTCCGATCACCGCTTGCAGGGGGCTGCGCACGTCATGCGCCGCGTCGGCCAGGCCGGCCTCCAGCGCCAGCACCCGCTCGTTGAGGCGGTCGACGCGCCCGAACAGGTCCAGCCGCTCGAGAGCCGCGCGGAGCCTGCGGAAGAGCAGCTCCGGTTCGGCGGGCAGCACCACGTCGTCCGCGCCGGCCGCGAAGTAGGCGGCCCCTGGCGCGCCGAGGACCACCAGCCATTCGGCTCGCGCGCGGTAGGGGGCCAGATCGCCGTCCGGGTGGCCAAAGACCAGCACCTCGGTACTGGTGGTGCCATCGTCCAGCGCTGCTGGAATACCGCCGCGCGTCAGGCGCGTGCAAAGGCGGCGGGCCTCGACGAGCGGGGCTGCGACGCGCACCCGGATGGTCTGCCCCACCGGCATCGGGTCTCCAGCAGGCGGAAACCGCCTGTGCGTCCAGATTTTATCGTGCGCGGGAGGGGGCCGCCAACGGCCAGGAAAATCAGCCCCGGGAAGCTGCTACAAGGTATTCCCGATTCCCCGCTGGACCCCGGACCGGCGACTCCACCGATCCGTGAACATTGAAGCCAGACTTGCGGAATTCTTCGGAGATTTCGTTGACGACGCGGGCCTGTACGGCCGGATCCCTCACCACCCCACCTTTCCCCACTTCCGCCCTGCCCGCCTCGAATTGAGGCTTCACCAACACACACGCCCACGCGTCCCTGGGCTGCAGCGCGCCGACCAGGGCGGGCAAGACCAGCCTGAGCGAAATGAACGAAAGATCCGCGACCGCCGCGCCACAGACCTCCGGAAGCTTGAGCTCGCGCGCGTTGACCCGCTCGTGCACCACCACCCGGGGATCCGCCCGCAGCCTGGGGTGGAGCTGGCCGTATCCCACGTCGACCGCGTGGACCCGCAGCGCCCCGCGCTGGAGCAGGACGTCCGTGAAGCCGCCCGTGGACGCCCCCAGGTCCACGCAGATCCGGCCTTCGGCCGAGAGCCCGAACTCATCCAGGGCCCTCTCCAGCTTCAGGCCCCCGCGGGAGACGTACCGGAGTTGCTCCTTGACGCGCAGCTCGAGCGACGGATCGACGAGCTGTCCCGGCTTCTCGACGCGGTGGTCGCCCGCGATCACGCTCCCCGCGAGGATCAGCGCCTGGGCCTTGGTGCGCGACTCCGCCAGCCCGCGCTGCTGCACGAGCACGTCGGCGCGCACCTTCATCGCCGCTGTTCAGGAGTAGCCGGGGCGGCCGGTCCGATCAGCTGAGCGATCCGCGCCAGCAGCCGCTCCATGTCGATGGGCTTGCTGAAGTAGTCGGAGGCGCCCGCGGCCAGCCCGGTGCGGATGTCGTTGGCGGTCTTCTTGGCGGAGATGAAGATGACCGGGATGTCGCGAAACTCGTCGTTCTTCTTCACCGCGCGGCAGAGCTCGAACCCGTCGATCCAGCTCATCATCACGTCCAACAGGATCAGGTCCGGCCGATCCACGTGCAGCGTGGAGATCAGCCGCAGGCCGTTCGCCGCCTGGGAGACCTCGTAGCCCTCCAGTTCGAGGGCCATCTTGAGCATCTCGCGGGTCTCGCGGTCGTCGTCGACGATGATGATCTTCTTCCGCCCTGCCATCCCTCATTCTCCGACGCGCGACAGCGAGCGCTGTTCACTTCTCCTGGCCGGAGAAGGGCGCGGTGCGATCGCCCTCGAGCAGCACCTCGACCTTTCGCTCGGCCTCCTCCAGCTTCGCCGCTCCGGCGCGAGCAAGCTTGATGCCTTCCTCGAACGCCGCGATCGACTCCTCCAGCGAGAGGCCTCCCCCTTCGAGCCGCTCGACCACCTTGGCGAGGCGAGCAACGATGTCCTCGTACTTTTCCGAGACGGATGATACTGCTGCGTCGGCCACGCGAAATCCTCTAGCACCCTGCTATCAGGGTTTCTACTCGTTCTTCTCCTCGACGACCTGTGCTGAAAGCTCGCCTTCGTGCAGCCGGACGCGCACCCGCTCGCCAGGCTGGACCTGCGACGCCTGCAGCAGCGCGTGTCCCCGCTGGTCGAACGCGACCGCGTACCCGCGGGCAAGCACCTTGAGAGGAGAGAGCGCGTCGAGGCGCGCGGTCAGCCCTTCGTACCGGTGCCGCCGGGCCAGCAGCGCGCGGCCGGCGAGCGCCTTCAGCTTCTGCTCCAGCCGGGCCACCTCGCGCTCGAGCCGGTGCAGCCGTTCGCGCGGGTGCTGTGACTGCAGCCGCTCGCGCAGCGAGCGCAGCATCTGCTGGCGCGCCGCGAGCTGGTCGTGCAGCACGTCCTCGAGCCGCTGGCGGGCCCGGTCCAGGCGAAGCTTGCGGTCGCCGATCAGGCGGCGGGGATCGGCGACCCGTCCGCGCAGCTTGTCGAGCTGGCCGCGCTTGCGCTCGAGCTGCCCACGGATCGCGCGGCCGAGCCGGGCCTTGCGCTGCGCGAGATCAGCAGACAGCTCGTCCTTGACGCGCGCGATCAGCTCGGCGGCCGCGGTCGGGGTAGGGGCGCGCACGTCGGCGCAGTAGTCCGCGATGGTGACGTCGATCTCGTGGCCGACCGCGCTCACCGTGGGGACCGGGCAGCCGCAGAGAGCGCGCGCGACCACTTCCTCGTTGAACGCCCACAGGTCCTCGAGGCTGCCTCCGCCGCGCGCGACCACCACCACGTCCACCCGCGGCTGCTTCGCGGCGCGAACGATGCCGCGTGCGATCTCCTGCGCGGCCCCTTCCCCCTGCACCCGCGCCGGGACGATCAAGACGGGGAGGTTGGCGAATCGCCGGTGCAAGACGCGGAGGAAATCGTGCACCGCTGCCCCGCTCGGGCTGGTGACCACGGCGATGCGCCGCGGCAGGAACGGCAGCTTGCGCTTGCGGGTGGACTCGAACAGGCCCTCCTTCTGCAGCCGCTCCTTGAGCTGCTCGAAGGCGATCTGCAGGGCCCCGGCGCCGAGCGGCTCCACCGTGTCGCAGACCAGCTGGTACCGGCCCTGCGGCTCGTACAGCGCGAGCCGGCCGCGGGCGACGAGCGACAGCCCGTTCTGGACGGCGAAGCGGAGCCTGCGCGCCTCGGTGCGGAAGAGGACCGCGTCGAGGCAGGCGTCCGCGTCCTTGAGGGTGAAGTAGAGATGGCCGCTGGAAGGCGCTTTCAGGTTCGAGACCTCGCCCTTGACCAGCACGGAAGGAAAGCGGCCTTCGACGATGGCCTTGATCTCGCGGGTCAGCTCCGAGACGGAGTAGACCCGCGGCCCGTCGGCGCGCTTGCCGAACAGATCGAACTGTCCGGCGGACGTGGCCGGCTTGGGCGGCAGCCGCTCCGGCATCTACTCCGCCACCTTTCCCTCGAGACTGGATGCCCACCGCCTGGCCTTCTCCGCCGTCTCGTCTGCCTGCGGCAGAATCTCCGCCACCAGCCGGAACGACTGGCGCGCCTGAACCGGGTCGTCTTCCCTGGACGCGTACGCGCGCAGGTAGATCTCCCGGGCCCGATCGGCCACCTGGCGCAGCCGTTCCTGGACTTCGGAGCTCGACGGGTCGGCCTGCGCCGCCGCCCGGAGATGAGCCGCAGCCGCAGGCAGGTCATCGTCCTCGGAAAATCCCCGTGCAATCATCGCATGACGGGCAGCGAGTGCCCGTCCGACCTCCCGCTCCATGCGTCCCTTCCGCCCTCGCGCGATCGCGCGAGCGGCGTCTGCGGCAGCTTCCAGCGAACGCAGCGCGTGCGCGGGGTCCTGCTGCGTGAGGCCTTCCTGCCAGGCGGCCACGAAGCGCCTCAAGGACGTTGCAAGCCGGTCCGCCGCGGGCGTGCGCCCGGCGTCCGCGCGCTCCAGGGCGGCGGCGACGTTGCCGCCGATATAGGCGTCGAGAATGGCTCGTGCCTCCCTCGCTTCCAGGGAGCTCCGCCCGCGCCGCGGGCGCGCCGTGCGCTCGCGCGGCGCCTCTGGAGGCCGGACCGCGAGTGCCGTCCCATGACCGGAAGGCGGCAGCGCACGCTCCAGGATGCGCGCGTCCTCGGCAAGCGCGGAATCGGCGGGGATCTGCGCCAGCGACTCGCGCGCCGCACCGGGGTCCTTCCGATCCACTGCAGCCCTCGCCGCCGCGAGCGCCTGCGCGCGTGGAAGCTCGGTCTCGGCGGAGTCCAGGTGGCGGGTGATCTCCGCGTCGCGTGGCACCAGCTCGGCGGCGATCCTCAGCTTGTCACGCGCCTCGGCCCACAGCCCTTGCTTCAGGAGGGCCGCGCCTTCCTGGAAACGCGCCCGTGCGAGCGCGCGGTCAGCGTCGCCTCGCTCACGGATCTCCGCCACGAGGGAGAGCCGGCGTTGCCGGACCAGCGCGGCGCCGAGGATGGTGACCAAGGCGACGAACACCGCCACGCACAGGAGCGTCCGACGCCGGAGCCGCGAGCTCCGGCCGGTGGCCGCGCCGCCTCGACCACTCGGCATCGCGGTGGCGGCCCAGACGAGCACGCCGCCCGGCTCCACGAATCGGATGGCGGTATCGCCCATTCCGATCTCGTCCCCGTGACGCAGCCGATGCCGCTGCACCGACCTGCCGTTGACGCGGGTGCCGTTCCCCGATCCTTGATCGAGGACCACCCACTCGTCCCCGTGCTGCTCCAGGCGCGAGTGCCGCCGGGAGAGCGACACGTCGGGGATGGTCACGATGTTGTTGCGGCCGCGTCCGACCGTGGTCACCGGGTTGAGCAGCGCGAACTCGGAGCCTCTGCGCGGCCCCGCCGTGACGACCAGGCGCGGCGATGCCGGAAGCCCGGTCCCGTCGTAAAGCGCGGTCGCATCGCCCCACCCGGTGGGCAGTCCGCGCGCCGCGGCGAGCAAGTCGGGCGAAGGCCCACCCGGGCTCGTCCGCTCCGGCCACTGCGCGCCGGCGGGTCCGCGGCGCTGCTCTGCCCTCGGTGTGATCATCCGCTTCACCGTATCACTCGACCCCGTCATCCGGCTGCGCGGAAGCGAGATGGTCGCGCGCCTTCCTCCGGCAGCCGGTCGCGTCGTCTCCAGGAAAGTGGAGCAGCACTTCCCGCCAAGCCCCCTGCGCCCTGTCCTCCTGGCCATATCGCTCGAACCGCGTGGCCCTGAAGAGCAGCCTGCCGCACTGGCGCTCCAACTCGCGCTCGCACTCCTCGATCAGCCGCCCCAGCTCCGCGCGGAGCGGCGCCGGATCCGCGAGCCCATCGAGGTGGGCGCGGCCTTCCCTGAACGCCTTCCACGCGTCGTAGAGGTTCCGGGGAGCGATGCTTTGCTCCTGAAGCTTGCGCCTGCCACGGTCGTACGCGGCCCGGGCGGCGGCGACGGCGCCAGGGGCTGACAGGTCCGTCCGCAGGCCCATCTTGCCGGTCGGCCAGGGCTGGTCTTCCCTCGGCGCCGTCTCCTCTCGAGGAGTGCCGGTGGAGGGCGGCTCGAAGCGCCAGGATGCGGTTCCGGAGCCTGCGACCGCCACCAGCGCGCAACCAGCGATCCAGCCCGCGCGCGCCGGCGGCCGCTGCCGGCCCCACCACGCGGCCGCCCACAGGCGCGATCGCCCGGCTCCCGATCCGGACCGTTCGCCCAGATCGCGGAACTCGAAGGTGACCGTTCCCACACGGATGCGATCCGCCTCCTGGAGTTGCGCCATGGCCGCCAGTGGCGCGCCGTTCAGCTGGGTGCCGTTCGCCGACCCCCGGTCGAGGAGCACCCAGATGGCGCCGCGCCGCTCGATGCGAGCGTGCGCGCGCGACACCCCTGCGTCGTTCAGCACGACGTCATTCTCCGCGCCGCGTCCGATGCTCACCCGGTCGCCCGCGAATCGGAAGCGCTGCCCGCGCCCGTTCCCTTCGCGGATGGTGAGCGCGAACGACACGGCTCAAAAGCTCCCGTCGAGCAACACGTGATGTCCAAGCGGCCCGAACAGCATCAGGAACAAGGTGGGAAAGATGAAGAGGACCAGCGGCAGCAAGAGCTTGACCGGGGCCTCGTTGGCGAGCTTCTCGGCGCGCTGCGAGCGCTCGATGCGAAGCTGCGTGGAAAGGATGCGCAGGACCTTGCCCAGCGGGGTCCCCATCCTGTCCGCATGGACCAGCGCCTGCACGAAGGAAGTGAGCGCCGGCAGATCCACCCGCCGCGCCAGGTTCCGGAGCGCCTCCTCGCGCGTCTTCCCCAGCCTGAGCTCCTTGAGGACGACGGAGAGCTCGTCGGCCAGCGGTCCGGAGCGGCCCTTCTCGACGACCTTCGCGAGCGCGGCCGGGAAGTCGAGCCCCGCCTCGACGCTCAGCGTGAGGAGGTCGAGCCCGTACGGTAGCGCCCGGGCGATGGCGCGGTGGCGTGCCCGCACGCGATCGCGCAGCCAGAGCAGCGGATACCCCGCCCCGGCCAGTGCGCAGAGCAGGCAGGCACCAGCTCCGAGCCGCAGCCAGACCGAGAGCCCGAGGCCGACCGCCAGAAGCAGCGCCGCCCCCACCTGCATGGCCAGGAGGAGCTCGCCTGCTCCGAGCTCGCGTGGGCAGCCCGCCTTGCGCAGCCACCCCTCGATCTGCGCGAGCCGGACGCCGGGCACCCAGCGCTCATTGGCCGCCGCGAGCGCGGCGGCGGCGGTTGCAAGCGAGCCGCCCGGTCGGGTCCCTCGCATTCGGATCGCGAACGCTCCCGCCGCCAGGGCAGCCGCGGATGTCGCCGCGAGCAGCGCGGCCAGAGCCTGCAGAGCGTCGGGGATGATCTGGTTCATACGTCGATGGCTACGATGCGGCGGATCAGCACGAACCCGGTGCCCTGGAGGAGCACGACCGCTCCGACCAGGACGTAGCCGTAGGCGGTCTCGAACATGGGAGCGATCAGGTCCGGCCGGTACGCGTCGAGAAAGAGCCCCACGCAGAGCGGCAGGGCGGCGACGATCAGGCCCTGCAGCTTTCCCTGGCTGGTGAGAGCGGCAATCCTCCCCTCCAGCCGGAAGCGCTCGCGAATGGTGGCCGCGATGCTCTCGAACAGCTCCGCCAGGTTTCCGCCCAGCTGGCGCGCGATGGCGGTGGAGGTCGCCATCAGATCCAGCTCCTCGGAGCCTACCCGCTTCGCCATGGCCGCGATCGCGTCGTCCAAGGGGAGCCCGAGCTTCACCTCCTTGATCAACAGGCCGAGCTCCTGCCGCAAGGGTGCGTTGCTTTCACGGCCGACGTGGTCGATGGCCTGCTGCAAAGTGAATCCGGCGCGCAGCGCGTTGGCCATCTGCTGCAGTCCGTCCGCGAGCTGTGCGTTGAAGCGGAGCAGCCGCCGGCGCCGGTAGAAGCGCACCAGCAGCGAAGGAGAAAAGAAGCCGGCCACGGCCGCCAGCGCCGCGAAGAGCACGCCGCCCGCCCAGTACCCGGCGGCGGCGAGCAGCAGCAGCGCGCACAGATTGAGCCGCAGGATCTGCTGTGGATCGAGGAAGAGGAACATCCCGCTGAGATCGTTGACCGAGCGCGCCAGGTACTGGCGCTTGTATCGCTCGAACGCCCGGCGCACGGCGTCGAGCGCCAGCAGCGAGAGGAAGAACGCGGAGCCGCCGGCGAGCAGCGAGACGAGGGCCCCGGCCATCAGGGACCTCTCACCGCATGGGTATCGGTCCGGTTGCCGCGGATGATCTGGATCGTCCGATACCGCTTCTGCTGCAGCTCGTTCGCGCGCTCGCCGGCGAAGAGCGTCCTCTGATCGACCACGGTGCGCTTCTCCTGCGAATCGAGATCGTCGGGGTGGCGCAGCAAGAGCGTGAGGGTCCCCAGGTCCTGCGCCAGGGTCAGCATCTCGGCCTCCTCCGGGAGCGCGAGCAAGGTGACGGTGGAGAACCTCTTCTCCTCTTCCGGAATGGAGGTGGCGTTGGCGGTGATGCGCCCGGTCGCGAGCACCACCACGTTCTGCAGCAGCGTCATGGTTCGGAGCTGCTGGCTCTCCGGGTCGCGGAAGCTGCCGATCACGTCCACGTGATCGTTGGGCCGCACCCAGAGTCCCACGGCGTTCCGTTCCTGCACGTCGATGGTGACGGCGCGGCCCTTCGGGTGGACCAGCGCGGACAGCTCCATCTCCCGCGAGGCCTGGAAATGGCTGGCCAGGATGGGATCGCCAGCCTTCAGTGGCGCCAGCACGCGCTGCCCCACCGGACTTTCCTGGCGGAGCATCCCCTCCTCATCGGCCCTGATGAAGGAGTCGGTGACGAATCTGCTGGGCATCTCCCGGACGGCGATCATCTCCGGCATGAGCTCCGCGCCTTCGGGGACGTCCACCTTCGCGCAGAGGACGTTGGCGGTCTGCCAGCGGTCGCGGAGGCCGCGCTCGCGGGCGCGGATGGCCGTCCAAGCCGCGGCGCCGGCGGCCAGGCCCAGCGCGAGCGCGATCAGGAGAGGGGACTTGCCCGAGAGCACGCAGCCTCCGCGTCTGAGACCGGATGCTACGCGCGCCCGAGCGGCAGGCGCGACCGACGATTGCCCGATTCCGGAAGCCTACGGGTTCTTCTGCACCGGCGCCGCGGCGGGGAGGTCGACCTCGCGGAGCGCGCGTCGTGCCGCCGAAAGAGCCGTCGTCTCCGACGGATACAATCGCGCGAGCTCGTCGCGCAGTCGGCGGGCCTCGTCGAATTGCCCGACGGCGGAAAGGCATTCCACCGCGTGAGCCAGGTCCCAGGCAGCGCCGCCGGCGTCGTTGTCGCGCTGCCGCAGCTCGGCTGCATTGCGGTAGAGCGATGCCGCGAGCGCGTAGTTGCCGGCATGGCGCGCCTGCTGCGCGTTTGCCTCCACCACGGAGGGAGCAGGCGCCGGCGCCGCCGAATTCAGCTGGCGCGCCTCTGCCGGGGCGGCAGGAGCCGGAGCGGCGCCGACGACAGGACCCGGGGCGGCTGCAACGGCACCTTGCGGCGTGTCCCGGACGGGTTCCGACATATCGGCCGAAACGTCCCGTTCGCGCGCCGTCTGCATGCGTATCGAGCCGGCGGCCGGTGGAGCCGACTTCGTGGCCCCCGCGGATGGCGACGCGGTCGAGGCGCGCGCCGCAGTGCGAGCGGCATCGCTCTCCCGGGGCGGGGCTGGCGTGTTCTTGGACGCAGTCTTCCCCGCGGCATCGCCACCGCCTCCCTCGATCCGGACACCCGAAGTCCCCGCCTTCTTCGCAGGCTTGTGCGCTGGCGCGGAGAGCTGCGCGATCTTCTCCTTCTCCAACGCGGCGGCCGGCGCCGGAGGCGCCGCTTCCAGCTTCATCGTTTCCACGCGGTCCTTGTCGCGCTTCGCCTCCGCGTCCCGCAGGGCGCTGTCCAGCGAATCCGCCGCGGTCTGCACCCGGATCGCATACTCGTCGCTCCGGAGGGCATTCGCCTTCTCCGCGTTGCGCCGGGTTTCCAGCGTGTTGCTCACCACCAGGACCAGCGCCGCAGCTGCCGCAACGGATCCGCCGAGGGCAGCGCGCACGATCCAGCGCGGACGATCGCGGCGGGTTGCACGCGCCTTGACCGGGCCGTGGGCATCGATCCGCGCCGCCTCGAGACCGAGGGGGCGCACGCTGCCCGTCACCTCGATGACCTGGCCCACGTTCCCGTCGTGCTCCAGCTGCGCCTGGGCGCGCGCGGCAGCCAGGATCCTGTCGTCGAACCCCGGCGACGGCTCCTCCAACTCGCGCAGGGGCGCCGCCATCCGGCGCGTCTCCTCGAGCGCCGCCTTTTCCTTGCGGCACTCGGCGCATCCCTCGACATGGCTCGCCACCTCGGCGGCGCGCTGCGCGTCCAGCTCGCCGTAGGCAAGGTCGAGGAGCAGGTCCTGGGACTCGGCGTGGGTCATGCCCTCCCCAATCGGACGCCCGGAGCAGGCTCCTCCGCCGCGGTCTCTTCCGACACCCCTGCCGCCGCCAGCGCCTTGCGCAGCCCTTCCAAGGCATAGCGCATGCGGCTCTTCACCGTGTTCTCGTTCACGCCGACCATCTCGGCGATCTCCCGGAAAGGAATGCCGGCCTGCTCGCGCAGGACGAACACTTCGCGCTGCTCGGTCGGAAGCGAAAGCAGCGCCCTCTGCAACACTGGGCGCAGCAAGGCGCTCTCCGCGCCGCGGCTCGGATCGATCTCCCGCCCGGGCACCGAGTCGACCATCGGGGGGTCGTCGCCTGGCCCCTGCGCGTCCAGGCTATCCGCGCGCCGGAAGCGGTCGCGGCGCGACTGATCGACGCAGAGGTTGCGTGCGATGGTGAAGAGCCAGGTCTGGAAGCGAGCGCGCTGCTCCCATGCCTGCGCTCCCTTGACGATGCGCAGGAACGTTTCCTGCGCCAGATCCTCGGCTCTTTCGCGGTCGCCCAGCATACGCAAGAGGAACGTGAACAACGGGGCGCGGTGACGCCGCAGGAGGTCCTCGAAGGACCTCGGGTCGCCCTGCTGGTAAGCGGCCAGCAGCTCCTCGTCGGTTCGTTCCTGCGCCATGACAACGCGCCGGCGGCGCGTCCGATCTACCTAACACGAACGCCGGGCTGCGCCGCACTCAGGCGGACAGGCGCGTCTCCGGGGCGACTCCGTGATGATTCGCAGGCGGACGGAATCCGGTCGGCTTGCGTGGGAGGACCAGCTCGCTGGCTGCTCCGGAGCCTCCGCGAAGACAGTGGATCAGCAGCCGCACGGCACGCGGATCGAAGTGACCAGCGCCGCAGTCTTCGAGAAGCTGATCGATGGCGCCGCGGGGGTTGAACGGCTGCGCCCGGTAGGTCCGGGGCGCGATCAGTGCGGCGTAGGCGCTCGAAACCGTGACGAGATCGAGCCCCCGTAGCGGAGGCTTTCCCTGCACGCGCGGGTATCCGAAGCCGGCCCGGGTATGGTGGAGGAGCGCGAAGTGGACCGCGGGAGAGTCCCCCAGCACGCTGGCGAGGAGCAGCGCGCCCAGCAGGGGATGGTCCTCGAGGGCCAGCGCCTCGGAGGGCGTGAGGTGATCGCGCTTGAAGCGCAACCGCAAGGCAGAATGCCGCATGCCGATGTCGTGTGTGAGCGCTCCACCCACCAGGCGCGCCAACCCGGGCGCGGTGCCCAGCGCCGTGCGGAAGAGGCGGGCGGCCACCACCGCGGTCCAGACCGCGTGCTGGTAGCGGGCGCCGTCGTCCCGCTTGAGCGCGTCCAACTCGTCCCAGATCTCCTGAGGGAAGCGGACGTCGGTCAGCACGTCCGCCGCCAGCGCGCGCAGACTTTCGCTGCCGACGAGATACTGGAGCGCCGGCGCGTCGAAAGCCTCGAGCACCGCTTCCGCGCAGGTGGTCTCGAAGAGCGGGCGCTCTCGCGCCTGGCGCGGGGCCTTCGCCGCAACGTCCTTGAGTCTGCCCAGATCTACGATCTCGCCGCGGGAGGCGACGAGCCGACCATCCGCGGAGAACAGGTCCCGAGTCAGGACCGTCCCGGACAATGAGAAGTCCATCACACCCTCGAGGGCCCAGGGGAGGGGCGGGGCCCGCGCGAAGGAAACGTAATCTCCCGGCTTGGGTACGAGACAAGGAACCGGGGTGGACAGCGCTCCTACGTTTCCGCCGTCTCGACGGGGCCGCCCGCGTCCTCGGACGCAGATCCTTGGGATTCCATGCCGTACGGCTCCTGGACTCCGGCGACGGCGGCGCCCTGTGCCCGGCTCTCGCGGATTTCCTCGCGCAGGTCGTCGGGCTCGATGAGCTGGTTGCGGTTCAGGATGCGGATGAGCACGGCGAGAAGCCGCAGGGCGCCGACGCCGTCGCCCGGATCGACGCCGATCGACGCCAGCGTGCCCAGATCGGCGGGCGAAAGCGGCGTCGCTCCTTCGAGCGCCTCGCCGATCCACCCCCTGTCCTGGTCCCCCGCGGCCGGCATAGCGCTTCCCTCCTCCGCAGCCAGCGGATTTGCGAACTCGTTCGTCGACCCGTGCCCATCGTGAAGCGCCGGCGCGTCTTCGGGGGTGACGGCCGCCGCGTCGGACGACGCCTGTGCCGCGAGAGGATCCTCGAGCGAGGCGTGCGACTGGAGGGGATCTCTGAAGGCATGTCCGCCGAGAGGGTCCCTGACCGACGCCTGCGACGCCAAGGGGTCGTCCATCGAGCCCCAGGCATCGGGCGCTTCGGCTTCGTGCGCCTCCTCAGGCGGTTTCCCGGTTTCCTCGACGGCCGGCATCGCCGCCGCGGGCGCTTCCCAGGCCGGCGCTGTGTCCAGCGGAGGCTGCGCGTCGCTGCTCTCCTCGGCTGGAGCCAGGATTGGCGCTGTCCCCAGGATCGCATCCGGGGGCAAGGCCTCGCCGGGAGAGTCGGAGGCATCCATCGCCGGCTCCCCACCCCATCCACCAGAGGGCGTGGGGGCCGACACGTCCCAGCCGGTCTGCCCTCCGCCCGCCGGTTCCCAGGCGCCGTCCGCGGGGGGTGGGCTGTCGGCGGGGGCCATCAGGATCGGACCCGTCCAGCCCTCGCCCGCATCGGCGCTAGCTGGCTCCTGCGCGGCAATCGCGTCCAGCCCGTCCATCTGCCGGGCCTCTGTCGCTCCCTCGTGAGCGACGCTCGCGGAGACCAGGCCTTCCACCGCGTCCGCGGCGGCGCCGTCGCCGGCCACTTCCTCCTTGCCGGCGACCTCATCGCCGAACTGCGAGTGCGCGGCGATGGGTTCGAGCCCGAACTCCTGTCCGTCGTCCTCGGGCAGGTCGAGCGCAGGTGGAACCACAGGCGCGGGTGGGCCGGGCGGCGCCATCACCTCGTCCGGCTCGATCTCCTCCAGCTTCTGCGCGGGCGCGGCAGGCTTCGAGGCGGGGATGGGCGGGGGGACGTAGGAGGCGGGGCGGG
>DATBZA010000111.1:0-9867 GCA_036513415.1 Myxococcales bacterium | reverse complement strand
CAGCTACGTGGGGCAGCTTCCCCTAGTCAGGTAAAGACATGCAAAAGCTCGTACTGCTTTCGATTGTGGCCCTCACGATCGCCGCGCCCGCGGTGGCCGCGGCGGAGCGTAGCCCGAGGCTAGCGCTGCAGAAAACGTTGGCGTGGACGTTGATCGGCATCGTTGCGTATGTCGCTTCGGTCCTCTTAATCTATCCGCGCTTGCTGGGTTGAGGAGAGAGCGACCAAGAATGACCGACCATATCCGGGCCCGCGTGATTTCGTCATCGCCACCACATCCCACGTACGAGGGTCAGGACGAGCTGTTCGACTGGCAGAAGTGGCGCCGGTATGCGATGTTCTCACTGGGATCCGTCCGCCGCAGGCCTTTTCTCTTCGCATTCGTCTTCTGCGGCATGGTCCTGCTTGCGGCCGGTGCTTTGGCCGTGCTGCCCAAGACCTACGAGGTCGAGTCCCGGCTGCTGGCGCAGAAGAATCCGGTGCTCGCGGTCCGGGCCGACGCCAACCAGATGGATCAGCCGACGCGGGCGGCAGCCGAGACCATCATCCGCCGCGAGAACCTGCAGGCCCTCATCAGCCAGACAGAGCTGGTGCAGGAATGGCCGAAGCGCCGCGCTCCGATCCTTCGGTTCAAGGACTGGGTGCTGCGGGCCCTCAAGCGGGAGACCACCGAGAAGGAGTTGGCCGAGGGGTTGACCGGCCTGTTGGAGAAGAACCTCACGGTGTGGACCACGCCCGATGGTACGGTGGTCATCAAGCTACATTGGCCGGACGCCCTGATGGCCTATCGCCTCGTCGACGCGGCGGAACAGAACTTCCTGGAAAAGCGCCATGTACTCGAGATCTCCACCATCGCCGAGCAGATCTCGATCTTCGAAGGGCATGCGGCGACCCTGAAGAACGACATCGAAGCGCAGGTGGCCGATCTCGAGCGCATGCGCCAGGACTCCACCCCGAAGCGCAGCGCCTCGCCGGCGCCTCGCCCGCGGACGAGGATCGATCCGGACGTGCTCAACCTGCGCGTGACGTTGGAGGGCAAGCGCCGCGCGATCGCCGATCTCGAGGAGTCCCGGCGGCGCCACTTCTCCGAGCTGCAGACGCGGTTGGCGGAGCAGCGGGCGGTCTACTCCGAGAACCACCCGATGCTTGTCGACCTGCAGCGCAGCATCGATTCCCTCCGCCAGGAATCCCCGCAGCTCTCCGCTCTCCGCCAGGAAGAGCGCGAGCTGCGCCGGCAGCTCTCCGAGCTCCCCGGCGGTGGCGAGGGCGCGATGCCCAGCGCCCCCCCCGAGATCCCTGCCGATCTTTTCCGGGGCGGGGACGAGCACTCGTCGGTCGAGTATGCCCGCGCTCAGCTCCGGTACGCCGCCCAGCAATATGCGGCGATGCGCGAGCGCATCGACTCCGCCCGGATCGATCTCGATACCGCGCGCGCCGCGTTCAAGTACCGCTACTCGGTGGTCATCCCGCCGCAAGTCCCCCGTGGGCCGATCAAGCCGAAGGCGCCGCTGGTGATGGCGGAAGCGGTCATCGCGGGGCTGCTGCTCGCCCTTTTCGCCACCACCTTCGCGGACTTCCGCGCCGGCGTGGTGCTCAAGCGCTGGCAGCTGGAGGACCTGCTCGGGCAGCCGGGGACCATCGTGGACGTGCGCCTGCCCTGGCCGCCGTCGGACCAGCTTCCACCGCCGGAGTCCTCGCGCACATGAGCCGTTCGGTGGCAGGCGGCGTGCCGCGGGCGGACCCCCTGGTGCTCGCGGCGGTGGCAGGTCTGGGCCTGCTCACGTTGATGCTCCTCATCGCCGGCAACGGCGACCTCGGTCTGACGCTGGCGCCGTTCGCGCTGACCCTGGTGCTCGTGCTCGCGGTGCGCGCTCCGCTCCGGCATTCGCTGCTGGTCCTCGGGGTGCTGTGCCTCACGCTGGAGAATCCAACCGAGATCCCAGCGGCAGGCCTCTGGCGCTCCCCCCTCTACGTGGTGGGCGCGCTGCTCCTCGCACACCTCAACCTCACCCTCCCCTACAAGGCGCTCTTCTTCTCGGGACTCGACGTCGCTTTGGTGCTCCTCGCCGGGACCTGGGTGGTCCGCCGGATGATGGACTCGCCCGTGGACGCGCGCGGGAACGTCCCGCCCGCGCCGCCTCTGCGCGACGCTGCGCTGATCTGCATCGTCGCGATCTTGTTCATCTGGGGGCACGGTCTCTTGCGCGAAGGAGCCGATTTCCGCTTCTCGCTCTGGCAGGTCTTCCGGGTCATCTACCTTCCCTGTGTCCTCCTCTTGTACTGCGCCGGAATCCGCGGGCCGTCCGACAGCCGCGCGTTCGGGATCGCGCTGGTCGTCGCGGCCCTGATCCGCGCCCTGCTCGCGACATACCTCAGGCATCTGTTCACCAGCGAGCTGGACATGCCCCACGCGACCGTCCACGCGGACTCGATGCTGTTCGCCGACGCCTTCCTGCTGGTGCTGGTGGTCTTCTTCGAGCGGCCCAGCCCACGCAACCTGCTCCTCGGACTGGCCACGCTGCCGGTCCTGACCCTGGGGATGATCGCCAACAACCGCCGCCTGGTGTGGGTCGAGCTGCTGGCCGCGCTGGCCGTGCTCTACTTCATCACTCCGTTCAGCCGGCTCAAGAAGAGGATCGTGCAGGGCGTCGTCATTTGCCTCCCGGTGATCGGGCTGTACACCGCGATCGGCTGGAGCAGCGGAGCGCGCTTCTTCGCGCCGGTCCGCACCATCCGCTCCGTCGTCGACTCCGGGTCGGACCCCTCCACGCGCTGGCGCGATCTGGAGAATTACAATCTTTACTACACGCTCCGGGCCAACCCGATCCTGGGCACAGGATTCGGGCACGGCTACGAAGAGGTGATCCACCTCCCCGATATCTCCCAGGCGTACGAGCTCTACCGATTCGCTCCGCACAATTCGATCCTCGGCTTGCTCACCTTCTCGGGCTGCGTCGGTTTTGCCGCCATCTGGCTGCTCATGCCGCTGGGGGTCTTCTTCGCGGTGCGCTCGTACCGGTTCTCGACCACGCCGCGCGATCGCACCACCGCGCTCGCAACGGTGGGCATTCTCGTCACTTATCTGGTGCACTGCTACGGCGACATGGGGCTCGGGACCTGGGCCTCGGTGTTCACGGTCGCGCCGGCGCTGGCGCTGGTGGCGAAACAGGCGGTCGCCACCGGCGCCTGGCCGCTGCGCCGGGAACGCTCCATCGATCCTTCGCCGGCTGGTGACCGCTGAACAACGGGCTTCATCCGGGATGCCGACCCGGACGACTGCACGTATACTTTCGTACTCGGAGGCAAACCGTTCGATGCCGAACCGCGGGGACAACCCGGACGAGGATGCTACCGGCGAGGAGGAGATCACCGCGCTGGTTCCGCAGCGGCAGTTCGCCCGCAACCGGCTTTCCGAGCGACAGCAGGCGATTCTGAAGCAGCTGCACCGGGGCGTGCCCACGGACTCGCCGTCGTACCCGCAGTTGAACGCCGTCTGGCTGCAGTTGAGCGACGAATGGTCCTGGCTGGTCCTGGTCCCTGGCGAGCCCGACTACTCGACCGCCGACCTCGCCCGAGCGCTTGCCCAGGCTGGTACCCGCCTAACCGTCCAGCCGGTCGAGTTCATCGAGGCAAAGAACCTCGACCTCGATAGCTCGACGCGGCTGATTGCGCGGCTGGGGATCTCCGAAGGCGCGGGGGGAGGCTGGACGCAGCCCCACGAGCAGGAATTCGCCTCCTCGGGTTACGGGCGGCCGAACACGAAGACAATCGTCGCGCTGGAGAGCCCGTTGGCCAACCCGCTGGCTCTCCCGATCGCCTTGGCCTCCGACGGCGTGGTGCTGTGCGTGCGCCGCGGGCACGACCGGCTCGCTTCCGTGCGCGAGACGATCCAGGCTGTCGGCGCCAACCGGATCGTCTGCTGCGTGCTGTTCGACTGAGTCAATCGAGGCGGCGCTCGACGGCCCCCGGAACCACGACTGCGGGCGGCGCCGGAGCCGTCGCGCCCGACGTCTCCGGCGCGAAGAGTTTCTTCAGGACGAGGAACCGCTTCTCGAAGAGCTCGTAGCTGAGCACCGAGATAAGGAGCGAAGCGCCGACACCGAGCACCGTCTGGGCCGCGATGGCCAGCGGATGACTGCCGAGCAGCGCCTCCAGGCGGTCCACCACCCCCCATTCGAGCATGTGGAACGAAAGGACGCCGTGGTAGACGTACAGCCCATAGCTGTACTTGCCGAAGGTGCGCAGCCACGAGCTCTGGAACGTGCGCGCCGCCAGGCTTTCCTCCGAGCGGCGCAGGCTGATCAGCGTGAGCGCGCCGAAGAACATCGCGAACAGCGTCCCGCGAATCGGGTGTAGCACCGCCAGGCCCATCCGCGTGGCCGCGCAGAATGCCGAGACGAGGAGCGTGACGGCGCCGATGGCGAGGGCGGCCTGGCCACTCCGCCGGACCAGCGGGGCAACGCCCTCGTCGCGGCGCGCCATGGCCGCGAGCAGCGCACCCACGCAAAGCGTGTCCACGCGGCAGGGCGTCAGCACCGAGATGGAGAGCTCGCTCGTGCCGAGGAGCGAGAGGCCGACGCGCAGAGCGAGCGCGGCCACGATCACGCCGAGGCAGATCCGCTCCAGCGTCTCCCGCCGGAAGCTGAACACCACCAGCGGCCAGAGCAGGTAGAAGTGCTCCTCGATGGCGAGCGACCAGAAATGGCTGACGTAGGGGAGCGCCCAAGATGCCTTGGCGGCGATGTAGAAGTTCGCGGTGTAGGTCCAGAGCCATGCCTGGTGCACGCGCGACTCTTCCAGCGCTGGAGGGAGCGCGGCGACGCTCGGGAGCACCAGGAAGAGTAGCGCGAGGACAAAGTAGTACAACGGGAAGATGCGAAGCGTCCGGCGGGCGTAGAAATTGCGGAAGTAATGCGATTCCCCTTTCGCATCCAGCAAGAGGCCCGTGATCAGGAAGCCGGAGAGGACGAAGAAGACATCCACCCCGAGGACGCCGTAATTGCCCAGTTTCACCGCCAGGCGCTCGCCGAAGTTGCGCGGCGTAACGTCTCCAACGAAGTGGACCCCCATCACCATCAGGATGGCGAACCCGCGCACGCCGTCGAGCCCCGGAAGGTGGCCGCCAATCCGGGCTGGTTTCGGCTCGCCGAGCATCAGGGGCTCATCGCATCGAAGCGTACCCGCGCCGGCAAGGCGTACAGCTTGGTCGCGGCTGCGGGGTCCACCCACGGCCACGGGGCGTCGCCGAAGAATGCGGGTTTGCTGGACAGGTAGAGGGAGTCCGGCAGCCCCCGCGGAGCATCTGACCAGTGCACCTGATTGGTCGCGTAGTCGTAGTTTCCTTCGCGGATGACCGTAGAAAGCACGCGCGGGTCGGCCGGCTTCTTCCAGTCCTCCGGGTCATATCCGAGCTGCCACATTGGAACCGGCTGGGAATCCCAAGGGAAGCTGCTCTCGTAGCGGAAGCTGGAGAACGGCGCCGGGCTCATCGCTGGGTATCCGAGCACATTGCCGACGAAGGTGTACCACCAGGAGCCGGCCATCAAGCCGATCGCGCGGCGATTGTCCACGTCAGGGAAGGAGCGGCGCTTGCCGGTCGCGTGGTTGCGGAAGAAGGTGATGTAGACCGAGTTCCCCCAGGTATTGTCGGCGTCGATGTTGAACGCCTCGTTGCCCTCGAACAGCTCGTAGTGCGGGCAGGTCATGTGTGAGGCGTTCATCCCCACCTCCATCCACTGCGTGTAGTTCAGCGGGGTGCTGCCGATGAATCCGTCCTCGAAGTAGTTGTAGGCGATGACGTTTCCCCCGCCGGAGGCACGCATCACCATCACCTTGTTGAAGTGCCAGAAGATGTTGTTCTCGACCAGGTTGTCCGCCGAGGAGAGGGCGAACGAGAGGCCATACGCCCCGCCGCCGGGGTAGAGCTCCGGCGAATGGTGGAAGTACGAGTCGCGCACGACCGAGCGGTAGGAAGCATTGATTCCGATGCTGCTCCCGGTCGATTGCTCCGATTCGACGTTCTTGACCCAGCTGTAGGCCGTCAGCGCCAGGACGATGTTGTCGTTCCCGCCACCGTACACGCGCAGGTCCTCTAGTCCTGCTTCGCGCACCGCCGGCTGGTCCCACAGGCTGAGCTGCGCGCTGCGCGCGGTGCGAAAGGCGATGTGCAGCGGAGACGTGAGCGTGATGGTGTTGCCGCTCACCGATGCGATCTCGACCATCTGGCCGACCGGACGGTCCATCCGCGAGAACCAGCCCCGGGACGGATCGCCCGGCGGAGATCGCGATGCGGACCATTGCACGTAGTCGGGGTCCGACAGCTCGTCGATGACCGCCAGGGTGCCCCGACCAAAGCCCTGGGCATTCGCGACCGTGATCGAGGTCGCGCCTTTCGCGCCGTCGGCGGCCAGGTCGACCGAGGAGCGGACATGGGGCCAGAGCGGCCCGATCCACACAACCGCGCCGTTGAAGCCGTTGCTCTTGAGCAGCGTTTTCCTGGGACCGGCGCCGCGCAGGACGATCCCCTTGTTGATCTGCAGCGTGCGGGTGATCGCGAACGTCCCCGCGGAGAGCGAGACGACCTGGCCTTCGGAGCACGCGTCGATCGCTGCCTGGATCGCCGCTGTCGCGTCCTGCGCGCCGTCTCCGTAGGCTGCCCCATCGACAGTGGCGCAGACCGTCGTCCGAGTGGGGATCCCGTCCGGGATCCCGGGCTTCCAGGTGGTCGCTCGGTCCGACGGGAGTGAATAGACTCCGGAGGGCGGTCGAGAGTCGGTGGAACTCGAGCTGCCCTGACACGCAAAAATCGCGATCGCTCCTGCCAGCGCACCGGCTCCACACACCAGTCTCCGCATCGACCCCATCGCGCAGTCCATCTATTCATCCGCTACCGGCCGGGCACGCCGGTGGGTGGCCGACCCTTCGCAAACCAGGCGGCAAAGTAAAGCCCATACAAAGCGGACGCCTGCCAGTCTACCGACACCTCGTTGGTGGACCAGCTGTCGCTGTCGGTATAGCGGCCTTCGGGCGGCGTGCTCGCGCCGCGAGGAAACGCGGGATCCCCCCAGTATCCCCAGACCGGAATCGGCCATCCGGAGGGCTCCGACACGTCGTTCGCCTCCGGGATCGCATTCGGTCCTCCGGCGACCATGCCGGGGAAGCAATACGGCTCGGCGCGCAGCGTCGCAAGCCAGTGATGGAACGCCCAGTTGCGCCCACGCGTCACGCCCGGAAGGCCGCTGACGTAGCACGTCTGCAAGTAATTCCTGCCGAACGTGTAATGGACGTTGGCGAGGGCCTGCTCGCAATCCCGGCGGGCCCCGGCCGGATCTTCGAGGCACCATTTGACGTTGTACGATCCGGTCCGCGTGAACCCCGCGCCGATCGTTCCCCAATGACTGCGGGATGCCAGCTGGAACGGGTGCCGGTCACCATCCTCGAGCGCGCGGTTTGCGTGCACCCTCAGGCGCTCGCGGATCGCGCGCTTTCGCGCCGGATCGCCCGCCGGGCTGCGCAGGTAGATCTGCGCGGCGAACCCGTTCGGGTGGTGGTAGCTCGGATCGTAGTCGAGCTCGGCATAGTCCTTCTCGAAGTCGTCGCGGAACCGCCCTTCTGCGGTGGCGAGGAGCAGTCCGGCCGCGGCGAACATCCGCACGTGCCTGCCGATCACCGCGTCGCCGTCGGTGCGGTACGACGGGCAGGTGGGTCCGTCGCTGTTCTCGGCCCGGTGCTGCTCCAGGTACGCGTACCCCGCGCGCGCTGCCCGCAGGCACCGCTCGGCGAACGCCGCGTCGTACGGCCCGAAGACGGTCGAGGCGTACGCGAGGTTCCCCACCGCCCGCGCCGTGGCGAGCGTGCCCACCTCTCCGTTCGCGTATGGCGGCACATTGTCGGGGGTGTTCGTCCCATACCGTCCGTACCGCTGCTGGCAGGTGCTGTTGCGAAACCCCCCCGACGCGTCCTGGACGGAGAGGAGCCAGGAAAGCCCCCAGCGCGCCTCGTCGAGCAGGTCGGGGATCCCGTTTCCCGATTCGGGGATGTTGGTGTCGTCGCCGGCCGGCGCGAAGTCGCGCCAGGTCTCGAGCAGCCAGAAGATCGCCGTGTTGAGGGAGGCGCTATAGACGGAAAAGTCCCCTGCGTCGTGCCAGCCGGCGCGCACGTCGGGCGGGGCCTTGTCCGCGTCGCTCGGATGAACCCAAGGTCCTTCCGCATGCACAGCCTCGACGGCGGTGAACGCGCGCTGGAAATAGAACCAGCGCTGGACGGCGCGCACGGGCCCGTCGAATACGTCCGACCGGACGTCGAAGGGGAAGCTGGTCGCTCCATCGTCGGCGACAATCCGGTACCGGCCGGGCGCCGTGAGCGCAGAGAAGTCGCCGATCCAGACCGTCTGGACGGCGCCCGTGATCCCGCTCGAGACCGCCCGGGCCGGCGCGCCTCCCACGAACGCGACGCTACCGTCCGCCGCGCGAACCACGCGGAAGCTTTGGAACTGCCGGGGCGCGCTGAATTGCTTCGGCATCGAAGGGGCGTACCCGACCTGGGAAGCGGCGAGATGCGCGAACGGTGGCTCGTCGACGCGCATCGCCAGCCGCTTGCGGACGTTCCATTCCTGCAAGACGCGCTTCGCGGCGCTTTTCGCGACCCCTGAGGCGAAGCCAATCCCGATGGCCAGCGCGGCGATGGCGGCAACGGTGGCGGCAGTCTTCCTCTTCATCGTGCCGACGAGCCCGAGGCGCTCAAGGCTCCTTCATCGCCTCGAAACGCGACCGCGCGGGGAGTTGGTAGAGTTTCGTCGCGCCGAACGGATCCACCCACGGCCACCGGGCCTCGCCGAAGAAGGCCGGCTTTCCGATCAGGTACAGGGACTCCGGGAGTTGGTGCGGCTCGCTCGACCAATGCACCTCGCCGGTCACGTAGTCGTAGTTGCCCTCCCGGATCGTGGTCGAGAGCGCGCGTGGATCGGCCGGTTTCTTCCAATTCTCAGGGTCATAACCAAGCTGCCACATCGGGACGGGAGGACCCCAGGGCCCCTTGCTTTCGTATCGGAAGCTGCGGTGAGGAGCCGGGCTCATCCCCGGGTACCCGAGCACGTTGCCGACGAAGGTGTACCACCACGAGCCGGCCATCAAGCCAATCGCACGGCGATTGTCCACGTCGGGGAAGGAACGGCGCTTGCCGCTGGCGTGATTGCGGAAGAAGGTGATGTAGACCGAGTTCCCCCAGGTATTGTCGGCGTCGATGTTGAACGCCTCGTTGCCCTCGAACAGCTCGTAGTGCGGGCAGGTCATGTGCGAGGCGTTCATCCCTACCTCCATCCAGTCCGTGTAGTTCCGGGGAGCGTTCCCGATGAATCCGTCGTCGAAGTAGTTGTAGGCGATGACGTTTCCCCCGCCGGAGGCGCGCATCACCATCACCTTGTTGAAGTGCCAGAAGATGTTGTTCTCGACCAGGTTGTCCGCCGAGGAGAGGGCAAACGAGAGGCCGTACGCCCCGCCGCCGGGGTAGAGCAGCGGCGAGTGGTGGAAGTACGAGTCGCGCACGACCGAGCGGTAGGAAGCATTGATTCCGATGCTGCTCCCGGTCGATTGCTCCGACTCGACGTTCTTGACCCAGCTGTAGGCCGCCAGCGCCAGGACGATGTTGTCGTTGCCTCCTCCGTACACGCGCAGGTCCTCCAGGCCGGCCTCGCGCACCGACGGCTGGTCCCAGAGGCTGAGCTGCGCGTTGCGCGCGGTACGGAAGGCGATGTGCAGCGGAGAGGTGAGCGTGATGGTGTTGCCGCTCACCGATGCGATCTCGACGATCTGGCCGACCGGCCGGTCCATCCGCGAGAACCAGCCTCGGGACGGATTGCCCGGCGGAGATC
>DATBZA010000110.1:0-19990 GCA_036513415.1 Myxococcales bacterium | reverse complement strand
CGCGCAGGGCAACATCGACGCCGACGCAACGATGGACCAGTGGAGCATCTCGAGCAACTCGCGGGTGTTCACCGCCGGCGGTAACTGCACGGCCGACGCGAACAACCCCTCGGGCGAGCCGGCGAACGACCTGAACGACGTGAACCTGTAAGGGAATTCGCAGGACGGAGACGCGGGAACGGCCCCGGAGGGAGGCCGCTCCCGCGTTTCCTTTTGGGGCAGCCGCTCTCGCGAGCCGCGCAGGGGACCGTCGGCGCTTCCGTTCTACGAGGGTGCGGGGCCAGCCGGAACGTCGCCCGAGAGCAGCCCGCGTGCGGCGGCCACGGCCTCCTGGGTGCCTGCCAGCGCGAGCACGTCGTGCACCCGGAGCTGCTCGTGGCCCGTAGGGACCAGCACTCCTTCGCCTCCGCGCGCGATGGCGAGCACGGTGGCGCCCGTCGCGCCGCGCAGGTTGAGGCTCGCCAGCGTACGGCCCACGGCCGGGCTGCCCTCGGCGAGCGTGAAGCGCGTCGGCGAACCGAGGCCCGGCAGCACCCGCCCGACTTCCAGGTCGGGATTGGGCGTATCGGCGGCTGCCTCGCCGCGCGCATGCGAGTACGCAGAAGCGAGGACCTGAGCGCCTGCGCGCACATGGCCCTGCAGATCCGTGACCGACAACCAGAGCCTGACGCCGAGGAAGAGCAGCGCGGCAGCGAACAGCGCGAGCGCCGGCGCCAGCGGCAGGAACGCCCGCGCCACCGCGAACAGCGGAAGACCGAGCGCGACTGCGGCGGCCAGCTGCAGAGCGACGATGAGCGCGCGCCGTGGCGCCGCCGCGAGATCTACCTTCCCGGGTACACCGGCGGGCAACGCCTGACCCGCGAGCGCGATGGCGAGCGCTCCCACGAGCCGGACGATTCCGACCAGGAACGGAGCCGCGAGCGCAACGGCCGCCGCAATGGCCACGAACTCGGCCGCCACCGTGCCCAATCCCTGCTTCCGCAGCCAGATCACCGCGTTGGGAAAGAAGCGGCCAGACAGGATCCCCACCGCCGCGAGCAGCGCGGCGTCGAGCAGCAGGAGCCGTACGATGCTCTGCGCGCGGGTCCTGCGCGGCCCAGGCGAGCGGAGGCCGTCGATCCAGGAGCCGTAGAGCGCCACGAACGTCTGCAGCGCGTGCGGCAGCTTGCGGTCGACCCACGCCGCCACCGGCCCGGCGGCACGGATCATCCATGGCGTCGTCAGCGTGGTGAGCGCGGAAACGCTGACCGCTACCGGATACAGGAAGTCACGGACCGCGCCGGTCGAGGTGCCCAGGTAGGCGATGATGAACGAGAACTCGCCGATCTGCGCCAGGCTCATGCTCGCCGCGACGGAAGTGCGAACGCCCGCCCCGGTCAGGAAGGCGGGTATCGAAACGCCGATGATCCTGCCCACGATCACCACGGCCGAGAGGACAAGGATGGGCAGCCAATTCGCGCGGACCAGCGCCGGGTCGATGAGCATACCGACCGACACGAAGAAGACGGCCGCGAACAGGTCCCGCACCGGCTCGAGCAGGTGCTCGATGCGCGCCCCCTCGCCGGACTCCGCCACCAGCGACCCCGCGATGAAGGCGCCGAGCGCGACCGAGTAACCGAGCTGTTGCGCCAGCAACGAGAGCGCGAAGCAGATGCCGATGCAGGCGACGCTCGTAGTCTCGGGACGATCGAGACGCAAGATGCTGCGTACCAGGCGGGGAATGACCAGCAAGCCCGCTCCGACCACCAACACCAGGAACAGCCCCAGCCGCGCCGCGGCCATGCCGAGCTGCGATGCGGAGAGGCTGCCTGCCGAGATCGTGGTCAGGGCGGCGAGCAGGAGAATGGCGATCAGGTCCTCCACGATCAGCACCGCAAGCACCAGCTCACGGAGCCTCCCGCCAATCCGCAGCTCGCTGAACGCCTTCGCGATGATGGTGGTGCTGGAGATGGCCACCATCGCCCCCGCGTACAGGCTCTCCCGCGCGGACCATCCGAACATCCGGCCGGCGGCGTCGCCGAGGAGGATCATGACGCTGATCTCCACCACGGCGATGATCCCGGCCGATGCCCCCACCCGCAGCAGCCTTTGGATGGTGAATTCCAGCCCGATGGTGAACAGCAGCAGGATGACGCCCAGCTCGGAGAGGCCGTGGATGGTGTCGCTGTCGGCCACCAGCGGGAACGGGACATGCGGCCCGACCAGCAGGCCCGCCAGGATGTAGCCCAGCACCACCGGCTGCTTGAATCGTTGGAAGACGACAGTGGTCACGGCCGCGACGCAGAGCACCATCGCGAGATTGGTGAGGAAGACGTTGGCGTGATGCTCCATCGGTCGGACAGATTACTCTCCGGCCGATCGGCAGCGGGCGAGAAACGGCGACGGAAGCGTACGCGGATACGGCCCGCCAGGGGTACGCGCTAGACTGCACGGATGCCGCAGATCGCCAGCCGCGTCCGCTCGCTCGGGACCGAAACCGCGCTCGACGTGCTGGTGAAGGCGCGCGCGGTCGAGGCGCGCGGGCGCAGCGTCATCCACCTGGAAGTCGGCGAACCGGACTTCCCCACCCCGACGCACATCGTGGAAGCAGGCGTCCGCGCGCTGCGCGACGGCAAGACGCGGTACGGCGCGCCCGCCGGCCTCCCGTCGCTCCGCGAGGCGATCTGCGAGGCTCTCAACCTGCGGGGCGTGCGCGCGTTGCCGGATCGGGTGCTGGTCACTCCCGGCGCGAAGCCGATCCTCTTCTACGGGTTTCTGGCCACGCTCTCTCCCGGCGACGAGGTGCTGGTCCCGGATCCCGGATTTCCCATCTACGCCTCCATGGTCCGCTTCTGCGGTGCGGTTCCGGTTTCCATTCCACCGCGACTCGCCGAAGGCCGCGCGCTCGATCTCGACGCGCTCGAGGGAGCGATCACACCACGGACGCGCATGGTGGTGTTCAACTCGCCCTCGAATCCGACCGGCGCCGTCGTGCCCGAGGCCGACCTGCGGCGGCTCGCGGCGCTGGCCGAACGGCACGACCTGTGGGTGATGGCGGACGAGATCTACCGCCGGATCCGCTACACGGCGGAGGAGCCTTCGATCGCCGCGTTGCCCGGGATGCTGGATCGCACCATCCTGGTCGACGGGTTCTCGAAAGCGTACGCCATGACCGGCTGGCGCCTGGGGTGGGGCCTCTTTCCAGCCGCGCTCGCGCCACACGCGACGCGGCTGATGATCAATTCGAACACCTGCACCGCCTCGTTCGTCCAGGAGGCCGGCCTGGCGGCGCTGCGCGGGCCGCAGGAGGTGGTGAGCGCGATGGTGGAGCAGTTCCGCAAGCGGCGGGACGCCATCGTCGGCCGCCTCGGCCGCACCCCCGGCGTTCGCTGCCACTTGCCCGACGGAGCGTTCTACGCGTTCCCCGACGTGCGCGGCTTGCCGCTGCCCTCCGCCGCCCTCGCGGATCGTCTCCTCGAGGAAGAAGCCGTAGCGCTGCTCGACGGCGTCGGCTTCGGGCCGGGAGGAACCGGGCATCTGCGCCTGTCGTTCGCCTCCTCGCTGGAGAGCCTCGAAGAGGCCGCGGACCGCTTCGGCCGCCTGGTTGCGCGCCTCTGAGGCCTGGCGAAGGTCCGATGCACTCAGGCTGCATCTTGCCGCGCACGCAGCCGCTCGTGCAGCCGGATTCGCTGCACCTTCCCCGCGGCGCTCTTCGGCAGCTCGGCCAGCACCTCGACGATCTTCGGCCGCAGCACCATCGGAAGCTTCGAGCTGGCGAAATCCAGCAGGCGCGACGCCACGGTGGGATCGCCCGGGTCGCGCGGCACGACGAACGCGGCAGGCGCTTCTCCCATCACCTCGTCGGGTACGCCGATCACGGCGGCTTCGACGATGTCGGGAAACGCCAGCAGCGCTTCCTCGAACCGCTCGGCGCTGGTGCGCGTGCCGCCGCACTTGAGGAAGCTCTTCGCCCGGGCCAGCACTGTCACGTAGCCGTCCGCATCGACCGTGCCCAGGTCGCCCGTGTGCAGCCGGCCCTCGCGGAAGGTGCTCGCCGTCTCCAGGGGATCCTCGAAATATCCGCCGGCGACGTTCTCGCCTTCGGCGACGATCTCACCCACCTGCCCGGCGTTGACGGGGCTGCCTCGCTCGTCGAGCACGCGCAGCGTGACGCCGGGGATCCCCTTTCCGACGCTACCGGGGCGCGCGTCCACTTCGGACGGCGGCAGGATCGAGAGCCTGGCCGTCGCTTCCGTGGCGCCGTACATGACGTACAGGCGCACGTGGGGCTTCGCCACGCGCAGCTCGCGCACGAAGGGCGCCTGGAGCTTTCCACCCGCCTGCTGGAGCCACTTCAAGTCGGGGAGATCAATCTCCTTGAAGCGCGATTTGCGCAGCAGGATCTGGTAATGGCTCGGCACGCCTGCAAAGCCGGTGCAGCGCGTCTCGACCATGCGCTGCAGCACCCGGTCCGGGAAGAGGAAACGCTTGTCGATCACCACCGTGCCGCCGCGGGCCAGGTGCGTTTGCAGCACCGAGGCGCCGAACGAGTAGTGGAACGGCAACACTGCCATCGCGCGATCGCCCTCGCCAAGCCCGATCGCCTGGACGATGGACTCGGTGTTGGCGATGAAGTTGCGGTGCGAGAGCACCACGCCGCGCGGCTTGCCGGTGGAGCCGGAGCTGAAGAGCAGCGCCGCCGTGTCGCCGCCGCCGCCGCGGGCCGGCGTGCGTGCCCTGGACCAGCAGAGCTCGTCCAGGGTCCAGATGGACGCGGCCCCGAATGACGCGGGCCCGGCATCGTCGAGCACCACGTGCGCGGCGTTCAGCAGCCATTTCTCGCAGGCCGGCGCCATGCGCGCTTCCACGAAGGCGAAGCGCATCCGGGTCCGCTCCGCGACGGCGCGGCAGTCGGCGGGCGTGAGCCCCGGCGAGACGGGAACGGCGACGCACCCCGCCTGCATCGCGCCCAGATACGCGGCCACCCAGAACATCGAGTTCTCCGCGACGACGCCGACGCACTCGCCGCGGTCGGCGCCGGAGCGCACCAGGAACGTCGCCACCGCCGAGACGGCGGAGGACAGCTCCCGGTACGAGTGCTCCGCGTCGAGCGTGATCAACGCCGGCCGGCCGGCGTCCTTGCCCGCAAGCAGCCGGTCTACAAAGTTCACGATGCCCCGGCCCCCCGGAGGCGGAGGATGCTCTCGATCGCCTCGAGGTCGTCCATCTGCGCGATGTCCTCGATCTCGAACTCCACCCTGAACTCGCCCTGGAGCGCCTCCACCAGCGCGAGGTGTCCGAACGAGTCCCAGCCCTCGATCTCGGCGGTGGAGGCAGTAGGTGAGAGCTGCGCCAGATCCACCAGGAACAGGTTCGCGAACACCGCCCTGAGCCTCTGTTGCACCATGGTCCCTCCTACCCCGTGCTCAACGTGACCTGAACCTCGGGCGTGGGCGGCGGCTCGTCGCGCACGCCCGTCCCCTCGCCGAGGTAGATGAAGTCGCCGCTGCCGCGGCGGGAGATGACCATCCCCGGAATGCCCAGGACTACGCCGTTCTCGGGCACGTCAAAGGCGACCACCGAGTTGGCGCAGATGGCGGCGCCGTCGGCGATCCGCAACGGTCCGATCACCTTGGCGCCGGAGCCCAGGTAGACGCGCTCGCCCAGCACCGGTGCGTTCGTCGCGGGGTCGGGACCGGTCCCTTCGATGGTGCACATCTGCCCGACCGAGCAGTTCCTTCCGATGCGCACGCCCGGCCCGATCCGCAGCGAGACGAAATGGCCGACATACAACCCTGGCCCGATGCGCGCGTCCACGTCGATGGAGATCGAGGTGAGGACGCCCAGCAGGACCTCCGCGACGCGGTACAGCGCCCAGAGCAGCGGCGCGACGCATGGATGCGGCGGAATGGTCCTGATCCGGCGTCCAAAGCGATACACCGCCATTGCCCAGGAACCGTCGAGGGTGAGCGCGTACCGCAGGCGCATCAGCGCGCTTGCCCCCGGGTGGTAGATCAAATGCCGGTCCAGGTCCGCCCTCCAGGCGGGCCAGAAGTATTCGGGCTCCATCCCAGCGTCCTCCTCGCGCGGCGGATCGAAGCGTTGCGGCGCGGGAACCTGGATCTCGTTCGCGGCCACTGGCTTTGGTGGCAGGCCGGCCCAGCCGCCTGCCCGCGGGAGCGAGCGCGCCACCAGGGTGTTCGCGGCGATCACGCAGCCATCCGGGATCTCCAGAGGCCCCACTGCGGATGCGCCCGGCGCCAGGAACACACGCTCGCCCAGCTGTGGATGGCCACGGACCCCGGGCCGCCCCCCGACGCCCAGCGTATTGCAGCCATGCAGCATCGAGCCGCGCCCCACCCGCGACCCGAGCGAGATGAAGACCTCGCCTCGCGGCGCAATCCAGACCTGGCCCTCGATGCGCGAGCGCACGTGCAGGCTGGTCTTGGTGATGAGGCGTCCGATCTCGAACAGGACCACGTAGGCCAGGCGCAAGGGCAGGGTCAGCGGGCCGCGACGCAGCGCGTACACCCAGCGCCCGAACCGGTAGAGGGCCAGTCCCCAGAAAGCGCGCGACGCGTAGAGCATCCTCAGGCGCGCTCGCAGGCTCTGCGCCGCATGGACCTCGCAGAAGTGTGCAAAATCGGAACGGATCGCACACCAACCGCTCGGAACTGCGCTTGCGGTCTCCACCAGAGTAACCCTCCGCTCGGCAGGAGGGTAGGTACGCGGCAGCAGGCAGGCTAGGGCTTGCGCGCGTAGCCAAGACGCGACAGCAAGCGCGTCATCTCGTCGAGCGCGGCCGGATCCTCGATGGTGGGCGGCATGGCGTAGTCGATTCCGTCCGCGATCTTACGAATCGTGCCGCGCAGGATCTTGCCGGACCGCGTCTTCGGCAACTTTCCGACAATCGCGGCCTGCTTGAAGAACGCCACCGGGCCGATCCGCTCGCGCACCAGCTCGCAAAGCTCCCGGACCAGCTCCGTCTCGTCCCGCTGCACTCCGGCCTTGAGCACCACGAATCCGACCGGGACTTCGCCCTTGAGCTGATCGTGGACGCCGACCACCGCGCATTCCGCCACGTCCTTGTGCGCGGCGAGCACCTCTTCCATGGCGCCGGTCGAGAGGCGGTGGCCGGCGACGTTGATGACGTCGTCGATGCGGCCCATGATCGACAGGTAGCCGTCCTGGTCGGAGAACCCACCGTCACCGGTGAGGTAGTAGCCGGGATACCGGGAAAGGTATGCGCTCTGGAAGGTCTCGTCGTCTTCATAGAGCGTCGGCAAGCATCCGGGCGGCAGCGGCAGCTTGATGGCGACCGCGCCGTTCTGGCCGCGCGGCACTTCCTGGCCAGCCTCGTCGAGGATCCGCACGTCGTAGCCGGGCACCGGCTTGGTGGCCGAGCCCGGCTTGACCGGGAAGCCCTCGATCCCGAGCGGGTTGGCGCAGATCGGCCAGCCGCTCTCGGTCTGCCACCAGTGGTCGACGACCGGGATCCGGAGCTTCTGCTGCGCCCAGAGGAGCGTCTCCGGATCGCAGCGCTCGCCGGCGAGGTACAGCGCGCGCAGCGTCTTCGTCGGCTGGTGCTGCTGGATGAACTTGCCCTCGGGGTCCTCGCGTCGGATGGCGCGGAACGCCGTCGGCGCGGTGAAGAGCGTGCGGACGCCGTGTTGCGAGACCACGCGCCAGAACGCGCCCGCGTCGGGCGTGCCCACGGGCTTGCCCTCGTAGAGGATGGTGGTGTTTCCGTGCAGCAGCGGCGCGTAGACGATGTACGAGTGGCCCACCACCCAGCCGATGTCGCTCGCGGCCCAGTAGGGCTCACCGGGCTTGGCGTCGTAGATGGCGTGCATGCTGTACTTGAGCGCGACTGCGTGGCCGCCGTTGTCCCGCACGATGCCTTTGGGGCGTCCGGTGGTCCCGCTGGTGTAGAGCACGTAGAGCGGATCGTTGGCGGAGACGGGCACGCACGCCGCCGGTTCGGCGCCCGCGACGGCTTCGTTCCAATCCAGATCGCGGCCCTTCTGCAGCTCGGCCTGGAATTGCGGGCGCTGGAAGACGATCACCTTCTCGGGCTTGTGCTGGGAGATGGAGATCGCCTTGTCCACCATCGGTTTGTACGGCACCGTACGACCCGGCTCGAGGCCGCAGGACCCACACACGATCGCCTTCGGGGTCGCGTGCTCGATTCGCGCCGCCAGCTCGTGCGCGGCGAAGCCGCCGAAGACCACGGAGTGCACCGCTCCCAGGCGCGCGCAGGCGAGCATGGCGATGATCGCCTGCGGCACCATCGGCATGTAGATGACCACGCGGTCGCCCTTCCCCACCCCGAGCCGGCGCAGGGCGCCGGCGAAGCGCGCAGTTTCTTGAAGGAGCTCGCGGTAGGTGTACTTCACCGTCTGACGGGCGACCGCGCTGTCCCAGACCAGCGCGAGCTGATCGGCGCGGCCCGATTCCACGTGCACGTCGAGCGCATTCTCGCAGGTATTCAGCTCGCCGCCCTCGAACCAGCGCGGCCACTTGGGATCGCTCCGGTCGAGCACCCGGTCCCACGGTTTGCGCCAGCGCAGCGCACGCGCGGCCTCGCCCCAGAACGCCTCCGGATCCTGCAGCGAGCGGCGGTACACCTCGTCGTAGCGGCCCATGGCGCCTCCGATGGAAGCCGGATGGTGGACGTAGGGGAGCGGAGAAATCAAGCCGTCCCAGAGTGGGCCCGGCGCCGCGCCCGATCCGCACGGTCAGCCGGCCGATGGGCCGCCCGGCCCCCCGTGCACGCACGCGTAGCGCGCCGCCGCGGTGTGAGTCTCGCGCGCGGTGTCTCTACAACTCTGCGATTCGTAGCACTTCCGCAGCGGGCGCCAGAGTGGAGCAAGCTGGCACGGCAGATGAAAGGGCCAGGGTGCAACGGAGGAAAATCGTCATGACCACCCTGGGAAAAACCGTGTTCGTCACCTTGAGCCTCGCCGTCCTGATCGGCGGCACTCTCGCGCTGCGCAGCAAACCGGAGCCGGTGTCGCGGGCGCAGCTCACCTCGGCGCAGGTAGCTGAGCTGCAGCCGGCCGCGAAGCCCGCGGAACCGCCGAAGGCGGCACGCGCTGCCGTCACGCCGGACGCCGGCAGCGCCGACGAGCCCCAGGACCCGGAGCTCGAAGACGGCAGCGGGTCCTGATCAGGAAACTCGACGCCGGGCGACCCGCCCGCTACCTTGCGCGCCGTGGACCGGCGCAAGTTCCAGCGGGTGGACGCACCCGTGTTCTGCAGGCCCATCGGACAACCGCTGTTCGGGAGGCGCAAGGCCGTCGACGTGAGCCTCGGCGGCCTGCGCATCTACGCGGACGACCCGCCCAAGGCTGGCGATCGGCTGGAGCTGGAGCTGTTCCTTCCCGATCAAACCGAGCTGGTTTGCACGGTCGAGGTGGTCTGGGTGGACGACCTGCCGGAAGGGTCACCGGCGCGCCACGACGTGGGCGTGAAGTTCGTCTCCATCCACCCCGCGGACCGCGAACGCCTGGAGACCGTGCTGAAGCCCGAGTGAGCGGGCTCAGCGAGCGTCGCCGAAGCCCAGCACGCGCCAGGTCCACTGCAGCTCCAGCGCCGGATCCGCGAAGGCCACGGAATCGGCGTCGGCCCTGCGGGCAAGCTCCGCGAACGCGTCCGCATCGACGGGGCCCGTGATGCGCGCTCCAGGGAGCGTCGCGCCGAGCTCTTCCGCCTCGCGCAGGGCGTCGCGCGCGGTCCGCTCCTGGAACACCTGCGCTTTCCCTCGCACCGCATCCACCCAGTCCCGAGGGTGCGGATGCCTCAGCACCACCGAGATGCGGCGCTGCAAGTCCTCTCCCCGGTGCGCCAGCGCGCGCGACACGTAGCTCGGGGCCGCGTCCTGGAGGCGGGCGCGGACGAGTTCGAGCAGATCGACTGGAAACGTATCTGGTGAACAGAGCACGACGTCGAGCATGGCGTACGGGTCGAGGCGCAGGCGCCCGTCGATGGCGCGCAGGATCTCCGCGCGCCGGGCGAAGAGATCCGGCCCTCTGAACCAGAGCGCAACGTGCTGGGCCGAGGGCTCCTGGGGAGCGAACCCCTCGAGGCCGGAGTCGGCAAGCTGCGGCCGGGGCCACTCGTCCAGGCGGCGTCCGAGCCGCTCCTCGGCGGCGAGCAACGTCTGCAGCAACGCGTCCTCGCTGAAGGTCGCGGTTCGCCGCACGCGGTAGGGCGGGGCCGGATCGAACAGCACCCCATCCTCCGCGGCGCTGGCGCGCATGGCCGTGCCGGGCAGGAGCGAGAGCGGGAACACCTGGGCTTCCGCCGCAAGGCCGTTCGCGTCGAGAAAGTCCATGCCGCGCAGCACGTCGTCCGGCGTGTCGCCGGGGAGACCGACGATCAAGTCGACCAGCAGCTCGATGCCTTCGCCGTGCAGCATGCGCGCCGCCTCGGCCACCTTCTCCGGAGATCCGCCCCGGAGCACGCGCTTGAGGGTCTCCCGGTTGACGGACTGAAGCCCGATCTCCAGCCGGTCGAAGCCGGCCTGCTTGAGCTTGCGGGCGTGCTGGGCCGAGAGGCCCTCCGCGCGCACCTCGGCGAAGAGGGTGAGGGCGCGCGACGCGTTCTCGCGGATCAGCGCGTCGAGCAGCGGCTCGAATTCAGGACGATGGTTGAACGTCGGGTCCAGGAACACCACCTCGCGGGCGCCACGGTCGCGCAAGGCCGCGACCAGCGCCGCGCTGCTTTGGACGTCGAGCGTGCGGAGCACGCCGGAGGACCGCGGGTAGAAGCAGAAGGTGCAGTGCGAGCGGCAGCCGCGGACCGTCTCGACGTAGGTCGAGCGCTGGCGCTCCACCGGGACCAGTCCCTCGAGATAAGGAGACGGATAGTCCGCCAGCGGGAAATTCGTCGCGGGCTGTGGCGCAAAGGCGGAGAACCCCAGCGGGCCACGGACCGCGACGCCGGGAATCCCGGCCGGGCTCGCGCCGTCGAGGAGCGCGGAGATGACGCGGGCGAAGGTGTCCTCGGCCTCGCCGGTGACCGCGACGTCCGGGCCGCCCTGCCGGAGGATGAAGGCGTTGTCCGGGCCGACCTCGGGCCCGCCGATCAGGACGCGCGTGCGCGGCGACCGCCGCTTCACCTCGCGCGCGAGGTGCAGGCTGCGCTCGCTGTTCCACAGGTAGAGCGAGAACCCCACCAGCTCCGGCTCGTCCCGGGCGATCCGATCGGCGAGCAGGGTGTCGCCGAGGGCGTCCGTCGCGGCCGGCTCCAGGACGTCGATCTGGAGTCGCTTCTCCAATCCGTGCACGCGGGCGGCGACGCCCAGGCAACCGGCCGCCAGCGGAACGTTGCCGGTGGCCGCGAACGCCGCGGGCGGCGGAACCGGCAGCTGGACCAGGCGGAGCTTCGTCACGGCGCGAGTATAGTGCGGGCGTGTTCGCGCTCACCTTCGACGACGGGCCGGGCCCGTCCACTTCCGCGCTGCTCGACGTGCTGCGCGACGAGGGGGTGCGGGCGACCTTCTTCCTGCTCGGCCGGAACGTGGAACAAGCGCCCTGGTGCGGCGATCCCACCCGGGCCCGGGAGCTCGCGGAGCGCGCGGTGCGCGAAGGTCACGTCCTGGGAAACCACAGCTACTCGCACCTCCGCCCCGATCGCTGGCGCGAGCTCGCGGCCGACGTCCGCCGCGGCGAGGCCGTGGTGCGCTCGCTGCGGCCGGGGCCCATTCCATTCCGCCTGCCCTACGGCATCCAGCGGGTGGAGGGCGGATTTCCGCTGGGGAGCACCGGCGACCAGATGGATCCGCGCCTCGCCGTCATCGCGTCGATGGGGCTCGCGCACCGGCACTGGACCAGCGACTTCGACGACTGGACGTTGCGCCCCTCCGACGCGCCGGCGCTGGCCGCCCGGATGATCGCGCACGTGGACGCGTGCCAGGGCGCGGGGATCGACGCCGTGCTCGACCTGCACGATTCGGGCACCGGCTCGAGCTTCGGCTACGAGCGCGCCGCCACCGTGGAAGGCGTGAAGCTGTTTCTCCAAGAATGCCGGCGCCGGGGCTGGAAGAGCTTCAGCCCTCCGTAATCCGGCGCGTTACCTACGGCTCAATCGCAGCGTCCTCTCGAACCCGTCGTCCAGGACCCGCAAGCTGGCGGTGACCGTTCCGTCCGAGCCGCACTTGTAGGTCTCCTCGACCTCCGGGCCGTGTCCCAGGCGCTCGACCTGGACGCCCGAGAGATCGCGGTCGCGCAGGGAAGGGTCGAAGGGAAACAGCACCTCGTCCCAGGCCGCCAGGTTTCCCTCGGGCCGCCCTGCGTCGATCCGCCCGCACTCGACGAACCGGTAGTGACCGACGTTGTGGGCGGCCCGGTAGCGCCGCGAGACCTGCGCGGGAAGCGGAGTGTCCTTGGGGACCAGGACGTCGAAGGAGATGCGGCCGCCGTGCTCGTCCTCCCGGAAGACGCCGAAGTGCCGCGTCAGGCGCTCCTTCAGCTTGTACCCCGCGCGATCGTCGAGGTGGATCGCGAGCCCGATGGCGCAGGAGCCGAACGGATGGGGCGAGCGCCGCACGCGGTGCGCGCCGAACTGCTCGCGCAGGGCGCGATACACCGGCGGGAACGACGACCCGCCGCCCACCACGTAGATGCCGGCCAGCTCGTTCCAGGCCACCTCGTCGCTGCCGCGGCGCGGGTCGCGCATGGCGGGCTCCATCGCTCCCAGCGTCTGCTCGACCAGCGGCATGCAGGCGTCGTACACCTCGTCGACCGGGATCACGGTGTCGTCGACCACGAACTTGCGCGTGTTGGGGGTCAGCGATTCCTTCTGCTGGCGGACTTCGTCGAGGAGATGATCGGTCAGCGTGCCGCTGCCGCGCTTGGCCAGGACGAGCTGGGCGATGGCGCCGTCGAAGTCGTCGCCTCCCAGCCGGGAGATTCCGCTGGAAGTGATTACCTCGTTGGCGCGACCCTCCATGTGGATCAGCGAGGCATCGAACGTGCCGCCCCCGAGATCGTAGACCAGCACGTACTCACGCTTGCTGGTGACGGTCTCGCGGAACCGGTGCGCGTACTCGAATCCCGCGGCGCTGGGCTCGTTGAGCACCGCCTTCACGTCGAAACCGGCCCGGCGGTACGCGTCGATCGTCATCAGGCGCTGCGCGGTCGAGGCATTGGCGGGAACGCTCACCGCGACCTCGATGGCATCCTTCTTCCGCAGGCCCGCGTTGGAGCGGTAGAGCAGCTCTTCCCGTAGGTACGCGAGAAAGCCGGTGAGGAGGTCCGCGAGCAGGACCGCGCGATTGCCGATCCGCACCTCCGTGTCTGGATGCGCGTCGGCAAGGAGCCGTTTGAACGAGCGCAGGACGGTCCAACCCGGCTCCGCCCGTCCGAAGACCAGCTCGCCGTTGGAGTCCAAGGAGACGATCGAGGGAATCGAGTCGTGGTGCTCGAAGGACACCACGGGATAGTTCCCCCGATCGATCATCGCGACGACCGTGTGGGTGGTGCCGAAGTCGATTCCGAACCGCATGCCCGCAGTCTACCGATTTGGTAGAGGCGCGGCCAGCCGCGGTTTCACCGAAGCGGCCAAGCTCCGGTCAGGCGAATCGCGCTGAACGCTGCAGCGCCGCCCGCACGCGTTCCCGGTAGTCGTCCCGCGGGACCTCGATGCACCCGAGCAGCGACAGGTGTCCGGTCAGGACCTGCACGTCGAAGAGCGAGAAGCCCTGGTCGCGCAGCCGCTCCACGCAGGCGGCGAATGCGACCTTCGACGCTCCGCTGACCCGGTGGAACATCGATTCTCCCGCGAACATGCTCGCCATGGCGATTCCGTACAGCCCTCCGGCGAGCTCCCCGTCCCGCCAGACCTCGACGCTGTGCGCCCAGCCCAGGCGGTGCAGCTCCGCATAGGTGGAGACGATGTCGGGCGTGATCCAGGTGCCCTCGCCCCGCCGGTCGCTGCACGCCCTCATCACTTCCTCGAAGGCTTCGTCGATCGAGACCCGGAAGTCCCCCTTGAGCGCGCGGCGGACGGTGCGCGGCCAGGGCTTTGGTATTTCGAGGGGGAAGATCGCGCGGGGATCGGGAGAGGCCCACGGCACCAGACCCTGCCGCACTGGCCAGGGAAAGATCCCGGACTTGTATGCCTCGAGGACCAGGCCCGGCGTGAGCGAACGGCTGACCGCGATCACGTCCTCGCCCCGCCGCGGCTCAGGAAACCGCACTGCGACCGGCGTCGGTTCGATAGGCGGATAGGGGACCAAGGCTACCCGCCGTATACTAGAGCACAGGGAACGGATCCGCACTGCCAGTTGCTATCCACCCTGGCCGATCAGGCGTGCGAGCTGCGCGGCACGAGTGTTCGGGTCGCCGAAGGCTTCGCGGTAGTCCTCCAGGCTGCGGCGGAGCACCTCGACCGCCTCGACCCGGTCGTAGACCTCGGCGATTCGCACCGTGCGCGCCGGCTCTCCGGGCATCTGCTTGTAGGTGAGGAAGTAATGCCGCAGGCGCTCGATGACGCCCTGCGGCGCATCGGCGATGTCGCGCAGATCGCCGTAGGCCATGTCGCTCTCGAGCACCGCGACGATCTTGTCGTCCGCCTCCTCGCCGTCGATCATCCGTAGCCCGCCGATCGGCCGCGCGCGGAGGAAGAAGTTGGCGTGCGCCATCGACTTTTCGGTGAGGATGCAGACGTCCATGGGGTCGCCGTCGCCGCGGATGTTGGGGACCCCGCAGCGCTCGGAGCAGCGCTGCCCTACCCTGGTGCCGCAGTACGTCTGCGGAATGAAGCCGTAGGGCGTGGGCGGCTGGCTCGAGTAACGCTGCGGGCGATCGATGCGTAGGTGCCCGCTCTCCTTGTCGAGCTCGTACTTGACGGTGTCGGTGGTGACGATCTCGATGTACGCCTCCACCACGCCCGCGGGATCGCCGGGCGGCACCCCATGCCAGGGATGCGCCTGGAACATGGTTGTGATCAGCTTCTCGAGAGCGTTGCCCACCGGCTGCTGCGCGTATCACGGGGGAGGATGCGTGGTAAACAGGCCCCCCCATGGCCACCATGTTCGAAACAGGGCGCCCCTCGCGGCAGGATGCGCTCGACTACCACTCCAGCGGCCGGAAAGGAAAGATCGAGGTCGTTCCCACCAAGCCGGTGGCGACCGCCCGCGATCTCTGCCTCGCCTACAGCCCCGGCGTCGCCGAGCCTTGCCTGGAGATCGCGCAGGATCCCGACCTCTCGTACAAGTACACCGCCCGCGGCAACCTGGTGGCGGTGATCTCCAACGGGACCGCGGTGCTCGGGCTCGGCGACATCGGCGCGTACGCTTCGAAGCCGGTGATGGAGGGCAAGGGCGTCCTCTTCAAGAAGTTCGCCGACATCGACGTCTTCGACCTGGAGGTCGACGCCAAGGACGTCGACACGTTCTGCAAGGTGGTCAAGGCGCTGGAGCCCACGTTCGGCGGCGTCAACCTCGAGGACGTGAAGAGCCCGGAGTGCTTCGTCATCGAGCGGCGGCTGCGCAGCGAGATGCAGATCCCCGTATTCCACGACGACCAGCACGGCACCGCCATCATCACCGGAGCCGCGCTGATCAATGCGCTGGAGGTGGCGGGAAAGCGCATCGAGGACGTCAAGGTGGTCTTCGTCGGGGCAGGCGCTGCGGCGGTGGCCTGCGCCGAGCAGTATGTGAACCTGGGGGTCCCCCGCGGGCACATCTTCATGTGCGACAAGTTCGGTCTGGTCTATCGGGGGCGGCGCGAGGACATGGACGAGTGGAAAGGCGCGTTCGCGCAGGGCGCGCAGCCGCGCTCTCTCCAGGAGGTGATCAAGGGCGCGGACGTGGTGGTCGGGCTGTCGGCGCAGGGGGTGATCTCCAAGGAAATGGTGGCGACCCTGGCCCCCAATCCGATCCTTTTCGCCCTCGCGAACCCGGTGCCGGAGATCCTCCCGGAGGAGGCGCAGTCGGTCCGCTCTGACGTGATCATGGCCACCGGGCGCAGCGACTACCCCAACCAGGTCAACAACGTGCTCGGATTTCCCGGCCTGTTCCGGGGCGCGCTCGACGTGCGGGCGAAGGCGATCAACGACGAGATGAAGCTCGCCGCCTCGCGCGCGCTGGCGGAGTTGGCACGGCAGGACGTTCCGGAGAGCGTCAGCGCGGCGTACGGCGGACAGGTTTTCACCTTTGGCCGGGAGTACATCATCCCCAAGCCGTTCGATCCCCGCGTGCTGATCGAGGTCGCTCCCGCCGTCGCCCAGGCCGCCATGGACTCCGGAGTGGCGCGCGTCAACCTGGACCGCGGCACGTACGTGGAGGCGCTGCGCCGGCGCCAGGGCCGGACGTACGAGGTGATGAGCGTGGTGGTCTCGCGCGCGCGGCGCCGGATGACGCGGATCGCCTTTCCGGAGGGAAACCACCCGCGCATCCTCAGGGCGGCGCAGCAGCTCGCCGAGGAGCGCATCTGCACGCCGGTGCTCCTGGGAAGGCGCGACGAGATCCTCGAGCAGGCGAAGGAGGCGCACCTGTCCGCGATCTGCGACCTGGAGATCGTGGATCCGCTCACCAGCGACAGGTCCGCTGCGTTCGCGCAGGCGTTCTATGCCCTGCGCCAGCGCCACGGCATCTCCTGGGCCGAGGCCCTCTACCGCATCCGCCAGCGCAACACCTTCGCCGCCATGATGGTGCGCGAGGGTCTCGTCGACGGGCTCGTCACCGGGCTCACCCGCACTTATCCCGAGGCCATCCGCCCGGTGCTCGAAATCGTGCGCACGCAGCAGGGCCGGCGCGCGTCGGGCACGTACATCGTCGCGTTCAAGGAGTCGCTCAAGCTCTTCGCCGACTGCACCGTCAACGCGGACCCCACCGCGGAGGAGCTTGCGGACATCGCGATCTCGACGGCGGAGCTGGCGCGGGCCTTCGAGCTGACCCCGCGCATCGCCATGCTCTCGTACTCGAACTTCGGCACCGACCGCGGTGGCTCGCCGGCCAAGGTGCGCCGCGCGGTCGAGCTGGTGCGCGCCCGGCGGCCCGATCTCGAAGTGGAGGGCGAGATGCAGGTCGATCCGGCGGTGGTGCGCAGCGTGCGCGAGGCCGAGTTCCCCTTCGCGCGGCTCGGCGGTGACGCCAACGTGCTCATCTTTCCCGATCTGAACAGCGGCAACATCGGGTACAAGCTGCTCTGGCGCCTGGGCGGAGCGGAGGTGATCGGGCCGGTCCTGATGGGGATGGCGAAGCCCGTGAACGTGCTGCAGCAGGGCGCATCGGTGCAGGACGTGGTGAACCTGGCCGCGATGACCGCGGTCCGGGCGCAAGGCGAGCTGACATATTAGCCCCGCCGCCGCTACACCTCAGGGCCTACGCTTGAGCGCGAGCCAACTCCCGGCCGCTTCTACCGGAGCGCCTCCGCTGCCGCATCGGCGATCTGCTGCGCGCCGCGCGGATCGGGATGGCCGTCGGGCAACAGCCTGGACCGATCGAGGTCCACCACCACATGGGGAAGGCCTTCCAGGACCGTCTCGACCGCGAAGGCCTCGGGGCGCGACGCGTCGAGGCTCGGCACCACGAACAGGGGCCGCGCTCCGCGCGCCTGCGCCTCGCGCGCCGTTTCGCGCAGGATGGCCCGAGTCAGCTCCAGGCTGCGCGAGAGGCGGGCCTCGGACAAGTAGGGCAGCTGGTTGACGAAGATCTCGCGCAGGCGCAGCCGCGACACCGACGCGGGCTCGAGGACCAGCTCACCGCCGTGGAGCACGAGGTGTGGCCGATCGTCCTGGACATTGCGGTGCAGCTGCACCGGGAGCACCGTCTCCACCAGCGCGACGGGACGCGCCAGCCTGCGCAGCGCCTCGCGCACGCGCAGCAGCGCCTGGTCCGAGGCGTACCCGCCTTCCGCGACGTTCACCACTTGAAGGCCCAGCATCTTGCCCAGCCGCGCCGCGAAGGTGTCGCTCCAGGGGAGGCTGTGGCCGGTCGCAATCGACTCGCCGGCCACGATGAGGGTCGGCGCCGACGCGTCTTCGACGAAGTCGGTCGAGGGCGCGCGGTTGCCGCGCGCGTCGATGTCGTAGCGGACCAGCTGCCCACTCCCGTACGTCCTCACCTGGACGCTCCGGCCTGGCACGTACGCCCATCCCGTAGTGGGATCCTGGGTGCCCAACTGCCATTCCAGGCGTGGATTGGGAGTCTCGATTTCGGGGCGGTCCGCGAGCCGGAGCACCATCTCGGCGCTGCCAAACGAAAGCGCCACCGCGAGACCGACGCGCGCCGCCCCTGAGGCAGTGGCATGGCGCGATGCGAGCAGGGCGCAGCCGCAGAGCGCAAGTGCGAGGACCACGCAAGCGACGCGAAGGCCGAGGAGCGTCCAGGCGGGCGGGGGCAGGTAGTAGGCGGGCACCAGCACATGGCGCAGGAACCAGGTCCGATCGGCGGTCGCGGCGAACGCGAGCAGGGCCGCCGCCGGCAGGAGCAGCGCGATGGACACCCAGCGCCGGAGCACGGCGGCAGGGTAGCAGGACTGTGCTAGCGTCCGTCACGTGCGCGTCGAGCCGTCCAGGCTGGACCGGCTGCTGAAGCCACTGCACCGCTGGGTCTGGGCGGATCCCCGGCGCCGCGCGCGCAAGCTGTTCCGCTTCGCCGAGACCGAGGCCGACGGCGCGCGCGATCTGGCGCGTGCCGCCGAGTTGACCCGCGACCCGCTCTTGCGGCGCCTCTATTTTCGCCACGCCGCAGACGAGCAGCGTCACGCCGATCTGTTTGCCGGCCGCGGGCGTGACCTTCTCGCCACGCAGGGGGATGGCGGCCGGTTCGAGGCCAACTGGCTCGCGCCCGGCGAGCGCGGCCTGGACGATCTGCGGGTGGAACGCGAAGCGGATGAATCACTCCTCGCCTTCCTGCATCTCTCGGAGAACGCGGCCGCAGGGCGATTCGCCGTCTATGCGGAGGTGCTGGATGCCGATCCGCAGACCCGCGCCGTGTTCACGCGCATCCTCGAAGACGAGGTATTCCACATGACGTACACGCGCAGGCAGCTCGCCCGGCTCTCTCCGCGCAAGCAGGGGCTGCGCCTCTGGCAAGCGCGCGCCGGCCGGGTCTGGAGCGCCTACCTCCGCGTTGCGGCAGCCCTCGCCGCCGTGTTGGGACATGTCTTCCTGGCCCTCCAATATTTCTTCCTGCTGCCCGTGTTCGCGCTCCTGGCGAAGCGTGCGGCCAGGAAGGAAGCAGAGGGATTTTCCCGCGCGCGCCGGCCCACTCCCCTGACGAGCCAGTATTGATGCGCGTCCTCGGCATCTCCGCGCACTACCATGATTCCGCCGCCGCGCTCCTGGTCGACGGAGAGCCGGTGTGCGCGGTGCAGGAGGAGCGGCTCTCGCGCCGGAAGAACGACGCCGCATTCCCGCTCTCCGCGATCGAGTGGTGTCTGGAGCAGGCGCGCGTCGAGCCCGACCAGCTCGACGCGGTGGTGTTCTATGAAAAGCCGATGCTCAAGTTCGAGCGCATCCTGACCATGGCGCTGCGCGGATTTCCCCGAACTTGGCGAAGCTTTCCCCGGGCGATGCAGAACGCTTTGGGCGGCAAGCTGTGGGTGAAGGGAATCATCCGCTCCCAGCTCGGGGTCCGGACCGATCGCATCCTCTTCTGCGAGCACCACCAGTCGCACGCGGCCGCCGCGTTCCTCACCGCGCCCACGAAGAGCGCGGCAATTCTCACCGCCGACGGCGTCGGCGAGTGGGCCACGCTCACGCTCGGCCGGGGGGAGGTGGACGAGGCTGGCCGCACCCGCATCGAGCTCTCGCGCGAGCTGCGCTTCCCGCATTCGCTCGGCATGCTCTACTCCACCTTCACCGCCTATCTCGGATTTCCCGTGAACGAAGGCGAGTACAAGGTGATGGGCCTCGCCGCGTACGGGAAACCCACCTACGAAGAGCTCCTCAAGCGGATCGCGCGGCGCACGCCGGACGGCGGAGTCGCGCTCGATCTCTCCTGGTTCGACTTTCATCAAAGCGCGCGTCACAGCTATTCGCGGAAGCTGGTGGCGGA
>DATBZA010000109.1:0-35640 GCA_036513415.1 Myxococcales bacterium | reverse complement strand
GAAGGTGATCGATGCCAGTACAAAACAACGCGGCGACGAGCTTCTCGAACGGATCGTGGGGATGCTCACGAGACTGTGTCGATGATGGCGCCCACGGCCACGTCGCCGTCGCCGTCGCCGTCCACGCTCACGACCACGTCGGCGTCGGCGTTTACGTCGGCGTCGACGTAGCTCTGTTTCCATCGTCCTGCACTAACTGAGCAGCATTGTTGCCTAGGCCCGGCCGCGCACCTCATCCAGGACTGTGGACCAGACCGAGGGTTTGTTCCTGAGATCCGGACCGCCCGGTTGCGCAGCTCCTCGATGGCCGTTCACGGCTTCACGCCGGCACGCTCCAACTCCGGCCCGAGGCGCCCCGTGAGCGCGAGCGCCCACATTTTCCAGTCCGCCGCGAAGCTCCACAGCGGGTGCTTGAAGGTGGCGGGCCGGTTGTGCTCGACGAAGAAGTGGCCGGCCCAGGCGAAGGCGTAACCACAGACGAGCGCCATCAGCACCAGGCGCCCGCTGCGCAAGGCGGCCGCCGAGACGATCAGCAGCAGCGATAGCGTGGTCCCCGCGAAATGCAGCGCCCGCGTGGCCAGCCGCGAATGCTCGCGCAGGTAGAACGGCCAGAACTCCGCGAACGTCTGCATGCGGGCAATCTAGCAGAGCGCAGCTTCCCGCCAGGCCGCGCGGTGCACACCCTGCGCGCCATGTCCGTCCCCGTGCTGCACCTCGTCTCGCGCCTCTGGGTGGGCGGGTCGGAGCGCCAGTTCATCGAGCGTCTTCGCGCCCATCCTCCGGGATACACGCCCGTGGCCGCCTGCCTCGAGCTCTCCGGAGGCAATCTCGCCGAGTTCCTTTCGCTCGGGCTGCCGGCGCCCGAGCTGTTCGACCTGCGCGGGTCGCTGCTCAAGCTGAATACCCTGGTGCAGGTGGCGCGGCTGGCGCGGCTCATCCGCCTGCGGGGCGTGAAGCTGGTGCATGCCACGGATTTTGTCAGCAATTTCATTGGCTTCCTTGCCGCACGCGCCGCCGGCGTGCCGGTGGTGGTGAGCCGCGCCGACCTCGGTCACCTCCGCGACGGGTTCGGCGTCTGGCACCGGCGCGTCGAGAAGTGGATGTCCCGTCACGCGGACGCGGTCTGCGCGAACGCGGAGCGTGTCCGCAGGCTGTGCATCGAGGAGGAGGGCAGCGCGCCCGAGCGCACCTTCGTGGTCCGGAACGGCCTGGACCTGCGCCGCTTCGACGCGCTCGCCGCCCAGCCGCTCCAGGGACCCCTGCGGCCGGGGCGCCCGGTCGTCGCCGTGGTCGCGAACCTCTGGCCCGTGAAAGGGCACCGCGTCCTGGTCGAGGCCGTGGCCGCCGTGCATGCCCGCAGGCCGGAGGTCCGCTTCGCGCTGGTCGGCGACGGCTCCGAACGCCCGTTCCTGGAAGGCCGCATCGCCGAGCTGGGTTTGGAGGGCACCGTCGAGCTCCTCGGGACCCGCTATGACGTGCCCGCGATCCTGGCGCGCGCCGACGCCGCGTGCCTGCCCTCGCTCGCCGAGGGACTCCCCAACGCCGTCATGGAAGCGATGGCGGCCGGATTGCCGGTCGTGGCCACCGCGGTGGGTGGCACGCCGGAGCTGGTCATCCCCGGCCAGACCGGGCTGCTGGCGCAGCCGGGCGCGGCGGCGGAGCTCGCGGGAGCGCTGCTGGAGGTGCTCGCCGACCCGGTGCACGCCAGATGGATGGGGGCCAGGGGCCGCAGCTTGATCGCGCGCGACTACTCGCTCGACGCTCTCGCCAGCGGCCACGCCGCCATGTACGGCTCGGTGCTCGCCGGGCGTGTTCACTCGCGAGCACTTTTTGGCGAGCAGGCGCTTCGTCCCTAGATCGGTTGCTGGGAGCCCCGGAATGCCCCAGACCTCCGTCCGACCCCTCGCGGAACCCGCCCCTGAGCAGCCGGCGTTTTCCGACGACGCCCTGCTCCTCACCGATGCCCCGGTTCCCTTTGCCCGGGATCGCGGTCGCGCCGCTGGGACGTTCGCCAGCCGGACCATCTCCGACTGGGCGGAACTGGAGGCGCTGCAGGACGCGTGGGAGGAGCTGGCCGCCGCGTCGGTGGAGCCGAACCCGTTCTACGAGCCCTGGATGCTCTTGCCCGCGCTGCGCTCCTTCGCGCGGCGCGAGCGCGTCGAGGTGGTGCTCGTGTTCCGGGGCGATCTGCTCTGCGGCCTCTTTCCCATCGTGCACCGGCGCGGCCGGGCCGGGCTCTGGCGGCACCCGTACTGCTACCTGACGGCGCCGTTGCTCCGGCGCGGCTGCGAGCGCGCCGCCATCCACTCCTGGCTGGACAGGCTGGCCGCGCGCGCAGCCGTGGTCCGCCTCGAGGACGTGCCCGGCGATGGTTGCGTGCGGCTGCACCTGGTCGACGAGCTGAACGAGCGCAAGTGGCCGGCGCTGGTCTCGGAGGCGTACACGCGCGCGGTCCTGCGGCGCGGGCCCAGCGCGGAAGAGTTTCTCAGCCGCGCGTTGGCCGGCAAACGGCGCAAGGAGCTCCGGCGCCAGCGCGCGCGCCTCTCGGAGTTGGGCGGGCTCACGACCGAGGAGCTGCCGCCGGGCGCCGACCCCGCACCCTGGGTCGACGAGTTCCTGGACCTGGAAGCGCAGGGATGGAAGGGGCGCGAGGGCGTCGACTCGGTGCGCGACCGCACCTTCGTCCAGCAGATGGCCGCAGGCGGGGCGCGCAGAGGCAAGCTGCAGATGCTCGCCCTGCGGCTCGACGGCCGGCCGGTAGCGATGAAGATGAACCTGGTCGGAGGGGAGGGCGCCTTCGCCTTCAAGATCACCTTCGACGAGAGCTTCCGCCGCTTCTCTCCCGGTGTGCTGCTCGAGCTCGACAACGTGGAGCGCGCCCACCAGCTTCCCGCGCTGCGCTGGATGGACTCATGCGCGGCCCCCAACCGCTTCATGATCAACCATCTCTGGCCGGACCGGCGCGAGATGCAGACCGTCTTCTTCTCGACCGGCAGCCGGCGGGGCGCACTCGCCGTCGCGATGATCCCGCTCCTGCACTTCCTTCGCCGCCTGGTGAGGGCTGCATGAGCGAGACCCTGATCGGAGTCGATCCTGAGATCCTGGCAGCCTACTTCGACCGCAAGCCGTTCCACCTGCGCCACGGCCTCTCCGAGCACCCCCTCTTCGCGCTGCCGCGCTTGATGAAGCTGGCCCGGGGCCTCCCCGAAGAGTTCGTCGAGTACAACGCGGGCGCGCTGCCGGTGGGCGTGCGCCCTTCGGACACTCCCCGCACCGGGCTCTCCGCCGAGGAGACGGTGCGCCGGATCGCCGAGTGCGGCTCCTGGATGGTCCTCAAGCGGGTCGAGCAGGATCCGGACTACGCCGCGATCCTCGACCGCTGCCTCGACGAGGTGGGGGCGCAGGCAGGCGGCAGGGTCCCGCGCATGCTCCGCCGCGAAGCGTTCATCTTTCTCTCCTCGCCCTGCGCCGTGACGCCGTTCCATCTCGATCCGGAGCACAACTTCCTGCTGCAGATCCGGGGCAGCAAGACGGTGAGCATGTGGGATCGCGAAGACCGGTTCGTGCTTCCCGAGGCGGAGCTGGAGCGGTTCTACGCCGCCTTCGTGCACCGGAACCTGCCTTGGCGGGAGGTGTTCCAGACCACCGCCTGGGTCGTGCCCCTGAAGCCCGGGCAGGGCCTGCACTTTCCCGTCGCCGTCCCGCACTGGGTGCAGAACGGGCCCGAGGTCTCGATCTCATTCAGCATCACCTTCCGCAGCGACAGCTCGAAGGAGCGCGAGCTGATCTACCGGGCGAACGCGAGGCTGCGGACGCTGGGGCTCTCGCCGCGGCCGCCCGGACGATCGGTCCTCCTCGACTCCACCAAGCGCGCCGCGTTCTCGGCGCTGTCGGAGCTGAAGCGGGTCCTCGCCCGGCGCGCCGGCGAGCCGCGCCCTTGAACGTTGCGGGCGGGACGTCGTTCCTCTAGATCTGCCGTCCGATGCAGCCCGCCCACAAGCTCGAAGCGCTCCCCATGCCGCGCGAGACGCTGCTCCGCCTCTACCGAGAGATGGTCCGCTTGCGCACGCTGGACGAGCGCATGATGACCCTGCAGCGCCAGGGCCGGGTCGGGTTTTACGGCGCCTGCACCGGGCAGGAAGCGGCCACGCTCGCCTCCGCCATCGCCTTGGAAGCGAACGACTGGATCTTCCCCGCCCTGCGCGAGGGCGGCGCCATGCTCCTGCGTGGCTTTCCGCTGGTGCCGTATCTCTGCCAGATCTTCGGCAACGCGGGCGACGAGACCAAGGGCCGCCAGATGCCCTCGCACATGGCGTCGAGGAGCGTGAACCAGGTGAGCTGGTCGAGCTGCATCGGCACCCAGCTCCCGCAAGCCGTCGGCGCGGCAATGGCGGCTCGCATCAAGGGAGACCGCACCGTGATCGCCGCCTACCTGGGCGACGGCGCGACCAGCGAGGGCGACTTCCACGTGGCGATGAACTTCGCGGGTGTGTTCAAGGCGCCGGTGGTCTTCATCTGCCAGAACAACCACTGGGCCATCAGCGTCCCGAGCTCGAAGCAGACCGCGAGCGAGTCGATCGCCGTCAAGGCCGCCGCCTACGGCTTTCCCGGAGTCAAAGTGGACGGGAACGACGCGGTCGCGGTCTACCGCGCCGTCAAGGAGGCCGTCGACCGGGCGCGCAGCGGCGGCGGTCCCACGCTGGTGGAATGCGACACCTACCGCATCGGCGCCCACAGCTCGTCCGACGATCCGACGCGCTACCGCGACGAGCGCGAGGTGGAGCAGTGGAAGAAGCGCGATCCCCTCGAGCTGATGCGCTCGCGGCTGCAGGCATGGGAGCTGTGGAACGCGCGCGAGGAGGACGAGCTGCGCGCGAAGCTGCTCGAGGAAGTGAACGGCGCCATCGCCGAAGCGGAGAAGAAGCCCGATCCCCCGCGGGAGTCGCTCTTCGAGGACGTCTACGCCAGGCTCCCCTGGTCGCTGCGGGAACAGCGCGAAGAGCTGCTCGCCTCGCCGCCCGCTCCACGCGCCGGCACCGCGCACTAGGCCCGTTTTTCAAGGCTTCAGATCAACCGCCGAGCACGCCGAGGGGGAAACGTCGACTCGATTGGTCTTTTTTTGGGGTTGGTCTTGTGCCACCCCGCCGGTCGGAGCAAACCCGCGGCGCCGCGGTGGCGAGACGACCACAACCCCAAACCTAGCCGTGCTCGGCATTTGATCTGCAGCGGCGGTTTCCTTTGGTCGGAACTTGACGGCGGAGGTCTGCCCAATTCAATTTCAGGCACAACTCACGAACTGCGCGAGCCTTCGCAACTCGTTCCGGAAATTCCAGAACGAGTTGCCGCGGGACCACCACACCGGCGCTCGCTCCCTTCCACGAGCAGCCAAACACGGCTCGCGTTGGCAGAGCGGCCGGATTCACCACCTTCGACGGCTGGTCCGCCGGCCGCCTGCTTCTGAAACGCGTTCTGGCTACACTCCGCGGCGTGACCCGTACGCTGCACGTCCGCCGGCTCGGCCGCGTCGAGTACGACGACGGCCTCGCCATGCAGAAGGCGCTGGTCGAGGCGCGGGCCCAAGGACGGATTCCCGACACCCTGCTGCTGCTCGAGCACCAGCGCGTCATCACGCTCGGACGCGGCGCCAAGGGGCAGAACATCCTCTGGTCCCCGGAATCTCTCGCCGCCCGGGGGTTCGAGGTGTTCGAGACCGATCGCGGCGGCGACGTGACCTACCACGGGCCCGGCCAGATCGTCGGCTATCCCATCCTCGACCTGAAGCCGGATCGCAAGGACGTGCGCAAGTACGTCGCGTCGGTCGAGGAGTTGATGATCCGCGTGGCCTCCGAGTACGGCATCCGGGCGGAGCGCATGAAGGGGCGCATCGGGGTGTGGACGCCGGCGGGCAAGCTGGGGGCCATCGGCGTTCACATCTCGCGGTGGATCACCTCGCACGGGTTCGCGTTCAACGTGCGCACCGAGCTGGGCGACTTCGAGGCGATCGTGCCCTGCGGGATCCGGGACGCGGGCGTGACCTCGCTGGAGTCCCTGCTGGGCGATGCGCCACCGCTGCGCGAGGTCGAGGACGTGTTCGCGCTCGAGGCTGGAGAGGTCTGGGAGAGCGAGGTGTTCGAGGTCCCGCCCGAGCTGCGCACGGTCAGCGTGACGCTCCAGCGAGAGGACGGCCGCGTGCTCCTGCTCAAGCGCACGCCGGAACGGGGCGGTTTCTGGCAGATCCTCACCGGCCGGATCGAGCGCGGAGAGAGCCCGCTGCAGACCGCCGCGCGCGAGGTACACGAGGAGACGGGCTTCTCGCCGCGCCTTGACGAGATCCGGGACCTGCACTACGTGCACGGCTTCGCGCTCGCCGAGCGCGTCCCGCCGCTGTTCGCGGAGGAAACCGCGTTCGCCGCCACGGTTTCAGGCGAGCCGCGGTTGTCCGACGAACACGACGAGCACCGCTGGTGCACCCCCGAGGAGGCGCTGCGGCTCCTGCCTTTCGCCGGACTGCGGCGGGCAGTCCGGCTCGCGCAGGCAGGCTGATCCTACTTCGGCGGAGTGGTGCTGGACGACGCGCTAACCTTCATCTTCATCCACTTGCCGCCGGCCTTCTTGCACTGCTTCTTCGAGGCCGCCGAGGTGTTCTCGGTTCCGTCCGAGTTCATGCAGTGCTTCTTGCTCTTGGCGAAAGCGGCGGAGGAGAAGGCGAAGGCCAGCGCTACCGCGAATACGAGCTTCATTTGCACTCCTTGGTCGGGGCCGTGCTTGCGACGTGCAGCCGCAGCCGTACCGCCGTCCACCGGGCGAGGCAATAAAACGCCCGACCCACCCGGACCCACAACAGGTAACTGTCCGCTCCCAGGCACGGTCGGTACGATGCGTCGACCATGGGCAACTGGGTGAACTTTTCCATCCTCTGGATGCTGACCGGAAGTCCGGTCGCGGCCGCCGCGATCCTGCTCGCGGCCTACGCCATCGCCGACTGGTACACGTTCGGTTTCCTCCGCGGCGTCGCGCACGCGGTCGCCGACTTCCAGCGGGGAAGGCGCCTGCGGATCGTGCTCCTGCACAACCCGCACGATCGCAAGGCGCGGGCAGACCTCGGCCAGATCCTGATCTCGCAGCGCCGGCATGCGCGCGCCATCGAGGTGGTGAAGCCGCTCGCGGACGCGGATCCGCACGACGTCAACGCGCTCTACCTGCTCGGCATCGCCTGCCTCGCCACCAGCCGCGTCGACCAGGGCGAGCTGTTCCTGACCGAGGTCCACAAGGCGGACTCGACCTTTCGCGACGGCGCTGCCCTGCTCGAGCTGGGCCGTCACCGGATCCGTCGCGGCGCAGGTTCCGCGGTGGAGCCCTTGCGCGCGTTCCTCGAGGTCCACCCGCACCACGTCGAAGCGCGGTTCCTGCTGTCGCGCGCGCACCAACTCGCCGGCAGCGCGGCCGCCGCCACGGCCGAGCGCGCCCGCTGCTGGCAGGAATACGAGACGGAGCTTCCGTACCAGCGCCGCCGAGACCGCCTCTGGGCCTGGCGGGCGCGTCCGTCCCGCCCGCTGCTGTACGCCGCGATCGCCTGCTGCGCGGTCGCCCTGCTTGGGATGGCGCTCCAGCGGTCGGGGCTCGCCTCGCCCGCGCATGCCGCGGCCGACGTCCGTTCGCAGACGGCCGCCCGGTAGCGGGCCGCCCGCGTCTAGGCGGAGGTCTTCTGGTCGCCGAGCTCGATCAAGTGGCCGCTTCGCTCCCGCTTGGTCTTGAGATATCCGACGTTGTGCGGGTTGCTCGCCGCGAGAGACGGAATGCGGCGGCGCACCCGCACCCCTTCGGCCTCGAGCCCCTCGATCTTGAGCGGGTTGTTGGTGATGAGGTCGATCGACTGGGGTCCGAGGTGCTCGAGCATCCGGGCCGCGACGTCGTAGCGGCGCAGATCGTCCAGGAAACCCAGCGCCCGGTTCGCATCGTAGGTGTCCGCGCCGCGGGCCTGCAGCGCGTAGGCGCAAATCTTGTTCCCGAGGCCGATGCCTCGACCTTCCTGCCGCAGGTAGATCAGCGCCCCGCGCTCCGAAAGCCCGATCAGGTCGAGCGCGTGTTCCAGCTGCTCGCGGCAATCGCACTTGAGCGACCCCAGGATCTCGCCGGTCAGGCACTCGCTGTGCACGCGCACCGGCACGCCTTCCTGGCCACGGAGATCGCCCTTCACGGCGGCGACATGCTCCTTCCCCGTGCCCTTTTCGCGGAAGACCATCGCGCGCAGGGGCCCGCGCCGCGTGGGGAGCGGCGCCTCCGAGTAGAGCTCGATCAGGTTGCGAGGGGCCGGAACCGGGTGCAGATGAGCGGTCGTCAAACGAGTCCTCCTTCAGCCACCCGATCAGATGCGCGGCAGAGCGAAACGGTCCCGGATTCGACCAAAACGCTCAGGGGGCCCTGTCTTTTTGCCGGCCTGCGCATCGAAGTGTTACAGGAGCGCGCCATGCACCAGATCGAGGCCGAGTTCACGTTTGCCGCTGCGCACCGGCTGCCCCGGTACGAGGGCAAGTGCTTCAATCTGCACGGCCACAATTACAGGTTCCAGGTGGTGCTGCGGGGGGAGCCGGATCCCTGGTCGGGAATCTTCGTGGACTTCTCCGACGTGGACAAGATGGTAAAGGAGCAGGTGCTCGACCGCGTCGACCATACCAACCTGAACGATTTCATCGAGAATCCGACGGCGGAGAACATCGCCACCTGGATGTGGCACCGCCTGGAGGGCAAGCTGCCGGGCCTGGCCGAGGTGCGGCTGTGGGAGATCCCCACCAGCTGCGTGGTCTATCGCGGGCCGGGCGGGAAGTGGTGAATGGCGCTGCCGGATCGGAAAGCCCAGCCGCCCGACCGCAAGGCGTTGGCCAAGGCCATCGAGGACCTCCTGCTCGCGTCCGGTGCGGAGCTCGACGCCGAAACGCGCGAAACCCCCGCACGGGTGGCCAAGGCGTTCGCTGAGGACCTCCTCGACGGGTACACGCGGGACCCGGTCGACGCGCTCAAGAGCTCCCTGGTCCCCGCGCCGCGGCGCGGCGAGCTGGTGATCGCATCGCAGATCGATTTTCACGCCATGTGTCCGCACCACCTGCTCCCCTACAAGGGCACGGCCGCGGTGGGGTACGTCGCGGACCGCTGGCTGGTCGGATTCGGGAAGATCGCCGAGGCGACCGACGCCCTGTCGCACCGGCTCATCCTCCAGGAGCAGCTGGTGCACCGGCTCTGCGAGAGCGTGATGGCAGCGCTCAGCCCGCTGGGAGCCGGCGTTGTGATCGCGGCCGAGCACGGTTGCATGCAGGTACGCGGTCCGATGCGCCGCCACAGCCGTGTGACGGTGGAGGCCTGGGCGGGCGTGTTCGAGAAGGACTCCGAGCTGCGCCATTCGCTGGCGCGGCGGGCGGAAGGGGGATGAAAGCGCTGGTCACAGGCGCCTCGCGCGGGATCGGCCGCGCCATCGCCGAGGCGCTCATCGCCGACGGGCTCCAGGTGGCCGTTTGCGCCTCGACGTCGGCGCCCCAGCTGGGGGGCGCGTTCCTGGCCCGGCGTTGCGACGTGGCGGATGAAGCGCAAGTCATCGGGCTGTTCGCGGAGGCCGGGCGGATCGACTGCGTGGTGATCAATGCCGGCGTGCTGGAGCGGGGGCCGATCGAGGAGTTCACCGCGGCGCAGTGGGACCGCGTGCTGGGCGTCAACCTGCGCGGCGCCTTCCTCTGCGCCCGGGAAGGATTCCGGTGCGGCGCCAAGCGCATCGTCGCCGTGGGCTCCATCTCCGGCACGCTCGGGACGGCGCAGGCCGCCGCGTACAACGCGAGCAAGTGGGGACTGACCGGGCTGATCAAGTCGCTGGCCGAGGAGGGCCGCGAGCGCGCCATCTTCTGCGCGGCCGTGCTCCCCGGCTCGGTGGACACCCGCATGCTCGAGCAGACGCCGTTCTCGCCCCGGCTGCGGCCCCAGGACGTGGCGCGAGTGGTAGAGTTCCTCTGCACGGACGCTCCCTTCGCCATGACGGGGAGCGCGGTCGAGGTGTTCGGGTGAACCGGCTCGCGCAAGACCTTGCGGCCCTGGGGCTCCAGGTCGCTCCGATCGAGCCCTACGCGCGCGACGAAAGCGGGTGCGGCGAGTACCCCCCGCAGGCCGCCGTCCAGGCGCGCGACGCGGGCGACGTGCAGAGGCTGCTCGCGTACGCGCGGTCGCGAAAACTCCCGGTGGTGCCGCGGGGCGCCGGCTCGGGCAAGAGCGGCGGGGCGCTGGCGGAGCGGGGCGGAGTGGTGCTCTCGCTGGAGAAGCTGGACCGGATCGTCGAAGTCTCGCGGGCGGACATGGTCTGCGTGGTGGAGCCCGGGGTCATCCTCGAGAAGCTCCAGTCGGCGGTGGAGGCGGAGGGGCTCTTCTATCCGCCCGATCCCAACTCCCAGGCGATGTGCTCGATCGGCGGCAACCTGGCGCACAACGCCGGCGGCCCGCGCGCGGTCAAGTACGGCGTGACCCGCGACTACGTGCTTGGCCTCCAGGCGGTCCTACCCACCGGCGAGCTGATCCGCACCGGCCACCGGAGTTGGAAGGGCGTCGCCGGCTACGACCTGACGCAGCTTCTGGTGGGGAGCGAGGGGACCCTGGCCGTGATCGTCCAGGCGACCTTGAAGCTGCTGCCGCTGCCGCGATCCGTCGCCACGCTGCTGGCGTTCTTTCCCGACGAGGACAGGGCGGCGCTGGCGGTGCAGAAGATCTTCGGCGCAGGGCTCCTGCCGCGCGCGTGCGAGCTTCTCGACGGTCCCACCATGCGCGCGGTCAGCCCCCGCGCACCCTTCAAGTTCCCCGAGGGCATCGGCGGGGCGCTCATCGTCGAGCACGACGGCCATGGCGAGGGCGTCCTGGAGGAGCTCGCGAAGTCCGGCGAGATGTGCACCGAGGCGGGGGCGCAGGAGGTGTTGGCCGCGCAGGACGAAGCCCAACGCCGCCGGATCTGGGAGACGCGGCGCATGACCTCGGTGGCGCTGAGCGCCATCCGTCCGCACAAGATCAGCGAGGACGTGGCGGTGCCCCGCGGCCGGCTGGTGGAGCTGATCGGGCGCGTGCGCGAGATCGGCGCCCGCTACGGCCTGCCCACGGCATGCTACGGCCACGCCGGCGACGGCAACCTCCATGTGAATCTCTTGTTCGGCTCTCCCGAAGAGCGAACCAAGGGACATGCTGCCGTGGAGGAGGTCCTCCAGGCGGCCATCGATCTGGGTGGCACCATTACGGGGGAACACGGAGTCGGGCTCGCCAAGCGCGCGTTCCTGGCGCGGGAGCAGAGCTGGGACGTGATCGAGCTGCAGCGCCGCCTCAAGCGAGCGTTCGACCCGGATGATTTCCTCAACCCCGGAAAGATACTCCCCGCCCCTTGACCCCCATTCCAGCGTGCTCTAGGGTCCCCCGCCCTTGGCCGATACGCCGCAAACGCAGCAGCACGAGCTCGCTCCCGAAGAGCCGCGTTCCGACGGCCAACCCGGCGATCGGGAGCTGGTGGAGCGCGCCCAGAAGGGGGATGGCGCCGCGTTCGCGCAGCTCGTCGATCGGCACCAGCGCCAGCTGTATCGCCTTGCCCTGCGCATGACCGGCTCCGAGGCCGACGCGCAGGAGGTGCTGCAGGAAGCCTTCCTCAACGCCTACCAGAAGCTCCCCCTCTTCCGCGGCGAGGCGCAGTTCTCCAGCTGGCTCTACCGCATCGCGGCCAATAGCGCCCTCATGCGCCTGCGCCGCAAGCGGCGGGCCCCCGACACGCTGTCCGACCAGCCGCTCGAGCTGTCGGGCCCCAGGTTCTCGGCCGAGGGTTACCTCGAGCCCACCAGCAGCAGCGACTGGTCGCAGCGCGCCGACGAGAAGATGATGTCGGGAGAGCTGGGAAACGCGATCAACAAGGCCGTCCAGGAGCTTCCTGCCGATTACCGGACAGTGTTCCTGCTCAAGGACGTGGACGGGCTCTCCAACGAGGACATCGCCAACGCGCTGGATCTGACGGTCCCGGCGGTCAAGAGCCGGCTGCACCGCGCCCGCCTCGCCCTGCGGGAGAAGCTCGGCGAGTTCTTCGACTCTCCCCCCCGATGACCCGAATCGCCGAATCCGCGGCCGGGGCAGTGCATCTTTCTTCCCGGGTCGGTTAATATCCCCGCCGCCCAAACGACTCCAGAGGAAAAGCCGTTTGACGAGCCCCATTCAGCACTGCAAGGAATGCGTCGATCTCCTCGGCGAGTACATCGAGGGGACGCTGTCGCCCGAGCGGGCGAAGGCCCTGGAAGACCATCTCAGCTTCTGCCCGCCCTGCATCACCTTCGTGCGCACCTATCGGGCGACGCGCAGGCTCTGTAGGAGTGCGCTCGCGGCCGAGATGCCGGGCGAGCTGATGAGCTCGCTGTCCCTGTTCCTCGGCAAGCACGTGCCCGGGTTCCCTTGCTCGAAGTCCGACACCACCGCGGTCGTCGTCGAGACCGCCGCCGACACCGGACCGAAGAAAGCCTAGAAGTACAGTCATGGACATCGATCCCGAGAGTCTCCTCTCCGCGCTGCGTAGCGCGCGCGGGAAGGGTCTCTCCCTCAAGCAGCTCGCCGGCCAGCTCCGGCTGGGCCAGGCCCAGAAAGATCCTCTTCGCCGAGCGCTCTCCCACCTGCTCAAGCAAGGGCGGGCGAGCTACGACGGCCATGTCTACCGCGAGCGGCAGCGCCAGCAAGGGCAGAACGGTGAGCGCCCGAAGGGTGGCGACGGCGACCCCCAGATGGGGTCCAAGGAGCCGCGGCGGGACCACCCCCGGCGTCCCTCCGCCGCCATGGCCGAAGGCGCCCGCCGCCGCCGGGAGCAGGGCCCTGGCCAGCCCGGGCGGAAGCCAGGCGGGGAGGTGACCGGGGTCATCCATCTGAAGGCGGAGGGCTACGGCTTCATCACGCCCCTGCTCGGGGAGGGTGGGCGCGACAACGACCTCTTCGTACCCCCGCAGTACACCAAGGGCGCTCTCGACGGCGACGTGGTCCGCGCGCGCGCGATCCGCGGCCGAGACGGCCGCCTGGCCGCCGAGGTGGTCGAGATCGTCGAAAGGCGCCGGCAGCTCGTCCTCGGCATCTACCAGGCCAAGGGCAAGGCGGCCTGGGTGATTCCGCACGACAGGAACCTGACCGGCAACATCGCCGTGCCCCGCCACCCTCGGGCCCGCGACGGCGAGATGGCGAAGGTGCGCCTCCACCGCGACGTCCAGGGCGCGCTGGAAGGCGAGATCGTCGCGGTGCTGGGGGCGCCGGGCGATCCCCGCTTCGAGATCCTCGCCGCCGCCTACGCGGAGGGGTTCTCGGACGAATTCGAGCCGGCGACGCTGATCGCGGCCCAGAGCGTACCCGACCACGTTCCCCCGGACGAGATCTCCGGGAGGCGCGATCTCAGGCACTTGCCTCTGGTGACCATCGACGGCGAGGACGCGCGGGACTTCGACGACGCGATCCACGTCTCCCGCACGCCCGGCGGCTACCGCCTGGTGGTCGCCATCGCGGACGTGGCCCACTACGTCCGCCCAGGCGGGCCTCTCGATCGCGAGGCGCTGCGGCGCGCCACCAGCGTCTATTTTCCCGGCACCGTCCTGCCGATGCTTCCGGAGCGTCTCTCGAACGGCATCTGCTCGCTGAATCCCGACGTGGACCGCCTGTGCATGGTTTGCGACCTGGCCCTCGACAAGGACGGCAAGCCGCTCCACGCGGACCTCTACGAAGCGGTGATGCGCAGCCACGCGCGGCTCACCTACGACCGGGTGGCGGAAGCGCTCGCCGGCGCACCCGATCCGCAAGCGCGGCCCCTGCTGGACGACTTGAAGGCCGCCCACGAGCTGTCGAAGAAGCTCACCGAACAGCGGCGCGCGCGCGGCAGCATCGACTTCGATCTCCCCGAAGCCAAGATCGTGCTCGACGACGAGGGCAAGGTGGCGGAGATCGTCAAGCGCCCCCGCAACGACGCGCACCGGCTGATCGAGGAGTTCATGCTCGCGGCCAACGAAGGCGTCGCCCGCTTCTTCGAGGTGCGCGCCCTCCCCACCGTCTATCGGATCCACGACCAGCCGGATCGGGACAAGCTGGAGGCGTTCGCGGCCCTGGCGCGCTCGCACGGATTCGAGCTGCCCTCGGGCGAGGAGCTGACCCCGCGGGTGCTCAACGAGTTCCTCGAGGCGGTGGAGGGCACGCCGGCGCAGAAGGCCCTGAACTCGCTGCTGCTCCGGGCGATGATGCAGGCGCAGTACAGCCCCGACAACATCGGGCACTTCGGCCTGGCCGCACCCAGCTACCTGCACTTCACGTCGCCGATCCGCCGCTACCCGGATCTGATGGTACACCGGCTGCTCAAGGAGCACTGGGCCCGGGGAGGCCGCCTCCTGCGCGATCAGGAGCGCGAGGAGCAAGAGTCATTCCTCGCCGGGATCGCCGCGCAGTGCTCGGAGCGCGAGCGCGCCGCGATGAAAGCCGAGCGCGACGTCGACGCCTTCTACTCGGCACTCTACATGGAGGACAAGATCGGCGAGAAGTTCAAGGCGGTCATCTCCGGCGTGGCGGAGTTCGGCCTCTTCTGCGAGCTGGAGGAGGTCTTCGTCGAAGGCCTCATCCCCGCGGAGTCGCTGGGTGAGGGCGTCCGGCTGGACAAGGAGAAGCAGCGCCTGGTGGTCGGATCGTCGGGCCGCAGCTACTCGATCGGCGACGAGGTGCTGGTCGAGGTGGTGTCCGCGGACCCCGCCCGGAGCCGGATCGCGCTCGCGCTCGCCGACGGCGGAGCGGCCAGGTCGGGGCAGTGGCTCACGCCCGAGGACATCGGTTCTACGTCGCGGTCGAAGCCGCGCCGGCAGGGCCCGCGGGCTCCTGCGCCAGCGCCGCGTCGGCCTCCGCGCGAGTCACCGCCTGGCCGCCCGCATCGTCGTAAAGGAACACGAGGCGGCGGTCGATGAAAGGCCGGAAGTATGCGGGCCACCCGATCCGCGTTTCCTCCTCCTTCACGTCCTCCCGCGAGGCGAGCCGGATCTGCGTGTCATCCGCGCGGGAGGCCACGGGAAAGAGGCGCCGGCGCCCAGCGAAGTGGATGATCTCTCCGTGGTCGGTGGTGGCCTTCTTCGGCATGCGCCGGCTCTACCCCAGCCAATGGTCGAGCGCAATCGCAGCTTGCCATCGACCCGGCGGCGAGTAAAAGGGGCCTCGTGGGCCACGCCTTCAACCTGGGCCGCCGCGCAGGCCTGCTCGTTCCCCTGTCGTCGGCGCGGGGGAGCTCGGGCGATCTCGGCAGCTATGCCGACGCCGGCCGGCTGGCTGAGTGGCTGGTGAAGGCGGGCTGCACGATGTGGCAGCTCCTGCCCTTGAACGAGGTCTCGCCGGGTCAGGATAGCCCCTACGCGGCGTCGAGCTCGTGCGCCCTGGAGCCGGTCTACCTCGACCTGCGCGCGGTGCCTGACCTCGACGGGCTCACTGCCGGCGAAGAAGCGGAGCTGGCGCGGCTGCGCCGCGAGCCCCGCGTCGATTTCGAGGGATACCGGCGAGTGAAGCGGAGCGCGCTCGCCCGCGCGTTCCAGCAGTTCCGCCAGCGGGAGGACGGCACCGCCCGCGAGCGGGCCTTCCACGACTTCCGCGCCGGTCACGCGGGGTGGATGGAGGACTGGGCGCTCTATCGGGCGCTCCACTCGGAGCGCCAGAAGAGCTGGCGCGACTGGGAGCCGCCGCTGCGCGACCGCGACCCGGGCGCCCTCGACGAGGCCCGCTCGCGGCTCCGCCAGAGCATTGACGAGCTCGTCTACGTGCAGTGGATCGCCGATTCCCAGTGGCGCAAGGCCAGGGCGGAGGCGAACGCCAGGGGCGTGAGCGTGCTGGGCGACCTCCCTTTCATGGTGGCGGAGGATTCATCCGACGTGTGGAGCCTGCAGCGGTTCTTCCGCTTCGACGCGACGGTGGGGGTGCCTCCCGACGCGTACAGCGCGGACGGTCAGGACTGGGGACTGCCGGTCCCTCGCTGGGAAGCGATGCGTGCGGCAGGCGATCCCTGGCTGCACCAGCGTGCGGAGCGCGCGGCCGAGCTGTACGACGTGTTCCGCGTCGACCACGTGGTGGGGCTGTACCGCACCTACGCGCGCCCCGTCGACAAGAGCGCGGCCTTCTTCGTCCCCGCGGACGAGCCGCGGCAGCGCGAGCAAGGCGAGCGCATCTTGCGGCTCCTGGGCGAGAAAGGGGAAGTGCTGGCCGAGGACCTGGGGACGGTGCCGGACTTCGTCCGCGCCTCGCTCGCCGCGCAAGAGATCCCGGGGACGAAGGTGCTGCGCTGGGAGAACGACCGCGGCGTGCCGCGCGACGTGACCCGGTTCCCGCGCATCTCGGTCGCGGCGACCGGAACGCACGACAGCGAGGCCCTCCGGAGCTGGTGGGAAGGCCTTGCGGACTGGGAGCGGGAGCTCCAGCTCGCCCAGGCTCAGCTGGCGCGCCTGCGAGGGCCGACCCAGACCCGCTTCACGCCCGAGACGAAGTCGGCCCTGCTCGAGCTGGCCTACGAGGCCTCGAGCGACGCCCTCCTGACGCCCGTGACGGACGCGTTGGGCTGGCACGACCGCATGAACACCCCGGGCACCGTTGGTACGCACAATTGGACCTTCCGTCTGCCCTGGACGACCGACGAGCTGTTTTCCGCGCCTGAGCCCGTGGCAACTGCGGCCGAGCTTGCACATCTTGCGGAGCGGTACGGGCGCAAGCGGTAAGGGCGGATGATGCGCAGCCCGGCAGCCGGAGGCGGAATGAGGCTGGAGCGCGAGATCGTCCGGGAGCAGGCCCGACGTCTGCTCGACGAGGTGGCGGGTGAGCTTGCGGCAGCCCGCCAACCTGTCGCCACCTACAGGCTCCAGCTGCACAAGGGGTTCCCGTTCGACGCCGCGGCCGCGGTGCTCCCATACCTGGCCGAGCTCGGGATCACCGACCTCTACACCAGCCCTATCCTGCAAGCCGCCCCGGGCTCGACGCATGGCTACGACGTCATCGATCATGGGTCCTTCAACGCGGAGCTGGGCGGCGAAGAGGGATACGAGCGGCTCGCCTCCGCGCTCCGCGCGGCCGGGCTGGGCCACGTTCTCGACATCGTGCCCAATCACATGGGCCTGGGCGCCGGCAACGCGCTCTGGATGGATCTGCTCGAGAACGGGCCCTCGGCACGCGCGGCGAAGTTCTTCGACGTCGAGTGGCGCCCGGTCAAGGAAGAGCTGGCCGACAAGGTGCTGCTGCCCGTGCTGGGCGACCGCTACGGGGCGGTGCTCGAGCGCGGCGAGATCCAGCTCGATCTGGACGAGGGGGCGTTCCGGGTCCGGTACTACGACCACCTCTTTCCGCTGAGCCCGCGCTCGTATGCGCAGATCCTCTCCTACCGCATCGAGGAGCTGGAGAAGGAGCTGGGCAAGAGCGAAGCAGTCGACGAGCTGAAGAGCATCCTCTTCGTGCTCGAGCACATGCCCTCGCGCCACGAGCAGGATCCCGGCCGCCGCGAGGAGCGCTGGCGCGAGAAGGAAGTGGTCAAGCGGCGGGTAGCGACGCTGTTTGCCACCAGCGAGCCGGTCCGCAGGCACCTGGAGGAGAACGTCCGGATCTTCAACGGGACCAAGGGGAAACCGCGCAGCTTCGATCTGCTCGACAAGCTGCTCGACGCGCAGGCGTACCGGCTGGCGCACTGGCGCGTCTCGTCGGAGGAGATCAACTACCGCCGGTTCTTCGACATCAATTCCCTCGCCGCGGTGCGGATGGAAGACCCTGAGGTCTTCGAGCAGGCGCACCGACTCCCGCTGCGCCTGCTGGCGGAAGGGAAGATCAACGGGCTCCGCATCGATCATCCGGACGGGCTCGCCTATCCCCGCCGCTATTTCGGGCTGCTGCAGGACGCGCACATCCTCCAGCGGATCCGCTCCAGGGCGGAGGGGCGCGGGCTCTCCTGGCACGAGCTGGAGACGGCGGTCCGGCATGAGCTGGCCCAGAGCAAGGACCTGCGCCTCGACCGCCCGCTGTACGTGGTCGCCGAGAAGATCCTGGCGCGCACCGAGACCCTTCCGGGAACCTGGGCGGTCGCCGGCACCACCGGCTACGACTTCCTCAACTCGCTGAGCGGCGTCTTCGTCGCGCGCGAGAACGCGGAGAAGCTGCAGAAGATCTATGCGCGCTTCATCCACGGAGAGATCGACTTCCAGGAGCTGGTCTACCAGAAGAAGAAGCTGATCCTGTACACGGCGATGGCGTCGGAGATGAACCTGCTCGCCCGCCAGCTCAACCGGATCTCGGAAGGCAACCGCTGGACGCGGGACTTCACCCTGTATGCGCTGCGGTCGGCGCTGATCGAGATGATCGCCTGCTTCCCGGTGTACCGCTCGTACATCGAGGAGCCGGGACACGTGGACGAGCGCGACCGCAAGTACATCCTGGAAGCCGTCGCCTGCGCGAAACGGCGCAACCCAGCCGAGAACGCCAGCATCTACACCTTCATCGCCGACATCCTGCTGCAGAAGTTCGCCGCCTACGTGGACGAGGGCGAGCGGCCGGCGCAGCACGCATTCGCGGTCAAGCTGCAGCAAGTGCTGGGGCCGGTGATGGCCAAGGGCCTGGAGGACACCGCCTTCTACGTCTACAACCGCCTGGTCTCGCTCAACGAGGTGGGCGGGGAGCCGGAGCACTTCGGCAGCACCATTGACGCCTTCCACCAGCAGAACCGGCTGCGGGCGCAGAAGTGGCCCCGGTCGCTGCTCGCCACCGCGACCCACGACACCAAGCGCGGCGAGGACATCCGGGTCCGCATCGACGCGCTCTCGGAGGTGCCCGAGGACTGGCGCAAGACCGCCATCGCCTTCGCGCGCCGGACCGAGGGCCTGCGCCTTGAGGTGGACGGGCGCTTCGCCCCGGACCGCAACGAGCAGATGCTCCTGCTCCAGACCCTGATCGGCGCCTGGCCGATGCGCCCGGAAGAGCTGCCGGGCCTGCGCGACCGGCTGGTGCAGTACATGATCAAGGCCGCCAAGGAAGCCAAGGTCAACACCAGCTGGATCCAGGAGGACCAGCGCTGGGAGGACGCGCTCCGGGCTTACGTCGAAGGCCTGTTCGCGCTGCCGCCCAAGCATCGGCTCTGGAAAGGGCTACAGCCGTTCGCGCAGCGCATCGCCCAGGTCGGGATGCACAACTCGCTCGCGCAGGTGGTGCTGAAGATCGCTTCGCCCGGCGTGCCCGACTTCTACCAGGGCAACGAGCTGTGGGACCTGTCGCTGGTCGATCCGGACAACCGCCGGCCGGTGGATTTCGAGCTGCGGCGCAAGCTCCTCGACGAGCTGCGTTCCTCCTCGCTCGCGCCCGCGGATCTTGCGCGCCAGCTCTACGCCAGCTGGGAGGACGGGCGCATCAAGCTGTTCCTGACCCATGCGGCGCTGCAGGCGCGGAAGGCGCAGCCGGACGTGTTCGCCGGCGGCGGCTACGTCGCGTTGGCTCCGGCAGGCCCGCGCGCCGGGAACCTGGCCGCCTTCGCGCGCGAGGGGCCCGATGGCCAGAAGGCCGTGGTGGTGGCGCCCAGGCTGGTGGCGGGGCTGCTCGACGGCCCCCGGCTCGCCGCCGAGCGCTTCGCGAGCACCGTGGTCCCCGTGCCCGGCCTCGCCCCGGGCGAAAGGCTGCGCGATGCATTGACCGGCGAGGAACGGGTGGTGGGCGAAGGCGGCCTGGCAGTGGATCAGCTCTTCTCGACGTTGCCCGTCGCGCTGCTCACCACCTCCCGAAGCAGCTGAGCGATCCGCGGAAGACCTGCGCTTCCGGGCACGATCCGCAGCGGCGCCAGCTCCCGCTCCAGGCGCACGGCGTGCGCCGCGTCATCCAGGTCGGCGAAGAGGACTGCGGGCAACGCGACTCCCCGCGCCCGGAGCGCGCGCAGGATCAGGATGCCCTGCACCTCCGTGGCCCCGCGCTTGTCCGGAGCCCCGCGCTCATCCACCAGCAGCTCCCGGGGAGTGCGGCGGAAGTCCAGGTCGAGCAGCAGCGCATCGGCGCCCGCCGCGAGCCCCAGCGCCTCGGCGAAGTGGCCTGCCCGCAAGAAGTGAAACTGCGCGCCGAGGAAGCGCTCGAACCGGTCCGTGTATTCGGAGCCGTCTTCGCAGACGAGGAAGGTCATGCCGCCGGCGCCGGGAAGCAGGCCCCCACTGCCTTCGTCCACGGCGGCTCCTCGGCGCGCACGATCACGTGTCCCTGCCATTCGCGCGTCAGGTCGCGCACCAGCGCCAGCCCGCGGCCGCTCTCCCGCTGCTCGATGGCGTCGAGGGAGACCGCATTGCCAGAGGAGTCGCCGACCAGGAGCACGATGAGGTTGCGGCCCGCTGCGTCGCGCTCCTCCCCCAGCCGGACGATCACCTCGCCTCCTTCCGCCGCGGCTTGCGCGTTGCGCAGCAGGTTCGCGAAGATGGTGGAGAGCGCCCCCCGCTCGACCGGGAACTCCACCTCCATGCCCTTCATCAGGATCGAGGGCGCGGTCCAGGGCGAGCCGCCCCGGCGCATCTCCGCCTCCACGTCGCGGATCCAGCCCGCCACGGCGCTCGCGTCGAGCTTCGTGCGCGGGCCCAGCCGCAGCAATGCCCCGAGGCGGCGGGTGTGCTCTCCGCGGACCCGCCCGTCGATCTCCCCGAGCGTTCGCGCGTCGCCCGCGGGATCGCGCAGCAGCGCCTCGGCGCGCGACAGATCCCGGACCAAGGGTCCAAAGACCGGCTCGCGCGAGAGCCTCCGGAGCCCGACTCCCTGGGCCTTCGCCGCGGCCCGCAGCGCTTCGTAGTGCCGGGCCACGACCCCGGAGGCGGGCTCGGGGGCGAGCAGCGCGTGGGTGATGTCCTCGCGGCGCGCGTCCGGGTCGGAGACCATGCCCAGAACGCCGGCGCGATGCTTGAGGACGTCGTGGCGCACCTCGTTCACGGCGCGCGCCAGGTGCGGGAACAGCCGTGGAGCGCGGCGCAGCGCGGATTGGAGCGTCACACCCGCCCAGAGCCATGCCGCCAGGCCGGCCAGCAGCGCCGCGCCGGCGCCCGCCGCCGCGACCTGCCTGCGTGCCCGCGCCCGCGCCTCCTCGGTGCTCTTGCGCAGCAGGGCATCGCGCGCCGCGCGGGCGTCGGCGACGCCCGGGTCGTCCGGCGCCGCGGCGGAGAGGAACCGGTCGAGGTTGGCGACCGCGGCGTCCTGCCGGCCGGCGGCCAGGTCGATTCGAGCCAGCGCCCAGAGCGCCTCCGGGATGCCGTGGGCCGCCGCGGCGCGCAGCTCGTCCACGGCGCGGGCATCTGGATGGCGCCCGGCCACGCGCGCGAGCTTTCGCAGGGCGGTGGGCGCGGGCGATGCCAGCCGGTAGCACTCGAGAGCCCGATCCAGGTCGCCGGAGAACTCCCGGATGCCGCCGATTGCGACCAGCCGGTCCGGGTCCATGCCGGGCTCGCAGCGGTCCCCGACCACGGCCAGCGCGGCTTCGGGCCGGTCCTCCGCCAGGCGGCGCCGCGCCTGCAGCACGCCGAGGTCCGTCCGCGAGGCGGCGACCAGCTGCGATCGGAGGAGGCGCGCTTCGTCCAGGTGCCGGGGCTCCGGCGAGGCGGCGTAGGACAACAGATCTTCCACTGCAGAGGCGCGCGCCCCCTGCTCCAGCCGGAGCCGTGCCCGCGCAAGCAGCGCTTCGGGTGCCGCGACCTGGACGGCGCGATCCAGCCAGGGCGCGACGAGCTCGGCCGGTCCGCCCGCACCGCGCACCCGCTCCGCCAGATCGAGCAGGGCAGGACCGTCGTCCCGCAAGGTGTCGAGCGTCTTCTCCGGAACTGCCGAGCCGAGCGCATACAGCGCGGCCGCGGCTTCCGCGAAGCCGGGCGAGTCCTCCAGGGCCTGCTCGAGCAACTGGCGTGCGCTGTCGGGCGACTCCGCGCTGCCCGCCTGCTGGTAGAGAGCGCGCGCGTTCGCGCTGGGCTCGTGCACGGCAACAGCGCCCGGCCCGGGCGCCTGCGCACCGGTGCCTGCCTGCGCCGCCGCGGCAGACGCCAGCCGGTCGGCTTCCGCATCGCGGCCGCCGGAGCGCCGGAAGCGCTCCAGGTGGCGCAAGGCGTCCTGCGCGCGTCCCTGCCGCAGCGCTAATCGCGCGCGGAGCAGCCACAGGTCGCTCCAGGATGGCTCGAGCGCGAGCGCCTCGCGCAAGGCCGCGTCAGCCCGGTCTGCCTCCAGCAGGCCGCCCTGGTCCGTCAGGATCCGGCCGAGCCTCCGCCACGCTGCGGCATCCGCCGGGGCAAGCTGCGTGAGGATCCGGAGCTCGCGCGCCTCCTCGTCCAGCCTGCCTACCGCCTCGAGAGCCCGCGCCCGCAACCACCGGGCCGCCCGCCATGCCGGCTGCTCCGAGCAGAGGGCGTCGGCGGCGGCGAGGGCGCCGCGCGCGTCGTTCGCGCTGAGCCTCTGCGCCCCGGACGCCAGGGCAGCGAGCTGCGCGGCTGACGGTTCGGGCTCGGGCCAGTCCTCGAGCGCGCGCGCCCGTTCGTCTTCGGCGATGCGATCGAGGAGCTCGCGCGTCCGGCGCGCCTGCTCCGCGTCAGGTCTTCCTTCCCCGAGCAGCGCAAGCCGCTGCCGCGCCCGCGCCGTCCTCCCCACGCTCCGCTCGAAATCCGCGACCCGGAGCGCGAGGCTCATCCTCCCCGCGGGCGAGGCGCGCGCGAGTCCGCGCTCGAGCAGCGCCAGCGTCTCGTCCGCCCGTTCCCAGCGGTCCGGCGCGATCGCGAGCAGGTCCGCCAGGTTGCCGTACGCGTACCAGCGGGCGGGATTGAGCTGGATGGCCAGCCGATAGCTGCGCTCCGCCTCCAACCTCCGCCCCGCGCGCGCGCTGGCGATGCCCAGGTCGTTCGCCAGCGCGGCGTTCCTGGGGTCCTTCCGGAGCGCCGCCGCGAACGACTCGGCCGCCTCTGCTGGCCGGCCTTCGCGCAGCAGCTTCAGCCCGGGCTCCGCCGCGCCGGCGGCCAGCAGGGCCGCGACCAGCGCGATCACCCGGTCGCCCCGCGCAGGTTGCGCAACCGCAATCCGAGCTGGTTCATGCGCAGGTGCACCTTGCGCCGGCTGGCGCCGGGGCCGAACAGCTCGGCGGCCATCCGGTCCAGGTCGCCGCCGTGCGCATGGAACAGCGCCATCAGATATTGGCGCTCCACCTCGGCAGAGATCTCCGCGAAGCTCCCGCCCGGCTTGAGCGAGATCTCCACCCGGCGATCGCCGGTGGATCCGGAGAGGACAGGTCCGGGCGCCGAAGGCCGTAGCGCGGCGGGCTTGCCGAGCAAGCGATCGACGAGCGCATCCGGGATCGCGAGCACGGCCGGCGCCCGCGCGGATGGGGCTTCCTTCTTCCCCGCAGCGGGCAGCGGGGGGACGTCCGCGTCGAGGTGCTGGACCAGCGAGAACACCAGCGCGTTGGTCGCCAGGAGCTTCAGCTCGCGGTGGTTGCCGGGCCAGGGGTGCGCGGAGAGCCGGTGCAGCGCACCTTGCGGCAGGAAGATGGAGAACGCGTCGCGGCGCTGCGCCCGGCCCTGCGGCTTGCCGAAGTGGACCGAGTTCGCCTCCTCGGCGTAATCGTCGGGCGTGGGGAAGCGGGCGAGATAGGCGCGCACCAACGGCCGGAGTTGCTCGGAGCGCAACGCGTCGAGCAGCGCGAAGCGGATCAGGTCGGGCAGGTCCTCCTTGCGCTCTCGCAGCGGCGGCACGCGCAGTCGCGTGGCCGGGTTCAGGCGCATGTACAGGTCCTGGCGGAACCGCCCTTCGTCTACCAGATGCGCGAGGTCCGCGTGGGTGGCCGCCACCAGCTTGGGCGCGGCGGACCGGGGTCGCGAGTCGCCGAGGCGGGTGACCGTTCCGCGCTCGAGCACCAGCAGCAGCCGCCTCTGCGACTCCAGGTCCAGGTTTGCGATCTCGTCGAGGAACAGGGTCCCCGTGTGCGCCTGCTCGAAGACGCCGGCGTGGTCCTCGACGGCGCCGGTGTAGCTGCCCCGGCGGGATCCGAAGAGGTGCGCGGGCATCAGCGTCTCCGGGATGGTGGAGAGATCGGTGACGACCAGCGACCCCTTCGCCCCCGATCGGGGATGGAGCACGTGCTCGGCGAGGAAGCTCTTGCCGGTGCCCGTCTCCCCTTCGATCAGCACCGGCAGCGGGCTCCGGGCCAGGACCGCGATCTGGCGGCGCAGCTCGGCCATGGCCGCCGAGCGTCCCCAGAATACCGGTCCTTCCTGCGCCGCGTGCTGCAGCGCCAGGGCGCGCGAGACCTCGGCGGCCAGCGTCCGCGAGTCGACCACCTCGTTCTCGCAGAAGTGCACCAGCGGGTGCTGCGGACGTTCGATGCTCGCGTCGGTGGCGGTGAGCAGCACCACCGGCAGCGTGGGATAGTCCTTGCGGAGCTGCTCGAGGATGTAGAGACCCTGGGTGCGGCGGACCGTCTCCAGATCGAGGCCGTCCTTGTTCCGGGGCAAGAGCTGAGCCTCCGGGAGCGCGAAGTGCAGGTCGAGGACCACCAGGTCGGGGAGCGTCTCCTCCTGCCCCAAGGCCTCGGCCGCCTCGTCGGCGTTGTGCGCGCACTTGAGGGTGCAGCCCTTGTCCCGTTCTTCGCAGACCTGGCACGGATGCCGCCGCCCGCAGCGTGTGACGTAATCGAACTGCGGGAGGTGCCGGTGGCACATCTCGATCGTCTGGTCGCGGTCGTCGATCACCAGCAGCCGGGGCATCACCTCTCCATGGAACGCGCGAGGTCCGAAAAAGCGTCTTCCAGCGCGAGCACCGCCGAAAGCGGCGCCGGCCAAGGCAAATCCAAAGCATTGACGGCAACTTGCAGCGCCGCCGCAAATTCTTCACAGGCGTCCGCGGAGCAGGGCGTCCCGGCCCGCATCCGCTCGAACAATGCCTGGGCAGTGATCGGGGCGCCTTCCGCATCGCTGAGCTGCATCAACCCTCGTCGGAGCGCCTCGACGTCCCGTTCTCCGGAGTCCCGCAGGTCCCTCGCCGGCCAGACCGCCCGCTTCACCAGATCATGCCGCAACGCCCTCAACCACGAATGCACATCTCCATTCTATAGATCCAAGACTCGCGAGCCAGAAAGTGAGCGGCTTCTTGGATCAAACGCCGAGCACGCCGAGGTTTGGGGTTGTGATCATCTCGCCAGCCGCGGCGCTCGGAGTTGCTCCGACGGTCGGGTTCGCACCAACCCAACCCCAAAAATGATTCCTTGAGTCTACGTTTCCCCCTCGGCGTGCTCGGCGTGCTCGGCGTTTGATCTGAAGCGCCGGATCACTTTCCAGCTAAGCGAGCTCGGCGATGGTGACGCCGTCGCCGCCTTCGTGTTGCTCCGCGGGTCGCGAGCGGCGCACGTATGGGCTGCGCTGCAGGTGTTCGCGGATGGCGGATTTCAAGGCCCCGCTCCCGTGGCCGTGCAGGACGTGGACGCGCTCGTCGCCCGCGCGGGTGGCGCGGTCCAACTCCAGCTCGACAGCGCGGAGCGCCTCGTCCACGCGCATTCCGCGGACGTCGGCCACGGGTACGCGCACCTGGACGGCGGCGGCGCGCGCCTGCTCGGCGCGCTCAATCCGCTCAGCCTTGCTCTTGCGGAACCCCGCCTGCCGCACCTGCCTCGCGAGCGGCAGGAGGTCCTGAACCGGCACCTTGCTGCGCAGAGCGCCCATCTGCACCGTTGCGTTGCCGTCTTGCACTTCGAGGACCACGCCCTCCGTGCCCAGCCGGACATGCTTGACCCGTGCGCCCGGTTCCAGCGCGGCGTCGGGGAGCGCCTGCGGCTCCGAGGCTCGCGCTTGTTCCCGCTCTTCGGCCGCGACGGCCTGCTCCACCGCGCGCTGCGCATCGACGGCCTGGGCCATCGCCGGCGCCGCCTGAAGCCGGGCGACCAGGGCCGCGATCTCGTCGCGGCGGCGGCGCAGGTCCTCGATCAGCTCTGCCCTCGCGCCGGCGCGCGTCTCTCGCTCCAGCTCGCGCAGGCGCTCTCGCTCGCGCTGGAGGGAGGCGCGTTCGCGCTCCACCTCCTCGCGCGAGGCCAGGAGCTCGGCGCTCCGGCGCGCGGACGCGGCGCGCTCCTGCTCCAGCCGCTCCACCGCTTGCGACACGACGGACGCGCCGCTTCCCAGGATCTCGCGGGCCCGCATGCAAACGTCTTCCGGCAGGCCCACGCGCCGCGCGATCTCGATCGCCGACGAAGCGCCGACCTCGCCCAGTCGCAGCCGGTAGGTCGGGGCCAGGCGTTCCACGTCGAAGCCCACGCTGGCGGGCGCGAAGCGCGGGTCGGCGAGCGCCAGCGCCTTCAGCTCCTCGAGGTGCGTGGTGATCAGCACCTGCGCGCCGGCCGTCACCAGCTTCTCCAGCGCGGCGACCGCGATGGCGGCGCCCTCGCGCGGATCGGTGTCCGCGGCGATCTCGTCGATCAGCGCGAGCGTGCCGGGACCGGCCGCCTCCAGGATCCATTTGAGCGCGGAGAGGTGGGCGGTGAAGGTGGAGAGGTCCCGCGCCAGATCGCCCTCGTCGCCGATGGCCGTGTACACCGTGCGGTACAGCGGCATGCGGGAGCCCGCCTCGGCGGGGAGGGGCAGCCCCGCGCGGGCCATCAGCGCGCAGAGCCCCACCGCAGTGATGGTCACCGTCTTCCCGCCCGCGTTCGGGCCGCTGACGATCAGCGCCTGCGCGGGCGCGGGCAGCGCCACGTCGTTGGCCACCACTCCCGCCGACTTGCGCTGGAGCACCAACAGCGGGTGCCGGGCCTTGCGCAGCTCGAAACGGTCTCCGCCCAGCTCGGGCGCGCCGGCGTCGAGGTCGTCGCCGAGCCGGCCGCCCGCGGCCGCCTCGTCGAGCACGGCGATGATCTCCACGTCGTGCTCGAGCACCGGCGCCCGCCGCCCGACGGCGCCGGACAGCTCATGGAGGATCCGCTGTTCCTCCTCCAGCGCGCCGGCCTCGGCGATGGTGAGCTGGTTGCCCAGCTCCACCAGCTGTTGCGGCTCGATGAACAGCGTCTGGCCGGAATTCGAGGCGTTGTGCACGATCCCGGGCAGATGCGACCGATGCTCGGCGCGCACCGGCAGCACGTAGCGGTCCCCCCGCACCGAGTAGTAGGCGTCCCGGAGCATGGGAACGATCTTCTCGTCCTTGAGCAGCTCCTCGATCCGTTGCTTGATGGCGCGGTGGAGGCCGCGGGCGCGCTCGCGCAGCTCGCCGAGAAGCGGGCTCGCGGTGTCGAGCAGCTTTCCGGAGGGGTCGAACGCGCGCTCCAGCTCCTGCGCGAGAGGGACCAGCTCGGACAGCTCCTGCGCTTGCGCGAAGTGGAGCGGAGCGCGGTCCGCCTGCGAGAAGCAGAACCGGCGCGCCGAGTCGCTGGCCCGGATCAGGCGGGCCACCTGCATCAGCTCCTGCGGTTCCAGCGTCCCCTCCCGCGCCGCCCGCCCGAGCGACGGCCGCACGTCCACCGCGTCGGCGAGCGGCAGCTCGCGCTCGTGCCTGTGGAGCAGGCGCGCTTCCTCCACCAGTCCGAGGTGCCGCCGGGTGGCGTCGGGATCGCTGCCGGGCAGGAGCGAGATGCAGCGATCGCGGCCCATGGGGGTGCGCGCGCGGGTGGCAAGCTCCGCGCAGAGCTGCCCCCATCCCAGATCCTGGAGCGCCTTGTCGTTGACGACCCCGAGCATCGCGGCCGCGGAACTTAGCCCTGGAGGTGAGGGTCGTCACCCCAAAGGGCTGAGGAGAACCACCCCGGCCATGACACGGCTGTCGCGGTGAAACGACCCGTGACCTTTCTCCAGGTTGCGCTAAAGGGTTGAAATCATTCTGAGCGGGTGCGCGGGATGGCATGGGCACGCGAGGTGCTAGAAGCCCATGACCTCTGCGACGAACCTCGCGCCTCTGGAGCTTCCCGAACCCCCTGTTCGCCCACACCTGACGCTGCTCGACGGGCGCGTCAAGGAGTCCGTGTTGATCGGCCGGGCACTGGCCGGCGGTCCCCGGGGCAGGGCGGCGGAAGAGGAGCTCTATCGGCGTTACCGGCCGGCCGTCTCCCGCCTGGCCGCGAGCTTCTCCGAGCTGGATCCGGACGAAGGGGAGGATGTGGTCCAGGAGGCGTTCGTCCGAGCCTTCCGCGCGCTCGCATCGCTCAAGGACCGCGAGCGGTTCGGAGCCTGGCTCTTCACCATCGCCCGGAACCGGGCGCGCAGCTACCTGACCTCCCGGACGACGCACATCAAGGCAGCCGAGGAGGCCAACCGCGAGGCCCAGCTCATGGAGGACCACGTGCCCGCGGCGTCGTACGTGCTGGAGAAGGAGGCCGAGCTGCGGGCCGTGCGCGAGGTGATCGACGGGTTGCGGGAGGGGCCGGAGAAAGAGACCGTTCGTCTCTTCTACCTCGAGGGCACGCTCTCGGCGCGCGAGATCGCCCTGCGGATGGGCGTTGGCAAGAGCGCCGTCACCATGCGGCTCGAGCGATTCCGGGCGAAGATCAAGGCACAGCTGTCAGAGCGGCTGGCGGGGTAGCCCCGGCGCCGCAGCAAACTCAGGGGCCATGCTTGAACGAGGTCATTCGGCAGTTCCGGTTGTGAGATGCGTTCTTCGGCGTCACCGCTCAGGCAGCCCGCGGACCGACCAGGAAATACGTCCGCATCTTGCCCTTCCCCTTGATGGAAATGAGCCCCCGCTCCTCGAACCGGTAGCGCCCGCGAAGGAGGCGCCAGCTCGCCTCCGTCAACTGGATCCGGCCGGGCTCGCCATGGGACTCCATCCGGCTGGCCACGTTCACCGCGTCTCCCCAGAGGTCGAAGATGAACTTGTGCGTGCCAATCACGCCGCCCACCACCGGGCCGGTGTTGATGCCGACGCGCATCGAGAACGAGGTGCCGCTGCGCTGGTTGAACTGGCGCAGCGACTCGCACATGTCGAGCGCCATCGCCGCCACGGCGACGGCATGATCCGGACGCGGCGTGGGCACGCCGCCCGCAACCAGGTAGGCGTCGCCGATGGTCTTGATCTTCTCCAGCCCGTGCCGGTCGAGCAGCGCGTCGAAACCGGAAAAGATGCCATTGAGGATTCCCACTACCTCGCGCGGCGGCAAGCGCGTAGCCAGCTCGGTAAAACCGACGATGTCGGCGAACAGGATGCTCGCTTCGGCGAAGTTTTCCGCGATGGTGGTTTCCGAGGCCAATAGCCGATCGGCGATCGAGCGTGGCAGCACGTTGAGCAGCAGCCGCTCGGCCCGGTCGCGTTCCGCGCGCAGGGCCTCGAGGTGGCCCCGTTCGCGGTCGCGCAGCCGCTTCCTCTCCAGGCAAGTGCCCACGCGCGCCCGCAGCACCGCCGGCTCGAACGGCTTGGGGAGATAGTCCTCGGCGCCGAGCTGCAAGCAGCGAACGACGCTGTCGATCTCGCCGAAGGCAGAAATCATCAGCACCGGAATCTCGCACAGCGCCGGATCGGTCTTGATCGAGCGCAGGGTGTCGAACCCGTCGAGCCCGGGCATCATCACGTCGAGGAGCACCAGGTCGAAGGGCTTCGCCGCCAGCTTGCGCAGCGCATCGTGCCCGTCGCTCGCTTCTTCGACATAGAGCGCTTGGCGCACCAGTCGTTCCTTCAACAGGGCGCGATTCATCTGGTTGTCGTCGACGACCAGGACGCGCCCTGGCGCCGTCATGCCGGCGACTCCGCGCTTGCGGGTCCGAGGCGAGCGCTTCCGGCAATTCGTTTGAAAGCATCGAGAATCTTGCAATGCAATCTGCAACCGCGCATCAATCGTCACTCTGGCAGTGGTTCGGGGCCCTGACAATCTTTCGCAAGGGTCTTCGCCTCCGTCCCGATCAGAGGGCAGCGCGCATGTAGCGGGAAGGCCCACAGACCGCCAGTCCAACACACCTCGCGTCGCCAAGCTTTCCATTGAGCGCCATAAGAACGTCGTTCAGTCGACATTGGAAAACTTGCCGACGGACAGCGGCGCGTGCTTACGCTGTTCAAGTAGACAGCAGTCTTTTCAGGCTGAAAGGAGCGGGTCGCCGGAATGCGCTTGGTCCTCGCAATGTCGGCTCTCGCACTGGTCGCATCGCGCCCGGCAGCGGCGGTGGAGTTGAGCTTGCCGGGAGAGCTGGGGCAACTCCAGGTCCACGGCTTCATCAGTCAGGGATTCCTGCTCACTTCCGCCAACAACTACCTGGCACACTCCTCGCGGGGCAGCTTCGAATTTACCGAGCTCGGGCTGAACTTCACGATGCTCGCCACCGACAAGCTGACCCTCGGCCTGCAGATCTTCTCCCACGACCTGGGCCCGATCGGCGATTACCGGGCAACGCTCGATTGGTATTCGGTGGATTACCATTGGCAGGATTGGCTCGGCATCCGAGCCGGGCGCGTCAAGCTGCCCTTCGGGCTCTACAACGACAGCAGCGACATCGATTCCGCACGCACCGCCATCCTTCTTCCCCAATCGATCTATCCCGCCCAGAACCGGGACTTCCTGCTCGCGCAGACCGGCTTCGAGCTTTACGGGTATCGGGGCCTGGGTGCAGCGGGCGGGCTCGACTACAGGTTCTATGGAGGCACGATCTTCCTCGACATCAGACCCCAGCCCGGGAGTCCTATCACTGCCGTCGATCTGAACGTCCCATACGTGGCTGGGGGGCGCGTGCTGTGGGCGGCGCCGGTCGAGGGCCTGCGCCTGGGCGGAAGTCTGCAGTTCCTCCGCCTCGAGACGCACCTGCTCGTTCCTTCTTCACCAGGCCAGGTGGCCGTGAACCTCCCCGTGATGCTGTGGGTCGCCTCGGTGGAGTACACCGTGCGCGATCTCCTTCTCACCGCCGAATACAGCCGCTGGCGGGTGCGGACGGAGAGCAGCAACCCTTCACTGTTCCCCGAGGGATTGACGTTCAGCGAACGAGGCTACGCGCTGGCGTCGTACCGGGTGAATTCCTGGCTCCAGACCGGCGCCTACTACTCGCTCCTGTTTCCCAACGTCAGCCGGCGGGGGAGCCTCGAGGGCAGGCAGCACGATGCCGCGCTGACTCTCCGCTTCGACATCAACCCGTTCTGGTTGGTCAAGGTCGAGGGGCATTACATGCACGGCATGGCTGGACTCTCCTCGAGCCTGAACGGCAACCAGCCGTTGAGCTCGCTCCATCCGGACTGGGCGCTCTTCGCCCTCAAGACCACGGCTTTCTTCTGACTCGAGGCAACGTGCGGATTTGCGCATTCATCCTCGTCGGGCTGGTCACGGCTTCCGGGGCCGCCGAGCGCCCTCGATCTGCGTACGTGCTGATCGTGCACCCTTCGAGTCGCGTCTCGAGAATCGATCGCAAGTTCGTGGCCGAGGTGTTTCTCCGGCGCGCAACCCGCTGGCCTGACGACACGCCCGTCCATCCGGTGGACCTTGGACCGGATGCTCCCGCGCGAATCCGATTCTCGCAGGAGATCCTCGCCCGCTCGGTGGCATCGGTGAGGAGCTACTGGCAGCAGCAGATCTTCTCCGGTCAAGGCCTCCCGCCGCCCGAACTGCCCAACGAACAAGCGGTCGTCTCTTACGTCCTCAGCCATCCAGGCGCGATCGGCTACGTGACAGGAGACACGCCCTTGAACGGCGCGGCAGTCGTGGAAGCGAACTGAGCACGATGACTCTCTCCTTCCGATCGAAATTGCTCGCCCTTGTCGCCACCGCTGCGACGGCGCTCCTGGCGCTGATCGTTTGCGACGCGTTCATCGCTGCGCGCGTGGAACGTCATCTCGAAGAGATCCGCCGCCAGTATCTGCCGAAAGTAGCTCTTCGCCCGCAGCTCGCGGCTCAGCTCGAGCGGATCCAGCGCGGATTTCAGGACGCTGTCTTTGCGAGCGATCCCGAGAAGCTGGCCCGGACGGTAGAGCTGAAGAATGAATTCCTGCGCCAGCTCGCCGATTCGAGCGGTGCGCTGGACCCGGCCCTGGTCGCCGCGCTCGAGCAGGCGGTCGAGGAGTTTCACGCCAGAGGGATGGCACTCTCCAACCGCCTCATCGCCCGCGACACCGGCGAGAGCGTCGTCACCGAGATGGCCGAGATGCAAACCAGGCGGCTCCGTGTGGCGGAGCTCCTCGATCGGGCGACCGCCTTCGACAAGGCGGACCTGACGAAGGCGTTCTCCGCAGCTGCAGAAGCCGAGCGGACGGGCTCGCGCGTGCGGGTAGCCCTCGGCGTCGGCAGCCTGGTGCTGATGTTCCTGTTCTCGCTCTGGATCAGTCGCGAGATGTTGGGCGGCATGGCCCACCTGACCGCGGGTTTCCGCCGCTTCGGCGAGGGCGACTTCCGCTCGGACATCCCCGTTGTCCGCCGTGACGAGATGGGCGATCTCGCCCGGCAGGCGAATCACATGGGCCAGAGCCTGCGGCGGCTCGAGTCCGAACGGAGTCGCGTCGACTGGCTGAAGGGTGCCCAGTCGGGCCTGTCCGAGCAGCTCCGCGGAGAACTGGAGCCCAAGGAGGTGGCGGACCGGGCCGTCTCGATGCTCTGCCGCTATCTCGATTGCCCGCTGGGCGCCCTCTATCTGGCCGGTGCCGACGGCGTCCTTCACCTCCTGGGGCAGCACGCGCTCTCTACCCAGGAAAGTGTTCCGAGCTTCCGCCTTGGCGAGGGCCTGGTCGGGCAGGCAGCGCTCCAGACCGAGATCACCGTGGTACATGCGCCGGCGGACCAGCTTCGGGTCATCTCCGCGCTCGCCGCAGGGTCGCCACGCTCGATCGTGCTGGTCCCGCTGATCCACATCGGCAAGGTCACCGGTGTGCTCGAGCTCGCCAGCCTGCAGCCGTGGAACGAACGTTCCACCGACTTGCTCGCTTCCGTGCGCGAGACCCTGGCCATCGCACTCGAGGTGGCGCGGAGCCGTGCAGAGCTGCGCGCACTGCTCGCGAAGACCCAGCGGCAGGCGGAAGAGCTCAGCAGGGCCGGCGCCTACAAGTCGCAGTTCCTCGCCAACATGTCGCACGAGCTGCGCACGCCGCTCAACGCCATCCTCGGCTTCACTCAGCTTCTCCACGAGGGAGAGGTGGGTCCGCTCAACGATCAGCAGCGCGATTTCCTTGGTAACGTCCTGACCAGCAGCCATCATCTGCTGCGCCTGATCAACGACGTTCTCGACCTGGCGAAAGTCGAATCGGGGAAGCTGGACTTCCGGCCCGAGTCCGTCGACCTGGCGCAGGCGATCGGCGAGGTGGGCGCAATCCTGCGCACCACCGCGGCCGAAAAGCAGGTCCGCGTCGAGATCGCGGTGGACCCGGCCATCGGGCGCGTGGTGCTCGACCCGGCCAGGCTGAAGCAGGTGCTCTACAATTATCTCTCCAATGCGCTCAAGTTCACGCCCTCCGGCGGCCTGGTGACCATCCGCGCTTTGCCTGAAGGAGCGGACTTCTTCCGCCTCGAGGTGGACGACACGGGCGCCGGCATCCAGCCGGAGGACCTGGGGCGATTGTTTGTCGAGTTCCAGCAGCTTGACGCGGGGGCGGCGAAGAAGCATGCCGGTACCGGCCTGGGATTGGCGCTCACCAAGCGTATCGTCGAAGCGCAAGGCGGCACCGTGGGCGTCCGCAGCACCCCAGGCGCGGGAAGCGTGTTTCACGCCGTGCTGCCACGACGGGCGAAGGGTGAGCTCCCGGCCGTTTCGAAACCGATCGTGACCCTGAACATAGGCGGGCCAAGCATCCTGGTCGTGGAGGACAACGCATCCGACGAGGCGCTGATCGTGAAGGCGCTCACCACGGCAGGCTACTCGGTGCAGACGGCGGCCACCGGCTCTCAGGCCCTCGTCAAGCTCCGCGAGGCCGATTTCGACGCCATCACTCTCGACCTGCTCCTCCCGGACATGAGCGGCGTCGACCTCCTCACCCGGATGCGGACTGAAAGCCGCAATGCCGACGTCCCCGTGGTGGTTCTCACCGTCGTGGCCGAAAAGGGCGCGGTAGCGGGCTTCAGGGTGACCGACGTGCTCGCCAAGCCGCTCGACCCGGAAGCCCTCCTCGCTGCGCTCCGGCAGGCTGGCGTCTCCCCGGAGCGACGCGGCGCGGTACTGGTGGTGGACGACGATGAGAGCTGCCTCAAGCTGATGGAGGCAACCCTGGGACGCTCCGGGTATCGGACCATCTGCCGGCGGGATGGTGAGGCAGGGCTGAAGGCGGCTGCGGAATCGCCTCTGATCGCGGTGGTCCTCGATCTGATCATGCCGCAGCTCGATGGATTCGAGTTCCTCGATCGCTTCCGCCGTACGGATGCGGGCCAGCGCACGCCCGTGATCATCTGGACCGTGAAGGACCTGTCGACGTACGACCAGGAGCGCCTGCGCAAGACCGCACAGGCGGTCGTCATGAAGGGTAGCAACGGTGCGGCCGGCCTGGTTCGGGAGCTGGACGCTTTCGTGCCGCGCCGGCAGGCATCACAGTGAGAAGGGAGGCACGGTGGCTGGAGAATGCATCTTGATCGTCGACGATAACGAGATGAACCTGAAACTCTTGCGTTGGCTGCTGGAAAAGCATGGATACGCCGTGCACACAGCCTGCGACGCGCAGACGGCGAGAACGAGCGTTCGGGCTCTTCATCCGCAGCTGGTGCTGATGGACATCCAGCTCCCGGACGTGGACGGCCTGCAGCTGACGCGGGAGTTCAAGGCCGATCCGCAGCTGCGGGAGATTCCAGTCGTGGCGGTCACCTCCTACGCGATGAAAGGCGACCGCCAGAGGAGCCTCGACGCCGGGTGCGACGGCTACATCACGAAGCCAATCGACACGCAGCAGTTCCCGGTCGAGATCCAGAAGTATCTGCGCCCACGGGCCCCGGCAGGGAGTTGAACGCGTCTACCGGAACTGCCGAATGACCGCGCTCAAACGTAGCCGCTGAGCCGCCTTCGGCGGCCGCGGCTACGCCGGGTCGATCCGGAGGATCTGTTCGCCCACCAGGAGGAGATCGCCTGAGGTGACGGCGGCCTGGCCGTTGACGCGGACGAAGGTCCCGTTGGCGCTGCCGAGGTCCTTGACGACCAGGGAGCCTTCGCCGACGGTGATGGTCGCGTGCTTGCTCGAGACGTACCCGTCTTGGGGGAAGCTCACGTCGCCCGTGCCGCGGCCCACCAGGTTGTCGCCGACCTTGAGGGGGTAGACGTCGCCTTCGCCGCCGCCCTCGAGCAGCTGCACCACCCGGGCGGTGTAGCCGGGGTTGGGGCTGCCCCACACCGGCTGATCGGCGAGCTGCTCAGGTTCGTCGGGCATCCACTCCACGCGCAGCCGCTGGCGGCCGATCCGCAGCTCGTCGCCGGACTCGAGGGTGCGCTCCTTGAGCCAGAGGAAGACGCCGTTGGGGGTTCCCGAGTCCTGCACCACCAACTGGGGGCCCTCGAAACGGAAGACTGCGTGGAGCGGGGCGATGAAGGGGTCCTTGTCGAGCTTCACTTCGCCCGGCTCGACTTCCCGCCCCACCCTGGTCTCGTCCTTGGTGAGGACGAAGTCGGCGCTGCGGCTTCCGTCGCGCGCAATGGCCGAGACCCGGGCCCGAGGCCGCGCGGGCGCTGCTGGTTTGGCCGGCGGCGCGGGAGGGCGGACCTGGCCGGCCATCGGTTTGGGTGGAGGCGGTGGTGCCGGACGCGCGGCCGC